>JAHDQW010000002.1 GCA_018433585.1 Candidatus Praeruminimicrobium purgamenti
ATCGTATGTTTCTAATTTTTTAACACCTTCAACGGCGCTTTTTTTCTCTAAAGAATAGGTGGCAAAGCCCATTCCGTAAGTTGCAACTTTACTGAAATCCGAAGATTTTGTAAGTATTGAGCCGGCATTAATATTTGATGCCGTAAATGACAAACACACAATCAAACAAAGAGTTTTTTTAAACATAATCCTCTAGTTTTTAGTTTTGATACTTATAATCAAATAATACAGCTGTCGGATTTGGTGATGTATTAAAACCGTCATTTCTGAATTTAATAATAACTCGTCCTCTTGAACCGTAATCAACAGCCCAACATTCGCCAATTGTTCCTCTCACTTCACCTTCTGTTGAAGTATACCCGCTTGTAGGAACAGATGTTGAATTTAAATCAGTACCGGTAGGTAGTTGTTGTACCGGCAAACCTGACGGCAAATGAAAAGATGTTCCCATATACATAACCATCCATGTTGCATTATCGTATTCTTCAGCTTCAAAATCATAGGTGCTGTTCGTAGGTGTTATATGACCCGGATTTAAAGTAACGGTTTTTACTTCTCCGGAACTGCCTCCGTCACCGTTTAAAGAATCGTTATAAGGAACTATCTTAATAATTCCGTTAGAATCTATCACAAGAGTATCTTCATCGGAATTCTGGTTAACAGAACCCGTTGCAATTTCTGAAGCGTCCGACAAACCGAACATCAAAGGATGTTTCATGCTGAAAAGTTTCAACTGTCCGTCTTCATTTTTTAAAACAAGTTCAGTCATACCTTTGTCGGTAAAAGTCTGTCCTGTTTTTGTAGAAATTACAGAACGGTTATACTGAAAAGAAACAAAAATTTTACCGTCTGAAACCTGCGAAATATTATTTATAAAGTGATCTATTTTAATATAATCAAACAAAATAAAATCTCTTCTTACCGCAGAATCAAGAATGTCTGAACCCGGAATAAATTTATCGCTTACAAGAGTCATAAATGCCGCAAGATTTTCTGTTTGATAAGCCCTGAACAGTTTATCAAGAGTTTCCCTTACGAGAGCCGATACATCCTGGCTTGAAAAAGTTATCTGTACATAAGTCTTTTCAATATTATTTGTTTTACCGGTAGTATCTATCGCTTTTAGATAAAAATCGTATGCTTTTGAAGTATCGGCATAAAATTTATATTCGAATGTTCCGTTATCATTAAGTTTTGCCTTATCCCATGTTTCCTTGTTGTCAAGAGAAACCATAACGGCACCGATTTTTGATTTTTTAACGGATGCTTTTCCATTTATCGCAATCTCATTGTTTTTCGGAAGCGAATCTTTAAAAAATACGGCTTTTCCGTTCATATCTTCATAGGAAATTTTATTGATATGTATATAGTTTAAAGAAACTTCATCCGAAGATTTTCCGAATATCCACCATTTTGCCTGAACCTTCCCGACAGAAGCAAAAAGCGCCAATGTGATAAACAAAATTAAAATCGTAAATTTTTTCATATTTTATCCCCTGTATTTCCTTATATTTTAAAATCCAACGGAAAACTTACACCCATTGAGAAACTTTTTTCTTTAAAGTTTCTCGTATCTGTCTGAAAAGCAAAATCGTTCATCATCGCTCTTGCAAAAAGCGTACAGTCTTTAATTCCGAAAAATACGTCCGGTCTGTAATAAATTCCGGCGTTTAAAAAAAGGCTGTCGGCATCATCTCCGGCAGCAGCTTTAAGTATATTCTGTCCGAATTTAAAATTTGAAGATAGTTTTGAATCCGGCAGATCAACTCCGAGTCCGATTGAATATTCAAAAATTTTATCAGTGGTATTATTTATGTTGTCGTCAATATAGTTGCTTGAAGCGTTAATAGAAGGTTTCAAAATTACTTTCTCAAAACTTTTTCTTGTGCTTACCGAAAGTCTGCCGGAATAATCTAAAGTTTCTCTTGTATTTTTATCAACATTATAAGAAGTAAAACCTGCTCCGGCATCAATATCAAGGCCTATAAATCTGTCTCTGTATCCCAAATCGGTAAAATAATCGGAACTGTTATTTACAGCCGAATTCTTCTGGTCTAACTTAATATTAAAATTCAAATTTGAATATTTTCTGTCAAAAATCCTTTTTATATTTACTCCGATTTCAGGCTTATAATTATTTGTACTCTTTGAAGTATCGTTCAAACTGTTTCTGTACCATGTAAATCTTGAATCAAAAGTTGTGTTAGAAGTATATTTATATCTCCATCTTGCAGATGATCTTTCTCTGTCTTTTATGGCTGAACCCAGCAAACTTTCAAATTCAGGATTTACTCTTTCATAGCCTAAAACAACTCTGCTTGGATCTTCGTCTCCGATTATTTCAAGCTTAAAAGCATTGCCGTTATAAGATGTTTTTGTTGCTGTTGAATTTGCTTCAAGTTCAGTTTGAGACATTGCCGCCTCTCCGGAAATTGATAATCCGGCTATAGGGCTGTATTCTCCATCAATACTATATAAAGTATTGTTATACAAAGGATCCGTATCTGTAATTCTTTGACTGTCATCGGATTTTAAAGCAGTTACCCCGAATTTAAGATTATCCGTTAATTCCTTTTTTATGTTTGCTCCATAAGCCGTACGGTTGATTGATTGAGCTTTACTGTCTTTAAACCAGCTTTCCCATCTTGGATATGCACTTCCGAAAACAGCTGATATCTCGGGAGTTCTTGTTGAACTATTTTTGTATTTGTATGAAACTCCTTTCAAAGCAGTATTTAAAGAATACTGTGAAAATGCTTCATATATATCGCCCATATTTAAAAAATTATTTTTATATTCAAGTCTTGTCTGCAGAGACGTAAGCGATACAAATATAGGATCAACTCTTTCGTCATTTGTTGCTCTTCCTGAAACATTGAACTGGTATTTTAAATCACTTTTAGTGCCTGTTACGTTAATGCCGAGATTTTCAAAATGTCTTACGCCTTCCGATAATGAAGAACTTGCTTTTCCAGGCCCTGTAATCTCATTATAGCTTACCTGACCGCCGAAATTGATTCTTACATCAGTATTTTTAATCTTTGATTTCTCTGCTGTCTCAGAATAGGAAGAAGTAACAACTGACGGCATTTCTAAATTAAACATTTCAACATCTGTAGTTTTTGTCTCTGAAGCTAAATTTTCCTGAGCAAAAATAAACGGACAAAATAAAAACATAAACAAACATGTAAAAATAAATTTGCGTTTTTGTTTCATAAAAATCCTCTTAAAAAAATTTAGGATTATTTTAAACCCTTTGCAGTATAGCATTTTTTATATTCTTTTGTCATTGCATATCTCTTTTTTTTACTGTATAATCATCTCATCTTATGAAATCAAAAATTTATGTAAAAAGCTTTTATTTGCTTATAGTATGTATTTTCCTAACCTGTTCTTCTTTTGCTGATATAAAAAATTCTGAAATCGAAAGTCAGTCTGTTATTATTCCTATTGAATTGAACGGTAAAATGAAAGGCATGCCTATCGTTAATGTTACTGTTAACGGTCAAGTCATGCATTTGGCTCTTGATACGGGAGCCGATAACGTTTTTATTGCACTAACTCCTGAAGCTTTGGCAAAAACAGAAATTAAAACTTCAAAAGAAATTAAAAAAAATCTTGACGTTAACGGAAAATTATATAAATCGCATTCGGCGCAAGTATCAGAAATAAAAATAGGAAACTTATCGTTTAATAATATTACCGTTTTTGAAGAATTGAGAAAAACAGACGACAGTTCTGAAGGGATTATCGGTAATAAACTTTTTGATAAATTTAACATCCTTATTGACTATAAAGAATCCAGAATAATATTATACAGTAATATATCTTTGCCCTCATTCGTAGATTTGAATAAATGGTTAAAAATACCATTTAAACATGAAGATATCGGCATTATCATTGAAGCAATGTCTGAAAAACAAAATAAGATGATGCGTTTATGCCTCGACAGCGGAGCTGTTGCAGTAAACGAAGAAGGCAAGAGTTTTAATTTGCTAAAAGCAGATTATTTACCCACACAAAATAATGCCGATAAAGCAAAAACATATTCAGACGGATTAATAATAAACGGCATAAATATAGGCAATATGGATTTTTATTTACTTGATTTTACACAGCCTGCAGTAGACGGATTTCTTGGATACGGATTCTTATCCAAATACAAAATTTTTATTGATTTTTACGAACAATATATATATATAAATAAAAATTTCTAATTCATATAATATTTTTATAATTTTAATCAGAAAAGAGAAAGTTGCTTTGGCTGTTCATCATCTGCTTGTTTATGGAAAACCTTTTTTTTATTTTTTAAAGGATATTGAATTCTTAACTTGCTTGCCATTTGTTTAAAATGTTCTTTATACTCTTTGTTTACATAAGCAGTTTTGTAAAGAGGATATAATTTATTATATAAATGAGGCAGCTTATTTTTTATAAATTCAAAAAAGACAACTCTTGTTTGTCCCCTCAAATTAAGAAGATCCGTAATGATATAATTAACGCCGCATTCCTGCGCTTTGGCAAACAACTCCCTGATATTTTCATAATTATCCGTTAAATAAGGAATTACAGGCATACTGTGCAAACCGACTGAAGCGTTTGTTTTGCTGAATGCTTTTAAAACTTCAAATCTTTCCGACGAAGAAGCGGCATTCGGTTCAATCAGTTCCCGGACTTTTTCGTTAACTGTCGTAATTGTGCAGGCAACGTTTACAGAAGCTGTTCTTGATAACTCATCTATCAAATTATAATCTCTGAGTATCAGTTTTGATTTTGTGGAAATAACGGCGGGAGTTTTATATTTTATCAGCATTTTTAATATTTCAGGCATCAATTTATATTTTTCTTCGGCAGGCTGGTAACTGTCTGTAACTCCCCCCAGATTAACAACCTCTCTTTTCCAGTTTTTGCCGCTTAATTGTTTTTCCAGTCTTTCGGCAATATTTGTTTTGACAAATATTTCATCAAAAAAATTACCGGAATTTATATATTTATGAGAATATAACGCAAAACAATATGTACAGCCGTGCCCGCAGCCTCTGTAAACGTTTAAATCCCAGCAATACGGCAAAAAACCCGTAATCTTATTACATGCTGTTTTGCAAGTTATTTCTTGATAATTTATCATTTCTTTATTATACTATACAAATGTATTAAAAGCAATATTTTATTGCTTACGCTGTTATAAAATTGGTAAGATATATTCATTAAAAAAATATGAAAAAAATTTATAATTATAAAACGCAAATCGGCGAAATATTCATTGCGGAAGCAGACAATTATATAACTAATTTATATTTTTATAAACCGGAAAATATAAATGATTTTACAATCGAAGAAACTCCTGTGTTAAAACAAGCAAAAATCCAGCTTATTAAATATCTCAGCGGTAACTTAAAAATTTTCAATCTGCCGTTAAATCCACAAGTAAGCCAAATATCAAAAACAGTTTTAAAGCAATTACAAAAAATACCTTACGGAAAAACAAATAGTTATTCGGATATAGCAAATGCTATAAACAAACCTACATATTCAAGAGCAGTCGGTATGATATGCGGTAAAAATCCAATACCTTTATTCATACCGTGTCACAGAGTAATCTGTTCAAACGGCGGTTTAGGCGGTTTTTCGGCAGGCATTAAAATAAAACAGTATTTATTAAATATGGAGAAAGAAACAAATGCATGAAGCAATAATAAGAAAAGAATTATTAAGCATGCAGGATAAAAAATATAAAGATTTTCATAATAAGTTATGTCCCGGAACAGAAAACATAATAGGAATAAGAATACCTCTTCTCAGAAATTATGCAAAAAAAATCTCAAAAGAAACGTTCTGGAAAGAATATGCCTTAACATCTAAAATAAAATATAACGAAGAAGTTATGCTTCAGGGAATGCTTATAGGTTTGGCAAAACAACTTGATATAAAAGAAGCCTTGCTGTTAATAGAAAGTTTTGTGCCGAAAATTAAAAATTGGGCAGTATGCGATGTTTTTTGCGGAGAACTTAAAATTACGGTGAAAAACAAAGACATTATATGGCAATTCATACAAAAATATTTAAAATCAAAAAAGGAATTTGAACTCAGATTCGCAATAGTAATGATGCTGGGATATTATCTGACTGACGACTATATATTAAAAGTATTTCAAACTCTTGATAATATAAAACATGATGGTTATTATGTAAAAATGGCGGTTGCATGGACACTGTCAAACGCATTCGTCAAATACCCTAAAGAAACCATGCAATATTTAAAGAATAATTCTCTTGACGATTGGACATACAACAAAGCGCTTCAAAAAATTCTTGAATCTTTCAGAGTTGATAAAAAGACTAAAGAGATTATTAGAAGTATGAAAAGATAGACTGTTTCAAGATTCTATCTTGTAGTTAAATATAATTCTTTTGTCTCTTCTATAAATCTATCAAAGAAATATTCTATTCTTTCGGGTGGGAAATCCCCTACTGTAATTAATGAAATATCTGTTACCAACTCACCTTGTGTTAATTCGTTTAGTCTATGTAAATCCTGTAAATACTCACCCTGTTCCACGCCGTTTACAAATACTTTAACTAGGTCTGTCATTAAATTACCTCCTTTATTAATTCTTAATTTATTGATATCAAATTTAGTTTTATAAATCAATAGTTTAAAAGCCATGTCCTTCTTCTTTACAATAACCACATTTAGCACATAACATAATAACAACATTCTGTCTAGTATTACCTGGTTGCATATATAATGATATAATTAGTCCATCCATAAAACAGTAAGGACATCTCGTTGTCTCACGCTGTACACAATTTGCATTTTGTAAAAATTGCTTTATATTTTCCTTTCTTTCTTGTTTTTTTTGTTCTGCAATAATTTTTTTATCTTCTTCTTCTTTCTTAATTTTTTCTTTTCTTTCTATTTCTTCATCTTCTAATTCCTTTATTTTTTCTTCATCAATAACTTCTCTTGATTCTATATAAATTTCTGAAACTATATTATTAGTGCTCTGAATAATATCAGTATATTTACCTAAAGATAAATAATCTTTACTTTTTAAAGGATTAAAGATTTTAATATGATAATTATCCAATTCTTCTATAATTTTATTCTTGTCATATTTCCCATTATATTGTAATCTTAAAATAATAGTATCATTATCTCTAGTTACTTTTGTCCACATTTTACTTACATTTTTTCTATTTATGATGTAATAATTATAATAAATAAATTTAGAGTTTTTATACTTAGTCTTTTTTTCATCATAAATATATACAACTTTTAAGCCATAAGAATTTCGAGGTAAAATTTTTATTAATACATCATATTGATAATCATATCTAGGATATCCAACCAGTGGACCAAATATTCCCAAAGGAGTTAATTCCAAGAAAAAAGGAAGCAAAAAAATTTTAGGGAAAATTGTATATTGATTTTGAATAATTTTATATCCATCTATGTCAATTATTTTTTTCTTAATGAACTCTTTGGACGTAATATTTTTTTCTGCATATGGTACATCTATTTTTTCTTTATTAACAGAATACAATATAGATGCACAACTTGTATTAATAAACAAAAAATTAAACATAAAACACATCTTTAAAAAGTTTGCTATTCTGACTTTATAAAACATTTAAATCTCCTTTTATAAAGTATTTTTATATTTATTTTCAATAATTATATACCTTTAAAAACCACTTAATTGTTCATCATGATATTTACACCATGGACAGTCAATCATAATAATAGCTTGTTTTTTGTTATAAGGTTGTTGTAATACACAAAACCATGCAGTTGTGCGACGACAATTAGGGCATATAGTATATCCTTTTTTGACAAAATCTGCCGTTTCTTTCCATTGTTCAATATAATTTTTTCTTGCATCAATTTGCCCTCTATAATCCCTATAAGAATCTGCAAATAAAAAAACAGTTAATGTAAAACTGAAAGAAATAATAATAAGTAATAATTTTAAAATTTTAATCATTTTAATATCCTCATATTTTATTTATAGATTTCCAATTTTGCTTACTATTCCACATATATTATGATTATACATATATTTGTTTCTATAGTCAATATTATTTTTGGTTTTATTAGCAATATAAGAATTTTGAAAAAGTTAGTATCATAATATTGAGGTATCAATATGAATAATTTATATAAATCAATAGGCCAAAAAATCAGGAAAATCCGCAAAATGAAAGAAATGACACTTGAGGATTTGTCATTCGAAACAAATATTGATTGGTCTTTTTTAGCAAGGATAGAAACAGGAAAAGCTGTTCCTTCATTAGCAACTTTATACAAAATATCTGTATCATTAAATATAAGTATGAATCAATTATTCAGTAATAAAGATGACCTAAAAAAAGAAGATTTATTAGATAAGGATATTTATTCTATTTTAATAAAACTTTCTACTAAAGACAAACAAAGAATTTTTGAAATTATCAAATTAATTCTTCAATAAACATTAGAATTTATTAAGTTTTAATATTTCTTTGATTAGTTATAATTCTGTTAATACTTGTTTTTTCATTATTAGATTAATTGAGGTATTAAAATATGATGTTCTCAGAAAATTTATTTCCTCTCAAAAAAATAAAAATTAATCTTAATAAAACAAACTCAGTAAATCAAAAAAACTCTTATATATTATTTAAATGTGCTTGTGCAAAACTTTGTTTAGATGACTACAAAGCAGCAGTTGCCGATTATTCTGCTATGATAAAAACAAATAAAAAACATCTAGAATCATATATATATAGAGCATATTCAAAATATTTTTTAAAACAATATAGAGATTCTCTACTTGATTGTAATAAAGCATTAAAAATAGATTATTCAAATAAATTAATTTATTTAATTAAGCATTTATGCTACTTAAGATTAGGAAATATAAAACTTGCAACTAAAAATTATGAATTAGCTGACAATCAATCGATTAATCATTTAGAAGCACTAAAATATTCTATTAGGAGATATGCAATAGAATATTTTAATGAATTAATAAAAACAAATATTAATGATTATAAATATTATTTTTACTGTGGCATTGCTTTATTAGGAAACAACTGCTATAAAAAAGCGTTAAAAAATTTTGAACAAACTGTGGAAATAAAAGCTGATTTTGCACAAGGATATTCTTTTATAGGATGGACAAAATATTTATTACAAAATTCCGTTATTGAAGAAAAAATTAAAAATTCAAAAAATATAATCAATATTATTGAAATTAAAGAACTAAAAGATGTTTATAAATATTTTGATAAAGCTTTATCATTAAATACGGCTCTCACAGAAGCATATTTTTACAGAGCTAACATCAATAGCAAGAAATATGAAGAAGGAAATGCTATTGATTGTAAAAGCGCTATTAATGATTTTAAAAAATGTATTTTATTAGACTCACAAAATGCACATAAATATTATCTTCTTATGTCTGATTGTTATGATGATGACGATAAAAAAATTGAAATATACAAGCAAATTATAAAAATTGCACCTAATACAAAAGAAGCTTATACAGCTCATTATGGTATTATCACTTGTGAAGAAAAATATTTAGAAAAAGATGATGAACAAATTATAGAAAGATATGAAAGCATATTAAAATTATATAAAAACAAACAAATTGATTTGGATAATACTATACCTATCGATTTTAAAGAACCTTTTATAGCAGAAACATATTATAAACTTGGGCAATATCATAAATGTATTAATATCATCCAAGATTTAAATTTTGATATTGTTATATCATTTGATAAAAATAAGCTTTTTCATTTATTAATTGATGCACAAATAAATATTCAAGATTATAAAAATGCAATAAAAACTTGTAAGAAATATATTTTAAAACTTCCTGAAATATTTAACCCTATTAATAATATAGAAAAAACAGAAAAAGAACAACAAAAAATTTATAAATCTATAGCCTATCTTAAAATTGGTAATTGTGAAAAATATTCAAATGACAATAAAAAAGCGGATAAATACTATACAAAGGCAATAAATACAAATTATAAATTACAAGATGCTTATTACAATCGTGCTATTATAAAAACTAAACTTAAACAATATTATAAAGCTATTAGTGATTACAATGAATGTGAAAAAAATTATAAAAACATGATTCAAAAATATTCACAATCTAAAAACAATAATGAAGTTTATTATCAAATTAAAAAAATCAAAGCACGATTAAATAATCTATATTTTAATAGAGGGAATATTTATTATACATTATCAAATTATAATGCTGCTATTTCTAATTATACAGAAGCACTAAATTTAAATTCTGAAGATCAAAACTCACTTTTAAACAGATATCGTGCATATAAAATATTAAAAAAATTGAATGAAGCAAATTCTGATTTAAGCAAATTGATATTATTTGGGTATAAAATTGATTGGAGCTAATCATTGAATACAAGAGATAATGAAGTATATGAAAATGTTAAAAATTTTGCTAAGGAAATAAAAGAAACAAAAAAAACTAATTTAATTACAAATATGTTTTTTTCATGTATTATTTCTATTACAAGGCAAACTATTAAAAATAAAAACAATAAAATTAAAATTAAAGATTTTGAAAATTTTGTATCAACTTTTAATGAATTTAAATTTAAACTGGAAGAAAAGAATATATTATATGCATTTAAGAACTCTGACTTTAGCTGCATAAATCAAAAAGATACGGAAAAAAAATATAATATTCTTATCTCTAAATACAAAGACAAGCTAATAAATGATACAGGTTTTTTTGGGCATATTTGTTCATGCTTATATTTTGGTTGGAAAGAAAAATATCCTAAAGATTATAAAAA
Source organism: Candidatus Praeruminimicrobium purgamenti (assembly GCA_018433585.1). Lineage (GTDB taxonomy): Bacteria > Elusimicrobiota > Endomicrobiia > Endomicrobiales > Endomicrobiaceae > Praeruminimicrobium > Praeruminimicrobium purgamenti. Next base: position 10,836 of record JAHDQW010000002.1, read on the forward strand.
TAGATTTTTCTACAATCTTTTAATAAAAGAAATAAAAAATAAAAAAAACAATGAAGATGATATTTTCCTTCATAAGATTTATAAATTTAATAAATATAGAAATAAAGTTTTTCATGAAGATGGTAGTGAAAATATCACCCCCCCTATTGATCAAGATAATGCTGATGATTTATATAATCTTACTGTGGATATCATTGCTAAATTACAAGACAACGGTCTTCTAGACAAAAACATTAAAGAAGACGATACAAGTGAAGAAAGAATAGATATTATTTAAAATCAAAATTGTAATAATAATAATCTAAATTTTAAATTACTTAATTCTAATTGACTTATATCTAAGATATCTCTAAAATATTATTAATTAAGAGGTAATATATGCTAAACATCGGATGTCATCTTTCCAGTTCCGGCGGTTATGAAAATATGGCTAAACAAGCCATAGAAATAGGCGCAAACACTTTTCAATTTTTTACAAGAAATCCAAGGGGTTTTAAAGCAAAAGACATTGACTATGAAGATATAAAAGCTTTTATTCAAACAGCCGAAAACAATAATTTTGCTAAAATTTTAGCCCATGCTCCCTATACCTTAAATCCGTGTTCTGCCGATAAATCAATAAGAGCTCTTGCAAAAGAAATACTTAAAGACGACATTAAAAGACTGGAATTAACTCCTAACAATATGTACAACCTGCATCCGGGAAGCCATGTCGGACAAGGAGTTTCAGAAGGAATAAAATATATCGCCGAAGCTTTAAACGAAAATTTAAATAAAAATCAAACTACGCTGCTATTATTGGAAACCATGTCAGGAAAAGGCAGCGAAATAGGTTCAAAATTTGAAGAAATAAAGCAGATAATGGACAAGATAGAGTTAAAAGAGAAAATCGGAGTCTGTCTTGACACATGCCATATTTATGACGGAGGCTACGATATAATAAATGATTTGGAAGGAGTAATAAAAGAATTTGATTCTGTCATAGGCATCAAAAATCTTAAAGCAATACATTTAAACGACAGCATGAACCCATTTAACAATCATAAAGACAGACATCAGAAAATAGGAGAAGGGTCTCTTGGCATAAAAACGATAAAAAATGTTATAAACCATCCTAAATTAAAAAATCTCCCTTTTTATCTGGAAACTCCTAATGAAATTGAAGGTTATGCCAAAGAGATTGCTCTTTTGAAATCTCTTTATACAGCATAAAATAACCGATAATAAAAAATACCGTTTGAAAAATATCCAAACGGTATTTCAATTTATATTTATATAAAAAAACTAATACCAGCCGTTATCCTCTTTAATCTCTTTTAACACCTGGTACAGAGGATTTTTAATGCCGACCATAAACCCTCCTTCAAACGTGCTTGCCACATAAGAATATTTAGCGAAAAGAGGTATGTTTTTTTGAAGTTTGATAAAAATATTTTTTTCGGAAGATTTAAGCCTTATCAAATGTTTGTTTTCTATAACCTGACAAAATTGTTTTAGCTCTTCCCTTTCTCCGAATTCCATTTTTCCAAAAATTTTCTGAAGAGCGTCATAATCCTGTTTTCTTTCAATTGACTGTCTGTTTTTCTCTTTAATAAAGTTGCATAACTTTCTTAACATTTTTATTCTGCCTCATAATTTTTTGATTTTAATTACGATTTTCACCGCTAAAAGTTTAGCGTTTCATTATTATATATCTTTTATATATAAATTCTCAAGCCTTAACTATACGAAAAGCAATTTTACAGCTTCAGAATCAAGTTTCTTTTCAATACTGCGGTAATCAGGCATATGCTTTAATAAAAAACTGTAAAAATTTTTCTTATGTCCGTTATAAAGCAAATGAGCCAGTTCATGCAGAACGACATATTCTATACAGTCAACTGACGATTTAAACAAACATACATTCAGAGTTATTCGTTTTTTTGCCGGTATGCAACTCCCCCATTTACTTCTCATCTTTTTCACTTCCAAAGAAGGTCTTGGAATATTATACAAAGCAAATATCGGATAGTATTTATCTATTACATTTTCAAAATATTCTTTTGCCGATTCTTTCAGATAAGCTTCATATTGTTTTTTAACATATTTTATATTTTGGTATTTTTTTGAATAAATATAAAGGTTATATCCGTCTTTTATTATCTTATTTTCATTCCCATAATATAAAAAGACAACATAGCGGCTGTCTAATATTTTTACCGTGCCGCCGTTTGAAATATTTTCAGGGATATGAGTTTTTTTTACATTTTGAAATTTATGAATACTTCTTTCTATCCACGCTTTTTTGCTTTCTATAAAAGAATGTATGCTGTTTACATTCATAAATAAAGGAATGCTGACGGCTACTCTGCAGTCAGGATATATTTTTAAATAGAAGTTTTTAATTTTTTTCCGCTTAATCAGAACGTCTATTGCAGCATCTGAAAGCTGTAAAGTATATTTTGCAGTATCCATTGTCTTCCTTTAGCATTAGTAAAACAAAGTAAGACGTAAAAGTCAATAAAAAGAAACAGTTGTTTTTATAACTCATTTCAGATATAATTATATTAATGCTTTTATCAAAATATAAGAACAGATTAAAATATATTTTTCTTTCTCTGTAATACACTAATATGCAAAAATGTAAAAAGGAGGTCTTTATGGACGACATAAAAACAAACAAAATGCCGTTAATCGGAGATACTGCTCCGAGCTTTAAAGCAGTTACCACGCAGGGAGAAATTAATTTTCCGGAAGATTTTAAAGGAAAATGGGTAATTCTTTTCTCACATCCGGCAGACTTTACTCCCGTATGTACAACAGAGTTTATGACTTTTGCCTCTATGGCTGATGAATTTAAGTCTCTAAACACGGAACTAATAGGATTATCCGTAGATTCCATATATGCTCACATAGCCTGGCTGAGAAAAATTCAAGAGTTAGAATGGAAAGGAATGAAAAAAGTTGAAGTCAAATTTCCTCTCATTGAAGATATCAAAATGGAAATTGCAAATAAATTCGGAATGATCCAGCCCGGGCAATCAAACACACAGGCAGTAAGAGCCGTTTTTATTATTGATCCTACGGCAAAAATAAGGACAATTCTTTATTATCCTCTTTCAACCGGAAGAAATTTTGATGAAATTAAAAGAATTATTCTAGCTCTTCAAAAAGCCGATAAAGATAAAGTCGCAACGCCTGCAGACTGGAGACCCGGTGATGACGTTATTATCCCTACTCCAGGCTCATGCGGTTCGGCAAAAGAAAGAATGGAAACAAAAGATGACGATAAATATTGTTTAGATTGGTTTATGTGCTTTAAAAAAGAAAAAAAATAATCGTTTAATACCATTTAACTGTTCTATCAGACCGTTTTTATAAAGACGGTCTGATTTTTCATTATTGACATATGCCGGAAATAATGATATATTCATTATTGACATATGCCAATAACAGGAGATATTATATGGTAAGACCTACAAAGTGCAGAAGAGTCTGCAGTATCCCCCAAAATACTGTTTTCGGTTCGGAATCGGCAAAAGAAGCTATAGAAATGACTGTTGACGAATATGAAACAATACGCCTTATAGATTTGGAAGGACTTACCCAAGAAGAATGTTCAGTAAGAATGGATGTTTCAAGAACTACTGCGCAAGCCATATATGCCTGCGCAAGACAAAAACTTGCAAAATGTTTAATCAATAATAATCTGCTTAAAATCCACGGCGGAGATTATAAAATATGTGAAAACGCAGGAGAGTTTTGCAATAAAAAATGCTGTAAAAGAAAATTTTGTCATAAAAAATAAAAAAACGGAGAGTAGAAAAATGAGCCATGATTGCGGAGACAAAAATTGTTCAGACGGTAACTGCTGTACTTCATGTGATGAAGAAAAACAAAAGAAATCCTTTTTGGAGAAGCCGAACGAACTTTCTAACATCAAGAAAGTTATAGCGGTTGTCAGCGGTAAAGGAGGTGTCGGGAAATCTCTTGTGACATCTCTTATGGCTGTGTTAATGTCAAGAAAAGGATACAAAACAGCCGTTATGGATGCAGATATTACAGGTCCTTCCATACCTAAGATATTCGGAATTAAAGAAAAACCTTTTAACGGTGAAGGCGGTTTTTTTCCTGTTAAAACAAAAACAGGAATAAGTATTATGTCCATAAACCTTTTACTTGAAAAGGAAACGGATCCTGTAATATGGAGAGGACCAATCATTGCGGGAGTCATTAAGCAGTTTTGGACAGATGTCATATGGGATGAGACTGATTATATGTTTGTTGATATGTGTCCCGGAACAGGAGATGCACCTTTAACTGTATTCCAGTCAATTCCGGTAGACGGTATTATTATAGTAACTTCCCCACAGGAACTTGTCTCAATGATAGTTGAAAAAGCCGTTAATATGGCGAAAATGATGAATATTCCTATTTTAGGTCTTGTAGAAAATATGAGTTATTTAAAATGCCCTGACTGCGGGAAAGAAATAAAATTATTCGGAGACAGTCATCTTGAAGAAATTGCAAAAGGAATGGACATTGATATTCTCGGAAGAATACCTATTGACAGCGAATTGGCAAAAGCAGCCGATACAGGAACTTTTGAAGACATCAAAAATGAAGTTCTTGCACAGGCAGCAGAAAAAATAGAAAAAAAATTAAATATAACAAAGGAAAATGATAAATGAAAATAATTATACCTGTTGAAAATACAAATGATGAAACTTTAGTATGCCCGTCTTTTGGGAGAGCTCCGTTTTTTATGATTTTTGATACAGAAACAAACGATTCTCAGTTTATAGATAATCCTGCGGCAAACAGCCAGGGCGGGGCAGGAATAAAAGCCGCTCAGACGATAGTTGACAATAAAGCAGAAGCCGTAATAGCATATCAATGCGGACAAAATGCCGCCGATGTTTTAAAAGCAGGCGGCATTAAAATATACAAAGCAGAGATGGGGCTTGCCAAAGACAATATTGCTAAATACACAGAAAATAAACTTTTTGTTTTAACAGATATTCATCCCGGTTTTCATAATCACGGAGGAGGCAGGAACTGATGAAAATTGCAGTACTCAGCGGAAAAGGCGGCACAGGGAAAACATTTATATCGGCAAATCTTGCCTGCAGTGCAGAAAAAGCAGTATATGCCGACTGCGATGTTGAAGAACCTAACGGCCATTTATTTTTTAAACCAATTATTACAGAAAATAATACTGTTTCTGTAATTGTTCCGGAAGCTGATATTAATAAATGCGTACTCTGCAGAAAGTGTATAGATTTTTGTAAATTTAATGCCTTGGCATTAATAAACGGCAAGTTAATGATTTTTAAAGAAGTTTGTCATTCCTGCGGAGGATGTATAGTTTTATGTCCTCAACAAGCTCTTTCAAAAAATAAAAGAGATATCGGAACTGTGGAAATAGGAATATCAGAAAACGTAACAGTTATTTCAGGCTGTCTTAATACAGGTGAGGTTTCCGGAATATCTATAATCAAAAAGATAATGACAAAAATACCCGATAATAAAACTGTTATCATCGACTGTCCGCCCGGAAGCGCTTGCACTGTAATGGAAAGCATCCGCTCTTCTGATTACTGTGTTCTCGTAGCTGAACCGACAATTTTTGGATCTCACAATCTTGCAATGGTTTATGATTTGGTTAAAATTTTCAATAAACCTTCAGGAGTAATACTGAATAAATGTTTGAACGGACAAGAAAATCCTTCAGAGAAATTTTGTACAGATAATAATATAACAGTAATAGGGAAAATACCTTTTGATGAGGAACTCGGCAATTTAACATCATGCGGTTTAATTGCTGTAAGAGAAAATGACAAATTTAAATCATTTTTTGATAATCTTCTAAAGGAGATTACTCAATGAAGCAAATTCTTATTCTCAGCGGAAAAGGCGGTACAGGAAAAACGACAATATCTGCCGCATTTATAGAAATGGCAAAAAGCCGGGCATTTGCAGATTGCGACGTTGACGCCCCAAATCTCCATATTGTTTTGCCGGAAATGAAAAATTCTGATACAAAAGATTATTACGGTTTAGGCAAAGCCTCAATAGATATTGATAAATGCATAAAATGCGGAATATGCGAAAAAAACTGTCATTTTGACGCAATAAAAAATACTTTTGTAAATATTTATGAATGCGAAGGATGCGGACTTTGCGTTGAGATGTGTCCTGTCAAAGCAGTCAATATAAAAGATTACTGTTCAGGCAATACGATGCTTTACAAAGACAATTTGAATATTTTTTCAACAGCTCAGTTAAAAATGGGAAACGGCGCTTCCGGAAAACTTGTCTCTGCCGTAAAAAAACAACTTTTAAATAATATACCTGATCACACTGAAACAGTCATTATCGACGGTTCTCCGGGGATAGGCTGTCCTGTAATAGCTTCAATAAGCGGCGCAGATTTGGTACTAATAGTTACAGAACCGACTATATCAGGCATTCACGATATGAAAAGAATTATTGACACTGCTCTGCATTTCAATATTAAGCCTTTGGTTTGCATAAATAAATTTGACATCAACATAGAAAACACAAGAGCTATTGAAAAATACTGTAAAGAAAAAAGCATAATAATACCCGGGAAAATACCGTTTGACGAAACAGTAGTACATGCGGTAAATAAATGCCGAAGCATTGCAAAATATCCTGAAAGCAAAGCAGGCAAAGCGGTTAAAGGAATATGGGATTTTATTTATTCAAATTTTATGGATGCCAATCCTGTAAAATAATAAAACAAAAAAGGAGACTTATTATGAAAATTGCAGTAGCATGTGAAGGAACGCAGGTAACGCAACACTTCGGGCATTGTGAAGGTTTCACTCTTTTCAACATTGATAACAATCAAATCACAGGAAAAGAATTTTTTCAAAACCCTGGACACAGACCAGGCTTTTTACCTGTTTTTTTGCATGAAAAAGGCGCAAATGTAATCATTTCAGGCGGTATGGGCGGAGGAGCTATCAATATTTTCGATGAAAAAGGTATTGAAGTTATCCTTGGAGCAAGCGGCGATTGTGAAGCAGCTGTAAAAAGCTATCTTACAGGAGATCTTAAATCAACAGGTTCTGTATGTCACGAACACCAGCATGCAGACGAATGCGGTAATCATTAATTTCTTACAAATAAAGAAGAGACAGATCCTTTTTATCTGTCTCTTCTTTATTGCGGTTATTTATAAAAATAAGCTCATCTGATTGTCAGACTGTTTTGTTTCAAATGAACTCAAATAGTTAAATATTTTTGTATTATCGTGAAGAATACCGTTCATCTCGCATTTTTTATGAAATAACATCATAAGTTCTCTGTTGTTTGGACTGTTAATTACATAGTTATTGCCATATGCTTCAATATACTTTTCTTTCATCCCCGGAAACAGTCTGTCTAATTGATGATAAAAATATTCCCTGTTCCCCTCTCTGAGAGTAAGTCCAATTCCAAAGCAAATAATACCATGAACTTTTGCTTCTATACAGTAATCCAAAATTTGTGAAATATTTTCGACAGTATCATTTATAAACGGCAGTATAGGACAAAGCCAAACAACTGTAGGTATTCCGGCGTTTCGCATTTTCTTTAATGCTTCAAAACGTTCTTTAGTAGTACTGACATTCGGCTCTAATTTCTTACACAAATTTTCATCATATGTCGTCAGAGTCATCTGTACCACACACTTTGTTTTTGCATTAATCTTCTCGAGTAAATCTATGTCTCTTAAAACTAAGTTTGATTTTGTTATCAGCGTGAAGCCAAAACCGTATTGATATGCCAGATTTAAAGATTTTCTTACACTCCCTATTTCTGTTTCAAGAGGGATATAAGGGTCTGTCATAGAGCCTGTGCCTATCATACATTTTTTGCGTTTGTTTTTAAGCGCATTTTCCAACAATTCAACAGCATTCTCTTTGACTTCAATATCTTCAAAAGCATGTTCGATATGATAACATTTGCTTCTGGAATCGCAGTATATACATCCGTGAGAACAACCTCGGTATAAATTCATCCCGTTTTTAGCTGATAAAATTCCTCTTGCCTTAACATAATGCATTATCTTTTCCTTATTTATGCGGCTTTGATTTTTCTATTTAATTTTATATTTTCAAAATTTATGTACCGACCGCTCCGCTTTTACTTTCGTACACCACAATTTGAAAATACTTCATCTCATTACGAAATATTAAAGCCTTTAACAGCAACTACAAAATACTTTATCTCAAAGCCGGAAAATGCAACGACATAAATTTGTTTGAAAAAATTATTTATAGGCAAAACGCATAGATATATTTAAACTATCTAATACGCTTGTAAATGTTTTTAACTCAGGATTTGAGTTTTTAGATAACATTTTATAAATAGTATTTCTTTTTATATTTGATTTTTTTTCAAGTTTTGTCATACCGCCTTGTGCTATTGCTATTATTTTTAAACCTTCAAGAAATATTCCTAAATCTTTATCATGTTCATATTGTTTAATTAATGAATCTGTAAAATATTTTAATTTTTTTGAATCATTCTTTAATTCTTTAGCAAAATTTTCTCTAAAATCAGTTAATATTATTTTTTCTTTTTTCATATTTTTACCTCCGAAATCGTTTCCTTAATCTGCTTTGCCTTTTTAATATCTTCATGTTGTGTACTCTTATTTCCGCCACATAACAGTATTATTATTTTCCCGTTTATATTCGTAAAATATACTCTGTAACCTTTTGCATAATTTATTTTTATCTCATGCACTCCGTCACCGACAGATTTAGAGTTTGATAAATTTCCATGAGCGACTCTTTCAATAAAAATCCAAATTTTTGTCTGAGCAACAATATCTTTTAAATTTTCGAACCATTTCTGAAAATACTGAGTCTGTTTTATATCCATTTCAGGATTCTACTCCCATAAATAGTGTATATTATAATCAACATTTTGTCAATGTATTTTTAGTACATTGTAAGTATAGCATCTATATCCAGAACATCAATTATACCGTCGTTGTTCAAATCTTTTGAATCTAAAGTACCTGCGCATTTGTGGCAGCAATACATTAATTTTAAATATTTTTTTTCAAGTAATGACGGTAACAGGTCTGATTTTTTCTTACCGGGATTTCTCTCTGAAAAAAATGTATAAAGTCCCTTTGTATGCTTTTCCGAATTACATTCCTTGCACGCCCATATAATGTTATGAATACCCTGTATTTTGTCGCATTCAGGACATCTGTCATTAATCAAAAGACTTTTAGGAATAATGTGGTCTTTTGTAATATTTTCTTTTGAACCGCAATATATACAAATTTTTTCAGATTCAATAAACTGTAAATCTTCTCTTAAAATATCCGACCATGAAATTTTACCGTCTCTCAAATTTCTGAAAGTAGTTTTTATCATTCCATAGCAATTTTTCTTGGCAGTTTCATTGTCTCCTGTCTTCATCGCACTTTTAACAATAATTTTTGCATATTGGTAATAGATTAAATCTTGAATTGTCTGCACTTCTCTGTCAGGCATGTCAAATCTCCTTTTTAATATCTTTCTTAAAGACATTAGAAAGTTACTTTTTATCACGAGTCTAAAAAGTAACCAAAAAGACCCACCGCAGAGTATATTCCTTTATATTTTTTACTGCCATCACTGAACTTTCAAAATCCTTACAGCCTAATGTAACGGATTTTGATTCAAACAAACAGATGATTTAAAATTTATCTATTTTAAATTTTACAGTAAAAAATACTTCAGTCATAGACATACTCTAATGCGTTAATAACTTCTCTTACATCTAATTCCAAAAATTCAAAACAGTAACAAAAAAAATTAAGAATATTTTCCCCAATTTCTTTTTAAAGACCACACTATAGGACTCCAAGTAACATATTGAGCAGGATCAAAATGCTCATCAAGAATTTCAATTGATTTTAAATTCTCCGGTAAAACAGATACTGTATGAAAACCTTCTGCTTCATCTATGCTGTAAAAATGGTAGCGGTCTGTCGGAATTTTTTCTTTTTTACTTGGTCCGTAATCAATAGGAACAAACTTCTTTGTAACCACTGCTCTATCTTTTCTTGAAAAAAATATCACATTAACATACTTTTTATCTTCAATTGCTTTCAAAAACTCCGCATTTATCATGTAATTTCCTCTTTTATCCATAGCGGATTTAATATTTGGCTTCTAACTTTGTATTTACTATTCTGCAGTGCCAAAATACTTTGTTTCATCATAAATTTTAAATTATTTAACAACAAAACATTTTTTAACACTAAAGTTTTTTCTTCTTGAAAGCGTCTTAGAGCTGTCTATGAATGAAAAATATTTTTTGTAACAACTTATATTATTAATTGTTAGGCTCTGCATGTATGAATTTATTTCGGTTTCATTATGCCGTAAGGAAATAAAAAGTTCAGAACCGGCAAAAAATATTTAAATGAACAGCTCAGCACTTAAAAAAAATAAAAAAATTTAAAATTTTAGCTATATGAATCTATCTTTAAAAAAAATACGGTCTAAAATCCCATTTTAGTAAATAGAAAATTTCTGTAAAACATAGCAAAGAAGTAAACAAAAACAATAACAAAAATAAGTATAACGGAAATAACCATATATGAATTTAATATTTTTTTTGATTTAGGGATTTTCATCTGTTGTTCTGAATATTGTTTTGCTTCTTGAAGTATTCTCTGTTTGTCTATATCATCCATGTCATTTTGATTGTTTTGAGTTTTTAAAGGCTCTTGTTCCGTCATTTTTCCCCCAAGCTTTTACGGTTGTGTACCTTATAAGAGCATGTCTATGAACGAAATATATTGTAATGTAAAAATTAAATTTTATATCCTCTTAAAAAAAACTTCTAAAAAAAGCCGCTGCTAAGTTCTTTTAAAAAACTTTTCCAAATCATTTTGAGTCAAAGTATAAACTGTCGGTCTGCCGTGAGGACATGTCCACGGCATTTTGCATGCAAATAAGTCTTTCATCAGTTCCATTGCCTGTTTATCCAAAAGTTTATCGCCTGCCTTAACGCTTGTTCTGCAGGCAGCTCTTATGATTTTTTCATTTATTTCTTCAATATCGTTTGTTTTTTCATCCGCAAGAAAATCTATAAGCGTATTTATTATTTCTATGAAATTTATATGAATGCCCAAAAGCGCAGGATATGATGTAAGCCTGAAAGTATTGTTCCCGAATTCTTCAACTGCAAAACCAAGATTATTAAAAGTTTCCAATTGATTTTTTAAGATTAAAGCTTTAGAAGCCTGAAGGTCAAACATATCAGGAATTAAAAGCTGCTGAACATTCAGAGCTTTTTCTGAAACCTGGTTTATAAACATCTCGTATCTTACTCTTTCCTGAGCGGCATGCTGGTCTATAATATAAAAAGTGTTATCTTTTTCGACAAGAATATAAGTTGCAAATATCTGTCCTATAAATTTATAATTATCACTATAGATCATTTCCGTTTGTTTTGCCGTATTGTCTAAGGCCTGTTCATTCAGCGTAGCATATAAATTTTTATAATCTTCAACCGTAACATTTTTAGAAGGATATGTAGATTTTCCGTAAGGTTTTGAATAATGCCGGCTGCCGAAAGGATATCCGCCAGGTTTATATTCAGATTCTTCTTTTTGCATTTCTGTTTGCAGACCTATAATATTGCTCGGAGCATCTGATTCTACGGATCCCTTTATAAAAGAATAAAACAACTCATACATCTCGTTTTCTTTTACAAATTTTATCTCTCGTTTTGTAGGATGAACGTTAATATCTATATCTGACGGATTAGTTTGAAGAAACATTATTATACCGGGGTATCTTCCTACAGGTATAGCCTGTTTATATGCCTGATAAACAGAATGAATCAGCCATTTAGGATAATTAACGCATCTTCCGTTTACGAAAAGATACTGCATATTTTTCTGAGGCAGCGAGTTTTCTCTTGTCGTGATAAAAGCATCTATTTCAACTTTTGGATGAGAAAAAGAGATATGTTTTAATTTTTTAGACATATCCCTGCCCAAAACATCTTCTATCCTTTTCATTTTTGAATCTGTTTTCTGATAATCGGCTATAATTTTATTATCCGATATAATTTTAAAATTAACGTCATTTCTGACAAGAGCTATTTCGTCAATACAGCTGATAATCTTACTTTTTTCGGTTATATCCGTTTTTAAAAATTTTTCTCTTACGGGAGTATTAAAAAAAAGATTCCTGACCTCGACAATAGTTCCGCCTGACCCCGCCCAAGGCTGGAGGGAAACCTGTTTATTTCCTTCCATTGACAGCTGCCATCCCGAACTTGCGCCCTGCGGCTGCGTTTTCAGGTCAAACATTGATATAGAAGCTATTGAAGGGAGAGCTTCCCCTCTAAACCCTAAAGAAATTATATTTGATAAATCGTCAAAACTTTTGATTTTATTGGTTGCATGCCTTTTAACGGAAAGTTGTAAATCTTCTTTATCCATTCCGCATCCGTTATCACATACGCGTATAAGCTTTTTTCCTGCTTTTTCTATTTCAACGGAAACAGAAGATGCGCCTGCATCCAAAGCATTTTCGACAAGCTCTTTGACAACGTTCAAAGGCCTTTCTACAACTTCACCGGCAGAGATTTTATTGATTGTATTTTCGTCTAAAATTCCTATTTTCATTTTTGTTTTATCTTTTGTTTTTTATCGCATAAAGAGAAATAGCTGCATTCTTTCTTACAAACATCATTTGCTCCCAACGCTACTTTGTTGTCACAGTCTGTAAAATCAATGGCGACTCTGTTAATTTTTTTTGAATCAAGAGTATCAATCTCGGTAAAATTTATTCCAAGTTCCCACATTATGCTTTTTTGTTTCGATCTTATAACTGTTCCGTATATTTGCTTCGTTGATATGGTCGGAATATCAAGCGCTAGACAAACTTCAACCCGTTCGGGTATATGCGAATATGAAAGCAGCAGCATTCCGCTTGCGGACAAATTGATGATTATTCCCGGAAACGAACCTTTATCCGTCAATATGGCGACTTCTCTGTCAATGTCTTTAATGACCGGCAATCTTGGATGTTTTCTTCTGTTTAACATAACGAACCTCTCCAAAACAATTATTTTTTAAATCTTTCTTTCCAGTCCGACAATAATTTCAATGCTTCCAGAGGTTTCATATTATCTATATCAAGTTTACGTAATTCTATCAAAATTTCCGGTTCAATTGAAGTAAAAAGATTCGGCTGAACATCCTGTTCAAGTTTTATAAAATTTTTATTTAGGTTTTTCTCAAGCCCTTTTAGAATTTCATAAGCCCTTTTTATTACTTTATAAGGAATGCCGGCAATTTTTGCGACATGAATTCCGTAAGATTTATCTGCGGCGCCGTCGACTATTTTATGTAAAAATATTACAGAATCATTCCATTCTTTAACGTCAACGCTGGCATTTATTATACCATTTTCACCGTTTGCAAGAGTCGTCAGCTCAAAGTAATGCGTTGCGAATAAAACTTTTGCGCCCTTATTGTATTTTGAAGATGAATCTGAGAAAAATTCAAGAATTGCCCATGCTATGGACATGCCGTCATAAGTAGATGTTCCTCTGCCGACTTCATCAAGAATAATAAGGCTCCTTTCCGTATACTGGTTTAATATATTTGCCGTTTCCGTCATTTCCACCATAAACGTAGATTCTCCGCCGACAAGATTATCACCGGCGCCGATTCTTGTGAATATTCTGTCAACTACTCCGATAACAGCTTCAGAACAAGGGACAAACGAACCGATTTGCGCCATTATAACAATCAAAGCGACTTGTCTTAAATAAGTGGATTTACCTGACATATTCGGACCGGTTAAAATCATTACCCTTCTTGACGTTTCATCCAAAGAGATGTCATTTGCGACAAAAGAACCGTCTTTTAATATCTGTTCAACGACAGGATGTCTTGCATTCTTTAATACCAGTTCTTTTGACTCCGTAATATCCGGGCAGGAATAATTATAAGCCGCCGCATTCCGGGCAAAAGACAAATAAATATCAAGCTCGGCTATCATACATGACAGCGACAATATATGCCTGGCATAAGATGCAATTTCCTGTCTTAAAGAAATAAAGATTTCCGTTTCAAGCCTTATAATTCTGTCTTGTGCCGAAATTATTTTTTCTTCAAGAGTTTTTAATTCCTGAGTGATATATCTTTCAGAGTTTGTAAGAGTCTGCTTTCTTATATAAGTTTCAGGAACCAAAGGAATATTTGATTTTGTAACGTCAATATAGTATCCGAATACAGATGTGTATCCTATCTTTAAGTTATTTATGCCTGTTTTTTGTTTTTCTCTTATTTCAAGTTCAGAAATATATTTTTTAGCATCTTTGCTGAGAAGTCTCAAATCATCAAGTTCCTGAGATACCCCGCTTTTAATGACATTTCCGTCTTTTAACAAAACAGGGGTTTCCGGCTGTATATAAGTTTCTATTTTGGCAATTACTTCAGATTGTACCTTAAAACATTCATTATCGTTAAAATAATTGATTTTAGAAAGTTGCTCACAGATATTGTTTATCGTAATCAAAGAATCCTTTAGAGAGAGCATTTCTTTTGGACTTGCCGAGCCGCTTACTATTCTTGAAACTATTCTGTCCAAATCATAAATTGATTTTAAAGATTCTCTTAAATTTTCTCTGCTTCCCGAATCTTCGAAAAATAATTTCGTTTTTAACTGTCTTTTGCGTATATCTTGAACGTCAAGAAGAGGTTTTATTATCCAGTCATGTATCAATCTTGCACCCATTGGAGTGATAGTTGAATCTATTGCAGACAACAAAGAACCTTCCTGCTTCAGAGAAGACAATGACCTTAATATTTCAAGGTTTTTTATCGCAACGGCATCCAAAACCATAAAATTTCCGCTTTCGATGAATCTTACGTTGTTTAAAACAGGAAGACTTTGAGGCTGATTTTCCTGAATATAAACAAAGATTGCGCCTACGGCAGATATTATGTCCGGTTTATCCGCAATATTGAAATGAGCCACTGATGATACGTTTAATATGTTCTTTATTGCATTTTCACAGTAAACGCTGTCTGTATATATGTCTTTGACAGGCGATAAAAGTATATCGAATTTTTTTAATATTTTTTGAAGCTGCTCATTTCCTGCAGTTTTATGCGAAACTATTATTTCATTAGGTTTATATTTTGCTATTTCATTTTCAAGATTATAAAAATCCGTCCGGTAAGTAAAAAAATCTCCTGTTGAGATATCGCTTACGGCAACTGAAACCAATTTTGATTTTTCGTCCGGAATGATAGACATAAGATAATTATTTAATTTTGAATCAAGCAAATTATCTTCAAGCAGAGTACCTGGTGTAATAACTCTTGTTACTCCCCTTTTCACTATACCTTTGCCGGCCGAAGGTTCTTCAAGCTGTTCGCAAACGGCTATTTTCAATCCGGCTTTAATAAGTTTTCTTATATAATTATTTACGGAATGAAAAGGAACTCCGCACATAGGGACATCCTGCCTTTTCGTAAGAACAACTTCCAAAATTGGATGTGCTTTTACGGCATCATCGCCGAACATTTCATAAAAATCACCAAGCCTGAAAAATAACACTATATCGGGATACTGCGCCTTTATACTGTGATATTGCTGCATCAGAGGAGTTAATTCTTTTTCTTTATTCATAGCTTATTTTGCCTTTTTATTTTTATAATCATTACAGCCAAAACACATACTTCTTATTATTTTCGATAAATTTTAAGAATTTGTATATTCTGTTTATTCTCAACACATATTTTTTTGTTTCCGTAAACGGCATTTCATCGGAGTCATATTCTATAAAAGGATTTTTACGATGCCATTGCTGCACATTGCCAAGACCTGCATTATATGAAGCTAAAACCAAATTTGTATTATTTTTAAACATTACGGATAAAATTTTAAGATAATACGTGCCGAGCATTATATTTACCTCAGGTTCATACAATACGCCCTCTTTAAAATCTTTATATCCCAGATACGAAATTGCGACTTCCTTTCCTGTGGACGGCATAAGCTGCATTAACCCGATTGCTCCTTTTTTTGATTTAGCCGAAGGATTAAAATTAGATTCCGCTTTAATAACAGCTTTTACAAGAAGAGGATCAACGCCGTATTGAAGCGCATACTTATTGACTATACCTGAATATTTTGCGGCTTTTCTGAACGAGGCATATGCGAATAATCCGGATAATACGATAACGACAGACAACAATAAAACCGATAATTTAACGGTTAACGATATTTTCATAAAATCATTTTCCCCGACAAACTGTTTGCCAAAGCTCTTGTTACCGAAACCCGGACAATCTCACCCGTATAATTTTTATCAGAATCAAAGAATATTTTTAAATTCTGGCTGTTTCTTCCTTCGCATACTTTATTTTCATATTTTTCGACAAGGACATCAACTGTTTTTCCTATATACCGTCCGTTAAGAGCTTTCGATATTTCGTTTGAATCTTCCAACAATAAAGTATGCCTTTGCTTTTTAACGTTAAGGGTGACATCGTCTTTTAGTTTATATGCAGAAGTATTCGGTCTTGGAGAATACTTAAAAATAAATAAACCGCCGAATTTTAAATCCTGCGAAGCTTTAAAAGTATCTGAAAAGTCCCGTTCAGTTTCTCCGGGAAACCCTATTATAACGTCTGACGTTATATTTATTTCCGGTATTTTGGTTTTAATTCTTTCGAATAAAGACTTGTATTGACCGTAAGTGTATTTTCTGTTCATTGCTTTTAAAATGTTGTCAGAACCGGACTGCATAGGCAGATGTATATGTCTGCATATTTTATCATTGCCGGCTATTTCATCTATAAGCTCTTCAGAAAAATCTTTAGGATGATTTGTCATAAATCTTATTCGTTTAAGATTATCTATTTTGGAAACCTGACGCAAAAGCTTTGTAAAATTAATCCCGTTGTCATTATAAGAGTTAACGTTCTGCCCGAGCAAAATAATTTCTTTTACACCTGAATCAACGGCTTGTTTTACAGAATCGCATATTTCACCGCAATTTATGCTGATTTCCGGTCCTCTCACAAAAGGAACTATACAGTAAGAACAAAAATTGCTGCAGCCTCTCATAATCGTCACATACCGGAAAACATTTTCGGACGTTTGTTTTTTAAAAGAGTATTCAAAAGGAACATACTTACCGATAATTTGCGAAAAATTATCTATATTTTTTGCTCCCAAAACAAAATCTACAAATTTGCATCTTCTTTTTATTTCTTTGTAAGCATGCTGGGCCATACAGCCGACAACGCCTACAATTAAGTTTGGATTTACGTCTTTATGTTCTTTAATTCTTCCCAGCAGAGAATAAGCTTTATGCTCGGCCGAAAACCTTACTGAACACGTATTTAAGATGACCAAATCTGCTTTAGCCATATCTGTTGTCTTAAGACATCCGTGATTAACAAGATAATCCGATATTTTATCCGAATCATTCACATTCATCTGACAACCGATAGTTTCTATAAAAAAATTCATACTATTCGTTAGCCACTTTTAACAGATATTTTCCGTATGCGGAATTAAACATTTTTGAATTTTCAATCAGCTGTTTTTTGTTTATAAAATTCATTCTGTATGCTATTTCTTCCAAACAGCTGACCATTATCCCCTGCCTTTCTTCTATTGTTCTTATAAAAAGAGAAGAATCTAAAAGAGAATTATATGTTCCTGCATCAAGCCATGCAAAACCTCTTCCGAACAGTTGTACGGATAAGTTCTTTTGCTCCAAATAAACTCTGTTGATGTCGGTAATTTCAAGTTCGCCTCTTTCGGAAGGTTTTATTTTTTTTGCGATATCTACAACCTGATTATCATAAAAATATAAGCCTGTCACAGCCCAGTTTGATTTAGGATTTTGAGGTTTCTCAATTATTGATACCGGACGTTTATTCTTATCCAGTTCAACAATTCCGTAACGCTGAGGATCGTCAACATAATATCCGAAAATTGTAGCTCCTTTTTCTTTATTTACGGCAGCTGAAAGCAGTTCCGGCAAACCGTGTCCGTAAAATATGTTATCTCCCAAAACCAAAGAAACGTTATCTTTTCCGATAAACTCATCGCCTATAATAAAAGCTTCAGCCAAACCGTTAGGTTTATCCTGGACTTTGTAAGATATATTTATACCCAAACGAGAACCTGACATGAATAGTTCTTCTAATTTAGGCAGCGTCTCAGGAGTTGAAATTATAAGAATATCTCTTATGCCGGCAAGCATTAAAACTGACAACGGATAATATATCATCGGCTTATTATAAACAGGAAGCAGCTGCTTTGATATAACAGATGTTATAGGATAAAGCCTTGTTGCTTTCCCTCCGGCAAGAATAATCCCTTTCGTTTTCATTTTGACACCTCTGATAATTGAAAATATTTTATCGTCTTTTTTAGCCCGTCTTCCAATTTTACTTCAGGTTTCCATTTTAATATTCTGGCAGCCTTGCCTATATCGGGCTTTCTTCTTTTAGGATCGTCTTCAGGCAACGGCTTATAAACTATTTTCGATTTGCTTCCGGTCAGTCTGATAACCGTTTTTGCAAGCTCATTTAAAGTAATTTCAAAAGGATTTCCTATATTAACCGGCAAATGCTCTTTTGATAACAGAAGTTTATATATACCTTCGGTCAAATCATCAACAAAACAAAAACTTCTCGTCTGAGTTCCTTTTCCGAAAACTGTAACATTTTTATTTTTCAAACTCCGGATTATAAATTCAGGAACAGCTCTGCCGTCGTTTATATTCATTCTAGGTCCGTAAGTGTTGAAAATTCTTACTATTTTAGTATCAAGCCCGTAAAGATTGTGAAAAGACATTATCAAAGCTTCGGAAAACCTTTTTGCTTCATCGTACATGCTTCTTTTGCCTATCGGATTAACATTCCCCCAGTAAGATTCTTTCTGCGGCGAAATTAAAGGATCTCCGTAAACTTCGCTTGTTGAAGCGAACAAAAAAACAGCTTTGTTTTTTTTTGCCAAATTCAAAAGATTGAAAGTTCCCGACGAACCGGCCAGCAAAGTTTCTATACAGTGCTTTGAGTAATGTACGGGGCTTGCCGGAGACGCAAAATGCAAAACAGCGTCAAATCTTTCATTAATGTCAAAATTCTTAGTTATATCTGCTTTCTTAAGTTTAAAATTTTTATCTTTTAAAAGATGTTTAACGTTCTCTTTTTTCCCAGTCAAAAAATTATCTAAAGCAGTTACAGAGTGTCCTCTTAAAACAAAAAAATCACAAAGATGCGAACCCAGAAAACCTGCTCCGCCGGCAATAAGAATTTTCATTATTCATCCTCAGTCAGTAAACATTTGTATATTATATAATTTGCTGAAAATTAGTACAATAATTTTTTATGATTTTATTTATTTACTATTGCGGATGCAATATCCGATAAAATATCGTTGATTCTTGTATACTGGTCAAGGACATCCATGTGCAGCCCGGAAGTTTCTATAGATTCTTTTAAATCGGCATGAAGTCTTGATATGTGTTTTTCTTTTAATTTATGAACAATTTCGTTAATTTCATTTTCTGACGACAACACCTCGTTAGCTGCTGTTATATCGCCGCTTTCAAAAGAATCTACAATCTTTGAGCAGTTTGCATAAACAAGTTTGTGAAGATATTTTATATCGCTCAATCCGTCATCTGAAAAACGAAGATGTCTTTCTATTTTTTCCTGCGATATATACATTAAATTCCGGTGGATAATATCTGAGATTTGTTCAAGATCTGCAACTATATACAGTAAAGTTATCTCATCCCGGGACTGTTTAGTCGTTAATTTGTTTTGACCGACTTTAGTTATATAAAGAACCGTTTTGTCGGTTATATTTGTAATCTGCAGCGATTTATAAATTATTTTTTCGGCAACGACTTCATGTCTTGTCTTTAAAGCGTTAACAGATTCTTTTAATATTTCCAGAACTATTTCAGACAGTCTTGAAATTTCCTGCTTCGCCAAGTCAAAAGCTTTATCAGTATCCTGTATATACTTATTGTCTATAAACGCCGTGCCGAACAGGTCTGCGCATGATTTAACAGGATAAATAAGCATAAAGAGTTTATGAAATAAAGGGACAATAGGTAAAACTATCATGGCGGCAAAAAGAGTAACAAGGGTATGCGACATTGCAATTTCTCTGGCGATATCGCCTGATAAAATCACTTTTTCAGTAAAAAACTTGACGAAATATATCCATGCAGCTTCTCCGTTATACTGGACGAACGATATAAACGGAAAAACAAGCAAAACTCCCAATATCTGGTAGCTTAAATGCCACAACATTACGCTTTTCCCTGTTCTCGGCTGATTGATTGAAGCTATAACCGCAGTTATGCATGTTCCTATCTGGGCTCCAAGACAGATACATATTCCTTGCGTAAGAGAAAGTATTCCAGAAGAAGCAAGAACGATAACAATTCCGACAGTTGCACCGCTGCTGTGAATTAAAACAGTAAAAAATAATCCTACAAATATTGAAAAAACAGGAGATTGTATGCTTGCTATCATTTCAAGAAGATCATTGTTTAATGTTATCGGAAGCATTGCGTCCGACATTATTTTCATACCGAAAAAAAGAAGTCCGAATCCAAAGACGGCATCTCCTAAATCAGCAATTTTCTTTTTTGAAGAAAAGAAAAAAGATAAAAAGAATCCGGCAGCTATTATCATCAAGGCGTAATCGACAAGTTTAAACGCAACAAGCTGCCCTGTAATAGTCGAACCTACCGATGCTCCTACAGATACCGACATTGACTGAAAAAACGTCAAAACGCCGGCGCTTGCAAGAGTAATCTGAAGCAGCAGCGTTGCAGTGCTTGACTGGTTCAAACAAGTAATAAATAATCCTGTAAGAAAGCCTTTAAGCCTTGTGGAAGTAAATCTCGTAAGTATCGCTCTCATATTCTGTCCAGCCATTTTTTGGAAAGACAAATTTATTCTGAACATACCGTAAAGAAGAAGCGCCGCTCCGCCTAAAATCCCGGCAAGCATTATCAGCATCCAGTTTTTATCCAATACTGAAGCCGTAAAATAAATAGGATCGCAAAAAACGTTTGCATTAACTATAACGGTAATTTTATCTTCTGCTTTTTTACCTACAATAAGCTGCGCTGACGCATAACCTTTGTCATCCGTCAAAACAGTATCCGAAATCTGTATATAAGATGAATTTTCATTACCCGGTAAAACAGATGTCTCAACGACAAAAAAATTAACTTTAACGTTCTTTAAAGGATTTTTATCCGCATCTACAAGCCTTATGATAAAAGGATGTTTTAATGCAATACCTCTTATGCCGAGCTGTTTATCTCCAGATATTTTAGTCAAAGATATATCCTGAGAGAAACAAACAGCCGCTGCAAAAAGCAAAAGACATGAAAGTATAATTTTTTTTATTTTCATTTTAATGATTTTTTATCAAAACATTTCGGAAGCAAAGAATTTATCTTTTCTATTTTTATCTTATTATTTTTATCTTTGTAAACTATATCCGCTTTTTGAGCAAATTCAGATATCACCTGCCTGCAGGCGCCGCAAGGCGTAACATTGCCGCTTGACGAATAAACGGCAACCGCTTTAATATTTTCGGCTCCGTTTGCAACGGCAGTAAATACGGCGACTCTTTCAGCGCACATTGACAACCCGTATGAAGCATTCTCTATATTTGTTCCGCAATATACTTTTCCGTCGCCGCATAACACGGCCGCTCCGACCGCAAATTTAGAATAAGGGCTGTATGAATTTTCAGCCGCTTTTTCTGCAAAAGACAAAAGTTCTTTATATATTTCCTTTTTTTTGTCCATATTAAAACTCCGTAATTTTTTTAAATGCGGTAAATCTCTTCGAAATATCGTTTAAAGTTAAAGAACTGAGTTTTCCCAGGCTGAAAGATTCAACGTTAAACGACGCCATTACGCTGCCGTAAACCATTGCTTTTTTCAATTCCTGAAAAGTTATTTTGGGACATGAAGCCAAATAGCCTATAAAACCTCCGGCAAAAGTATCTCCGGCGCCGGTAGTATCTTCGACTTTTTCCAAAGGAAACGAAGGAATCGAAAAAAGATTGTTTTTATAAAAAAGCATTGCTCCGAATTCGCCTCTTTTTATTACAAGAATTTCAGGTCCCATACTCATTATTTTTTTTGCAGACTGAATAATATTATTTTTCTTTGACAGCTGCTTTGCTTCATCTTCGTTAATAAGAAGCAAATCTATTCTCTTAAAAACAGACTTTAATTTCTGTATTTTTTTTGATATCCATAAATTCATAGTATCAAGAGCGACAAATTTAGGATTCTTTACGGAATCCAAAACTTTTTCCTGTATGTCAGGATCGACATTTGCCAGAAACAAATATTTCGACGACTTATGCTCTTTTGACAATACCGGCGTAAAATCCGAAAAAACATTCAATTGCGTGTTTATTGTTTTTGCCTGATTCAAATCGCATGAATATTTTCCGCACCATCTGAAAGTTTTGCCGGAACTCACGGCAAGGCCTGAAGTGTCTATCTTATGACGGTTCAGCAGGCGTATATATTCATAAGGAAAATCAGCTCCTACAACAGCAACTACTGCAGTATCGGCGAAATATGATGCCGACATTGAGGAATACATAGCTGACCCGCCGAGAGCATCTTTTATTTTTCTCTTATTGGCCTCAACGGTATCAAGAGCGACTGATCCGACTATTAAAAGAGACATGTTTATCACCTTTTACTTTGCAAAATATTTATCCAAAAACAAGCTCAATGAAGGATAAGCCGGAGCTTTTTTTACCGTTTCGGCAGATGACTGAACTGCAAATTTTAAAGCGTCTTTACAACCGCATTTTATCTCTCTCTGTGCAAGTTTAGGTATCAAATGTTTAATAAGTTTTTTACATGTATTGGCGTTTGCAGACATTACTTCCAAAACTTTTTCAACGCCGACTTCTTCGCCTATTTTCCAGACATCATAATCGGTTACGAGAGAAATGTTTGCATAACAAATCTCTGCTTCTCTGGCAAGCTTAGCTTCCGGAACTGCCGTCATCCCTACGATAGAAAAACCGTTATCCCTGTTAACCTTTGATTCGGCTCTCGTAGAGAATTGCGGACCGTCAATGCAGACATAAGTTGTTCCGCTGAAATGATGTTCTATTGCAAGTTCAGTAACGGATTTATGAATTATGTCTCTCAAATCATTGCAGAACGGATCCGCAAAACCGATATGAGCAACTATTCCGTTGCCGAAAAACGTATTTACTCTGTTTTTTGTTCTGTCAAAAACCTGTTCCGGAATGACAAAATCCTTAGGTTTTATGTTTTCCTGCAGAGATCCGACCGCCGTTAATGCTATAATCTGTTCAACGCCTATCGATTTAAGAGCATAAATATTTGCCCTTACATTAATTTCTGAAGGCAGAATTACGTGCCCTTTCCCGTGTCTTGGAAGAAAAGCGACTCTTATTCCGTCCAAAGTTCCTATCGTAATGCTTGCCGAAGGTTTTCCGAACGGCGTTTCTATATCAACTTCCGAAATATTTTCAATCCCGCTTATTTCACTGATTCCGCTTCCGCCGATAACCGCAATTTTAACCGGTTCTAATTTTTTTGTCATTTTATCCCCCTATATTTTTTTTATATCTATTATTGATACCTGTATTGAGTCCCTGTTTAGTTCCATATTAAAAAGAATATCAAATTTATCCTTGTATTGGATATTCTGTCTCAAACCTGCTCCGTGCCAAAATACAGCATTCACAGGATTGCCTCCGTTTTGAGAAATTTTAAGTTTTAAATGCTCTTCCGTCTGACCCATAACGACAACTTCTTTCAATTCAACATTTTTTATAAGAAAAACAGGATTCATATTTGCGCTGCCGAAAGGTTCAAGAAGCAGAACACTATCAAGCGTCTTTTTATTTATATCGGCTATTTTCAATTCACAGTCAATATTTATTTTTTTAACGACCATTTCTCTTGATATCGAATTTTCGGCTATATCTTTTAAACGTCTTCTTAATTCGTCCATCTTTGAAACTTCAACCGTAAGACCGGCTGCCTGGGAATGTCCGCCGAACTTAACAAGCAGGTCCTTTATCTTATCCAATGCCGATACCATATCAAAACCTTCTATAGATCTGCACGCTCCTACTGCAAACTGCCCGTCGGAAATAAACAATATTGTCGGTCTTAAATACAATTTGGCTATCTGTGAAGCCACAATTCCTGTTACTCCGTGCGGCAAATTGTTTGCGACAACTATGAATATTTTATCTTTTTCAATATCACACTGCTCTTTTAAATTCTTTTCGAATTGTTTTATATTTTCCGTCTGTAAATGTTTTCTTTCATTGTTTAATTTTTTTAATTCGAAAAAGAAATCATCGGCTTTGCATTTGTCGTCGGCAAGCAGAAGTTCGGCTGAGATATCTGCTTTTGCCATTCTGCCTGCGGCATTTAAAACAGGCGTTATTGACCAGGAAATAGCCTTTGCCGATATATTGTTTTTATCTTTCAAATATTCGTTTATTATATTATACAGACCAAATCTTTTTGCCGGATTGTTATTTAAAATTTCCAAACCGTTCTTAACCAATATTCTGTTTTCGCTCACGAGAGGAACTATATCAGCTATTGTTCCCAAAGCGACAAAATCAATATTATTATCAAAGAAATCCGCCATTCTGCCGTCATTTAGCAGCTCGTATTTCTTATAAGCTTCAAATATAATATATGCGGCATCCCTTAAATCTTTTGCCGACGAAACATCAGCATTGATAATTTTCACTTCGTTGTTGTCCTGGCTGAAGAGAAGTTCGTCTCCGCATGAAATTATTTTCTTATTTTTCAGCAGAGAATAAAACGTTTTTTTATTTTCATCCGAAAATGAAAAAGCTGTTTCGCCGTCAACCATCTCATTTACGACTTTTAATATATAAGCATCATAACCGTTGTCTGTTTTTTTTAAAGAAACGACTAGAATTTCTCTGTCAAAATCCCTGCCGTATGTCTGCATTAAAGCCTGGGAAACCTTAAAAGATATGCCGCATCCTGCTAATTCTTTAAATTTATATTTGCACGTTGTTTTTTTAGGATTAACAATGGCATACGCATCAGGCAAAACGTCAATAGGCGGCTCATGATGATCCGTAACGATTATCTGCATTCCAAGCTCGTTTGAATACTGCACTTCCTGAACTGAAGATATTCCGCAGTCAACAGTTATTATCAATTTAACGTTCATCTGGCGGTATTTATCCAATACCGTTTTAGAAATACCGTATCCTTCATCGGAAGGGATATACCATACGACGTCTCCGCCCAAAGTCTGGATTGTATTAAAAAGAATCACTAGAGAGGTTATTCCGTCTACGTCTCTGTCTGCATAAATAAGTATTTTTTCCTGCTGCTCTACTGCCTGCTTAATTCTTGTAACCGCTTTATGCATATCATCCAGAAGAAAAGGATTAAAAAGATGCTCTTTTCCGGCATAGATAAATTCTTTTATCGATTCGGCATCTGAAATGCCCCTTGCGGATAAAATTCTTACGACGATATCCGGTAAGTTTGTTTCTTGCGCCAAAGAATGTATTTTCTCTTTATTAAATTCCTGAAGTAACCATTTATTTTGTTGCAATTAGACTCCTATTTTATTATATCTTTTACTAATTTTATCTTTTGAGGTTCAACATCCGAAATATTATACGCAGAGCTGACCAACTTTGCCGCATATTCATATTGCGCGTCGTTATAATGAAGAACAGCCGTGACTTCGCCTTCTTTTACGTAATCGCCTGTTTTTTTATATAACGTTATGCCTGCGGAATAATCTATAACGTCATCAGTCTTAGATCTTCCTGCTCCGAGCATGCAAGAGGCTATTCCGATGTCTCTCGTTTGTATTGAACTAACAAAACCTGTTTTAGATGCTCTTATATTATAATTGTTTTTTGCCTTTCCAAACAACGAATAATCTTCTATTACCCTTAAATTTCCTTTTTGAAATTCTATCATTGCCGCAAATTTATTTAACGCTTCTCCCGAAGAAATTTTATCAGAAAAAAGCTGTGCGGCGCTTTTTATGTCTTTTGCCGTTCCCGTCTGCAAAATTATAAGAGAAGATAACTCTTTGCATAAATCATAAAAATCGTTTTTGAGATTACCTTTCAGGACTTCTATAGTTTGTATGACTTCCAGTGAATTGCCTACGGCAGACCCTAAAGGAGAGTCCATATCGGATATTACAGCTGTCATATTTCTTCCGAACAATTTGCCTACATTAACCATTTTAGAAGCAAGTTTTTTTGCATCGTCATAAGAAGACATAAATGCTCCGCCGCCAGTCTTTACGTCCAGAAGAATATGTCCGGCTCCTTCGGCTATTTTTTTAGACATAATACTTGAACATATAAGAGGTATCGATTCAACGGTTGCGGTAACGTCGCGCAAAGCGTACATTTTTTTATCTACGGGAGCAATGTCTTTTGTCTGCCCTATCATAGCGAATTTATTTTTCTTCAATATTTTAATAAATTCATCAATTTCAAGATTAACGTTAAAACCCGGAATCGCTTCCAGTTTGTCCAAAGTACCGCCTGTATGTCCCAAAGCCCTTCCTGACATCATAGGCACAAATATACCGCAGCTTGCAAGAACCGGAGCTACAACGAGGGATGTCCCGTCCCCTACTCCGCCTGTAGAATGTTTATCTGCAGTAGGTCCGTCTAAAAATTTTAAATCCAAAATTTTTCCGGAATTTGCCATAGCTTCCGTAAGATAAAACGTTTCCGTGTCGTCCAAACCTGAAAAATATACTGACATTAAAAAAGCAGATATTTGATAATCTGCAATTTCAGAGTTATTATAACCTTCCATTAAAAAAGATATCTCTTCTTTTGTTAATTTTTCAGCGTTTCTTTTTTTATAAATAATATCGTATGCTCTCACTACACATCCTTTAAAATATTAAAAATTATTTTTTCCATAAAAATGCCTGCTTTTTTCCCCAGCATCAAGACATCTTTGTGGTTTAATTTTTCATTTGACAGCCCGCTTGCTTTATTTGACACATATGCCAAAGCCAAAACCTTCATATTCATCTGTTTTGCAGCTATAGACTCAGCAACAAGAGACATACCTGCGACATCTCCACCAAGCTTCGAGAAAGCCGATACCTCGGCAGGAGTTTCATAAGAGGGGCCCGTAACTGCAAAATACGTACCCTTATGCATTTTTATTTTATTACGCTTTGATATTTTTATTGCTTTTTGAATAAGTTTTTTGTCATATGTGTCTGTCAAATCAGGAAACCTTTCACCGAACTCTTTGTGATATTCGCCTATTAAAGGATTGTCAAACATAAAGTTAATATGGTCATTCACCGCCACAATGTCGCCGACTTCGTATTTCCTGTTCAAAGCGCCCGCCGCACACGTTATTATCAAAGTTTCAACTCCGATATGTTTAATAAGCCTTACCGGGTAAGAGATATCTTTCATAGAATACCCTTCATAATAGTGAAACCTTCCGTTGAGAAGAACAACTTCGACAGAATTCAGCTTTCCGAAAACAAGTTCGCCTTTATGTCCCTCAACGGTAGTTTTTTTAAAATTTGGAATTTTATCGTACTCTATAATATCAGGATTATTTATCTTTTCTTTTATATTAGAAAGGCCTGACCCTATAATAACGGCAATTTTAGGGTTATATTTTGTTCTGCCTTTTATATATTTTTTGCTTTCGTCCAATAAATTGAAAATATTTGTTTTTTTCACAATATATCGTCCTTAAAACTTGTTCCGTTTTTCATCGGGGTAAGTTCAAAAATATCCGCTATTGTCTGGGCTACGTCAGACAATGTTTTTCTTGTCCCCAAGTTAACGTTTTGTTTTAAATTTTTACCGTAAACAAGAAGAGGAACATATTCCCTTGTATGATCGGTATGTTTTTTATATGTAGGATCACAGCCGTGGTCAGCCGTAATTATAAGAATATCATTATCTGACATTGCATCCATAATGAAAGGAAGCTGTCTGTCAAAGTATTTTAGTCCCTGGGCATAAGAATTAACATCTCTTCTGTGCCCCCACAACATATCAAAATCCACAAGGTTTGTAAAAATTAAATTTTTATGGAAATGATCTATATCAGGAGATATATCCTGCTGTCCTCCAGGAAAATATTCAGCTCTTTTAGGCTCTATTATTGAATCTATGGTATATTTTATTCCGGTGCTGTTTCCTTTTGTATGATATGCTATGCTGATACCGCAATCATTAAAGATGTCCTGAATTTTGCCTATTGCTATCACGTTGCCGTTTATATTTTTGATTTTATCAAGAACTGTTTTTCCTACAGGAGACAAAGAATAATCATGTCTGTTTGAAGTTCTTACGTAATTTCCGCTTTCGCCTATAAAAGGTCTGGCAATAACTCTTCCTACGGCATGTTCTCCTACTAACATTTCCCTTGCTATTTTACAAACGTCATGCAATTCTTTAAGACCGCCGAATTTATCAGGATTTTCATGGGCGGCTATCTGAAAAACTGAATCAGCGGAGGTATAAACTATAGGATATCCGGTACGGCGGTGCTCATCGCCGAGTCTTTGTATGATTTCAGTTCCGGAAGCGACGCAGTTACCTAAGACTTTATGACCTATTCTTCTTTCAAATTCTTCTATTAATTCTTTCGGAAATCCGTCAGGATATGTAGGAAAAGGTTTTTCTAAAACTATTCCGGATAATTCCCAATGACCTGCTGTAGTATCCTTTGCAGGCGATAAAGTCGCCATTTTACCGTAATTACCGGTAATTTTTCCGGGTTTATATCCGTAAGGCGACGGAACGATATTATAAAGCCCCAATGACCCCATATTTTCAAGGACAAAATCGTCATCCATATTTTCAAAAATATGCTTTAGGGTATTGGAACCGGCATCATTATATTTCTCGGCATCAGGCAGTTCCCCGACGCCCAAACTGTCTAAAACAATTAAAATAATTTTATTTATATCTGACATTTTTTCTCCATTGTATCTATATTCATAAAAAACATAAAAATGTCAAACTAACCGCTGCAGCAATTACTTTCTTTTTAATACATTTTTGACTGCCGTAACTATATTAATGTCTTTTAAGCCGTATTTTGTAATCAAATCCGATGGTTTTCCAGATTCACCGAAAGTATCGTTTACGGCGACAAATTCCATAGGAACAGGAGAATTTTTCACGACGACTTCGGCAACTGCCGAACCTAAACCGCCGAACTTTTGATGCTCTTCAGCCGTTACGATTGCTCCGCATTCTTTTGCGGCTTCAATAATAGCTTTTTCATCTATAGGCTTTACGGTATGTATGTTTAAAACCTTTGCTTTGATTCCGTTTTGTTCCAATATATCAGCCGCTGCCAATGATTCATAAACCATTGAACCGCAAGCTATAATACAGACGTCTTTGCCTTCTTTCATTACACAGGCTTTTCCTATTTCAAAAGGAGTTGATTCTTCCGTTACCACAGGAACATTTTCTCTTCCGTATCTGATGTAAACCGGTCCTTTGTAATATGCCGCTGCAATTGTCGCTTTTTTAGTTTCTACGGCATCACAAGGCACAAGCACTGTCATGTTAGGTATACATCTCATTATTGCAATTTCTTCCAAAGCCTGATGCGTAGCCCCGTCCGGCCCAACCATAAGCCCTGAATGAGAACCGCCTATCTTAACGTTTAATTTTGAATAACAAATAGTAGTTCTTATTTGTTCCCAAGGTCTTCCTGAAGCAAAAACGCCGTAAGTTGAAACAAAAGGTATAAAACCTGCAATAGAAAGCCCTGCAGCCATACCGAGCAAATTTGTTTCCGCAATACCGACGTTTGCAAATCTGTCGGGAAATTTATCCTGAAATCCGTTAATTGCGACAGAAGATACCGTATCTGCGCCCAAAACAAAAATTTTATCGTCTTTATCTCCAAGTTCAACTAAAGCTTCACCAAAGCCGAATCTTGTTGCTTTATTGCCAAAAACCTTAACCATAAATATTGTCCTTTTTATTTAAAAATTTTAAATTAAAGAGTTGCGTCTATTTCTTTAAAAGCCTGCAACAACTGCTCTTTAGAAGGCGCTTTCCCGTGCCAGTCTGCTTTATTCTCCATAAAAGAAACACCTTTCCCTTTTACGGTTTTTGCAATTATTACAGTAGGTTTATCTTTCTGAAGCTTTGCTTTTGCATAAGCTGCGTCAACTTCTTCCAAATTATGTCCGTCTACAGATATAACATTCCATCCGAAAGACAAATATTTGTCTGTTATAGGATTAATATTTAAAACTTTATCGACAGGACCGTCAATCTGCAAACCGTTGCAATCAACGACAGCGCATAAATTATCAAGCTTAAAGTGAGATGCCGACATTGCAGCTTCCCAAATAGACCCTTCCTGTTGTTCACCGTCTCCCATAAGGACATAGACTCTGTTATCCTGCTTTAAAGTTTTCATTCCTTTTGCAACACCTACCGCTATCGACAGTCCGTAGCCCAAAGAACCCGTAGAAATCTCTATGCCGGGAATATTTTTATCCTTTGCCGGATGTCCCTGCAAACGGCTTCCCATTTTTCTCAACGTGCATAACTCATCTTTTGAAATACATTCCATCTGCGCCAATACGGAATAAAGAACAGGGCATACATGCCCTTTTGACAATATAAAATAATCTCTTTTAGGATCATTAAAGTTCTTAGGATTGATTTTCATATGGTTAAAATACAAATCAACCATTAATTCAACCGATGACAAACTTCCTCCAGGATGGCCCGAGCCTGCAAGTTCCAACATTGTTAAAATATCTTTTCTCACTGACGCTGATATTATTTTTAAATCAGCTGTTTCCATTTGCTTCCCCCATTTATTTTGTAAAATCCGCTTTCATCTTGGAATACAATTCAATTTTTTCTATTATACTCAAAAGTACTATTGAAATATGTTCAAGAACCTTAATATCGGAATCATTAAAATCCATTCCGATTTTATTAACCGCAACAATTACGGCAGCTACGCTGTCATCAGCTTTAGAAGGCGAAAATACTGCAGAATTAACATTTACTTTTTCCAATAATTCAGGACATAACATTTTCAAATCTTCTCTTTGCGGCACAATAACAGGCTTCTTGCTCAAAAATATTTTATTAAAAATATTTTTATCTGCGTTCTTCACTTTTATTATATCATAAATTCCAAAAGAACCTTCTACTGAAAAAAATTCATTCTTTGTATTACTGTATATAAATATACCGGCTGTTTCAACCGACAATATTTCTTTTATCTTTTCTATTATATATTTTGTAATATCCAGCATATCAAATTTTGCCGAAGCATATGCCGATATATCTGATATTGCTTTTATATCTCTTATTTTTTTTATAAGCATTGCATTTGTCTGGATCAATTCTTTAGACGTCATCTGTATTTCGGTTTCCAGTTTCCTGTTGGCTTCCTTAACTCTTTTATAGTCTTGAACATGAATTATTAAAGCGGAAAGATATCTGCAGACTATCGTTATGGTTTCATCAGTATCTTCATCAAAACAATTATTGTTCTTTATATTAATGCTCAAAACGCCTATGCAATTATGGTTTTCATCTATTAAAGGAACATTCATTTGCATAACAATATTTTCATCGTTTAAGATATCGCTGATTTCTCTCGGAAGCAAAGAAATATCTTGAATCGTTACAGGTTCGCATTTTTTATAGCATTGCATGATTGGGCTGTTAGAATGCACAGATATTGATTTTATATCCTGCAAAGAAAAACCGCTTTTGGCTACCACTTTTAACTGTCCGTCTTCTGAAGGCATGAAAAGAGCGCATACAGAATTATTTATTTTTCTTTGTATTATGTTGAAAATTAAATGTATCGAATGTGTGAGCTCAAGATCCGACGTTATAACGCTGGTTGCGGAAAAAAGAAGTTTCATAGTCGTGCTTATATCTATAACTTTTGTGTTGAGTTTTTTTAAATCCGCAAATAAATCTTTCCACATTCCTTTTTCAGGGAGAAGAGACTTCACGTCTGACTGAGATTCAGACGATATCCCGTTTATTATCTTTGTCATTTGCTCAAAAGGATAAACTATGTATTTTGTAACATAAGCATATGACGCAAAAACAAGCAGAAGCAGTACAAGCAGAGTCGAAATTGAAAAGGCTATAAGGAGATTTTTATTAAAAACTACAGCATTGATAAGATCATATGAGGGACATATTTTTATCCATCCGACAATTTCACCGTCTTTTTTTAAAGGATATGAAAACCTGAAAAAAGACAATAAGGTGCCCTTACACTGTAAATTATTAAGATAGTAAATTTTATCATTATTGTTCGAAACAGTTAAATTAAAAATATTTTTATTCTTTTTTAAATCTATAAAAAAAGAATCTACTTTGTCTTTTGCAAAATCTTTTGTAACAAGCTCAGCTAAAATTTGTTTTGAATCGTGCACGGCAGGATAAAGAGTTTTTTTAAGTTCATTCGTAAAAAACTCATACATAAAGAAAAACCATAAAAAGAAAAGCAGCGTGATAAACAAAAAAAGGAATAAAATATGTTTTATTATTATTTTTTTCATTGTTTTCTTATTAAATCAAGCGATTTAGAACTTCCTATTCTGCTTGCGCCCGCTTTAATCATATCTTCAGCCTGCAGGTAAGTGGCTATTCCGCCCGAAGCTTTGATTTTAACGTTATTTTTTAGCAAAGATTTAAACAAAATTATATCTTCGACATTTGCTCCAGAAGGAGCAAATCCTGTCGATGTTTTTATAAAATCAACTTTATTGTTTAAAATTATTTTGGCGAGCTCGGTTTTTTCCTCTTTTGTCAGGTATGCCGTTTCAACTATTATTTTTAAAATTTTACCGGCAGTCGTTTTTCTCAATGCAGCTATTTCTTTATTAACAAATTTAAAATCCTTTGATTTAACCGCAGAGATATTTACAACGGCATCTATTTCATCCGCGCCGAAAACAATTGCCTCTTTCGCTTCTACAAGCTTAGTCAAATAATGGTTATATCCGAGAGGAAAGCCGACAACAGTACATATTTTGACATCTGTTTTAGCCAGCGCTTTTTTACAACTTTCTACCATATAAGGAGGAACGCACACAGAGTAAAAACCGTTATCAACCGCCTGGTCGCATAATTTTTTAAAATCCGAAAAACATGCTGTAGGAGATAACAAAGTATGATCTATTATGCCGGCTATATTTACCATTTGTATTTCACCGTATATGTTATATTTTTTTCGCCCTTTGCAGGTACTTTTACTTTAAAAAACACGGTTTGTGAATCTTTTTTTGTATATTTGTCGCTTGCGGATAAAATTTTCCAGTTTGACCATCTGCAGAGAGGCTCGATTACTTCGACATCTGCATCGGAATCTTTTGAATTCTTAACAGTGATAGAAATAGTTTCCTGTGAATATTTATCGCCGGTTTCAAATTCTGTTTGGGCTCTGTCGCCGGTAATATCAAAAGCGTCTCCAAGATTTAAACTGATTAATTCATTTTCAGGCGTATGATCAATAAAATCTTCGCCTATAAACTCTATGTTTTTACCGTCATTTTTATAAACTCTCATCTTACCTTTTGGCAAAGGTATTCCCAAATTTGAGGACTTATCATTTTTAAATTCAATTTTCACATTAACCTTTTTGTTTGTCTGCTGCCAAAAATCTTTAGCGGACCTGCTGTATTTGTTAAATGAAAAATTACTCATTCCGGTGCCGTCATAAACATATTTTTTATCAAACGGAACCGACTGAGACGAAGCAAATTCTATTTGTTTTTTTTCGTCACTTTTTAAAGTTGTTTTTCTTCCTAGTTCATACATATGATACTCAAAAAAAGATTTTTCCTGGAAAGAAGCCTCATTGGCTGCATCAAAAGATGCCGCCTTAGCCATAAAAAGGCCTCTTGCTCCAATATTTTCCTGCACCTTGTTTACATCTCCGGCTATTAATTTTAAATTTGCATCTTTGTAAGAAGTTCCTGACAAATTATTTATTGTAACCCATGCATTAATATCCAAATTCTTGTCGTTTTTATCCAAGACAACTATGTAATCCGAAATCCATGAAAGTCCTGCCGTCTGATAAGTTATTTCCAGTTGTTTTTTCCCGGAAACTTTACTGTTTATAAGCCATGAAAGAGTCGGCTTTAACCTTACGCCTTCAGGCAGTTTAGGCAAAGATATTTCTCCCTGCGGATTAAGAATAATTTTATCATTTGACTGTACTACGATTCCTCCGATTACAGCCAAGAGCTTAGCTGTAATTTTGTCTTTAGAAGAATTAGGGAGCTGTTTTTCTATCTCTATATTGCTGCCTATATACTGTTGTAAAAGTTTATTTGTGTTAACCAAGTCAAAATCGAAATTTTGTTCATAAACCTCAATTTTATCGGCATCGAATAAAAATTTAGGTAAAACGCTTGTAGGGTCTATTTTTGAAGAAACGTCATCAATTTCAACCTTTTGTTCGCCTTTAGTTAAAACGACGTCTTTTACGTCTCTTACAAGAGCCAAATCATCATTATATACAGTGACCGAAACAGCAAAAACAAATTGAATAAAACAAAAAAGAGATACGACCGACAATACGATTCTTTTCATAAATTATTCCCCTTTATTCGGCTTTTGAGGCGGAAATGATTTCAGTATAAATTTTACGGCTCCCTCTATCGACGAATCTATATCAAAGCCTTCATAAGTATATGAACTTGTCCATATTATTTCATCAGTTTTAGGGTCTTTAACGGAAATGGAAAGGCCTACGCTGGCTGTGCTGGAAAACAATTTAGTGTCCTTAATACCGAAAGCGCTTCCTGAGTCATAAAGAGTTGAACCGCTTAGTTCAAAAGGATCATTATTATAAACTACCACGTTTGAAGCACCAGGGTTATTTTCTCTTATAAGATAAGTCTTAGAAGGCTGATATTGATAAACGGAAACAGAAACGACGGCATCAATACCGGCAGTATCTGAATCTTTTATGTAAAAGCCTTTAGTCATCAACTGTTTTATTACGGCATTCCGTATTGTTCCGCCTATGTTTGAATAGGCGGAATCTTCTACGAAAACTGTTTTTATTTTTGAAAAATCGTAATCCTGTTTATAAACAGGAACGACAGAAGCGCATGAAGACAGAAAAAAAACGGCAACGGAAAATATATTTAAAATTTTTCTCATTTATTTAATACTTTTACAATTACAATATTTTTGTTCTATTTCCGTAATTTTATTTATTCTTTTAGAATGTCTTTCTTCAAATTTTGTTTCCAGAAAAATTTTAATTCTTTCGCATATTTCTTCAAGGCTTGCAAATCTCGCGCCCAGACAAATTATGTTTGCGTTATTATGCATAGCTATTAATTGGGCTGTTTCCTTGTTCCAACAGATTCCCGCCCTGATGTTAGGAACTTTATTTGCCGCAATTACCATACCGATTCCAGTTCCGCAAATTAAAACGCCTTTCTGCGATTTATTCTCTGAAACGTCCAAAGCAACTTTATAAGCAAAATCAGGATAATCGCAGCTTTCGGAAGAATTTGTCCCGTAATCGGTAACTTCATGCCCCAAAGACTTTAAAAAATCAGAAACTTTTCCTTTTATTGCAAATCCTGCATGATCTGTTCCTAATGATATTTTCATTTTTACACCTATTATAAAAGTGTCGCCATCGTTCCGTTTTTAACGCCGGCAGCATTTGCTTCTTCTATATCCAAATGGCATTCAAGAACCATCTTATCGCTTACTCTTGCTATTACGTTGTTAAAAACAAGACCTCTTTCTCCGTCTATCTTCAAAGACAAAATATCTTTATCTTTAACACCGTAAAATTCTGCGTCTTTAGCGGAGAAATGTATATGTCTTTTTGCAACTATACAGCCTTCTTTCAAATCAACGCTGCCCTTAGGTCCTACTAATTTAACGGGCTGGGAACCGGACAAATCTCCCGATAATCTTATATTTACAGAAATTCCTAATCTTATGGCATCAGAAACCGACACCTCAACCTGTGTTTGTTTTCTTAACGGACCCAGAACTCTGACTTTTTCTATAGAATTTTTAGGCCCTACCAGCGTAAGAGTTTCATTGCAGGCATGTTCGCCTGGCTGCATTAAGTCCTTAGTTTTTGTCAATTGATAATCTTTACCAAAAAGAGTTTCCATAACATCTTTCGATAAATGGATATGTCTGTTTGATATATTTGTTATAATCGGGTTGTTTGCTCTGTTATTTTGCATATTTAATCCTTATTTGCCGAATTTTACGAGTTTTTCAAAAGAAGCTGCTTCCAAACTTGCTCCGCCGACCAAACCGCCGTCAATATCTTCTTTTTTCATTAATTCCGCAACATTGTCAGGCTTTACAGAACCTCCGTAGAGAATTCTTGTTCCTTCTGCGGCAGAACCGTACATTTCCGAGTAAACTTTTCTTATAAAAGCATGAACTTCCTGAGCTTGGTCCGGAGTAGCCGTTTTCCCTGTTCCTATTGCCCAAACAGGCTCATAAGCTATAACTATCTTTGCCGATTCTTCAGCCGTCAATTCTTTTATACCGTCTCTAACCTGTTTTTCTATTACTTTAAAAGTAACGTTTGATTCTCTTTCGTTTAAAGTTTCTCCTACGCATACTATAGGAATTAAGCCGGCATTTAATGCAGCTTTTATTCTTTTGTTTACCGTTTCGTCCGTTTCTCCGAAATATTGTCTTCTTTCCGAATGGCCGATTATAACGTAAGAACAGCCTGCATCAGTTACCATATTTGCGGCAATCTCGCCGGTAAAAGCGCCTTTCGGTTCCCAAAAAAGATTCTGGGCGCCTATTTTTATATTTGAACCTTTCGCTTCATTAGCTAAAGAATAAAGCGCTGTAAATGCAGGACAAATTAAAACTTCAACGTCCTTAACATCAGCTATCTTGCTTTTTAATTCCTTTACCATGGCAACTGCTTCAGGTATAGTTTTGTGCATCTTCCAATTTCCTGCCATCAATGGTTTTCTCATAACATACTTCTCCTTTTTATTTATAAATAATTAATATTGATTTTCTAGATATAATACAAGATTTAATATGATAAATCAAACGACAAACGCTAAAAGCACTTACAAACGTCCGTATGATTTTTTATAAAAATTATTAGTTTGCATTTGACAGCCAATAATATTATAATTTAAAAGATAGATTATGATTGGAAAAAGAATGAAAAAAAATTTTAAAAAATACTGGTTAATGGTTTGGGAACTGGCTTTTTCAGATTTTAGGATGAGAGACCAGGGAACAGTTTTGGGTTTTGCATGGACTTTGCTTTATCCTTTAATTTTCTTTTTCATATTGTATACAATATTTGCGGACTGGATGAAAACCATTAAGGATTTTCCGTTATATCTTCTTATAGGTATGGTCCAATGGAATTTCTTTTCAAATGCGACAAGTTCATCAATATCGTCCATAACAAGATACAGCAGTTTTGTAAAAAGCATATCTTTTCCGAAAGAATGCATAGTAACGGCTTCAATTCTTGCCGTTTTGTTTTCGCATATATTGGAGCTGCTTATGTTAATCGGGTTTTGCGCAGTAATGAAAGGATTTATTTCCGTTTACGTATTTTTACTAATTCCTATACTGATACTCACGCTTTATTTAATAACCGGCGTTTCCATGCTTCTTTCTCTGATAGGAGTATATTTCCTTGACATGGGCAGAATATGGGCTCTTCTTATGAGCATGGGTTTTTTTCTGACGCCTATCTTTTACAGTCTTGATATGCTGTCTCCGGTGAAAAAAAATATAATATTATTGAACCCTATGACACATGTCATACAAGCCTCAAGAACTATTCTTCTTGACGGTAAATGTCCCGAGTTCGGCGGATTGTTGTATGTTTTTGCGTTTGGCACGGTATTTTTGGTTATCGGTTATACGTTATTTAAAAAATTTGAAGGTTATTTTGTAGAAAAAATACAATGAGCATAAATGTAATAGAAACAAACAACCTGTCTAAAAAATTCAAAATAGGAACTAAAGAAAGGCTGACTTTCTTTACGTCCCTGAGATATAAACTTAGCGGACAGTTTCCTGAAAAAGAGCTGTGGGCTTTAAAAGACATCAATTTCAGCGTAAAAAAAGGCGAAATGACAGCCGTAATTGGTCCTAACGGAGCAGGAAAAACAACTCTTTTCAGAATATTAGCGGGAATAATGAAACAAACTTCCGGAACATTTCAAACAACGGAAGAAATTTCATGTATGTTTGAACTCGGTCTCGGTTTTAATATGAGATTTACGGCGCTTGAAAATGTTTATTTATACGGAGCATTACACGGAATAAACAGAAAAGAAATCGACAAAAAAATGGATGATATAGTCGATTTTGCCGAACTCGGCAATTTTATGGGCGCCAGACTGGGAGAATTTTCATCAGGAATGATAGCCAGACTGGCTTTCGCCACAGTAATACAAACAATACAGGGAATCATTCTTGTAGACGAAGTTTTGGCTGTAGGAGACATAGCTTTTCAAAAGAAATGCACGCAGGCTTTTGAAAAAGTTATAGAAAACGGACATACAGTTCTTTTTATTTCGCACGGAATCGGAGACATAAAAAAGATTTGCACTAACGCTCTTTATATTGACCGCGGACAGCAAATTGCTTTCGGACCGTTCGACGAAGTTGAAGATATGTACAAAAGTAAAATGAAAATTTAGGAGATTTCATGAAAACTTTTTTTAAAGATTTTTGGAAATTTTTCTGGGAAAAGAAAGCATGGTGGCTTATCCCAATGTTCTTGGTTTTTTTGATATTGGGACTGCTTATAGTTTTTGCAAAAAGCAGCGCAGTCGTTCCGTTTGTTTACGTTTTATTTTAAAATAAAGGATTTTTTATGGAAAAAGTTAATTTTGTCTGGGATTCTCATTACAGATGCAACTTCAGATGCCCTTACTGCTGGTTTGACAAGACATGGGATGAAATGGATAAGCTCAACAAATATCCCCCTCTCAGTGAAATGATTGCATTATGGGACAGACTGTACGACATGTACGGAGAATGTCATTTAATGATTACCGGAGGAGAGCCGATGCTCTATCCGAACATCATAGAACTTATAGAAGCAATATCAAAGAAACATACGGTAAAAATGACATGCCAATTATCCGGAGACATGTTTACATTCGCAAGAAAATTAAACCCGGAAAGAGTGAGCCTTGACATGAATTTCCATCCGCTGGAAAGCAAACTGGAACCATTCATAAAAAAAGTTCTTTATTTATATAAATACGGATTCAAAGGCGGGGTTTGTTATCTCGCATATCCGCCGAATATGGATAAAATAAAATATTATGACGACATTTTTAAAAAGCACGGAATAGTAATGGCTCTTGCAGCTTTTCACGGAGAATATGCAGGCAAACATTATCCTGACGCTTACACAAAAGAAGAACGTGAAATGATGCTGCCTTATCTCGGCGACATTGACAGACAGAAATACCATCTTGAAGGAATAAAAACAAAAGGTAAATTATGCAGAGCCGGACATATTTACGCTTCGATAAAAGCCGACGGAACGGTTACAAGATGCGGACCTTTGAGCAACAAGCCTATAGGGAACATTTTTGATCCTAACTTTAAACTGCACGACAAGCCTATGCCTTGTGAAGCCGAAACCTGTCCGTGCGATGAATATAAATGGATCGTTGATGAGGAAAGATAACGGTGAAAACAGCGTTAATTAAAGCTCCGTGGTGGGTGAGATACTGCCCCTCTTACATACTTGCTTATTTTTCCACATATCTTAAAAGTCTCGGACACAGTACATTCTGCTTTGATTTGAACAATATTTTTTACCATCAGTGCACCGATGAAAACAAAAAGTACTGGGATAACAGAGATTTTTATTCCGTTTGGGAAAACAATACGTTCACCGATACGATTTTAAAAGTATCAAATGCAGAAAAATCAATCCGGGATATTTTATCAACAGGCGCACAAGTTTTTATATTTGATACTCATACGCCGTCCGTGAATATAAGTTATGCGCTGGCAAAGAAAATTAAAAGCATAAAACCGGATTCAGTAATAATTTTTATGGGTCACAAAGCAAGCAAAGCCCAAATGGCTTATGATTTTGCGGAACAGAATTTTATTGATTACGTCTGTTACGGCGAAGCCGATATACCTTTGAAAAACCTTCTTCAAAAACTGGATGAAGGTTTTAACATAAAAGACCTTCCTATATGTAAAGGTTTTCTTGTCAAACTAAAAGGAAAAGTTACAGACTGCGGTTCAGGAGATTTCGTTAAAGATCTTGACTCTCTTCCCATACCCGATTACTCTGACTTTAGAGAAGATATTTTAAACAACAAATATTCGCAGCCGAACAGGCTTGACTTGCTTGACAGCAG
This sequence comes from Candidatus Praeruminimicrobium purgamenti, assembly GCA_018433585.1. Taxonomy (GTDB): domain Bacteria; phylum Elusimicrobiota; class Endomicrobiia; order Endomicrobiales; family Endomicrobiaceae; genus Praeruminimicrobium; species Praeruminimicrobium purgamenti. The sequence continues at coordinate 51,319 of JAHDQW010000002.1, forward strand.
AGGATGCATAAATGCATGCCATTTCTGTTACGAAAGGTTATTCTGGCCCGGGTACAGAGCTATGAGCGGAGATAAATTATTTGAACAGATTGTACGTCATATGCGGGATTTTCCCCAAATCAATTATTTTTATTTCAACGGACTTCTTTTAAACGGCAATTTAAAAAATCTTGAAACTTTTTGTGATTTAATAATAAAAAACGGCGTAAAAGTTTCATGGGCGGGGCAAGCCGTTGTCAGAGACGATATGCCTTTGGAATTATTAAAAAAAATGAAAAAAGCAGGCTGCGGATGGGTCGGATACGGCGTTGAATCAGGTTCCCAGGATGTTCTTGACGCAATGAATAAGCGCTTTACAGTTCAAAAAGCCGTTGAACTTTTTAAAAATACAAAAGAAGCCGGGATTTCATTTCAAATAAACATGATGTGCGGATTTCCTGTTGAAACAGAAGAAGATTTCTGCAAAACATTAAATTTTTTGACTTCAGCAAGACCTTATGTAGACTCAATTCTTGCCAGCCAGTCTTTTTTTACCCTTGAAAAAGGAACTTATGTAAGAAATAATCCCGAAAAATTCGGCATAACAAAAGCCGATCATCATCTCTTCTGGAAATCAAAAAACAACGATTATCCTTTAAGATTTGAACGGTATGAAAAGTTTTGTAATTTGGCTCTGAAGCTTAAATATCCTGAAACATCCGGGATAAGCGCCGTTAAGCCGGATAAGTGGTTTTTATTAGGAGAATATTATTTCTATGATAAAAATTATTCCAAATCCCGCCAATGTTTTGAAAAATCATTTGAAAAGGAATTTAAATCAAAAGAAATCTGCAGCAGATTGATATCCATAGCCAAACAGATGAAAGATACAAATTTGGAAGAAAAATATAAAAAAGAATTAGAGGCGCTATCTTGAAAGAACTTAAAGATTTTATATACAAATTCGGAACTTTTATAGAAAAAACTGCCGTGCCTAAAAACATATCCTGCATACCGCCGGAAGAGCTTCATTTTGAATTAACTTACAACTGCAATACGTCATGCATTATGTGCAACTTGAAATATTTAAAAGATAAAAACAGAAAAGAGATAACTTTTGAAGAAATTAAGAATTTCATAGAATCTTCAAAATATTTAAAAGATATAAAATTTATCGTTCTAAGCGGAGGAGAAGCTCTTCTAAGAAATGACCTGGCTGATATCGTTAAATTTTTAAGAAGCTATTATCCGAAAACAGAAATTTTGATTTTATCCAATTTATTTGACAAAAAACTTATTGAAAACAAATTAAACATTATAAAGAAAGAAACCGGTTTGCAAAAAATATCAATAGGAACTTCAATTGACGGAATAGGTAAAAATCATGATAAAATCAGAGGGCAAAACGGAGCTTTTGAAAACCTTGTGTCAAATCTTGAACTTTTAAAAAAAGATTTCCCTGAAGTTTATTTCAGTCTTAATTATACTATTCTGCCTGATAACTGCGATAAAATAGCCGAAGTTTACGACTGGTGTAAAGAAAAAAAATATCATGTTTCTTTCCAGATGTTTGTGCAAAAAGAAGAAACTCTCCAGTTTAAATGGCAGCCTGATATTTTAAATATTATAGAAAACCAAATAAATATAATCACTGAAAAAATGGCAAACGAATGCGGCATTCAAGAATTTAACGAAGATACTTTTTTAACCAACGAAGGGCTGACGTCGCAGTTTTTATCTTTATATTACATAATAAAATATATAGATAATCAAAAACGGTATTTTCCAAACTGCCCGTGCGGAGAAAAATATGCGATGATTAATCCTTTCGGAGAAGTCTATTTCTGCCCTGTTTATAAAAACAAATTTGCCGGAGATTTAAGAAAGGATTCTTTTGATGTTTTATGGAACTCAAAACAGGCAAACGATATCAGACATTTCTTTAATTCAAAAAAATGCCACTGCTGGCTGACATGCACAAACGGACATATGCTTGAAGACGCAATAAAAACAGGTAAAAATTTATATATTGCTCAAAAATTTAAAAAGAAACCGTAAAATGGTTACGATAACGACTCTTATCATTTCAAATAAAAGATATGACTATATCAAAGAAACAGTTTCTTCTTTGATTAAATTTAACTGCAATATTTTTATCGTAGTAAACGGTTACTGCGATAAAACCGTACAATTTTTAAGGGAAACGAAGACCGGATACAAAAACATTAATTTTGTAATAATTAACGAACAAATTAACAAATCAGACGCAAGAAACACGGGTGTAAAAAACATTGACGCAGACGTCATTTATTTTTTGGACGACGACGCTTATATATATAAAGATAATATAAGAATTCTGCAGGAAAAATTTGACAAATATCCCATGATTGGAATTATAGGAGGGCCTAACCTTACTCCTCAAAATTCTACAAAATTTGAAAGAATAAGCGGTGTTATGCTTTCGACATATTTACTTACATGGAAAATGAGCCGCAGATACATGAGTACCGGAAAAGACAGATTAACGGATGACTCGGAATTAATTTTATGCAATCTTGCCGTAAAAAAAGACCTATTCTCAAAATTTAGCGTTAAATTTGAAAGATTGCTCCATTATAATGAAGAAAATCTTCTTTTGGAGCAATTAAGAAAATACGGCGTAAAAATGCTCTACTCTCCTGATTTGGCGGTCTGCCACCACAGGCGCAGTTCTATTCTGTCTTTAGCTCTGCAAGTTTTTTATTCCGGCAAGGGAAGAGCCCTTATGACTTTTTTCATGCCTTCCAGTTTGCATTTTGTTCATTTGCTGCCTTCTCTTTTTATATTCTATTTGATCGCTTTAGCATTCGGAAAAATGACATTTATTCTGCTATTTATATATTTTTTAATTTCGATTTATAATGTTATTTCAGCATCCGTTTTGTATAATATTAAAATATATGATTCCTGTTTGATGCTGCTTATTGCAGTAACGTCTCATCTGTCTTACGGAATCGGGTTTATAACAGGAACCGTAAAAGGAATTTTATGGAAAATAACGAAGCTGTTTTAAATTTTTACGGTATAACGGTATCAATAAAAGGCAATGCCGAGATTACCCGTAAATTGATATCTGACTTTGAATATTTTCTTTCTTATAATAATATAAGCGGCCAGACCGATATATTATTAACAGTTAATCTTCTCCCTCCTCCTTTCGAAAAAATACCGGCAGTACCGGCTTCTATGTATAAAACAGACTCTATAAGTTATGACAAAGACGGAATCCGCTACGTCGATTATCTCGGAAAAGCGCTGGCATTATATGACATAAAAGACAACAAAGCCGAAATCTTTTCATTATCTTTTGATTTACTCTATGAAATTGCATATCTTTTTATACATTCAAGAACGGGAGAAATGCTCGATATAAAAGGGTTGCACAGAATACACGGATGCGCTTTTTCTTTTGAAAACAACATATATATATGCATGCTTCCTCAGGGAGGAGGCAAGAGCACTCTGCTTATGGATCTTTTAAAAAATGAAAAAGTGAAGATACTTTCAGACGATACTCCTTTTGTCGATCAAAAAGGCAACGTTTACCCGTTCCCTGCAAGAATAGGCTTGTGTCCTGACATTGAAACAGATTATATACCTGAAAATTTTATTACGACTTTTAACAGAAGAAAATTCGGAAATAAAAAATTAATAAGTTATGAGTATTTTAAAAACAGGATAGAAACGAGGCGTCTGCCCGTTACAATTATTTACGGCAAAAGATTTTTTTCAAACACTTCAAAAATAACCAGAGAAAACAGATTTTATGCATTTAAAGAACTTTTTAAAAATTGTATAGCTGGATTAGGAGTTCCTCAGGTTCTTGAATATTTTCTTATCGGCGGCGCCGAAGATTTTATAAAAAAAGCCTATATTGTCTTTTTAAGGTTCTTTGCATGTTTAATGCTGCTTATTAAAAACAAAAATGTTTACTGTTTCCATATAGGCAATGACAGGAATATTAATTCGGATAATTTTTTTAAATTTTTTCACAAATAGTTGTTGTATATTTGAATAACTTGTGTTAGAATGATTGGTAATATGATGAATTTTTATAAATTTATATCTGCTTTTTTCTGTCTGTTTTTTTGTCAAACGGTTTTTTCTCAGCCATTTGACGTTTCTTTTATTGATAACAAAAATTTATCTGATATATCGGTAGAATTTAATAATACCTTAGAACTGAGAGGATTAAAGATTGAAAAGGACGGAAATAAAGAAATTTTAACGGTTCCTTATTATAAAAGTAAGAATAACAGATATGACCATTTTTATTTTTTAGACAGACAATTCAAAGAAAATCTCATTTCAGAAATCAAATCATCAAAAAATATTTATAAAAAAAACGCTTCTACGGTCGACTACAAAATAAATAAATTCAACATTATTGAAAAAGCTTCCAAAGCTAAAGCTTTTGTATCAGTTATTTTTAATGATAAGATAGAAGTGCAATGCAGCATTCTAAACGGTAAATACGGACTATGGGTTCAATGGCCTTCGGAAAAACGCGGGAACAAATGGAAAAAATTGTTTCTTATAAAAGATGCTGAATTAAAATATAAAATAGAAAAAGAAATATTAGTCCTTTATCAGCAAAAGAAAAATAAAGGTACTCAATTATGATCGATATTGAAGCGTATAAACGTTTTTTTATTGATATAATAACGACGATAGTCCTGCCTGTCATAGGCGGTATTTGTTTTGTAATATGGATATTTTACTTTTTCCAGTATCCTGTTATTACTTTCCCGGCAATTTTTATAGTTTTTTTAATAATCTATTTTTTATCAGGTCCTGTTTTCGGCGGCGTCTTGATTGCTTTTATTCTGTCGGCAGGCATATTTGCTATAGCAATTGTTGATAATCCTTTCGACAAAATAATGCTTATTTATGAAATAGTATGGATAGTCTTTGTATTTTTCAGATTTGAACATCACCGAAGCATCTATATTTCATCAAAAAGAAAAGCAGAAATAGACCATGAAGTTTTGGACAGAGATATAGCTTTGATACAATCCTCTATTGCCGAAAATGAAAAAAGAAGCGCCGCTCTGCTGCAAAGAATGGACAACTTTCAAAAGTTTGAACAAATAATAAGTTCTCTTGAATCATCAATGAATGAGCGCGATTTGATAAAGCTTATTGAGGAATTAACCGGCAAATTCATAAGAAAAGGCAAATGGAAAACCAAACGCAATCCTAAAAAAGATATTTTTGTCGATTATGTAAAAACGAATAAAATTCCGCTGCTTATAACTGATATGGCGGATGATAAAAGATTTACGTCCGAAGAATATAAAGAAATATCGTCGGTTATAGTGATGCCTATTGAAGTTGAAGGTTCATACTGGGGATATATCGAAGGCATTTCGGTTATAAAGAACGTTAAATTCAATGATTCAGATTTAAGATTGCTGTCAGTTCTTTCAAACATACTCGGCATTATCTTATATAATACTTCCTTATTCCATAAAATTTCTTCTCTTGCGATAACCGACGGTCTTACAGGGCTTTATACAAGATCTTATTTTTCCGAAAGACTGCAGGAAGAAATTGAAAGAGCAAAAAGCAACAATCTTTCCATGGCGGTAGCAATGCTCGATATAGATCATTTTAAGGAAGTAAACGACAAGTACGGGCACATCGCCGGAGATATGCTTTTAAGACAAATTGCCGACATTCTTAGAAAAAGATTCAGAGAAATTGATATCATCGCAAGATACGGCGGAGAAGAATTTACAATTTTTATATCTCAAACAAATGCTGAAAGCGGATTCGCCATACTCGAAGAAATAAGGAAAAATATAGAAAATACAAAATTTTTTATGCCTGTTGAAAGTTATCACCCTATACAAATAAGAAAAACTATAAGCATTGGACTGACTGAATTAAAAAATGAATCTACAACTGAAGAACTTATAAAGAAAGCCGATTTGGCGTTATATAAAGCAAAAAACACCGGGAGAAATAAAACCTGTATTTATACAGATGCGGAATTCAATAATGACTAAAAAGAATAAATTTTATTTACAGACCGTATTGGTATTAATATGTTTTCTTATAGTTTTCTATATTCTTAAAGAAAACAATGAACGCTATGTACTTTGCCTTTTTTTATTGCCGGTATCTCTGTTATTCCCGCGCGAATATAAATATTCCGTACACATATTCGGTCTGACGGCTGTTATTTTTTCTCTTATTACTTTCGGCTTTAGTTATTTTGCGCTGATTACAGCCGTTATATTCTTATCCGTCATTCCTGCTTTCCATTATTTTTTTAAACCTGATGAAATTCAGTCGCCCGATTTACAAAAGCAAAATAACGAGTTGAAGTTTTTTAAAGAAGAATTACTAAATGAAGATCAGAGTCTTAATGAAGAAAGATTATCTTTGGAAAAAAAGCTTGAAAGAATTATACAGCTTTATATTATTTCAAAAGATTTAACAAAAAACATTACGGCCGAGGACAGTTCAAATGCATTATCGGCAATGCTGTCTTCAAGAACAGGAATACTGTATTCTTTTGTCGCGGTTAAATACAAAGCAAAAAACCACTTAATAATACAATCTTCTTTACAGCATGAAAAAAGAAGCAAATGGGACGAGGCTCTTAAAGAACACTATCAGGAAATAATAAAGCTTACAAGACCTTCTATTATAAATTCCCTTACTTATATTGAAAACAATCAGGTAGTTGTTTGGCCGATTATAGTTGACAACCATTTTGTTTCCTGCGCTTTTCTTATAGTTGAAAAAAACTATGCTCAGACATATTTGGAAGAAGGAAGCCTGTTTTTGCCTCACTTAATACTTGGAACCAAAAGAATTATGCTGTTTTCCGAACTTCAGGAAAAAGCAAGAATAGACGGTCTTACAGGACTATATTTAAGAAGATATTTTATGGAAAGACTTTATATTGAATTCCAACGGTCAAAAAGATACAAAACCGATTTTTATATTTTAATGCTCGACATTGATTTTTTCAAAAAAGTCAACGATACCTACGGGCATTTGGTAGGAGATAAAGTTCTTGTTGCCGTGTCTAAAATTCTTTTCAAATCGGTCAGACCGGGAGATTTGACAGGACGATACGGAGGCGAAGAATTTATTGTTCTTCTCCCTATGGTATCGGAAGAACAAGTACTGCAAATTGCCGAAAACATAAGAAGCAGCGTTCAAAAAACTAAGTTTAACGAAAACAATTTCACTTTTTCAGTTACAATAAGTATAGGTATTGCAAAATACAATAATAACACAACGTCAAATGACGTAATTTCTCTTGCAGACAAAGCTCTTTATGAGGCAAAACAAACAGGCAGAAATAAAATAATAATAAACAAATAAAAAAACCGGATAATTTTTATTATCCGGTTTTAAAAAATTGAATTAATTATCTGTATTTAAATTTTTTCATAACAGTCAAAATTTCAGCTGAAGTGCTGCATTTCAACAATTCGTCGACAAGATCTTTTGCTTCCTTTTTTGATACGCTTCTTATGATTTTTTTTATCTTTGGAATCTGTGCCGCAGACATACTGAACTCGTCAAGCCCCAATCCCAATAAAACAACGGAATATGTAGGATCTCCTGCCATTTCTCCGCACATTCCGACTTCTTTTCCGGCGGCATGTCCGGCATCAATTATCGTCTTTAGAAGTCTTAAAATTGCAAGATGCAACGGATTATACAGATGAGCGACATCTTCATTAACTCTGTCTACAGCCATTGTATATTGTATTAAGTCATTTGTTCCTATAGACATAAAATCTACTTCCTTGGCAATAACATCCGCTATTACAGCCGCTGAAGGAACCTCTATCATTACGCCAACCTGTATATTTTCATTAAATTGCTTGCCTTCCTGCCTTAATTCCTGTTTTGCCTGCTCCAAAATTTCGTTGGCCTGCTTAATTTCAGCTACTTTGGAAATCATAGGATACATTATTTTTATATTGCCGTGTACTGAGGCTCTCAAAATTCCCTTTAATTGAATTTTAAACATTTCAGGATATTTCAAGCACAATCTTATGGCTCTTAGTCCCATAAAAGGATTTACTTCTCTTCCAATATCCATTAATCCAAGCTTGGATATTTTATCCCCGCCTAAATCTATAGTTCTTATAATCACTTCATACGGCATCATCATTTTTGCAACTTTGCTGTAACTTTGATAATGTTCTTCTTCAGTAGGCATACTTTTTCTTGAAAGATACATAAATTCGCTTCTATATAAGCCTACTCCGCTTGCCCCGTGTTTCAAAACTGAACGAACTTCATCCGGATTTTCTATATTAGCGGCAAGAGTAACTTCTTTACCGTCTAATGTAATAGCAGGAAGGTCCTTGAATTGTTCCAAATATTTTTTATTTGATATTTGTATTTCATACTCTCTTTTATAATTTTCTATTGTTTCTTCGGAAGGATTCAAAATGATTATACCCTGGTTCCCGTCCACAATAACAGGCATTCCCTGCTTTGCCTGAAGAGATATGTTCTTTAAGCCTACAACGGCCGGTATTTCAAGACTCTGGGCAACTAAAGCCGTATGAGAAGTTCTTCCGCCGATATCGGTAGCAAATCCTTTAACCATAACTTCTCTCATCGCTAAAGTATCGGAAGGCGTTAAATTTTTTGCCACGACTATAGAATCAGAATCTAAATCGGCAAGAGTTTTTTTCTGTTTTCCGAGAAGATGCCTGATTACTTTTTTTGCAACGTCTATTATATCGTGTTTTCTCTCTTTAAAATATTCATCGTCTATTAAATCAAATGATCTTGAAATCTTTTCTACTACTTTATAAACAGAATATTCGGCATTGTTTCCTTTCTTTATAAGCTCAAGAGATTCTTTGTTTATTACCGGATCATTTAATATTAAAAGATGGGCGTCTGCAATCTTTGCATAATTCTCACCCAGCATATCATTAAGCTTGGCATGGTTTTCCAAAAGCTCAAGTCTGGTTTTTTCTATAGCATCTTTAAAACGCTGCGTTTCTTCGTGTATCTTACCGGCAGGCACTTCTTTTTTTACCGATATAAAATCATCATCTTCCAGTATAAAGACTTTCCCTATGGCAACGCCTGCAGAAGCAGGAACGCCTGTCAGAATAACGTTTGTTTTATTAGCAGCATCTGTAATGTCGTCAATATTTGTCATATTTCTTCTCCAAATCCTGACATAAACAACTCTTCTATCTTTTCCATTGCATTTTTTTCATCGCACCCATCTATGCGCACAGTCAATTCGCTGCCGCATCCGGCTGCAAGCATCATCAAACCCATAATACTTTTGCCGTCTATTGTGGATTCGTCTTTTATAATCGAAATATTCGAAGAAAATTTCATTGCCGTCTGTACAAGAAGCGATGCAGGCCTTGCATGAAGGCCAAGTTTATTTACAATCTTTAATTTTTTTTCTGTCATTATAACTCCAGGTATCCTAAAATAAAACTGAATAAAATCGCACAGTAAAACATTATCACAGGCTTAAATTTTCCGAACAAAAAACTCAGCAGAAGTATTATTCCGAATATTAAAGCTTCAGGCATTGTATAATCAAAAAAATACAAATGCATAGTCGGCATAAAACCAAACGATTCAAAATAAAAAATTATCGCCGTAAGTATTATAACCAGACCGATTATTCTGAACATATCGCCAAGATATGAAATCTCAAGCTTGGAAATCAAAGATATCATTTTTTCATCAAGCCTGAAACTTACAAACAATATCCAGTAACGAAATGCCAGATGGACTATATTATATAAAAATATAAATGCAACAGGTGCTATCCAGATGTAAAAAATATCAAAAATATTTACCGATAATATCGTAAGCAAAATTGCTATAAAAGAAACAAAAGGTCTCCACGTCCCCCAAAAAAACGAATCACCGATAGCGGCAATAGGTCCTGACATAACGGCTTTTATCATTTCAGGTTTTTTAACGGACTTTTCATCGCCGTCGGCAATTGATTTTTCCGCATTGATAACCATTGCAAAAATAATGTTAGCCATATACGGATTTGTATTAAAAAAGCCTATATGCCTCAACAGAACAGCTTTCCTTTTCTCTTTATCCGGATAAAGCTGTTTAAAAACAGGATAAAGGACATATAAAAAGCCTATATTCTGCAATCTTTCAAAATTCCATAAAGATTGTATAAAAAAAGTTCTTAAAAATAATCTTGTTGAAACTCTCTTAGCCATGTTATTTTCTTAAAAAAGGAATTTTTATATTCCTGAAATTATACATTACAGCGCCAAAACCGAAAACAGGCAGATAATACCATGCTTTTTTCAGTCCGTAAACGACTTCATACGGTAAAAAAGAATAAACTTGTTTAAATATAATGCCGCCGACAATGAAAAACACAAAATAAGCTATTCCTGCCCTTAAAATAAATAAAAACAAACCGATAAAAATACCTTGCGTTATTCTGTATTCTTTCCCCTGCTCAATTCCTTTTTCTATCCAATGCATTATTTTTGTATTAAAGAGTCTGCCGCCCAAATCCACTTCGCTGTATAAATATGCAAACGGAATCGCAAGAGCCAAAGCAAATATTGCCGCTTCCTGACATCCCTGAAAAGCAGTGCATGACCAAACGACAGACAATATAGTCATCATGGTCAAATCAACAGGAACAGAAACTCCCATAGGAATTGCGTTTATCCACATCATTTCAACAATCAGTCCAAGCCAAAGCCCTGTATATATATCTCCTAAAATATATCCGAACAACGGACCGCAGAAGATAGGCCTTGAAATCATAAATTGTCCGAAAGCCGTTATATCTGCGCTGCATACTGCGCCAATAAGAGATAATAAAATCATGAGTTCCATTTATTTTTTACTTATTCCCGTAAGTACTTTTAAAACGAAAGAAAACTTATTCCCAGGTTTTAAAGAAAATTTATATACGCTTACAGCAGACGTTCCCTGATAGGTTCTTTCATATCCGTCTTCAGAGGTTGAAACCGTTTCTATAGGAACTATCCAAAAATCACAGTTGACCGAACTTTCTATATTCAAAGACATATCTAAAACGTCGTCATATCTTACCCATTTACCTGTATTTTTTAATTCCTGTTTATCTTTTTCAATTTTTTGTGAAAAAGAAAAAACATTTTCAACGCCCAATGTTAAATAAGCTTCCTGTTCCGACAAATTCTTAATTTGATATTCAACTTCATATCCTTCGGCATTTAAAGGTTTTATACTTTTTCTGAGTTCAACAGGCAAGTGAAAATTATCGTACCAAATATTACCTTTTCTTGTTAATACGAGTTTATTTGAAATAATTTCATGTTCATATTCACCGAGGACAAAATCACCCTGTTCTCTGAATTTAACAGGATAAAAGTCATCATATTTTGTGTCGTTATGAAAAAAATGATCAACGAGAGACGCTTTTCTGTACCAATCATATGATAAATGCTTTTCCAAACCTATTTCCTTAACTCTTACTAAATCGGTATGTATAGAAGTTAATTCTTTTGCGTCAGAAACCTTATTGTTTTCAATAGCTTCTTTAAGTTTTTTATGATAACTTTCATAACGTCTTGTTAAAACATTTGAAAGATTATAATTTTTAGACAATATGTCAAACTCAAAAATTGTTCCGCCGCAGGCAGCATCGACATATATGTTTTTGTTTTTATCTTCATATAGAAATTCGTCAACACTGTCACAGTCAAAATCAACCTGCTGCCATACTTTTTTCGGTTTAATTTTCTTATTGTATAAATTCTCGGCTTTTAAAAGATACTCATAAACGGCGTTCCTTAAATGAGGAAGATACAATCCTCCGAAAACTCCGTGCCAATAAGCGCAATTGCACTGACCTGCATATAAAAATTGCTGTATGCTTTTCGCGTCTTTACCGCAGGCATCAAAATTATTTTCAATTTTTTGGCTTATGCGTATCATCTTTTTATGCATATTATTTGATTCTTCATACTTAGTCAAAAAATTTCTCCAAAAACCTCCTCTTACAAAAGGTTTAAGGTCTTCATTATTTTCTGTTTGCTTGACTAAAGCATCAAAGTTATTTTGCACATCGCTTGGCAAAGTCCACTCGGACATTTCAAAATAAGAATTTGTAGGCAGATATATTCTTCCCGACGGCTTATTGCTCTGCAATACTTCTTTAAACGTAACAGTTTCAACGATATCGGAATTTTCTTCAAGAGCCGTTAAAAATTTGTCAAGCCATAAATTTTCATAAACATGCTTATTTGTTCCCGGCCACATACCGAATTTTTCGCCGTCATCAGCCATCACGACAATGTTTTCTTTATTTTCATTTGCCAGCTGTTTAAAATAATCTATGCATACGCTTACGTCCTGAAAAGGAATCAAATATCTTAATCTTTGGCTTATAGGGAATATATTTATTTTTTTACCCTGATCTTCCGTCGTATAATAACCGTTTAAAGATTTTATGTTTAGCCCCGAAGACAAGAAATGCACATCATCCAAAACCGTATATTTTATTCCTGCATCCGAAAGACTGCATGTTAAAGACGGTTCCCACACTCTTTCCGCAACCCATGCGCCTGAACAATCATAATTTAAAATATCTTTTATAAACTGCGTTAACTGTTTAATTTGTCCGATTCTGTCTCTCTCAGGTATAACAGATAATATAGGCTCATAATATCCGCCGGACAATATTTCAAGATTGCCTCCCGCGATAAGCTTTTTTATCTTTTTTATATAAGAAGGATGTTGTTTAATAAAGAACTCCCACAGCATACCGCTGCAATGCATATTCCATTTTATTGTCTTATGCTTTAACATAACGTCAACAAAAGGTTTATACGCAACATCGTATCCTTTTTGAAAAACCCATTCAAAATTGCCTATAGGCTGATGATTGTGAACTCCGAAAATAAATTTAACTTTTTTCATGTTTTATCTTATTATATTTAAATTTTTTGCTTCCGTATTAATATCTTCCGTAACATTATATCTGTCATCCTGAGGTAAAGCTCTCGATTCCAACTCTATTCCTTCCGATATTAAAGTTAAAAAAGATTTTACGTCATTTGCATCAACTGATAAATTTGATAACAATTGTTTTTTGCCGTGAGCAAAATGCATTCCGCCTACATTTATGGAATTAAATTTAATTCCGCTTTCAATCATTCTGACAACGTCCTGGGGATTTGAAAATAAAATCATCAGTTTTTCTTCTTCGTATACGTCGTTGGCAAGTTCGCAGCTTGCATCTTTAATATTTTTGATGGATAACTTTACGCTGCTTGGAACTGCCATAGACAATAAAACCTGCTGCATCTGATCACCGGCAACTTCGTCCGAAACAACCAAAATTGCAGTGATATGAATAGTTTTTAACCAACCCTGAACTATTTGTCCGTGAATCAGTCTGTCATCTATTCTTACTATTTCAATAGACACTTTGACACCTCTTCTATTTTTTTAATCTCTCAAGCAATAAATCTTTCGCATTCACTATGCTTTTTCTGCTGTCTGCCAAAACTTTATCGGCAAGTTCTCTGACATTTGATGCGGTTCTGCTCGTAAATAACGCCGATAACAGCATAGGTAAATTAACCCCTGTTAATACTTCTATATTGAATTTCTGGCACATAGGAACTGAAGCATTGCACGGAGTGCCTCCCAGCATATCTGTTAATATCAATGTTCCTTTTTCATCGTTTATCTCTTCTAATATTTTTGTTATTCTTTCCTGAAGGCTGCAAAGATTATCGTCATCTATAGTTTTATTTATAGAAAACAAATTTTCCTGTTTGCCAGCAATTGTTTCAGCGGTTTTAATTAGTTCTTCAGTAAGACCGCAATGAGATACTATTAAAATTTTTATCATAATTACCTTGCCTTTACCAATTGAAAAATCGTTTCTGCCAATTTTGCAAAATCATGATGAGCATATTGCGTTTTTGACACAAAATTTTTCTTTAATATTTTAATATTATTATAGCTTTTTTTATCAATATAAACAGGTACTGAGCACTTTTTTGCGTATCTTTTTGCTATGGGAACAGATATTTTTCCGTTATTTACCAAAACGACGTCAATCATTCCCGGATAAGAATGCTTCTCTATCGCTTTTATATGGTCTGTAAGATTAAAATCAGAAGTTTCTCCGACCTGCGTCATAATATTGCATATATATACTTTCAGCGCATTTGTTTTCTTAAGCGCCGAAACAAAACCGTTAAACAAAAGATTGACTATTACGGATGTATATAAAGAGCCTGGACCCATAACAACGCAGTCGGCATTGACCAGCGCGTCTATAACTTCTTTTGAAACTTTTGCATTTCCAGGATAAATTTCAACTCTGGAAATTGCGCTTTTGCTTTTTGATATTCTGCTTTCGCCCTGCACCTGCTGCCCGTTAATTAAAGTTGCTTTCAGCTTAACGTTATCCAAAGAAACCGGCAAAACTTTACCTTTAATAGCCAAAACATCGCTTGCATTTGAAACAGCTTTATCAAATCCTCCTGATACAGAAGATAATGCCGTTAAAAATAAATTACCGAAAGAGTGGTTAGAAAGAGCTCCTTTTTTAGGAAATCTGTACTGAAACAGCTTTGTCATTAAACTTTCTTCTTCGGAGAGAGAGACTAGACAGTTTCTTATGTCTCCCGGAGGTAAAACGCCAAGCTCGGTTCTTAATCGCCCCGAACTTCCGCCGTCGTCAGAAACAGCGACAACAGCCGTAATATCGATATCGTAACGTTTTAACCCTCTCAAAAGAGTCGAAAGGCCCGTACCGCCTCCGACAGCTACTATTCTGTATCTTTGATTTTTCATATTAAATACGAGCTATATCTCTGTGATATAACTTCACTTTATATTTGTTTTTTATAAAAAATTTAGCTAATTTTTCCGCGGTAGCAACTGATCTGTGTCTTCCGCCTGTACAACCTATGGCTATAGTAAGCTGGCTTTTGCCTTCTTTTATATAACCCGGCAGCAAATCTTTTAAAAGGTCAGCTATTCTGTGAAAAAACTTATTATATTCGTTTTGTTTTTCAATGTACTTTACAACAGCCGCATCTCTGCCCGTTTTTGTTTTAAGCCCGCTGACGTAATTAGGATTAGGGATAAACCTTACGTCGAAAACAATATCAGCTTCATTGGCAATTCCGTATTTAAAACCGAAAGACATGATTGATAAGAGAAGCTGCTTTTTATCGGAAGGCAAACCTATTAATGTCCCGAGGGTATTTTTAAGTTCGCCTATAGTCATATTGGTAGTGTCTATTTCCTGATCGGCAACTTTTTTTACCGCCTGCATCATTTTTCTTTCTTCGGCAATTCCGTCTTTAACAAGCAGCCCCAACGGATGTTTTCTTCTTGTTTCAGAATATCTTTTTAATATTGTTGAATCGTCGGCATTTATAAAAAAAACCTGGTTTCTTATTTTGTCTTTTTTTAGTTTTGCCAAAATTTCTGATATTTTATTTATATTTTTGCCGGATCTTATATCGATACTAAGGGCTATTTTTTTATATTTTTTTCTGTCTTTTCTGCACAAGTCGATAAAATCAAAAACAAACTCCAAAGGCATATTATCAACGCAAATAAAGCCGAAATCTTCCAAAATATTTAAAACTTGACTTTTACCTGCGCCGGAAATCCCCGAAATAATTAAAAAATTATTTTCCATTTTTATGTTCATTCATTTCTGCTATTATTTTGTTATTCAGTTCAACTGCGGAAAAATATCCTTTATTTTTTAATCTTTGATTTAAACTGGCCGTTTCGACTATAATTGCAAGATTTCTGCCCGCACCGACAGGAATTGTCAGCTCGGGAACATTAACGCCCAAAATATCCGTATAATATTCGTCAATCCCCAAACGTTCGTATCTTTTTGCTTCATTCCATTCAACAAGATTTATAACCAATTCAATTTTTGACTCGTCCAAAATATTTGCTATTCCGAACATATTTTTTATATCGATTATTCCTATGCCTCTTATTTCCATGTGATGTTTTACTATACCGGAACTTTTACCTATCAGTATGTGCCCCGATCTTTTAGTAATTTCAACGATATCGTCGGAAACAAGCATATGCCCTCTTTTAACAAGTTCAAGCGCGCACTCCGATTTTCCGATACCGGATTTGCCTCTTATAAAGACGCCCAAACCGTAAACATTCGATAAAACCCCGTGAACTTTTTGGGTAGGAGCAAGTTTTTCGTCAAAATAATAAACCAAATCCCCCAAAAGCTGCGCTGAAGTTAAAGCAGTGCTTAAAAGAGGCACCTGAAGTTTATTGAATATTTCCGTCATTGAAGGCAAAGGAGTGAATGACCTGGTTATTATGCAGCACGGGACTTGTTTCGGAGAAAAAATCTTCATTAACATTTCGCATTGTTTTTCGTATGTTAATTTTTGTAGGAATGTATGTTCCGCTATACCTATTATTTGTACTCTTTCGTAAGGCAGATGGTCAAAGTACCCTGCAAATGCAAGCCCCGGACGATTTGTGTCAGGAACCGTAATTAAACGGTCAAGCCCGCCGGAACCTGCAATTAACTCGAGTTTAAAATCGCTTGATTTCTCTTCAAGCAAAGTGCCTACGTCGAGCACTTTCATTAATATGCGTCCTCTTGCTGTATTATCTTAACGATGTCTTCTTTTGTTTCGGCATCTTTTATTGCCTGTCTTAAAAATTTATCTTTAAAAAGTCTCGAAATTCTCGACAAAGCTTTTAAATGCTGTCCGGTAACTTCTACAGGACCTACCAACAAAAATATTATATATACAGGCTCGCCGTCCAATGAATTGAATTCTATACCTTTTTTAGATATACCGAGAACTCCGACTTGTTCGCTTAAAACATCCGTCTTGCCGTGAGGAATGGCAACTCCCTGCCCTATTCCCGTAGATCCGAGTTTTTCTCTTTCTAAAACGATTTCAATAATTTCATCCGTTCTCTTGATTTTCTTTGAAGATTTCAAAAGCTCAATCAACTCAATAATTGCTTCTTTTTTGGTTTGTGCCTTTAAGTCCACGGTAATTGCGTCTTGGCACAAAAAATCCATAATATTCATTTGGTAAGCCTCCTATGGCATTTTAAATATTTATTAAAATTCCGGTTCAAGCATCACTATAGAACCGCTGTCATTTCTGTACAAAACATTTATTTTATCTGTAGAAGCATTTAAAAACATATAGACTCTGTAATTTAAAGAATCCATTTCGACTATAGCTTCTTCTATAGAAACAGGATGAACGTCAAATCTTTTTATTTCGGCGATTTTTGTTCTGGAATCATGCATCGTGTCATAAGAAAAAACATCAGCCTTAACCGCTTTTGATTTTGCAACTTTTAAATTTTCTTTTCTGTGAATTTTTGATATTTCTTTTTGTTTTCTGAGTTGTTTGGAAAGTTTGTCAATCGTTAAATCTATTGATGAATATAAGTCCTGGGATTCTTCTTTTGCCCTGAAAGTTTTTCCTTCTATATAAAACGTTACTTCTGTTATCTGCCTGTTTTTCTCTACGGATAGAATCACATGCGCGCTGACTGCTTCACCGTCAAAAAACTTACCTGCTTTTGAAATTTTCTGTCTTACATAAGAGTCAATAGCATCCGTTAATTTCAAATGCTTTGCCGTAATATTGATTTGCATACAGTTCTCCTTTGAATTTATCTTATTTTTATACCATATTTTCACAAATAAAAGCAACATAAACCAAGCTGAAAACAGACAACATCGGATGCGACAAGTATAGACTATAAAACATAATTTTACAAGACATTATTGTTTTTTCGTTTTCCATCTTCTGTGAAACCAAAACCAGCTTGACGGATTCCGTTCTATATTTTCCTGCAAAATTTCGCTGTATTTTGACATTATTATTTCAATATCCTTTTCTTCGTCGCCTGTATCGGGCTTTTCTATTTCCTGAAAAGTGGCGATATATCTTCCGTCTTTCTGACGGGAGCAAAAAGAAGCATAAACTGGACAGCCGGCTCTTAAAGCAAAAACTGCAGGACCTTTTGCCGTTGACGCATATCTGCCGAAAAAAGGAACAAAAACGCCCTGTCTTCCGGCATCCTGATCAGCAAGAATAGCGACAAACTCATTTCTTTTTAAAGCTTTTAAAACCCACTTAAACGCCATGTTATCCTTATAAATTGTTTTGTAGCCTTTGCCTGATCTGATATCGTCTATCAGTTTGTCAACCAAAAGATTTTCCTGCTGTGCGACTATTACCGACAAAGGAGCTCTTTGCGCAAAAGAAATCGCAAGCAGTTCCCAGTTGCCGAAATGAGCCGACAGTAAGATTGCGCCTTTACCGTCTTTTTTTGCTTTTTCAAGCAAATATAAATTTTGAAAATTTACCATTTCTTTCAGTTGCTGCTTCGACATTTTTTTAAAAAACATAATTTCAACGATAGTATTCGCAAACCGTATATAGACGTCTTTTGCAATATTTATGATTTCATCTTGTTTTTTATCGGGAAAAGCTGCCGAAAGAGAATCTATAATGTGTTTTTTTCTTATCGGTATAAATGTGAACGCCGTTTTTGCAAACAAAACGCTTATTTTTCTTGCCGCCGAAACAGGAAGCAAATGAAGCAGCGCCATAAAGGAAACTAAAGATATGTATTCAATATAATGCTGTATTTTTTTATTTTTTTTCATTTTATAAAAAATTTTGCCAAAAAACTTTCGTCTATATTTACCGCTTTATGCGTACATAGTTCATGACAGCAAAAACAGGAAATACACTTGTCTCTGTTTACGACAGGCTTTATTCCTTCCCCTATCAAAGATATGGCTTTTACAGGACAAGATTTTATGCATTGCAGACACGCAACGCATTTCTCCTGATCAACGGAAGGTTTAAGCCAAAGAAATTTGCCTATATGTTTGCCAATCATTACGGCCAGCCATCTAGGTATAATATTAAGTATTCTTGTGACTGGAAATTTTACATTTTTAAGATCAAATTTATTGAGTTTATCTCCGACCATTATAATATTATGTAAATCTGTATTGCCGAGATTTTTTTCTTTCAGGGGTTTAAAAAAAAGTTTATTTTTGCCGCCCAGAGCATTAAAAATAAATGTATCAAGGGCAACGGTATCGTAACTTCCGGCAATAATGCCAAAATTTCTTTTTTCTCCGTGAAGGCTTGGACCGTTCCCTTCAAGACCGACAACACCGTCGACAAGCGTAAACAAAACTTTTTCCTTAAGCATTCTGTATATCTCAGAAAGAAGATAAGCGAAATCCTCCTGTGTAGGAGCTAATTTATGGTATTCAATTTTCCTTGCACCGGGAATGCAGCCGTAAAAATTTTTTACTCCGCATGTAAATCCCATAAATGTATGGGTTTTCAGCTTGGGAAGATTTATAATACCGTCGCAGTCTATCAAAGCTTTTGTAATATGGATATATTTTATAGTCGGGTGAGATATTGAAACTTCAACTGAACCGGATACTTCAAAATTAATCAGCTCAACCTGTTCCTTTTTTGCCAAATCAAGCATGCCTGTTTGTTTCCATAAATGGTCAACGCCTTTTAAAACATTCCCCGGACTGTCTCCTATAACAGGTACGGCGCCTAAGGATTTTACAAGCCTGACGACTGATTTTACTATTAAGGGATGAGTCGTAACCGCCTGATCGGGAGTATAAGCGCTTAAAAGATTAGGCTTTATCAATATTTTAGATTTAGGCTTAATTACATCGGAAATATTGCCGAGCGATTTTATGGTTTTATCAACAAGACTCTGAATATGTTCTTCATCTTCGTAATTATCACAATAATATGCTGATACTATAGTTTTAAGCATACAATCACCTAAGCATTATTCTGGACTAAAATCTGGTCTATTTCCTTTTCGCTTTCCCTGTTCATTCTAACTGATATAATTTTGGAAACGCCTTGTTCTTCCATTGTAACGCCGTATAAAATATCCGCCATTTCCATTGTTCTCTTATTGTGTGTTACGACCATAAATTGTGTCTTTTGGGCAAATTCTTTTATAACGTTAATATATCTGCCTATATTTGCATCGTCCAAAGGAGCGTCAACTTCGTCCAATATACAAAAAGGAGACGGTTTAACCAAGAAAAAAGAAAACAGCAATGCGACAGCCGTAAGAGCTTTTTCTCCTCCTGAACATTGTAAAATATTTTTCACGACTTTTCCCGGCGGCTGCGCGGAAATATCAACGCCGCTTTCCAAAAGATTATTTTCATCTGTTAAAAAGAGGTCTGCGTCTCCGCCGCCGAATAATTTTTTATATAAGGTTTTGAAATTTTCTCTCACCAAATCAAATGTTTTTCTGAAATTTTCTATTGTCGTTTCATTAATCTTTTTTATAACTTCTTCCAAATCTTTCTTTGCCTTTAAAAGGTCCTGCTGCTGCGTTTGTATAAAAGTATATCTTTGTGAAAGCTGGTCATATTCTTCCTGAGCCGCCAAATTAACCTGTCCCAAACTTTCCATTTTCTTTTTAATTTTGTCTATCTCTTCTCTGTTGACTTCTACTCCGAGATACTGGTCTTTTATTTCGTCAAACGTTTTTCCGTAGGTTTCGCGGATTCTGGTTTCCAATAAATCTTTTTGGGCAGTAAATCCTTTTTTATCCCCTTCCATAGAACTTACTTCTTCTCTCAAAGATTCAACTTTAGTTCTTGTTTCGTGGATTACGTTGTTCTTAGAATCTATTTCATTCTGTATTTCCTGCTTTTTTGAAAAAACAACCTGTATTTCAGTTTCTTTCTGAGTTAATTCGTCATTATATCTTTGAATATTGACGGCTTCGGTTTCCTGCTCTGTCAAAACCTGCTGCAACAGTAATTCTATTTCTGCCGTTCTGTTTGTTTTTTGCTCTATCTGGGCTTTTAAATTAGTTATATTTTCAACAATATACTGCTGTCCCTGCTGTCTGTGTTCCAAATCGCTTTTTCTTCTTTCAAACGATGCTGATATCTGCATATATTCCTGATGGAGAGGTTCTTCCTGAAGTCTCAGCGCCGACATTTCTGCTTCTATTTTATTTAAATTTTCATTAAGTTCGGCTGATTCGGTTTCAATATCTGCAAGCTGCTGGTCTATGTTTGCAACCCTTTCATTTACTCCGTCGGCAATTTGTTTTTTTATTTCTTTATCTTTGCCGAGTTTCTCAATCTCGCTGACGGTATCGGCGATATCTGCCCTTTTCTGCGCTATTATCTCGTTGAAATTTTCTATCTGCGCATTTATTCTTATTTTTTCATTTGAATTTTTCTGATTATCAAAACTGATATTAAGTTTAATATCGGATTGCTTGTCTATTTCCAGAGTAATTTTTTCCAATTCCTGCTGTATAGAATCTATTTCCTGCTGCATTTTTTTTATCTGTTCATCAATAAGAACAGGCTTATCGGAAATATTTTTTCCTCCGCCGAAAACTATAGCCTGTCCGTACACTTTGTCGTCATTTATAAAAATTCCCGTCGAAAGAAATTTTCCTACTTTTTCATACTCGGAAGAGCAGTTCAGCAGTTTAAATAATTCAACGGCGTTATCCGTGCTTTGCTGAATTTGTATGGTATCCGGAATTTTTTCCAAAACTATAAAAGTCAGCTTGCATAAGCCGTTTTCATGCAAAAATTTAACGGCGTTTTCAGCCTGCTGCATCGTATCGCATATCAAATAATCAATTTTCTCTCCAAGAGCATTTGCAACTATTTCAATTTTATCTATGTCGGGAGAAATGATGCCGCTTACCGTCGCTTTTATATAGCCTGCATCCGTAAGAGCTTTTACAGACGCTCTTATAGGGTCAGTTGAGTCAAATTCCTTTAATGTGCTTATTCTTCCTTCAAGACCTGCTATTTTTTTTCTGTATTCAATGCTTTTTTCTTTTAAATTATCTATTTCTGTCTCAACATTAAGGACTACCTGTTTTGTCGACGACTCTTTTTCTTCCAATTCAACCAAGAAATTCTTTGACTGCAAAAGAGTTTGTTCATAATTTTCAATTTCCTGCGTTGAAGGCTCTATTTCGCTTTGCATTCTTATAATTGTTCTTTCTATTGAGCCGACCTCGGCGTTTGCATCAGCCTGTTCCTGAAACACGGAAGTTTTTGAATTAATCAAAGAATCTTTCGTCTGATCCAAAGATTCAAGATTATTTCTAATATAATCTTCCTGCTTTTCTAAATTTGCCAATTGTTCTTTAACGGAATTATATCTTATCTCTTTTTCAGAACATTCGGCTTTCAGCCTTTCAACTTCCTCTTCTATACCGTCATCATTTGTATTTATTGTCGCTATATCATTCTCATATTTAAGAATTTTACCCTGCGCGTCTTCTATTTCTATTCTTAATCTTTCCTGTTCGGCAATTAATTCCGCGTCTTTCTGTCTTAAATTCCCGATTTTTGAATCCGCCAAAGCTATTGAAGTTTTAAAATCCGACAACTCTGAATTTAAAGAAACATACCTGTCGTTGTTTTCAACCTGCGTAAGTCTTAAATCTTCAATTTCGGCTTCCAACTGGCTCAGAGAAGTATTTAATGTTTCAAATTCCCTGATTTTAGGTTCCAAATCTTTTTTAAGTATTGCAAGCTGTTCATATCCTCTTGCCAAGTTATTGACTATATCGGCTATTTCATATTTTGCAAGATCTTCCTGGTATTTTTTATACTGTTTTGCTTTTTTAGCCTGTATGTCCAACTGTTTTATCTGGTTTTCGTATATTTTCAAAGAATCATCAAGCCTTGACATATCGGCTTCAATTTTTTCCAGTCTGTGCAAAGTTTCTTCTCTTCTGACCTTGTATTTTGCAACGCCTGCGGCTTCTTCAAAAAATTCTCTGCGGATTTCAGGATTTGCCATAACAAGTTCTTCAACTTTATTCTGTTCTATTATCGAATAACCGCCGCTTCCTATACCCGTATCCAAGAACAAGTCTTTTATATCTTTTAACCTGCATTGAACCTTATTTATAAAGTATTCGCTTTCTCCGCTTCTGAATAATCTTCTTGTCACCGCAACTTCGGAATAATCTATCGGGATGGTATTTTGGGAATTATCAAAAGTTAAAGTAACTTCGGACATACCTGCCGTTGCTCTTGTTCTGGTACCTCCGAAAATAACATCCTGCATATTTTTGCTTCTCATTGATTTTGCTCTCTGCTCTCCCAAACACCAGCGTATAGAGTCAGAAATATTAGATTTGCCGCAGCCGTTAGGACCAATAATGGAAGAAACGCCCGGTTCAAACGTAAGAACGGTTTTATCGGCAAAAGATTTAAATCCGCAAAGTTCTAGTTTTTTTAGATACATTATTATTTATTCCAATGATTTTATTTATCTATTGATAATCCTGAGGGGACAACCCTTCATAAGCTTTTCTCAGTCTGTCCACGGAAATTTTTCTTTTATCTTTTGATAAAAAAGCAAAAATTACCGTTGCAACAGAAGAAAATATCACAAAAAAACACACAGCTCTGTAAAGAGTTTGAGAAATAGATTTATTTTTAGATACCATTACGAAACCTTACATTTCCTGATATCCGATATTTTCAAGACATTTCCGTCATTTCCAACCAATCTTGCCGATATTTTGCAGTCTCCTGATTTATAATACATCCAGTCAAACCACCAATATCCAGAAGCAAATCTGCAAGGCTGCCATTCTCCGCCATTGAAAGATATTTCCACATATCCGTCAAAAGATGCGCCTATTCTGATAACATAGTTATCTCCGCCGATCACTTCATTTTCACAAGGATGATCGATGATTACATAAGCATTTGAGTTATTATTGTTATTTAAAACTTCTTTTTCGACAGCAACTGCCGGTTTTTTTACGCATGCTTTTTTTACTGTTGCCGCAGCTTTTGTTTTAACGTTTTTAGAATTAGAAGCAGTCTTCGTTTTCAAGCAATCTTTTTCTGAACTTACCTGCTTAACAGACTTCTTAACTTTTTTTGTTACCATTTTTTGACACTCTCCAATTAAAATTTGACATTTAGATTTTACAAACTTTTAACTATAAAATCAATACGAACAATATATTTCGGTCAAATTAAATAATCGAAAATTTATTTATCTAAAAAAATAATTATGCATTTAAAAATCAATTATTTTTTCTGAGTTATAAATAAGTCCGGCACTTCAATTGCCGCAAAATCCACACCGGCCTCTTTAAAGAGCGGTTTATATGAATCATCGGGATATTCGACACACATAAAAAATTTCGATATTCCCGCATTTACTAACATTTTAGCGCATAATATGCACGGCGAATGAGTACAATATATTGTTGCTCCTTTTATATTGATTCCGTGGGTTCCTGCCTGAATTATAGCATTCTGTTCGGCATGTATCGCTCTGCAGATTTCGTGTCTTGTTCCTGAAGGGATCTGCATTTGATTTCTTAAACAGTCGAGTTCCAGACAATCTTTTGTACCGGAAGCTGCGCCGTTATATCCTGTCGTGAGAATTCTTTTATCTCTGACAATGACCGCGCCGACATGATGTCTTTTGCATGTTGATCTTTCCGCAACCAGCCATGCAAGTTTCATAAAATATTCGTTCCAAGATGGTCTTAAATCGCCGTTTTCTGTTTTCATCAGCAGAATTAAACTAAAAATATACCGTCTTGTCAAATTGAGCATATTTTCATATAATCAGCGGGTTATCTAATTTTATTTTTCGGAGATTTTTAAAATGAACGAGATTTGGTCTTACGATGAAAAAGGTCAATGTGTAGTTGAAAATTCAAGAGAACTAAAACAACCGCTTGTACATATGCTGGCAAACAGCCCTAAATATTTTTCTATCTGCGATAACTTTTTAAGAGGATTCAGCGGCTTTGATTATACAAGAATGTTCGGAGAGTTTGACGGACCTAATTTTCCTAAAGGAAATGCCAGATTTTTGTGGATAAGGGAAAATAAACAGACATGGCTTGTAAACAACTATGATTTAACAAACACTGAGACGGCAAATCCGAAATATGAAATGGGACTCGGATACGTAAAATTTTCAGGCTCGTCAAAAAAAATGCAGGTCAATGTTTCCGCAACAATTTTTGTTCCTTTGGAAGAAATGTCCGAAATATGGCTTGTAGACATAACAAACAACTCGAACAAAGACAAAGAACTTGATTTTATCCCGACGGTTCCTATATACGGCGGAAGCAGAGCATATGTGGAATACCACAGAGACGTTGTAAGACTATACAATAAAAGCAAAATAGACAAAGATATTGAAATTTTGCCCGGATTGGAATGGGTTGAAGGTCTTACCGACCCAAGCAATATCTGCTACTTTATGAGTGCGGAAACGCAAAACGGCAAAAAAGGAACAAGATTTTACTCTGACAGAGAAACATTTTTGGGACCTAACGGAATGTGGCTTAAACCGGATGCAGTATTAAACGATGTTGCCCCTAAAAAACAATGCTGCGGAAAAGAAGCCGTAGGCGCAATAGAATTTAAAAAAGTTACCGTTCCTGCAGGAAAAACCGTAAGTTTTGTCGTTATAAACGGAATAGCTTTTAACGGCAGCGTTGAAGCTAAGAAAATGATAAAAAAATATTCTTATAAAAATGCCGTTAAAGCTTTTGACGATCTAAATAAATTCTGGGAAGAAAGAACAAACAGAGTCACAATAACAACTGCAAACAGTAATTTTGACAACCTGTGGAATACATGGTGGTGCTATCAGCTGTCGATGAGATACTGGTTCGGAAATACCGCTCATCCTCAAACAGATTACGGCTCAGACTTTGCAGGATGGAGAGATTTCTGGCAGGATATGATGGCAGCAACCGTTATCGATCCTAAAGGTCTTGAAGAAAGAACGATAAAGACGCTTGAAGGAGTAAGACTTGACGGAACAAATGCAACAAGATTTTTTGCAAGAACAAAAGAATTCGGAAGCGATGAAGTAAACGGTTTGTGGTGCGATCATCCTTACTGGACCGCCCAAACGGTAATGATTCTTATCAATTTTCTCGGAGACCCGAAATTCCTTTTCAAGGAAGGAATAGGATATTTTAAAGACTGTTACCAAAACAGAGGCGAGACAAAAAATCCCGACTGGAAAAAAGGATATATCGAAAATCAAAAAACAACGGCAAAAAAGCAATATTCAGGCACTGTAATAGAGCATTTGCTGGTCCAGATAATGACGATGTTCTATGACGTAGGTCAAAACAACCTGTTGAAACAAAAAAGAGCAGACTGGAACGATGCAGTCGACCAGGTAAGAGGCGAGAACGTTACATTCTCTTTTGCCCTTGCCCAAAACTGCAATGAAGTTGCGGATTTGCTGGAAAAAATTGCGGCTATGCTTAACATAAAAGAAATCGAAATATTTGAAGAGTTATCAATACTTATAGAAAACTGGAGCAATCAGATAAAAGATATTCCTTCAGACGTAAGGACAAAAACTCTCACGAAATATCTAAACAAAGTAAACGATGCAATCTCAGGAAAAAAGATTAAAATCAAAGTAGAAAAAATACTGAAAGACCTGCGTATAAAAGCGCAGTTGGCTATAGATAACGCAAACAAGAAAGCTTGGAACGGCAATTACTACTCCGGATATATTTTTTCAAACGGAAATCCTGTAGACACAGTATTTAAGAAAAATGCGTTAAACAAAAAAAATCCGACATCGGATGATTTTATGATGATGCTTATGCCTCAGACATGGTCATTGGTTTCAGGCGGAGCTGATAAAATAAACGCTTCCGAAAAAGTCATAGATTCTGTTTTTAAATATTTATTTGATAAAGAAGTCGGCGCTTTGAAGCTTAATTATCCGGCCTATACAAAATTTGACAAAACCATAGGAAGAATAACGGGTTTTGCTCCGGGAACAAAAGAAAACAACGCTATTTTTTCACATGCAAACTTATTTTTTGTCTGGGCTTTGATAAAAAGAGGAATGCCTGATGAAGCATATAAAGTTTTCTCGGGAATCAATCCTTTGTCCCATGAACATTCAATCATAAGAACAGGACCGTGGATACCGGAATATTATGTATCTTCGGATAATCCTAATATTGCCGGAAGAGGCGAATATCCTGTATTGACAGGTTCCTGCGCATGGACAAGGTATGTATTCCAAAATTTCTTTTTCGGAGTTAAAGGAGTATTGGAAGGTTTGTTAATTAATCCTAAATTGCCTGCGACAAAAGATTTTAAAGAATGCAGTCTTAAAATTAATTTCAGAAACGCAGTTTATGACATAAAATTCAAGAATCCTTCTTTAAAGAAAAATTCTTCCGTAAAAACTATTTTAGTAAACGGAAAAGAAATCGAAGGAAATATTGTTACGCCTTTTAAATCGGGAAAACATAGCATTGAAGTTACTTTAGCTTAAGAGGTTTTAATGAAAAAGTTTCTGGCTTTTCTTTTACTGTTTATACTGAATTCGCATACCGTTTACGCGGAATTTCCCCTTTACGCCAAATATTTGACAAAAGGGATTGAAATAGTGTCGCCTGACGGAGAAAAAACTTCTTATACGAATGTTGACGAAGTCCCTGAAATACAATACGCATCGAAAATATTTGCTTTAGGCATGGTGATTCTTTCTTTTTACGGAGTAGATTTTACTTTAAAAAACAGACAGGGCTTATTTGTCGCAAAAAGTCCCGTAACCGAAGAATTCGTATTTTCAAAAGTTGAAAATTCAAATAACGGCGCAATTCCTATAATTTTTGACAAAAATACAAAAGCAGAGCTTACGCCAGAAGCAAAAATTTCTTTTAAGCGCGAAAATGATTCATTAACTTTAAAAGTTTTGATGGGAACTGTTCCTATGGAAGTAAACGGGAATAAATCAGAGTTGGCTGCAGGTGAAATTTTTACTTATAAAATAAAAGAAGGAGACGAAAATGCCTTTTAAATTTAACAGATTGGCTGTCAGAGACGTAATACAGATAGAATCGGTAAAATTTAAAGATGAAAGAGGTTTCTTTGAAGAGGCGTTCAAACTTCCTGATTTTAAAAATTTCGGAATTAATTTAAACATAAAGCAAATTAATTTTTCCCATTCTTCAAAAGGAGTTTTGAGAGGTCTTCATTACCAGTTGGAACCTTTCGTTCAGGCTAAACTGGTCAGAGTTATTTCTGGAGCAATATTCGACGTTGCCGTTGACTTAAGAATAGGTTCTGATACATTCGGAAAATGGGTAGGAGCAATTTTAACTCCAAACGATAAAAATATGCTTTTCATTCCTGAAGGTTTTGCCCACGGATTTGAAGTTCTTTCTGATACGGTAGATTTTGAATATTACTGTTCAAACATTTATGCCCCTGAATATGAAAGAGGTATTATATACAATGACTCCTTTTTGAATATTAAATGGCATACGGAAAAACCCCTTCTTTCTTCAAAAGATTCGGCTTATCCGGCTTTTGAATTCGCAGAGCATAATTTTGAATATAAAAACATAGAAAAGGTTTTTAAATAATGAAATTTCTCATAACAGGCGCTTCAGGACAGCTTGCAAAAGCTTTCATAAATCATTTCGAACTGAATTCCAGAGATTTTTTGTCGCCTTCGGAACAAGATCTTGATATAACCGACAAATCAAAAATCAGCAAAATTTTCTCCATATATAAACCTGATGCCGTTATAAATTGCGCCGCATATACAAATGTGGAAAAAGCAGAGCAAGACCCGTCTGCCGCATCTCTCATAAACAAAACAGCAGTATCTTATCTTCTTGAAGAAAGCTCAAAAATAAACGCGAAATTTGTTCATTTCGGAACAGACTATATTTTTGACGGCAAAAAAAACGATTTATATACGGAAAACGACATTCCTAATCCTTTAAACGAATACGGTAAAACAAAACTGGCAGGAGAAAAAGAGGTTCTAAGTTATAAAAACGGTCTTGTATGCAGATTAAGCTGGGTTATAGGAAACGGACAGCAAAATTTTCTTTATAAATTTTCAGGATGGGTAAAGAATAATAAAACAATAAAAGTTTCAAACGATGAAATATCTGTGCCTTGTTTTGCATTTGACACGGCAAAATATGTCACGACGGCAATAGATAAAGGGCTGACGGGACTTTACCATCTTACAAACTCGTCAAAAGCTTCAAGATATGAACTTGCCGTTGAATTTGCCGGACTCATGAACTTTGACAATGAAATTATACCCGTTCCAATGGCGGAATTTCCTTCAAAAGTTAAAAGACCTCTGTTTACGGCTATGTCAAATAAAAAAATATCAGAAGAACTGAAAGTAAATATTCCAGAATGGAAAGAATCGTTGAAAATTTATTCAGACATGATAAAATCAAATGAATATTGACGAATTTAAGAACCTTTTCCCGTCAGTTAAAGATTTATATTACTCCGAAGTATTTAACGAAAAAAACGAGAGTTTCTGCTCTTTTATGAAAGAAATAAAAGCAGATGCCTCAAAATTTAACAAACAGGCCTCCGTTTTAGCCGAAAAAATCAAATCTTCAGCAGGTAATATTGATATTTTTGTCAGCGTACCGAAATTCGGCGGCGAAGCAAATGAACCTGATTATTCAAAAATACTGGCGGAAAAACTTTCAGACAAATTAAATATTCCTTACAGAACCAATGCCGTAACAAAAGTAAAAAAAACTAAAAAATTAAAAATGCTCGCATATGAAGAAAGGCTTAAAGAAATAGACGACGCTTTTAAAGTCTGCTTAACCCAAAACCTGCATATATGTATTGTTGACGACGTATTATCATCAGGCGCAACTCTGCGTGAAATTATAAAAACTTTTATGAATGCCGGGATTAATAAAATTTCAATAGCCGTTATGATAATTCAAGCGCAGTAAAATAAAAAATTCATAACCAAATATTTTTGATTATGAATTTTTATAATGGCTGTATTTTCTTATTAATTTAAAGCTTTGATTAATTCCCCGGCAAACTTTTTCGCAGCCGCAGGTCCGTTGCCCGTTATAATATTGCCGTCGGTTTCAACATCTTTGGCAGTATAATCTGCTCCCGCGCTGATAAGAGCTTGTGCATCTCCTGGAAAAACTGTTGCTTTTTTCCCCTTTAATATTCCTGAATTAGCCAAAATTACCGACCCGCTGCAAATTGCGCTGACAACTTTACCTGTATTATAAAAATCGTTTACAAGTTTATGAACCGATAAATCATTGAAGTAAATTGACGATCCGCCGCCGCCTACAAAAAAAATCGCGTCATAATCGCTTACGGATATGTCAGAGACCAAAATTTCGCTTTGAGCTTTAATTTTAATTTTTCCGTATATTTCGCCTATAACGGTGCTTGCCGTAGTAACTTTTATGTTTGCTTTTTCAAGTATGCTCTTAGGTTCAGCATACTCTTCGTCTCTAAATACTTTAGGCGCGACTACAAAAACTATTTTCTTCATTTTTCTATAACTATCCTCTTAATAATAACAGGTTCTGCCGGTTTATCCGAAAAATCACATTCTACGCGCGCTATTTTTTTAACGATCTGAAGATCTTCATTGCTTACTACCTGTCCGAAGATTGTATGGTGCCCGCTCAGCCAAGGCGTAGCAACTTCCGTTATAAAAAATTGAGAGCCGTTTGTATTTGGACCGGCATTTGCCATTGCTAAAATACCGGGTTCACTGAATTTTAATCCGTTATTTGTTTCATCTTCGAATTTGTATCCCGGACCGCCTGTTCCGTTACCCAAAGGACATCCTGCCTGAATCATAAAATCAGGTATTACTCTGTGAAAGGTCAAGCCGTCATAAAATTTTCTTTTCACTTTTTTGCCTGTTTTTAAATCCGTAAATTCTTTTGTTCCTTCAGCAAGACCGACAAAATTTGCCACTGTTACAGGCGACTTGTCTGCAAACAATTCTACTTCAATATTTCCCATTGATGTTTCAATCACTGCTTTCATCGTTTTTTTCTCCGGTTTTTCCGCTGTTTGTTCAAGCGTTTTTGTACCCTGCTCTTTTGCCACTACAAATTTATCAGAACTGCATGAAAGCATAAAAAACAAAGATGCAGTCAATAAAAAGATTTTCTTCATTTATTACACTCGTTTATTTATGAGCTTCTACTTCAGATTTAATCATTTCTATAAATTTATCTGCAGTCATCGTGCCTAAATCTTTATTCCCTCTGGCTCTTACGGCGACAGAGTTAGATTCCAATTCTCTTGCTCCGACAACGGCTATATAAGGAATTTTCTGCATTGCGTTTTCTCTGATTTTATGTCCTATTTTTTCATTCCTGTTATCAAAGACAACCCTTATTCCTTCTGCTTTAAGTTTCTTTATAAAATCTTTACAGTAATCTTCCTGTTCGGCTGATATATTTAAAACAGCAACCTGTAAAGGCGACAGCCATACAGGCAAAGCGCCGGCGTAATGTTCAAGCAAAACGCCTATAAATCTCTCAAGAGAACCCATTAAAGCTCTGTGTATCATATAAGGTCTTGCTTTTTTCCCGTCTTTATCTATGTATGAAATATCAAATCTTTCAGGCAAATTGAAATCAAACTGTATAGTGGAACACTGCCATAATCTGCCTATGGCGTCTTTTATTTTTATGTCTATTTTCGGTCCGTAAAATGCTCCGCCGCCCGCATCTACTTCATAATCATATCCTGTCTTTTTAAGAGCATTTTCCAAAGAAGCTTCTGCTTTTTCCCAGTTTTTAATATCGCCTACATATTTTTTTTCAGGGCGTGTAGCAAGATAAATTTTATATTCTTTGAATCCGAACATCTGCAGACAATCTATCGCCATCTTAAAAACCGTTATAACTTCGTCTTCCAGCAGCTCAGGCTGGACTATAACATGTCCGTCGTCCTGAGTAAAACCTCTTACTCTTAAAAGTCCGTGAAGAACGCCTGATTTTTCAAATCTGTAAACGGTTCCGAGTTCCCCGTACTTTATAGGCAGTTCCCTGTAAGAATGCAGTTTTGTCTTGTATATCATCAGATGCATCGGACAGTTCATCGGCTTTACGCGATAAGGTTTTCCTTCTATTTCCATAGGAGCATACATGTTTTCAGAATAAGTCTGAAGATGCCCGCTGATTGAAAAAAGTTCTTCGCTTGCAATGTGAGGCGTTACCAATAATTCATAATCATTTTCAAGATGAAATTTTTTCCAGTTATTTTCAATAACCTCTCTTAACATCGCTCCTTTCGGATGCCAAAGAATCAACCCGCCGCCTACAGCGTCATTAATGCTGAAAAGATCCAGTTCTTTCCCAAGCTTTCTGTGATCTCTTTTCTGAGCTTCTTCTATTTTTGTTAAATAGTCATTAAGTTCTTCTTTGGTAAAAAAAGCAGTACCGTATATTCTTTGGAGCTGTTCTCTTGAAGAATCTCCTCTCCAATATGCTCCGGCAACAGAAAGAAGTTTAAAGAACTGAACTTCTCCGGTTGATTTGACATGAGGTCCCTTGCACAAATCCGTAAAGTTCCCGGACTGATAAAAAGTTACAGTGTCTCCTTCTATAGCCTCTGCCAATTCCTTTTTGTATTTTTCGCCTTTCTCTTCAAAAAGCTTTATGGCGTCTTCTTTCTTAACCGCAGAACAAACAAAAGGCGCATTTTCTTTTATTATTTCTCTCATTTTCTCTTCGATTTTTGCCAAATCGTCAACGGTAAAAGGCTCTTTTCTGTCAAAATCATAATAGAACCCGTCTTCTATTGAAGGACCTATTGCGACTTTTGTCTCAGGAAACAAAGCAACCACAGCCTCTGCCATTATGTGAGATGCCGAATGCCTTAATGTATCTAATTTATTTTCCATTTTTTCTCTCTGTTATTTACTAAATTTCTTTTTTAACTCATCAAGCTTGTTTTTCAGCTCTTTCGGCATTCTGTCGCCGAATTTAGAATAAAATTCCTCAATAGTCGGAATTTCTTTTTTCCATTCGTCTTCGGATACGCTCAAAAGTTTCTCCATAGTTTCTTCAGAAATATCAAGATTTGAAAGATCTATGTCTTTCAACTTAGGGAATAATCCCAATTCTTTTTCTTCAACCGAAACTTTTCCTTCTATTCTGTCAATCATCCATTTAATGATTCTTGAGTTATCCCTGAAACCAGGCCACATAAACTTTCCGTTTTCGTCTTTTCTGAACCAGTTAACCATAAAAATTTTAGGAAGGTTTTTCGCTTTTTTCTCAAAACTTAACCAGTGTTTGAAATAATCGCCCATATTATAACCGCAGAACGGAAGCATTGACATAGGGTCTCTTCTTACAACTCCTGTTGCGCTTGAAGCCGCCGCAGTGGTTTCAGATCCTATGATTGAAGCTAGAAATACACCGTGCTGCCAGTCGGAACTCTCATATACCAAAGGAATTGTAGACTTTCTTCTTCCGCCGAATATAATACCTGATATAGGAACGCCTAACGGATTGTCAAATTCTTCAGCCAGCGTAGGGCAGTTGTAAGCTGATACCGTAAATCTTGAATTACCGTGAGCTGCAGGCTTATCTGAAGATTTATCATATTTCTTTCCCTGCCAATCAGTTAAATTTTCAGGAACTTCATCGGTCAATCCTTCCCACCAAGGATTGTTGGTATCGTTGTCTACCGCGGTATTCGTGTATATTGTAGGAATAAATTTGTTATTTTTTAAAGTTTCAATCATAACAGGGTTGGTATGCTCTCCTGTTCCCGGCGCAACTCCGAAAAAGCCCATCTCAGGATTAATAGCATAAAGTTTCCCGTCAGACCCGACGTTAATCCATGCTATATCATCTCCCAAAGTCCAGACTTTATAACCTTTAAGAACCGGATTTAAAAGAGCTAGATTCGTTTTACCGCATGCCGAAGGGAATGAACCTAAGAAATATGTTCTTTTTCCTTTAGGATCTTCAACGGCAATAATTATCATATGTTCGGCAAGCCAGCCTTCTTTATATCCAAGATAGGAAGCCGTTCTAAGAGAATAACATTTTTTACCGAGTAATGCGTTTCCTCCGTAACCGGAACCAAAACTCATTACCGTGTTTTCCTGAGGAAAATGCATTATAAATCTTCTTTCAGGATCTACTTCTCCTATCGAATGTATCCCCTTAAAAAAATCATTTGAATTTCCTATTTTATCTATGGCAACTTTACCGACTCTGGTCATTACTCTCATGCTCAAAGCGACATAAAGAGAATCCGTAACCTGAGCGCAGTTTTTTGAATACGGAGATTTAGGATTACCCATAATGAAAGGAATTACATACATCGTTCTTCCTTTCATGCAGCCTTTGTAAAAATTATTCATTTTTTCCTTGGCTTCGGCAGGATCCATCCAATTATTATTAGGACCCGCGTCTTCTTTATCAGGAAGACATATAAACGTTAAATGTTCAGTTCTTGCAACGTCATTTGTGTTTGACCTGTGATAATATGCTCCTGGAAAATCTTTATGATTTAATTTTGTAAGTACAGGCTGTCCGTTTATTTTTTCTTTTTCGGCAAGACTGATAAGTTTTTCAGCTTCTTCATCAGAACCGTCCATCCAGTAAACTTTGTCCGGCTGCATCAATGCAACTTGTTCATCTACCCATTTCTGTAATGCTGTTTTCATTTTCTTTCGTTATCTCCTGTTATGCCCAAACTTTCTTTTCTTCTGTTATTTTTTCTATTTTTGTCGGATAAATGTCTTCCGTTAATTCCATCGGGCTGAACCATAATTTAATTTCTCTTTCAGCTTCAAGAGGATCTGATGAACAGTGAACGACATTCTCATAAACGCCTTTCGTGGTTATTCTTCCGTAAGCTCCCCTTATTGAAACGGCATCAGCTTCTTCAGGATTTGTTGCTCCCGCTATCTTTCTCATTCTTGCGATTGCATCTTCTCCCTGATAAACAAATGCAAAAACTCTGTCATAAGGAGCTCCGTACATCTTTCCCTGAATATAATCAATAAGTTCGCCGAAGAAAGGTTTGTCTTTAAGCTGTTTGTAATGTTCCGAAGCCAATTCTCTGCTGACTTTTACCGCTTTTGCTCCGATAATAGTCAATTTTGCTTCCGAAAGTTTTGTCAAAATATTCCCTGTCAAAGATTTTTTTACTCCGTCCGGCTTAATAAGAATTAAAAGTCTCTCTACGTTTGCCATTTCTTACTCCTATTTTATTAATTTATTGTATAAAAAAATTGTAGCAATGATTGTTGCTACAATTCGCATAACTTATTTGTAACCATGTTAACAATCAATGTATTATATAAAAAAATATACTTTCTTTGCAATAAAAAACTATTGTCGATTTTACCGCATGCAAAAGCAAATTTTTATATTACAAAAAAATATTTATTTTTTATCAAGCTTTTTATCTTATATTATTTTTTAAATTAAAAACACTATATTATGCTCGACAAATTAAATAAATTTTATTTTTTTAATTTACAGATATATTGACAATCTTTTTTTTTTTTTGTAAACTTCTTTCTCGTTAGCTTTGAAATGGGCCCGTAGCTCAGTTGGTAGAGCACTTCACTTTTAATGAAGCTGTCGCGCGTTCAAGTCGCGCCGGGCTCACTTCTTATTTATGCCCCCATCGTCTAGGGGTTAGGACACATGATTTTCAATCATGCAGCAGGAGTTCAATTCTCCTTGGGGGCGTATCACTTCTTCTATTATTATGATTATAAAAATAGATTTTTTAACTATCGATTTTCCTTCTCAAGAAATCAAAGACACTGAAGATTTAACATCTTTTTGGAAATCAGCAAAGAAAAATATAGAACAAAGAGTACGCCATTTTGACGGAGTCTTTAAAACAGGTTCTGAAGAAGCCGTTTTTGCAGAGCTGGCTTTTTGTCTTTTTACTCCGCAGTCAAAGGCGGTTTCATGTTGGAAAGCGGTTAATATTTTACACGATAAAAATCTGCTTTTAAAAGGCTCGCCGGAAGAAATATCAAAAAACATAAACAATGTTCGTTTTCACAACAATAAATCTAAATATTTAACGGATGCCAGAAGTAAATTTACAATTAACGGAAAAATATCAATAAAGAATAAACTTGCTTCTTTCAAAAATCCGGAAGACTTAAGAGAATGGATTATAGAGAACATTACAGGCATCGGCTATAAAGAAGCCAGTCATTTTCTCAGAAACACGGGAATAGGTCCTGATTTAGCCATACTGGACAGACATATATTAAAAAATCTTAAAAAATTCGGAGCTGTCGATGAAATTCCAAAAACTCTGACCCCGAAAAAATATCTTGAAATAGAAAAAAAAATGCAAAGTTTCAGTAAAGAAGTAAAAATACCGATGTCTCATATGGATTTATTAATGTGGTGCATGCAGACAGGCGGAATATTTAAATAGGATAAAAAGAATGAACGCTTCGGCTTTTGCAAAAATACCTTACGGTATGTTCATAATAACGTCCGCTTTTGACGGAAAAATCGGAGGACAGACAGCAAACACTGTTTTTCAGATTACTTCAAATCCCGCAACAATAGCAGTCAGCATATCAAAGCAGAATAATACACACTTACTGCTTGATAAAAGCAGAAAAGCGGTTATTTCCTGTTTGACTGAAGAGGCTCCTTTTGAATTTATAGCCAAATTCGGTTTCAGAAGTTCAAAGAATTTCGATAAATTTTCAGGCATTAATTTCACAAAAAACGCCGACGGCATACCCGTTATAGAAACGTATGCAAACGCATATTTTGAAACGGAAATAATATCAACGATGGATGCTGACACTCACACGCTTTTTTTATGCAAAACGGTAAATGCAGTCTTATTAAACGACAAGCCGACAATGACATACGATTACTACCATAAAGTGAAAAAAGGACTCACTCCAAAAAATGCTCCTACTTACATCGAAAAACAACGAATTTAATCCGCAGCTATATGTTTAAGGAAAAAGAAACCGCCGGCAAGAAGAGTAAGAAAAACAATCGTCAGCAAATTAAAATATTTATCTATAAAAGTCTGTATTTTTTCTCCGTAAATTCTAAGCAGTCCTGCAACCAAAAAGAATCTTGCCGATCTGCCGACAGCCGAGCCTATAAATAAAGAGAATAAGGAAATTTTAAAAAGTCCTGCCGTTATCGTTATCGCCTTGAAAGGAATAGGCGTAAAAGCCGCAGTAAATACGGTAAGAAAAGCATGTTCGGAATATTTTTGGCTTAGAGTTGCAACAGCTGCCTGTAAATCGTATATTTCTACAATTTTTGCGCCTACAAGCTCAAACAGTTCATAACCTATAAAATACCCTAAAAATGCGCCTAAAACAGACGCTACGGAGCATATTAAAGCAGTCCTGAACCATTTTTTCCTGTCTGCAATAACCATAGGTATAAGCAAAACATCCGGTGGTACCGGAAAAAATGAACTTTCGGCAAAAGATATGCAAAACAAAGCATATTCGGCATATTTCGTTTTTGCCCAATTTATAGTCCAATCGTACATCTTTTTTGTAACTTTTGCAGGATAACCGAAAAATCTTCGCATCATAATGGACCTAACCTTTTATAAAATAGTAAAATATAAATAATGCTATTCCGAAAATAATTCTATACCATCCGAAAATTTTAAAATTGTTTGACGATATAAATTTAATAAACCATTTAATAACTACTATCGCCGATATAAAAGCTGCCACAAAGCCCACGGCTATAATTAAAAATGAATTCATATTAAGCAAATCGGCATTTTTATATAAATCATAAAAAGATGCCGCAAACATTATGGGAATGGCAAGAAAAAAAGAAAACTCGGCGGCGGCTTTTCTTGATAAACCGGAACAAACTCCACCCATTATTGTCGCACCGGCTCTTGAAACTCCCGGGATAAGAGACAGTATCTGAGATAAGCCGACTATTAAAGCAGATTTTTTGTTAATTTCCAAAGCTTCTTTTGTCTTTTCTTCTATTTTTCTGCTTTCAATAAAAAGAATTGCAACGCCTCCGACGACAAGAGCAACGGAAACAGTAACAGGATTAAATAAAAAACCCTTTATAATATCATGAAATAAAAAACCGACTATTGATGCAGGCAGAAACGCTATGAATAAATTTACTGAAAAATTAAAAGATTTTACATCGGAAAAAATATTCGAAATCAAACTGAAAATTTTCTTTCTGTAAAGCCATACAACCGCCAATATCGCCCCAAGCTGTATAACGATTTCAAACAATGCGGCAATTTTATCGTTAAATCCGACAATGTCGGCAAAAACTATTAAATGACCCGTAGAAGATATTGGCAGGAATTCCGTCAAGCCTTCAATAATTCCTAAGAAAACAAGCTTAAAAAACAGTATAAATTCCATAATTTTTTCTCTTTATTTTATGCCCGAAAATACGGCAAAATTATAATTTCGCACAACATGTATGCCCCGCATCTTTTATATGCGGTGCGTTGTATTATATCAAAAAAACAGCATTCAAACTAATTGTCCTTAAATAGAATTTTGTTTTGTGTTAAATGATTTTTTAATACCGGTTTGTATTTAAATGACAAATCGCCATAGCAAGCGCATCGGCGGAATCATCAGGCTTAGGAATTTCTTTTAATCCCAAAATAGATTTAACCATATGCTGCATTTGATGTTTATCCGCAGAGCCGTATCCTGTCAAAGCTATTTTGACGCTTCTTGGATTGTATTCAAAAACAGGTATGTTATTCATAGCAACAGCCGATATTAAAGCGCCTCTTGCCTGACCGACCGTTGCTATGACTTTTGAACCTTTTAAAAAGAATATTTCTTCTATCGCTACAACTTCCGGTTTATACTTTATAATAACTGACTGAATTTCTGTATAAAGGAATTTAAGCCTTTCGGCAAGACAAGTTGACGGATATGTTTTAATGCATCCGTATTCCAAAAGAGAAATTCTGTCTTTTTGCCCTTTAGAAACGACTCCCCATCCTGCCATTGACAATCCGGGATCTATCCCTAAAACTATCATTATGCCCCAAACTTTTCCATATCTTCTTTAGAAATATCAAAATTGGCAAAAATATTTTTTACGTCGTCATACTCTTCCAATTCATCCATAAGTTTAAGCATATGTTCTGCATCGTCTCCCTGAAGCTTTACATAAGTCTGCGGTATCATTGATATTTCTGATTCGGCAATTTGGATATTCTTTGCCAAAAGAGCATTTTTAACGTTTTCAAAATCTTCCACTTTTGTATAAATTTCATAATTGTCTTCTTCCGCAACAAAGTCATCGGCTCCGTTTTCAAGAGCAAGAGTCATTACGGTATCTTCATCGCTGGCAGATTTATCTATTGAAATAAAACCTTTTCTGGAAAACATCCATCCTACGCATCCTGTTTCACCCATGCTGCCTGAATGTTTTGAAAATATTTTTCTTATATCGGATGCCGTTCTGTTTTTATTGTCAGTCGTAGTTTCAACTATTAACGCCACGCCTGCAGGACCGTAACCTTCATACGTCATTTCTTCATATATTACGCCCGGAATTTCGCCTGTTCCTCTTTGAATCGCCTTTTTGATATTATCCTGAGGCATATTTGCTTCTCTGGCATCAGCAACTGCTTTTCTCAATCTGGCGTTATTTTCAATTACTCCTCCGCCTTCTTTTGCGGCAACAACCATTTCCCTTATTATTTTTGTAAAAACCTTACCTCTTTTTGAATCTGTTGCAGCTTTTTTGTGTTTAATACTGGCCCATTTATTATGACCTGACATACCTGACTCCCTTTATTTTAATATCTTATTTTAAAAATTTGATCGCCTTTTCCGCTGAAAGCCCTTCTCATTACTTTTTTGCCGTTCACATATGTGTCTATATACATAGGGATTTCAGAATTATTATTACTGTATATTTTTGTATCGCCGTCTAATTTGTTATTTTTATATTTTTCAATTTTATTAATTGACCCGTCTTCATAATAAATTTTTGAATCTCCCTGCAACAGTCCCTGCGAATAATTATATTGGTATTTTAAAGTTCCGTTAGGATGATATTCCTTACTGATACCTTCTTTTTTACCTCTGTAATATTCTATTTCTATTCTAGGAGTACCTGTCACAAAATATTCTTTGTAAGTCCCGTCCAATTCTCCGTCAGTGTATTGTGCGGACGAAAGATATGTGCCTGTAGCGGAATATTTTTTGAGAGTACCGTTCAAAAGTCCGTCCTTGTACGATGCTTCCGTTTTCTTATTTGAATTGTCATAAAATTCTCTTACCTGCCCGTCTAAAAGTCCGTTCTTATAATTTTTCACAAACGCAAGCTGACCGTTAGGATAATATGATTTGTTTACGCCTTCAAGTTTGCCGGCATTGTAATTTATCTCAGCCATCAGTTTTCTTTCCATATCGTACTGCTTAACCAAACCGTTAGGCATATCTCCAATAAAAGAAGAAACTTCTCCTTTGTCGTTTAATGTTTCTTTGGCAATGACTTTCTCGTTTAAAACGTATTCATATTCTTTAGGTTTTCCGTCGGAAACAGCTACAAGCCTCTTTTCAACAAAGACAACCGCAGCATCGGCTATTTCATCGCCGCTTTCCGTGACCGTCATCGAGGTAGTCACTACAGGTTCGTCAATAACAGGAACTTCTTTTTTTTGCGCAGATGAACATGCCGATAAAAACGATATGACCATAATTGAAAAATATATGTATATGTTTTTCAATATTTTACCCCTTTGTTTTTATTTTTTAATTTTCTGTGTTCAAAAACTTTAAGTTCCAAAACTGCTTTTTGCAAATCATGCTCCGCTATTTCGGAAGAAATTTTATCCTTCTTTTTTAACTGCTCTTCGGCGTACAACTTTGCTTCCTTGATTTTCTGCTCGTCTATTTCATCTGACCTCATCGCAAAATCGGCGATAATACTGACGATATTTTCTGAAATTTCCAAAAATCCGCCCATAATCGCTATGAATTTTCTTTCCCCGTCCTGTTCTATTTCCACTTCGCCGCTTGAAAGTTTTGTAATAAGCGACGTATGCCCGGCAAGTATTGTTATTTCTCCTGCAAGAGTAGGGCATTTTGCAAGCGAAACCTGTCCGCTGAAAACGGAACCTTCCGGAGATAAAATATCCAATTTGAAAGTATTTGTCATTTAGAAGCTCTTTTTATAACATCTTCTATAGTACCGGCCATATAAAAATTCTGTTCGGAAATATTATCATATTTACCTTCTATTATTTCCTTAAAGCCTTTTATCGTATCTTCAAGTTTTACATATTTACCGTCAAAGCCGGTGAACGTCTCGGCAACAAACATAGGCTGAGTCAAAAATTTTTGAATTTTTCTTGCTCTTGAAACTGTTAACTTATCTTCATCTGACAATTCGTCCATACCTAAAATTGCAATAATATCCTGCAAATCTTTATATTTCTGGAGAATTTTTTTAACATTCATCGCAACGTCATAATGTTCCTGTCCTACATTGTTAGGATCAAGAAGCCTTGATGATGACGTCAGAGGATTTACGGCAGGATAAAGCCCCTGCTCTACTATCGCTCTGTCGAGGGTAATAGTTGCGTCCAAATGAGAAAATATGGTTACAGGCGCAGGATCCGTATAATCGTCCGCAGGAACATAAATAGCCTGCACTGACGTAACTGATCCTTTATTTGTAGAAGCTATTCTTTCCTGAAGCTCACCCATATCCTGGGCAAGATTCGGCTGGTATCCTACCGCTGAAGACATTCTTCCGAGCAGTGCGGAAACTTCGCTTCCCGCCTGAGCAAATCTGTAAATATTATCTATAAAAAGAAGAACATCTTCCCCTTTTTGATCTCTAAAATGTTCTGCCATTGTCAATCCGGTCAAAGCAACTCTCATTCTGCTTCCCGGAGGCTCATTCATCTGCCCGAACACTAAAACCGTTTTATCCAAAACATTTGATTCTTTCATTTCGATCCATAAGTCGGTTCCCTCTCTTGTTCTTTCTCCGACTCCGGCAAAAACAGAATGTCCCTCATGCTCCATTGCTATATTTCTTATAAGTTCTTTAACGACAACCGTTTTTCCGACTCCGGCTCCTCCGAAGATTCCTATCTTTCCGCCTTTTGTAAAAGGAGAAATCAAATCTATGACTTTTATACCGGTTTCCAAGACTTCCGGAGTAGTTTTCTGTTCCGAAAGCGCAGGTGAAGGTTTGTGGATAGGAGCAAATTCGCTTGAATCTACAGGTTCCAGACCGTCAATAGGGTTTCCAAGCACGTTAAATATTCTGCCCAGCGTTTTCTCTCCGACAGGAACTGAAATAGGAGCTTTTGTTCTTAAAACCTTCTGTCCCCTTTTCACACCGTCCGTAGAGCCAAGCGCAATCGCTCTTACTTCAAAATTATCCATCTGGAACATCGTTTCCAAAACAAGTTTTGAACCGTCTTTATTAACAAGAGTAAGTGCCTCATATATATCCGGCGTTTCATCCTGAAACCGTAAATCAACAACAGGCCCCTGAACTCTGATAACAAAACCTTCGCCTTTTTTAAAATTGTCTTTTACCATTTTCCATTCCTTTGCTTTTTAAATCGCATTCTTGATTTGCCCGTTAGCCAAATCCAATATTTCGTTCGTAATTTTTTCCTGTCTGGATTTATTGTAAACCATCGTCAGAGAAGAAGAAATCTCGTTAGCATTTTCTTTTGCATTGCTCATGGATGCCATTCTTGCAGCCTGTTCGCTGGCATACGCATTCATAAGTATATCATAAAAAATAACTTCAAAATAATAAGGAATTAAACTTTTAAAAACTTCAGATGAAGAAGGTTCAAAAATATGATCGCCTTTATTAATAAAATTCTCATCTTTCTGTATAGGAGCTAAAATTTTTGCTGTAGGTTCCTGAACCAAACGATTCTTAAAATACGTATAGATAACCTCAACCGAGGATACTTTTTTATCGCGGTAAAATTCCTGAATAATCTTTAACATAGGAAAAATGTCGGCATATTTCGGGAAAAGCGTTCCCATATTGAAAGAAGCTATTACATTGTATCCGTTCTTAATGCAAAAAACCTGAGCCTTCTTTCCTATAGCTACCACATAATCCTGTTTTGAAACATTATTTGAAACCTGTTTAAAAATGTTAGCCAAAAGTCCGCCGCATAACCCTTTATCCGGAGAAATTACATAAACAAGCTTACTGTTTATATTTTTCTTTTTGACTTCCAGAAAATAAGAGGTTAACGAATTTTCGTTATTCTCGGCTAAAATTTTCTGAACTATGTATTTTACTCTTTCCGCATAAGGTCTGTTTTTTTCAACCGCATTCTGGGCTTTCTTGATTTTTGACGCGGCAATCATCTCCATAGCCTTTGATATCTGGGCTATGCTGTTTGCCGTCTTTATTCTCTTTTTGATCTGTTGTAAACTTTCAGCCATTATAAATCCCGTTAAATTAACGTTTTCTTAAATTCAGATATAGCTTTTTTCAATTCTTCCAAAACAGCTGCGTCAATTTTTTTATTCTCCGAAATTTTCGAAACCAAATCTTTATTGTTTAATTTTATAAAATCAATAATTTTTCTTTCTATTTCCATAACTTTTTCTACAGGAACATCGTCCAAACAGCCTGAAGTGGCAGAATATATCGCGATTATTTCAGACGCTTCGTCATACGGATTATATTGAGGCTGTTTTAAAATTTCGGTTAAAACTTTACCTCTGTTTATTTTCGTTAATGTCTCATCGTCAAGATCGCTTCCGAATTGTGCGAAACTCTGAAGCTCTCTGAACTGGGACAATTCAAGACGAACAGGTCCTGCAAGCTGCTTCATAGGTTTTGTCTGGGCTGCTCCTCCGACTCTTGAAACCGACAAACCTACGTTTAACGCAGGTCTTACGCCGGCGTTGAACAAATCGCCTTCAAGATAAATTTGTCCGTCTGTAATGGATATAACGTTTGTAGGGATATAAGCTGAAACGTCATTTCCCTGCGTTTCTATTATAGGCAGCGCCGTAAGCGTTCCGCCTCCGTTTGCATCAGACAGTCTGACGGCTCTTTCAAGAAGTCTTGAATGCAAATAAAAAATATCTCCGGGATATGCCTCTCTTCCGGCCGGCTTTCTTAACAGCAAAGACAGCTGTCT
This sequence comes from Candidatus Praeruminimicrobium purgamenti, assembly GCA_018433585.1. Taxonomy (GTDB): domain Bacteria; phylum Elusimicrobiota; class Endomicrobiia; order Endomicrobiales; family Endomicrobiaceae; genus Praeruminimicrobium; species Praeruminimicrobium purgamenti. The sequence continues at coordinate 95,351 of JAHDQW010000002.1, forward strand.
GTAAGCCCAGGCATGTTTCGTTAAATCATCATAAACTACCAAAACGTCTTCGCCTTTTTCCATAAAATATTCGCCGATTGCGCAAGCTGCAAAAGGAGCAATATACTGCAAAGAAGCGGAATCGGAAGCCGTTGCCGAAACGACAACCGTATAATCCATAGCTCCCGTTTCTTTAAGTCTTGCCACTATTGAAGCTATGTTAGATCTCTTTTGTCCGATTGCGCAATAAATGCAGATAACTCTTTTAAGACCCAAATCAAGTTTTTTCTGGTTTATTATAGTATCAATGGCTATAGCCGTTTTTCCGGTATTTCTGTCTCCGATTATAAGTTCTCTTTGTCCTCTTCCGATAGGAATCATGGAATCAATTGCCTTAATACCTGTTTTGACAGGTCTGTCAACAGGACTTCTTTCAATGATTCCGGCTGCAATTTTCTCAAACGGATATAATTTGCCGTCATCAATTTTTAATTCTTTCTCATCCAGAGGAGTACACATAGGATCTATTACTCTTCCGATTAACTTATCGGAAACCGTTATTCCCAAAATTTTGCCGGTAGTTGAAACTTTCATTCCTCTTGTAATTTCAGCTTCGGACAATAAAACTATATATACAGCATCTTCGTCCAGATTTAACACCAGACCTTTTGCTTTATTTTCAAATTCAACTTCTTCTCCGTAACCTACGCTTGAAAGTCCGGTTGCTTTCACAATACCGTCGCCGACTGTTTCAACGACGCCGTAATTTACAAGTTCCGGATTAATATCTACCGAATAAAGTTTTTCCTCTATTTGTTTTATAAGTTCTTCTGGTTTCATAATCTCTCTTTTATACCTTTCATTATTTTTACAATCATAGCCGAGACGGTATAGTCTAGTATATAATCGCCGAATTCAAGTTTAATTCCGGCACCGATTTCTTTATCATCTCTTATGTAAACAATATTCTTATCCCGGAACATTTGGCGAATTTTATTTTTTACCTCATCAGAAGGCTCTCCGGCATATTTTGCAATAACTGTAAATTCTTTTATTTCAGCAGACAGATATTTCACAAACAGTTTCATCTCGGCTTTGGTTAAATTGTTTAAAAGCCATTTAGAAACGTTCTCGGATATTTCACCTTCCGATACTATCGCCTGCGCAAATTGTTTAATTTGTTGTTTTTTCATAACCGCCGCGCTCAATCTTATCTACAGCTTTAGCTAAAACTGCATTTTTTTCTTCTTCAGTAAATATCTCAGATAAAATTTTAGAAACAATTTTCTTAGATAAATCAACCGAAATTTCGCCTACCTGTCTGTTTGCTTTGTCAAACTCGTCTTTTGCAAGTTTCTTCGCATTATCTACGATATCAACCGCCTGTTTTTTTGCATCTTCTGAAGTTTTCTGCTTAAGCAGCTCGGCAGACGTTTTTGTATTTTCTAAAATTTTATCGGCATTAACTTTTGCGTCTTTCAAAATATTGACTTTTTCATTGCCTGCATCCAAAAGGACTTTTTTTGCATTTTCGGCATCATCAAGCCCCTGCTTGATTTTTTTATTTCTTTCTTCAAGCATCTGTAAAACAGGTTTATACAAAAACAACTTTAAAATAAAAAATAAAATTATAAAGTTGACAATTTGTGCTATAAAAAGTTTAGGTTCTAAACCTAATAAATTAAATATTTCCATAGTTTACTTCATAAATGCGAAAATTAAAGAATAAATGGCTATAGCTTCCGCAAATGCCATTGCAATAAGCATGTTGACCATTATCTTTCCGGATGCTTCAGGATTTCTTCCGATAGCTTCTACCGCTTTTGCTCCTATAAAACCGATTCCTAAACCAGGGCCTAAACTTCCAACCGCAATAATAATACCGCCAGTCAATGTGATTGTCATACTTCCTCCTAATGTTTTTCAGTCAAAATATTCATAAACGCCATTGTAAGCATTGCAAAAACTATAGCCTGTATCAAAGCAACCATTACTTCCAGCATCATAAACGGTATCGGAACTCCGAAAGCCATCATTGAAGACATCGTCCCCAACACGACTTCTCCCGCTAAAATATTGCCGAACAAACGGAATGCCAAAGAAATAATTTTTGTAAATTCTCCGATAAATTCCAGCAGACCGACAAACAAAAATATCGGGAACATTTGAAAAGATATAAATCTTCCGATATAACTTTTTACGCCGGTATATTTAACCGCATAGAAATGGGTCATAACTATCGACGTAATTGCAAAAGCCGCCGTTAAATTCAAATCGCTTGTGGCAGTCCTTAATAACGGAACTCCCTCTTCGGAAAGATTGCCCAAAGGATGAAATCTTATCGATTCAAACCCCGGAAACAAACCTATTATGTTGGCTATAAAAATAAAAATGAAAAAAGTTAAAACCCACGGATAAATAAAAGAAACTCTTGAACCGGCGATATCTTTCGTCGAATCATAAAAATATTCAACTACGGATTCCATAATATTTTGAAACATCTTAGGATACAGAGACATCGTAAATCTGAAAACAAGCACCAGCGATACAATTATTAAATCAGTAATAACTGTCGTTACAATCGTGTTTGTTACCGGAAAACCGGCAACGGTAAATAATATTTCAGGCGCTAAATTCATACAATACCCTAAGGCATAAATTCTCTCAGTAAATAATGGTTAAATTTTACAACTTATAGTTAATAATTGTCAATAAAATACATTCACGGATTAAGCGGCGTTTTTCATAAAGATTTTTTATTTTCCGAAAATAAATTTCAATTATCAAAAAAAACTTTATAATTAAAAAACAAAAGCGGTATTAATAAATAAAATACCTCATACCACAAAAGCGTACGATGCAAAAAAACGCCTATTTGTGTTCTTCAGTTTATATTATGTTTTTATAAAACAAACTTTTCGACTGATTTAGTATTTTAGTCTATTATAGGTTTTTTTTAACAAAATTGCAACAGCGATATTATGAAGTTTTCTTCTGTTACAATTTTAATTTATGAAATTTTTAAACTCTACGGAAAAACGGGCATGAAAAAACTGGAGCTGATCGGGATTGAACCGACGGCCTCTTCGTTGCGAACGAAGCGCTCTCCCAGCTGAGCTACAGCCCCAGAAAAATTAATTTTGAAAAAGTTTTCTTACAGATTCTTCCTTATACCCTATAATGTAATCATTGTCAAGTTTCAACACGGGAAAAGTTTCATTTTCTTTAAGCGCAGACATAACCTTAACGCTCTCTTCGTCACTCAGCAGGTCGACATAAATTTCTTCAAAATCAACATTCATTTCTTTAAGAAGTTTTTTAGTTTTGGAACACCAAAAACAAGTACTTAAAGAATACAAAATTACTTTCTTATATTTTTTCATTTGAGCATCCTCTGCATTGTTTTCCGTTCCAACAATGAGTGCATAAATCTTTTTCAGGCAGACCTATAGCCTCTATCATATCTTCCAAAATCTGATATTTCAATGAAGTAATATTCAAATATTTTCTGATTATATCGACCATTTTTGCATATTTTTCAGTCGTATGATCTAAATATTCGGAAACATCTTCAATATCTTTTCCTTCAATCTCTTTTATTGCTCTTCTTGTCACCAGTTCGCTGTTTGTTCTTGTCGAGTTCGCATATATACACGGGAACATTAACGGAGGACAGGCAGGCCTTACGTGTATTGCTTTTGCTCCGGCATTCCATAGTTTTTCAACGGTAAAGTTTTTCAGCTGAGTGCCTCTTACGATAGAATCTTCAAGCAAAACCAGACTGTTGCCGTTAATTACTTCTTTTATTGCTACCAGTTTCATTTTTGCCGTGATATTTCTCAGATGCTGGGTCGGCGGAGCATAGCTTCTGCCGTATGTCGGCGTATATTTTACAAGAGGCCTTCTGAAAGGAAGCCCTGATTCCATTGCATAGCCGACAGCATGGGCAAGACCGGAATCCGGAACGCCCGCAACCAAATCCGCATCTATTCCTTTATCTCTTTTTGCAAGAAGCCTGCCGCTTTTTTCCCTTATTATTTCGGAATTCAGTCCTTCATAATTTGATGCAGGAAAACCGGTATATATCCACAGGAAAGAACAAACCTGTTTTGTATTATGACCTTTATCAAGTATTTTAATCCCGTTTTCATTCATTAACACTATTTCTCCGGGATTTAAATCTCGAATAGTTTCATATCCCAAGTTTGAAAAAGAACACGTTTCCGAACATACGGCAAAAGAATCTTCATTTTTACCGAGCACCAAAGCCGTTCTGCCGAAAAAATCCCTTGCGACATAAATTCCCTGTCTTGTTAAAATAAGCAAAGAACAGGAGCCTTTTATTTTGCTAAAAACTTTCTTTATACCGTTTTCTATGGTATCTTCGTCGGCAATTATTCTTGCGACAAGTTCTGTGCTGTTAACGTGAAATTTGCTGAACTCGCTGAAACAAACACCGTCTTTCATCATTTCGTCCGCAAGAGACTCGACATTTACGATTCTTCCTGATGTCACAATACAAAATTCTCCGACCTTTGATTTAATATAAACAGGCTGTTCTTCCAAGTCGCTTACGCAGCCTATTCCCATATTGGTTTCAAAGTCTTTTGTACTGTCAAAAAATTTATCTCTGAAATTCGCGTTATTCATACGGTGGATAAATCTGGCAAAATCCTGCCCGAGAACAGCAAGACCTCCGTATTCGGAACCCATATGCGCGTGATAATCAGTTCCGTAAATAAGCATTTCCGCACAATTTTGTTTTGAGGCAACAGCAAATAAACCGCTCACGTCTCCCCCTAAATTAAGCCATTATCTTTAAAACTGTAATAATCATTGTCTGTAACAATTATATGATCAAGCAAAAAGACATCTATTGTTTTCAACGCTTTTAAAACCGCTTCAGTAGCTATTATATCATTTTGCGACGGTTTGCATGTTCCGCCGGGATGATTATGTGATATGATAACGGATGTCGCATTATTATCCAAAGCCATTTTTGCAATCTCTCTGGGATAAACCGCAGACTTATTGACAATTCCCTTAGTAACCGTTTTATAATCTAAAATTTTATTTGCCGCATTCATAAATATCGCATAAAAATTTTCTTTTTTTGAAGAGCCTATAACCGATTTCAAAAAGGCGATAACGTCTTTGGGAGAAGATACTTTTTCCTTTTGTCTTATTTCAAACTCGGAATATTTTACGGCAAAATTTTTCAAAAAAGAAATAAAAACGGCAGAATGTTCCCCTATACCGGCTTTCTTTAATTTTATTAAATCTTTATAATCGGCATTCAAAAGATCCTTAAAACTGCCGAAATATGCTATAAGTTTTTTTGCCGTTTGCTTAGTATCTTTACGCGGCAGAGCGAAAGTTAACGCAAATTCCAAAACTTCATAATCCTGCCAATTCTCGAACCCGGAATTTAAAAACTTTTCTTTTATTCTCTTTCTGTGTCCGGCTGCGTATTTTTTTCTATCATTGGTTTCCATATGTATCCGTTAGTAACAGGTAATATAACGTCTCTTGAAAAAGCTGTTTTAGAAAATTTTGTTCCTGTCGGAGACTGCCTTCTCTTATACTCCGATAAAAACAAAAGTTTCATTACTTTATCTAAAATATCTTTGGAAATTCCCGAATTGATTATTTCGTTGTAAGTCATTTTTTTATCAATCATTTTTTCTAAAATATCATCTAACATATCGTATTCAGGCAAGGAATCGGAATCTTTTTGATTATCTCTCAGTTCGGCCGTCGGAGCTCTTTTAATTATTGTTTCCGGTATAACGGCAGAGACTGAATTTCTGTAACGCGATAAATTGTAAACTTCTTTTTTAAACAAATCGCCTATAGGAGAATATCCTCCTGCGGCATCTCCGTAAAGAGTGCTGTATCCAACGGCATCTTCAGATTTGTTGCATGTGCATAAAGCCAAATAACCGAATTTATTTGACAGCGCCATAAGAAAATTGCTTCTTATTCTTGCCTGCAGGTTTTCTTCGGACGAATCTTGCTCTTTCCCTTCAAAAACGGACGCCATAGTTTTTATATAAGAACCGTAAATATCATCCAAAGGAAGAACGATTGTTTTTACCTGAAGTCTTGAACAAATATCTTCCGCATACAAATTTGATTCCTTCGATGTATGCCGAGACGGCATTAAAACGCCCAAAACATTATCTTTTCCCATTGCGTCAACGGCAATTGCCAGGGTTAACGCGGAATCTATTCCGCCGCTTACTCCCAATACGCATTTTTTAAAACCGTTTTTACCGCAATAATCCCCAAGCCCCGAAACAGCCGCTTCATACATTTCTTTTTCTGCAGAAATATCTTCTTTTTCCGCATCTGAGCCGTCCGTATCAAAAACGATGAAATCTTCTTTAAAATTTGCGGCTAACGCCTTAAAGCTCCCGGTTTTGGATACATACAAACTTCCTCCGTCAAAAATATAACCGTCATGAGCTCCCGCCATATTAACGTAAGCTACGTCAACGGCATTATCGACAGCAGACTGTCTTAAAACATTTTTTATTTCGGAACATTTTCCTTTATAATACGAAGAACAGCTTGTTACAATAACAATATCTATACCAAGCCATGACGCTTTTTCTATATTTTTTTTAACGGAATCTGCACTGTCTGCAATTACGCACGCAATATTTTTACCGCTTATTTTAAAAACGTTTGAAAAACCGGAAAATTTAAAATATTTTTTATCGTCAAAATCAGAGTCATCCAAGATATCTTTTGAAGCAACCGTAGACATATTGTCGTCGTGAAACAAAGCGACGGCGTTTATAAGATTTTTATTAAATTTATCATTTGTTATCACGCCGCAAAGAGTATGTATAGGCGTTCTTGACGTTATGAGTTCCATTGCCTTATAACTTGCCAGAATAAAATCCTTATTCTTGAATAAATCATAACCGTAACCGCCGACTACGCAAAATTCAGGAAAAACAATAAGCTCAGCCTGTTCATCTTCAGCTTTGCGGGCCAGCTGCAAAATTTTTTCCGTATTTTCCGCTATTTTGCCGACCGTCTGATTTACCTGCGCCAACGCTATTTTCATTCTATTTCAACCTTCTTTCTGTTTTGTTTTTTTTCGGAATTGTTTTTTTTATTTTCAAGTATTTTTTCTTTTGCTCTTTTGGACCTTTTACGTTTCTGCCGTCTCATTTTTTCTATTTCTTTTATTTTTTTGCTCTGCATTCCAAGCACTTCGGTTTCTATCGATTCCGCCAGCATTTTTCTTGCCTCATATCTGTTCAAAAGCTGAGTCCTGTGCTTCTGGCATTTAATTTCCGTCATAGTCGGAATATGCTTAAGATACACGCAAGTAGCCACTTTGTTTAAATTCTGTCCGCCGTGACCGGAAGAATGTATAAACTTCTCAACAATGTCGCTTTCTTTAATATTGAATTTTTCAAATTTTTTTTCGAGTTCTTTTTGTTTTGCAGCGCTTATGCCGAAATTTATCATACTTTAATATCTAACCCCTGCAAGAGATAAATCACGTTTGAGTTTTTGCAGACCCTCGAATTTAAAAGCGGATATGTTCATTTCCCTGGCTTTTTCAACATTAATCTGCAAATCATCCGTAAAAAATATTTTTTCAGGCTCTACGTTATAAAAATCAATTGTTTTCCTGTATATTTCTTTTTCAGGTTTTCTGGCGTCCATCTTATAAGATAAGTGATAATTGGTAAAATATCCAAAAATGTGCGGATATCTATTTTTTAAAAATTGGAAGTGCAAATCATTAGTATTTGAAAGAAGAGACAAACTATAATTTTTTGACAGTAAAGCCAAAAAATCGGCTACGTCATTAAACGGAGTGAAAATATCGTTCCATATATTACAAAATTCACTGTAGGGAATTTTCATATCCAAAGCATTGCTTACTTTGTCATAAAAATTTTCAGAAGAAATCCGCCCTTTTTCATATTCGGCGATAATTTCCCAGTGTTCCAGAAGTATTCTGTCTATATCTTTATACGGCTTTGCCGAAGACTTAGAAAAACCGACTGATAATTTACTTATATCAAAATCAAAGATAACTTTTCCTAAATCAAAAACAATAACGTCTATGGTCATGATAGCAAAACTCCAACTGCCGACTCCGGTAAAAAGACTTATCCTTTCAGAGCTCCGGCGGCAATACCTTTAACGATATGCTTCTGCATAAGCAGATATATTATTACTATAGGAATTGTAGCTATTGTCAAACCGGCCATTAACAACGGATAATCCGTAATAAATGTCCCCTGAAAAACCATCAAACCTCTTTGTATAGGCATTTTTGCTTTATCCTGCAAAACAACAAGGGCAAGCAAGAACTCGTTCCAAATGGCAAGACACTGAAGGATAACAAGCGTGGCTATTGCAGGCTTTGCAAGAGGCAGAGCTATTCTCCAATAAATGCCGAATCTTGAACAGCCGTCTATAAGAGCAGCTTCTTCTATTTCTTTAGGCAAATCTTCAAAAAACGACCTTAATAAAAATAATCCGAAAGCGAGAGCTCCGCTTATGTAACACAACAGCAAACCTGTTCTGGTATCAAGCAGCGCTAATTTTTTCAAAAGCAAATATAACGGAACAAAAACACCAGGTATCGGAATTAAAAGAGTAGAAATCAATAAATAAAAAAGAAAATTCTTTCCCCAGAATTCAAGTCTTGCGAACCCGTAAGCGGCCATGGAAGTAATCAAAACTATTGCTGAAACTCCTACTACTGTATATATAACGCTGTTTAAGAAGTACATTCCGAATTCTGCTTTAACAAAAGCGTCTACATAGTTGCTCCATTGCCATACTTCAGGAAGCAACGTCATTTTTGTAAATATTTCTTCCTGTGTTTTTAAAGACGACGACAACATCCAAAAAACCGGAAATATACAAGTAACTGCCACTGCTAAAAGTATTGCATGCGTAATAAAATCTAAAATTTGTTTTTTTGTTTTAAATGAATTCATTTTTAATTACCTGTTAAATTTTTTACTTACATAGAGCTGAAAAAAAGACACTACCAGCAAGACAAAACCGAATATAATGGCCATTGCCGTAGAATATCCAAACTCCCCGTTGCTCATATACTCATATATCTTTGTTATAGGAACATGAGTATGTCCTGCAGGTCCGCCTCTGGTCATGGAATATATTAAATCAAATATCTGCATTGAACCCAAAATTGTTAAAATCGTTACAAGCGTAAAAACAGGTATCATACAAGGCACCGTTATGTTTTTAAACTGCTGCCATTTATCTGCTCCGTCAACTTCTGCAGCTTCGTATAATTCAACCGGTATTGTCTGCAAACCGGCCAAAAGAATAATAAATCCGTATCCGAAACCTTTCCACATATGAACTATGGCAACTGAAGACAATGATGTTTTTACTTCGGAAAGCCATGCAAAATCCTTAAAATTCTCAAAGCCTAAAGACATCAGCCAATGATTCAAAATTCCGAAATTTCCGTCATAAACAAATTTCCATATTAATCCTACGACAATACCCGAAAGAACAGGCGGAAGGAAAAATATAACTCTGTATATGTTTCCGCCTCTTATCTGTCTGTTTACCAGTATTGCCAGCAACAGCGCCAAGCCGTTCTGCAAAGTCAATGACAATAATGTCACGTAACCGGCATTTAACATTGACTTCCAAAAAGCAGGATTATTAAAAAGAATATGCTTATATTGCGCAAATCCGACGAATAACATATCTTTATCTATACCGTTCCACTGATAAAAACTCAGCTGGAAAGTTCTGATTAAAGGATATAAATTAAACACCAGAAATAATACCAATGCAGGCATTATAAACATCATGTTTAATGTTTTTTCTTTAGGAGATATATTCATATTATTTCTCTACCTTCATTTGTCTTTCTTTTTCCGCCTGAACTTCTTCAGCCGCCTGTTTAGGTGTTTTTTCCCCTATAATAACAGACTGTAAATTCGTATTGATATAATTTGTAACCTGCCAAGATTCTATCATAGGAAGATTTTCAAAAGTCTGATCGATACTCTTTGAAAACTCTTTCAATATTTCAGGCAAATCCTGTGCGCTTTCCTTATTTGAAGGAATATTTAACGTTTCTTTGGCAAGGAACGACTGCTGTTCTCTTTGAGTAAACCATTTCAAAAAGGCTATCGCTTTATCTTTTTTAGGAGACATTGCGTTAACAAACATTGATGATCCGTCTCCTCCGAAAACCAACAAAGGATATTTTGCGTCAGGCAATGAAGGAGGATACATAATTCCGTATTGTAAAGAAGGGTTCATAGATTTGTAAACGTTTACACCCCATGAACCGTTCAAAGCCATTGCGGCTTTTCCTGTCGCAAAAGTTCTTTCCGCATCTTTATTTATCATTGTAACTATTCCTGAAGCAAACATTTTGTTTTCTTTCATTTCATTGAAAAGTTCGAAAATCTTAATCCATCTAGGATCCGTATAAGTAATTTTTCCCTGAATAGTATCAAGAATTCCCTGCTTTCCGAAAAGATTCCACTGATAAGAAGATGCCAGCGAACCTACAAGCCATGCTTCGCCGAACCCGCTTACAAAAGGCTGAATTCCGGCTGCTCTCAGTTTCTTGCCGGCTTCAATGAATTCATTCCATGTTTTAGGAGGTTTATTAGGATCAAGACCTGCTTTTGCAAACAAATCTTTATTGTAGTATATCATCAGAGAACTTACATCTAACGGAACTCCGTAATATCCAGGTTCTACGCCCCATTCATTATTCTTCTCAAACATATTCTGAACTAATGATTTTTCAAAAAATACGTCTTTCCATCCCTTGTTCATTTCGTCGTTTAAGTTTTCAATGAAACCTGCTTTTATATAAGAAGCCAATTCTCTTTTATCGCTTAAAGGATTGAAAATATCAGGAAGAAGCTGTCCGCTTGCGGCAGCTGTAATTTTATTTTTATACACATCGGTAGGCGCATATGTTTCAAAAATAACTTTAACCCCGGTTTCTTTGTAATACTGGTCTGCCAATTTTTCAAAAGCCGCCTGTCTGTCTGTCATCCAATGCCAAACTTTAACAGCTGATTCGTCATTTTTTGAACTTTCTTTTTTACCGCAACCCGCCACTGTCAAAAATAAACAACAGAAAAAGACTTGCACAAATAAGAAAAATCTCCCTCTAAACATACAACCCCCACGCACTTTTTATAAAATTATTTTTATTTTTAATAAAATGATATTTTGATATTTTAACAAATTTTAAACATCACAGTCAATTTATTATTTTCGGCGAATTTAAAAGCTCCGTAATTTTCTTTGACTATATTATGTATATTTTATATACTTTTTTCATTATTTTAAAAAACAGGAGTCGCTATGTCTAAGCCTTTATCTGTTCTTGAAGAGAAAAGAAAAGAAGCAAAGTCAAGATTAGAGAAAAACGGGTACTTTTCCGACACAAAAATATATGTCGGAATGGCCACTTGTGAAATTGCGGCAGGCTCGGTGCCGGTTATGGAAGTTTTTCAAAATGAACTCAAAAATGAAAAAAACATTTATATCAGCCAAAAAGGATGCGCCGGAAGATGCAATTTGGAACCGACCGTAGAAATTTATCAAAAAGATAAAGAACCGGTAAAATATATCCAGGTAACGCCTGAAAAAGCAAGAGAAATAATAAAAAAACATATTAAAAGCGGGAAAATAATTACCGAATGGGTGGGCAAATAAATGGAAAAACAACTTTTTACCGACAAATTTTCTTATGTATTCGGCGATCAAAAATTTTTTAAGAAACAAAAAAGAATAGCTTTAAAAAACTGCGGGCTTATAGACCCTGAAAATATTGACGATTACATATATGCCGGCGGATATACGGCTCTTGCCAAAGTTCTTACGGAAATGACTCCGGAAGACGTTGTTAAAACCGTAAAAGATTCAGGTTTAAGAGGAAGAGGCGGAGCGGGATTCCCGACAGGAATAAAATGGGAAGCTACGGCAAAGCAGCAAAATGACGAAAAATTCGTAGTTTGCAATGCAGATGAAGGAGATCCGGGCGCTTTTATGGACAGAAGCATAATCGAAGGAGACCCTCATTCAATCGTTGAAGGAATGGCTATAGGAGCATACGCTGTCGGCGCTTCAAAAGGCGTTGTTTATTTAAGGGCAGAATATCCTTTGGCAATAAAAAGACTTCAAAAAGCCATTGAAGACGCAAGAAAAGAAAATTTGCTCGGAAACAATATATTGGAATCGAATTTTTCTTTTGATATGGAAATAAGGCTCGGAGCAGGCGCTTTTGTCTGCGGAGAAGAAACAGCTCTTATGAATTCAATTGAAGGAAAAAGAGGAATGCCAAGAACGAGACCTCCTTTCCCTGCCGTAAGCGGATTATTTGCAAAACCTACATTATTAAACAACGTGGAAACATGGGCAAACATCTCTTCAATTATCATCAACGGAGCCGAATGGTTCTCATCGATAGGAGTCGATAAAAGCAAAGGAACAAAAGTTTTTGCTCTTGCGGGGAAAATAACAAATACAGGTCTTGCCGAAATTCCTATGGGAATGACGTTAAGAGAAATAATATATGAAGTAGGCGGAGGAATTCCGAACGGAAAAAAATTTAAGGCTGTACAGACAGGCGGGCCGTCCGGAGGATGTCTTACGGAAAGCATGCTTGACACAAAAATAGATTACGAATCGCTTACAAAAGCAGGATCGATTATGGGTTCCGGCGGAATGATAATAATAGACGAAACTGCATGTATGGTTAACATTGCCAAATTCTTTTTGGAATTTACGCAGAGCGAATCATGCGGAAAATGCGTTCCTTGCAGAGAAGGAATCAAAAGAATGCTTGAAATTTTGACAAGAATTACCGACGGAGAAGGAAAAACCGGAGATATTGAAAAACTTGAAGAACTCGGCAATATGATAAAAAAAGCTTCTCTCTGCGGGCTCGGACAGTCTGCTCCAAACCCGGTCTTAAGCACAATTAAAAATTTCAGACAGGAATACGAAGAACACGTCGAACAAAAGATGTGCAGGTCTCTTGTATGCGAAAAACTTTTGACATATACGATTAACGATAAATGCATAGGCTGTTCCGCATGCAGAAGAGCCTGTCCGGCCGGAGCAATTGCCGGACTTCCGAAAGAACCTCATACAATTCATCAGGAACTCTGCATAAAATGCGGAAAATGTTACAGAAGCTGCAAATTTCACGCTATTGACAAGACATCAGTCGCAAAGGAGCAGAAATGAACACGATTAAAGCTTTTATAAACGATAAAGAATATACTATTGATTCAGGGCTTACCATAATGCAAGCATGCGATTCAATAGGAATAAAAATTCCGAGATTATGCTACCATCCTAAACTTTCAATTTCAAGCGGATGCAGAATCTGCATAGTTGAAGTCGAAGGAATGAGAAACTTTGTCGCTTCATGCTCATACCCGATATCTGAAGGAATGAAAATTCACACAAATACCGACGCAGTAAGAAAAGCGAGAAAAGATATTCTTGAATTAATACTGGACAACCATCCTAAGGACTGCAACGCCTGCGTAAGAGACGAAGTATGCGAACTTCAGCAGCTGGCATCAACTATAGGATTAAGAGAAAGGAAATTTGAAGGAGTAAGAAGAGAAAAATATGTTGACGATTCTTCCCCTTCAATAGTCAACAACCATGAAAAATGCATACTTTGCGGAAGATGCGTAAAGGTGTGCTCCCAGATACAAAACATTTCCGCAATTGATTATGCAAACAGAGGTTTTGACACAGTCATAGTTCCCGCATTTAATGACAAAATAGCAAACAGCGTCTGTACTTTATGCGGTCAATGCGTAAACGTATGTCCTACGGCGGCGCTTACTGAAAAGAATTACACTCAGGACGTTTTTGCTTTGCTCAATGACAAAACAAAAATAAAAATAGCGCAGGTAGCTCCTTCTGTAAGAGTTGCAATAGGTGAAGCTTTCGGAATCCCTGCCGGAAACAATATGGAAAGAGAAATCGCCCATGCGTTAAAACTTCTCGGGTTTGATTATGTTTTTGATTCACAATTCTCGGCTGATTTGACTATAATGGAAGAAGCAAGCGAACTCCTTGAAAGATTAAACGGAAAAGGAAAACTTCCTATGATAACGTCCTGTTCTTCAGGATGGATGAAAGCATTGGAACAGTTTCACCCTGATTTAATAGACAACGTTTCAACATGCAAATCTCCTATGTCCATGATGAGCTCAATCGTAAAAACCTATTTTGCAGATAAAATAGGCAGAAAACCTTCAGAAATAGCAAACGTCGCAATAATGTGCTGCGTGGCTAAAAAATACGAAGCCAAAAGACCTGAGCTTGCAATGGAAGACGGAACTCCGGCGACAGACTATGTTATTACAACCAGAGAACTCGCATGGATGATTAAGTCAGCAGGTATTGATTTTAAAAATCTCAAAGGACAGGATTTTGATGCTCCTCTGGGACTGTCAACAGGAGCTGCGACGATTTTCGGCGTTACGGGCGGCGTAATGGAAGCGGCGATAAGAACCGCTTATGAACTCGCGACAAAGAAACCTTTGGAAAATATTGATATAACGGCAGTAAGAGGAAATGAAGGAATAAAAGAAGGTTCTATAGAAATAAACGGAAAAGAAATAAGAGTCGCTGTTGCAAGCGGACTCGGCAATGCGCACAAATTGCTTGAAATTGTAAAAAAAGATCCTGAAAGATACCATTTTATAGAAATAATGGCCTGTCCCGGAGGATGCATAGGCGGAGGCGGTCAGCCTTATTCGGGTATCAGAGATTTGCCTTTTGATCCTAAACTCGTAAGCGAAAGGGCAAAAGCTCTTTATAAATCCGACGAATTAAATAAAATAAGAAGAAGCCATGAAAATCCTGCGATAATCAAGTTATACGATGAGTTTTTAGGCAAACCTTTAGGCGAGAAATCTCATAAATATCTTCATACTCATTACAAACAAAAATTTCCTAAGGGAATAATTCGCAAAAGCAAGGAGAAATAAAAACATGACTTCACATATACATAACCAGGAAGAAATTAATAAACAAATTAAAGATTTTATAGCAGAAATATTAAAGCAGGACAGACCTGACTCGCATTTAATAACTGTTTTGCATAAAGCCCAGGAACTTAACGGTTACCTTTCAAGAGAGGTCATGGATCTAGTCTCGCAGGAAATGAACATTCCTACTTCAACAATATGGGGCGTTGCGACTTTTTATCATTATTTTAAATTAAATCCTATAGGCAAATACAATATTTCAGTTTGTATGGGAACGGCATGTTACGTTAAAGGAGCCAGTGAAATACTTGAAACTTTAAAAGAAGAATTAGGAATAGGCGTAGGAGAAACGACTGAAGATATGTTGTTCTCCATGCATGAAGCAAGGTGCATAGGCGCCTGCGGACTCGCTCCGGTCGCAATGATAAACGATAAAATATACGGCGAATTGACGCCTAAAAAAATTACGGATATTATAAATAAACTGAGAAAAGAGGAAGAAACAAAATAAAATTATGCCTGTTTAAATAAGGCGCAGATATTTTATTATCGTTTTTTTAATTATTTTTGAATGCAGCGGCAATAATATAGTTTATTGATTCTTTAAATAAAATGAAAAGATTTTTTCTCTCTAACGTATTCTTCCTGCTGGTTTTGACTCTGTCTGTATTTACTATATACGGAAAAAGTATTTTTTTCGGTTTTTCATATTATGACGACGATTCGCTTATAATAGACAATGTAAACTATATATCCGACATAAGAAACATACCTTACTTTTTTACGGAATCGTGTTTTCATTCTAAAGATTATTTGTATTACAGACCTCTTTTGACTCTTTCTTTTTCCATAGAGTCATTATTATTTAAGACAAATCCAGAAATATATCACTTTGACAACATTCTCCTTTTTCTTGCAGCCGTATTTCTGATATACATTCTGTTATTGAAACTGAATTTTAATAAAAATCTGTCAAAATTAGTTTGTTTTTTGTTTTCCGTACATCCCGTGTTTACTTCATGCATAGTGTGGATTCCTGCAAGAAACGACACACTGTTCGTAATTTTTTTATGTCTGTCTTTAATTTGTTTTATCAACTATCTCAATTACAACAAAATCAAATTATTTATACTTCAGTGTTTATTTTTTACCGCGGCATTATTTACAAAAGAAACGGCAATTGTTCTGATACCTGTTTATTGTCTGCTGATATACGTTTTAACTATAAAGTTTCAAAGAAACAAATAATGTATAACCTGTATGTACTGCCGGCCATTTTGGCTGCATATTTTATTCTGCGGGCAAAAGCCGTTCCTGAACCGGATTTAATATATTTTATTGCGAACTGGAAATTATCGGTTACTGAAATTTTGACAGGATTAGCTGCATATACTGATAAATTTTTGTTTCCCGACTATATCCCTGTAATACTGTACAATGTATCTCTTGATACTGGAACAATTATTGTTAACATAGCTGCAATATTAATAATTGTGTTTTTTTGTTACAAAAGATATATAACAAAAAAAACAGTATTATTCGGATTGTTCTGGATAACGGCATTTTTAATTCCTACTTTTATGCAGAGGGAATATGCTTTTTTACTTCACAGATTTATGCCTGCATCAATAGGAGCGATAATAATAATAACTGCCGCAGCCGAAAAAATTTTGGAAAAGAATAAAAACATAAAAATTTATTTTGTAATTTTCTTTGTGCTGCTTGCGGCTGTTTTTTCATATTTATCTTATCTGCAGGAAAACAAATATAAAAATGCCAATAAATACTGGATATACGCCTATACCGACGCAAAAAACTATCATATAGTCTGTCAGGGGCTGGCAAAAAGATATCTGTACGCCGGAAATTATAAAAGAGCAAAAGAACTGTTGTTTGAGGCTAAAAAACTTAAAAATCTTTACAGTTATGATTTGGACATAGCGACTGTATCTATTGCCGAAGGAAAACTTGACGAAGCCGAAAACAGACTTTTAAGGCTTATCAAATTGAAAGAGACAGAACCCGCTCTGCGTTATCTGAGCGAAATTTATCTGGCAAAAGGCGATATACAAAAATCTTTTTTTTACGCCGAAAAAGCATTGGCGGCAGATTCAGACGATAAACTTTTACTGAAGCATATCGAAAAATTAAAATCTTTAAACCGTTGAAAATAAAAAAACACCGGCAAAATATTGTTTTTTTTATTCATTAATTGATATAATTACGTTATGTTAAACGGTTTTAATTCTGAAGAAATACCATAACAGCCACAATCCTTAAATCAAAGACGATTACAGGTAATTAAAATCCTGACATTTTTGAACATCAAGATTTTAATTTAGCACAAAAATACACATAAAGAAGAAAAAAAATGAAACATATTAACGATGAAAAAATAAACAAACTGATAAACGCCCCGCAGTGCAGCCGCGAAGAATTCGACTTAATCATTGAAAAAGCGAAAAAACTGCAGAGGCTTACTACGGAAGAATCTGCAAAACTTCTTAATATAAAAGATAAAAACTTAACGGATATTATTTTTAGAACCGCCGAAGATGTAAAAAATACAATTTACGGTAAAAGAGTAGTACTGTTTGTTCCCCTCTATATAAGCAATATATGCGCAAACGACTGCATTTATTGTTCTTTCTGCAAAACGAATAAAACGACTATAAGGAAAAAACTTTCTATAGACGAAATAAAAGAGCAGACAAGAATCCTTCTTGAAAGAGGACATAAAAGAATTCTTTTAGTAGCCGCCGAAGAAGCAAACGAAGACAGCAATATAAATTATTATGTTGACGCCGTAAAAGCCGTTTATTCCGTAAGCGTAGGCACTAACAGAATAAAAAGAGTTAACTTTAACTGCGCTCCTTTAAGCATTGAAAACTTTAAAAAGCTTAAAGCTTCGGGAATAGGAACGTTTCAGATTTTTCAGGAAACTTATCATGACGCAACTTACAGAAAGCTGCACAGATCAGGTCCGAAAACAGACCCTGACAACAGATTAGACGCGATAGACAGGGCTTTTAAAGCAGGTATTGACGATGTCGGAATAGGTCCGCTGTACGGGCTCTATAACTATAAGTTTGAAACTCTTGCTATGTTTGAACACATCGCATACCTGGAAAAAGAATTTGGATTAGGTCCTCATACCATATCAGTTCCGAGATTAGAACCTACTTACGGTTCAGAATTTATACAGGATAAAGAAAATATTATCCCTGATGAAGAATTTAAAAAAATGGTCGCCGTTATAAGATTATCCGTGCCTTATACTGGAATTATTATGTCTACAAGAGAAAGCGCTCATATGAGAAACGAGCTTTTAAATTTAGGTGTTTCGCAAATCAGCGCAGAATCAAGAGTTTCTCCAGGCGGATATGAAAGAAGCGATGATCATAATGCAATTCCAAACGTGCAGTTTATGTTAAGCGACCAGAGGACAATTGAGGAAGTTATTGCAGATTTGGTTAAATTCGGTTATATTCCGAGTTTCTGCGCGGCATGTTACAGAAAAGAAAGAACCGGCAAAGTTTTTATGTCAATAGCAAAACCCGGCAATATAAAAGAAAAATGCACAATAAACGCCCTGATTACTTTTAAAGAATATATTGAAGATTTCGGCAACGAAGAATTAAAAAAACAAGGCGGCATATTGATTGAAAAAAAGATGGCAGAACTCAATGAATACGACAGAGAAGTTGTGAATCATTTTTTTGAAAACATAAGAAAAGGCAACAGAGACGAATTTATTTAAGGAAGGATTTTATGAACAGACCACCAAGGTCGCTTACAATATACATAGGAATTTTCGGCAGAACAAATGTAGGAAAATCAACTTTGGTAAACTATATTTCAGGTCAGGATACTTCAATAGTATCTAAAGTTGCGGGAACAACCACAGACGCCGTCTATAAAATTATGGAACTGCTTCCTATAGGTCCCGTAACTCTTGTAGATACCGCAGGACTTGACGACAGTTCAATTTTATCAAAAGAGAGAATAGACAGAACAAATAAAGTTTTCACTCTTACTGATGTCGCCGTAATAGTCACAGAACCTAATGTTTGGACTCAATATGAAAAAAATATCGTTTTAGAACTCACGCGAAGAAAAACCCCGTTTATAGTTTTTGTAAATAATTATAAAGATGAACAATTGTCCGATTCTTTTGTTGAGTCAATAAAAGAATATAAAGTCCAACATTCTAAATTACTCAACGAACAGTCTTACAGGGAAGCATTTTTAAATGAATTCAAAAGAAATCTTCTCGATATTATTCCTGAAGAAACTCTTAATCTTCAGCCGCTTACAGATAACGTTATCAAAACTCACCAGACTGCGATTTTGGTTGTTCCTATAGATTTGGGAGCTCCTAAAGGCAGACTGATTCTTCCTCAGGTACAAATGATAAGAGAAGCCCTTGATATAAGCGCTATGGTTTATATAGTGAAAGATACGGAGCTTCAAAGATGCCTTGACAGTTTAAAAAATAAGCCCGACATTGTAATTTGCGATTCACAGGTTGTTAAGAAAGTTGTCGATATTATTCCTAAAGACGTATTGTTCACGACTTTTTCAATTATCTTCACATCAAACAGAGCCGATTTTAAAATTATGCTTAAGGGCATAGAAGCATTAAAAAACTTAAAAAAAGATGACAGAATATTAATAGCCGAAGCTTGCAGCCATCATGCGAGCAAAGATGATATCGGAAGAATCAAAATACCAAAATGGCTTAGTTCACATCTCGGATTTGATGTTAAATATGACGTATGCGCCGGTATGGATTATCCTAAAGACATAAAAAAATATTCGCTTATTATCCATTGCGGCGGATGTATGATAAACAAAAAACAAATGATTTCACGCCTGAACTATGCAATTGAAAATAATGTGCCTATCACAAATTACGGCATGGTAATTTCTTTCATTAACAATACTCTCGACAGAGTTATAGAACCTTTTATAAAAGCAGAGAAAACCGGTAATTAAAATTACCGGTTTTCTTAATTTTTATCTAAATACAGAAAAAATGTTTCTATTAACGAATTCTCAATTTTAGAACTTTTATCAAATATTTAACAAGAGTCCACGGTTTCAATTTTGACTCTCCCGAAACACGCTCAAGAAAATCTATGGGATATTCTTTTATTAAAGCTTTGGAAAGCTTGGAAAAATATAACATCTCAGTAACTATGAAAGGATCTGCGGCGGTCAGCTTATTAATAAAACTCTTTACAGTTTCACACTTAAACATTCTGTATCCTGAAGTAGGATCACAGATATTAACCCCTAAAACTATTTTTAAATACATTCTTGAAAAAAAGCTTATTGACTGCCTTAATATTCCTCTTTGCGTATCCGAACCGCCTGTTACATATCTTGACCCGATAACAACATCGCATGTATTGATTATTTCTCTGAAATTTTTAATATACTTAGGATTATGCGAGCCGTCTCCGTCAAGTTCAACTATATGCTTTGCATCATGTTCCAAACACCACTTAAAAGCGTCTATACCTGCATATCCTCTGCCTCTGTTTGTCTTTCTTAAAAGAAGATGAACTCTGGAATCTTTTTTTGATATTTCTTCGACAATTTTATAAGTCCCGTCAGGAGACACATCATCCGCCACCAAAACCTCAATATCTTTAAGACCGCAGTTTAGAATATCATTTATCACTTTTTCTATATTCGTCGCTTCATTGTAAGTACAAACTACAGCAAGAGTATCCATTTTATCCTCTAATAAATATAAGATTCAACAGCATCTAAAACATTCTCTACAAGAACTTTATCCATACAAGTAACTTTTTCACGGCAAAACTGTCTGTAACAGCAATTGCAATCCAAAGACGCAATTTTAGTCCCTCTTGAATACATTTCAATTTCATTTGAAGAAGTAGGTCCGAAAATTGCGACAACATTCTTTTTAAGACCCAAAGCGGCATGCATTGCCATAGTATCGCCGCAGACCACAAGGTCACAGAGATCAACCATGGCGAAAAATTCCTGTACTGAATTATCTGTACCGGTTGAATAGACATTTTTTATCTTCGCCGATACTATTTGTTTTATTTCGTCTTCATCGTCTTTTCCGCCGAGCAAAAGTATCGTGTATCCTTTTGCCGATAAAACTTTTATCAGTTCAATATATTTATCGGAATTCCATTTTTTCATTACCCATCTTTTTCCCGCACCTGGGTTTATTCCTATTATTCTGCTTTTTTTGATCTTTTTTGAAGCAATAAAATCTTTAGCTTTTTGTTCCGCCTGTTTTGAAACAGGAACGACAATTTCATAATCATCTTTTGGCAATTCAAGTATTTTGGCCATCCAAAATTGGTATGTTTCCGTATTTGCCTTCTTCAAAACATCATAAGCGCTGGTCAGAAGCCATTGCTTTGAATAATTGTTGGATGTTTGTATTATTCTTGAGTTATTAAGCCAATATCCGATTTTCTTATCCGCAAAAGACAAAGAAGCAAAAGATAAACTTTCAGGAGAAAGGTCCAGATTAACGACAATATTATATTTAACCGAAGTTAAAAAATTAAAAACTTTATCGTCATTAACAATAACGGCGTTTATATATTTATTGCCTTCCAAAACAGCCGCATTTTTTTTGTCCACAAGCCAGTCAATTTTTGGATTTTTATATTTTTTCTTAAGTCCTTCCAAGACAAAAGTCGTCCTCAACACATCTCCCATTGCGCCGAGTTTTATTATTAAAATTTTCATCTGCCCTGATTTCTTATTTACGGAAGAATATTTTTTGCATGTTCCGCAAACGGAGTTGAAATCTTTTTGATATTTGCACGGTCTGTCCAAAGGAAAGTTTATGCAGTCTGTATACAATTTATATTTATTCATGATTGATTAGTTTAGCAAATTGTTATTTTTTGGTCAAAATATCAGATTATTTCCTGATATACTATTCTGTCTATGTTGTTCATTCTTAAAATTTTGTCATCAGGCATAACATCATTTTTATAATAAACGGCGTTGCCTTTGATGTATAAACCATTATCTAAAACCGCCGTTTTTTTTCTGCATGAATAATTGCATACTTTTAAATATTTACCATTCATTGCGCCGCAATATCTCGTAACCGTAAGCAGCATATACGGAAAATACAAACTTGCTTTAAGTTTTTTTGTCAAAACAGAAAGCATATTCCATTTCAAATTATCTATTTCTATTCTTGAAACGTTATTTTTTAACAAAAAATCAAAAAACTCATCAGACTCCACGGAATGTCTTGAAAATATGTCAACCAGCTGTTTTGGAATATCTTTCGATCGTATGATTTTATCTCCCGTATCTGATTTAACTATTTTTATTTTATCCTGCTTGTTTTGCAAAATAACGTCCGCCCGAGGATCTTTTTTCTGCTTTGTCAAAAGCCTTCCCATTACAAGATTCATTTCAGGATAATGTTTTCTTATAAAATAAAAAAGTCCCCAGTCGTTAAATATAATTTCCGGTTTACCTCCGGATACTTTTTTAAGTTTTTTTAATATTGCGTGCATTTCGCCGAAAGATTTATCCGTAAGAAAAGGAAACAGCAGCGAAATTGCTGTTTTACCGCCGTAAAAAGCCGTTAAAGCCGCTGTATTTGAGAAATCCAAATCGTTTTCGCAGTAATCATTGCCGATATAGATTCTGTCTATGCCGGCTAAATCAGCGGTTGAAATTTTATTATTTACTATTTTTATTTTTTGCATAAAGATCCCTGCACAAACATACTTTAGGATTACATTTTATATTCTTACTTTCATACAAAAACCGGCCGCAAAAAGACCGGAATTTTTCGAACGTAATATTTTTCTTTTCCAGTTCCTTTTCTATTTTCAAAACCGAATCTATTATGGATATACCGTCAGAATTTGTTATGGTTCTGTTAGGGATTTTGACTGTTATGTTTTTTAATTTTCTTAAATGGTATAAACTGCATATATTGCACTTGTAAGGAAGCATTTTTTTACAATCAAATTTATTTGCCTGTTTTTTTTGCCCCAGTCCGCGAAACATATCCATGCATAAAGTCGACTGCACGCTCAAGTCATACCTTTTTGATTTGTCCGTTTCCTGAACATGCAGAGAAGAACAGTAGCCGTCTATGAAGAAACAGCCGTCAGCCATTAAGAAAAATACTTCAAAACGCATTTCAGGAAATTTTTTGACTATGCTTAAAATTTCCAAAGCCGTCAACTGTCTGTCCAAAACTATTCCCGATGCTCCGAGATTTTTATAAAAAGCCGCCGCATAAGCGTTCAGATTAGCGCCCAAAGTCGAAATTATTATCTTTTTAGAATATTTTTGTCTGCGTAAAAGCAGAATAAGATTTATATCGTTAATAATAAGACCTTTAACGGCAGGAAATTTTGAAATTTGTTTTATGCTTTTCAATATCCACGGCAGCTGCCGCGCTGTATAATTAACATTAAACACAACATAAACTGACATTCCGTATTTTTCGGCTTTTACGGCGGCGGCGGAAAATGCTTTTAATCCGAAGAAACTTCCTCCCTCCCCCCTTCTGTTTATCGTATTAAAAGCCACAGGCCATTTTTTTTCCGAAACAGAATCATAAAAGCCGGCATACACTTCTTTTATTCCTTTTGAATAAAAGGCTTCTATTGAATCCGACGGAGATAATCCCGGTAAAATGTTCAATTTATTATCCGTTTTTTATTAATTTTTTGTCTTTATTTAAACTGTAATATATTTTTGACAGCAAATATCCCTGAAAAATTATGATTAAAGCTTTCGCCGTCTGCAATAAAAATTTTATTTTTCTTTTTGTTTTGAGAAATAATTTAAAAAGTCTTCTGAAATTAAGATAAAATTTTCTCTGTCCCGACAAAATGAAATAATTGATTCTTGCGGAATCAAAACTGTTTAAATCGTTTGAAAAATAAGAAAAATTCATAAAACCGCCGTCTTTGGAATCGTATCTTCTGCCGGCGATTTCATACAAATGCGAATATTTAAAAAAAGAAGCTATGTCGAAATCAGAACCGCACGCATAATTAACGGTCTGCATCATTTCTTCTTCAGTCTCATTTTCAAAACCAAGCATAAAATATCCGCAGACTATAATATTTTTATCAGAAGTCTCTTTTATTATTTTTTTTGCAAGGTCCAAGTCCAGATTTTTGCGTATTTCCTTTTGGATTCTCATCGAAGCGGTCTCTATAGCATACGTCACTTTATAAACGCCTGAACGTTTAAACAAATCTATCATTTCGTTATCTATGCGGTCAACTCTGAGTCCGTGAGGAAACGCTATTGAAATCTGCAGATTTTCGGCAATGATTGCGCGAAGTATGCTTTTGCTCCATTCAGTATCAAAGTTAAAAACGGCGTCGAAAAAATGAATTTCTTTAACGTTAAATTTTTCTGTCAGACGTTTTATTTCCGCTGCAACTCCGGCAACGCTTCTTTTTCTGAACTTTTGCCCCAAATACATTCTGTTCGTACAGTAAGAACATTCAAAAGGACATCCGAAAGAAGCCGACACAGGCATATAAAAATTTTCTTTATTAATTCCGTTCCATCCCTGATAACGCGAATACTTTTTTACATCTACTGAATTCCATATTTTATCCGCAATTACAAAATCATCAACATTATCATACAGAGGCCTCTCGGGATTTTTTATGAAGTCTTTGCCTTTTCTGAAACAGATGCCTTCAATAGCTGATATTTCCGCCTTTTTATTCAAAGAATCCGCAACCTCGCAGAAAGAAACATAGCTTTCGCCGTATACAACGATATCAATATTAAAATCCTGCAGGAGTCTTTCTTTTACAATGCTGGCAAGCTGACCGGAAACGGCAACCGTAATATCTTTGCCGGCAAGTTTTACAAGACCGGCGAATTTATGAAGAAGTTCCGCTTCCCATACGTTAGCGCTGAAAAGGACAATATCAACATTCCTGTCTTTTATAAGACGAAGGAATTTTTCATCGTTTTCGTAATCATAACCGCTGTTAAAGAATGTATATTGATAAACGCCCGGATATTTTAACTCTATAAATGACGCGGCAATAAACAAATCCGTTTCAGGCAGAGAAGCTCCTGTTCCGGAATCAACGAAAGTTTTAACAAAAAGAATATTGCTCATAGTTATTTATTTTAAAATAATGCGTATATTATAGGAAGGACGGAACTGTTGCCCGCAAGGCTTATAAACAGTCCCAAAAAAGCAATAACCATAAGCAGCGGAAGAAGCCACCATTTTTTATTTTTTACTATCAAAATAAAAAGCTGGTAGACAACCGTAAAATTTGTTCTTAAGCGCCCTTTTGGCATAGACCTGTCCGTTTATTTTATTTTTGAAACATGTTCGGAAACTTTTTTACCGTTTTTGAACAGCACAACTTTTTTTTCATTTGCGGCGTAATCGAAAAAAAACGATTCCCCGTCTAACGCGCCGTCTTTGTAATTAAGCTTAAAAGCAATATCGCCGTTTATGTTAAAAATTTCAGTAGGCCCGTTTAATATTCCGGCTTTATACATTGACTTAACTTTCTCGTAAGGAGGATTGAATCGCACGGAATACTTCCTCTGTAAAAAGATGCACTGCCCTTCAAATTTATTGTTTTTGATATTTACGATAGCAACCGGAAGATTGTTAAAATTTAAAAGTTTTAACTTACCGTCCGGAAGGCCGCCTGTCATTTTAACAAGTTTATTGCCTTTATAATACTGCTTCGCTATTTCTTTGTATTTTCTGTAATAAGTTATATCGTAATTGCTGTTATCGTATGTGGTAAGCGTAAAATCAATATATTCAGCGCAATACGCAATTACAGGAAAAAACAATGATATTAAGAGTGGAATAAATATTTTTTTTATCATTTTCTTATTACTTTATTTTCAGCAAGCGCAGCATAAACGTTATCGGCGATTATTCTGTGCCCTTCAGGCGTACAATGGTCAAAATCAAGAAAGTATTTATCATACCCGTCTTCTTCGGCTATTTTTTCAAAAACGCTGTAGTTATCAATGAATATTATATTATTTTTTTCCGCCGTCTGTCTTAAAAGGTTGTTAACCGCATGATAAGGAAACGGATAATTTTGAATTATAAGTTTTATGTCCTTTTTTCTGCAGATATCAATAATTTTTTCTATGTCAGCCTGCAGCCATTCCAAAATATCTTCTTCAAAACGCTCCCTGTTTTTAAAAGACTCTTTGCATGTGTTAAAAGAAGTGTTATTTTGCAAATCAGGATATTTTTTGGAAATTTCCTCAAACTTGTTAAGCACATATTTTGCATCATATTTATTTTGAAGGTCAAACGCTTTTGAAAAATAATAATAACAATGCAAATCAAGTCTTGGATTCTGCTCAAAAGCTTTTAAGAAGTATTCAACTGCTTCGCCGAACTTGCCGTAATAAATTAAATAATAGGCCATTCTGTAATAAAAATTTTTAAACCTTGTAGTGATTCCTTCTTCAAGAAATTTAGTTTCGTAAAGTTCCTGGGCTTTTTCAAATTCTCCGTTTTCTCTGTAAAAAGAAAGCATTATTTCATATGTTCTTCTGTTTTCCGGCTCAAGCCGTATTATTTTATCAAGATAGTTCTTTGCAAGTTTAAGCCTTCTTTCTTTTTCCGCCTTATCTTTTATAAAAACCGTTTTATTTAAATAATAATTGATAATGTTGCAATAACCTTCATAAGGGTTTTCGGCAATAAAATCATTAAAAGCCTTGAGCTTTTCTTTTTCATTCATATCTGCATTATCAAGACAGTAAAAGACAAACATTTCTTTTGCCTGTTCAGGATTGTACTTTTTTGCAAGCCGGTAATATTGTTCTGCTTTGGCTTTGTCGCCTATAAAAGCATAAATATGAACTATATCCACCAAAATTTTCTTCTTTTCCTGTTCCGAAAGATCTTCTATCATCGCTTTGACTTTCTTATTGCCGGCGCTGACAAAAGAACTTTGCATAGGAAGCCTGTCATTTTTTCTTGATATGTAATAGTTCGCCATATGCAGAGTGCCGTGCGTCTTGTCTATCTGCATTGCATCGGAAAAAATTTTCTCTATATCGTTTGATAAATAATATCCTGTGTTTGGAGTTTCGCTGAAAGATTTTACAATCTGTTTTTTCAAGAATCTGTTTTCAACCGACAACTTCATTATCTGATACATTTTATATATTCTCAATTTCTGGTAAAAATTGATTTTTTTCATTCCGTAAAAATTATATTTGTTTGCAGCGCCGACAAGAAGAACTATCGCTTCGGGATTATTTGCCGCCGTATAGTTTTCTATTGCTTCCAAAACCTGCGATGAATTTGATTCGCATATTCCTAAATTTAAAACCGCAGTATTATCGGAAGCGGTCATTTTATTCAAAATGCCGGGATATGACAAATCTTTAGTGCCTAATCCGCCGACCGTATAGGAGTCGCCGAAACAGGCAACTATTTTGTCATGCTTTGCGATTGTTTCTTCGGACATGTAATCAGGTCTGCCCTGCTGCCATTTTTTGCCTAAAAGTCTTAAAGACAATTCAAGCAAAGTGAAGAGCAAAAGCAAACTGACAATAAATATTGATAACTTTATAAAAAGAGATTTTAAGTTAATCTTTTTAAACTTCAAATCTTTAACCCTGTATTATTTTATTATCACTATACTTAATTTTATTATTTTATACCAGCAAAAACAAGCTTTTATTGCTTATAACGGAATAATATGCTGTTTTCTTTACCGTTTAAAAAGTCTTTAATGTGCATTGTCATTCTTTGGGATTTTGCAGTAAAAAATTCATGAAGTGTTTTTTTGTACTTTTCAACGCCGTATTTTTCAATAAAATGCGAATTTAACGCCATGTTCGACAAAAACTGCTGAAAGCACCTTGCCTGCATTTTCTTATCTATCAAACTGCCTTTGACATTATCGGAATCAAAGAAACCTTTCTCTTTTAAAAAAGTGCCTGTAGTTTTAACATCTTCCGGTTCTTCCTCTTTTGAAAGGCCTAGTTTTGCCTGCCACGTTAAATTTTTAGGACCGTTCATTTCATAAACAGGAGACGAATACGAAATATTAAATGATTTGTATAAATCCGTTATCACGCTTACAACTTCTTTTACCTGATCAGTGGCTATTCCTGAACCGGCATCTTTATTTGCTCCGTCAAAAACGGTGTCAATCCCGTTATCTATACAGTAGAGTATTGTGCGCATATGCATTGCCATCTTGCATAAACCGCATACGGCAAGATTAAAAAAGCCGAATTTGAATAAATTTTTAAAATAATCGTCATATACGACCAGTTTATACATTTTATCGATATCAATTACTGTTCTTACAAATTTATCTTTACCAAAGAGCGCCTGCAGTCTTGCCACATTATAATCTATATTTGACGTATTAAAAATTCCGTATCTTCTGTACGAAATCAAATGAATTTTTTCAAATTCAGGCGCTTTAAGAAAAACAGCGCATGTTGAATCGGTACCGCCGGAATATAAAATTACCGCTTCTTTATTTTTTGCCATTTTTCAGTCCGTTCAAAATTGTCTTCATAGTACGGTAATATATAAAATAAAACCCCTGAACAACCCATCCGACAAATTCTGCATACAATATTCTCAGCCTGCACGGCATCAGCAAAGCTGCGCCGCAAATAATATAAACAAAAAATGTTTTTATCATTTTGATCCGTTATCTGAAATATTTCCAAAATAATTATTAATTAAAATTTCAGCCAGTCTTTTTGCAATAAGGTCATGACCTGCGGCATTAGGATGAAAAGAATCAAGTTTCGGATTAACAAATAAATAAC
The DNA here is from genome assembly GCA_018433585.1 of Candidatus Praeruminimicrobium purgamenti. GTDB lineage: Bacteria > Elusimicrobiota > Endomicrobiia > Endomicrobiales > Endomicrobiaceae > Praeruminimicrobium > Praeruminimicrobium purgamenti. The sequence continues at coordinate 124,165 of JAHDQW010000002.1, forward strand.
CGCCTTTATATTCTTTAAAATCTTTTGCGGAATCACACAAAGGAATCTGTCTTTCGGCGGCAACTTTTCTCATAACGTCATTATATTTCAAAGAAACTGCAGCACAGTCAAAAATTTCATAATTTTTTGCTTTTTCAAACATCTCGTCGGATAATTTTGAATTATGCTCCATATCGGCTATTAAGCCCAAATAATAATAAACCTTAGGAGAATATTCGTCAATATAAAGCAATCTGTCCAGAATTCTTTTTGCTCTTTTATAATTTTTGTTTTGAATTTCATTTTTAGCTTCTTCCAAAGAAACCTGCATATATTTTTTTTCGGAATCTTTAAGGGCTCTTTTTACAGGCAAATTAACAGGCATAACGATAAAAATAATTTTAATATTATTTTTTTGAGCCGTATCAGCAAAAAGATTTAAATTATTTTCATACTCATCTATTGAAACTCTTCTGTTCTCATTATAAATATTTATATTGCAGTTTCCGTAATATTTTGCCCTGTTTGATTTAATCTTAACGGAAATATCGTTTATAAACCTTATAAGATTTGTTTGATCGATAAAATTGTATATTGAAACAGTAAAATTTGACAAAGGCTTAAGCATGCTGTCTCTTTTCATACAGCTTCTGAAAAATCTGTATTTATCAACATCATTAATCACATAAGAAACGGTTATTATGTCAGGATTTAAACTAAGTACGGTTTTATCCAATAATTTTAACCCCTGATAAGAAGAATATCCTATTTCTCCTGCGTTTATGCTTTCAACTTCAATTTTTTGATTTTTTAATTCTTTTTCTATAACGGACGGGTATGTATCTTCATCTTCTACTCCCCAGCCGAAAGTCGGAGAAGCTCCCAAAGATACAATTCTGATTTTTTTCTTAGGCGTTATTTCTTTATTGCGGAAACCTAAAGAATTTGTTTTTACGTTTTTGTTTTGGAATTCAGTGTCAAGATTCGGCTTTTGTTTCCAAATCAAAACGCTGTCTTGTTCTATAATTCTTAATATATCTGATAAGCGGTTATAATGTTTCGGATAAAACAAGAACAACAGCAGTTCAGAAAACATTAAAAAAATTAAAGCTATAATCAATGACACATATATCAACTGAAAAGGTTTGAAATCATTTTTCATTTTTTAAATTATATCATAAATATTCAAAATGATGAACTCTCTTAATTTATTTTTTATATTTTTTACTTATGTTGTGGATTTATTTTAATTTATATAGAATTAAATTTATATTAAAAGCATGCGGAGGTTTTATGAATAAGGCTGAGATTTACAAATTTATAACAAACAACCCTGTTTTTTTCCTTGCCACAATAGAAAATGACAAACCGCGCTGCAGAGGAATGTTTCTTTACAAAGCAGATGAACAATCAGGAATTATTTTTCACACAGGCTCAAACAAGGATGTTTTTAAACAAATTTCAAAAAACAATAATGTTGAAATGTGCTTTAACGATTTTAAAACAGGAAAACAAATAAGAGTTTCAGGGAAACTTGAAGAATTGAAAGATACAAAATTGAAAGAGGAAATAAGCTCTCATCCGACAAGAGCGTTTTTGAAACCTTGGAAAGAAGCTGTTCCTCTTGATGTTTTTTACTCAAATTTTAAAGTTTTTTCTTTGAAAAACGGAAAAGCTCTTATATGGACTATGGAAACGAATTTTGCCCCTAAAGAAGAAATATCTTTATAAGATAAGGATTAAAAATGTTTGAATCAAGATGCGGAGTACGATGCAATATCTGCACGAGAAAAGAACAGGTCAACTGTAAAGGATGTCTGAATATGTACATCCCTTTTTGGGGCGGAAAATGCGGCGTTAAAAGCTGTTGTGAAGAAAAGCAATTGAACCACTGCGGATTATGCACGGATTTTCCGTGCGAAATGTTAAGCAATATGGGCAAAGATAAAGGCTTTGATCCAAAACCTAAAATAGAACAATGCAAAAAATGGCGTGATGAAACTTTTAAATAAAAGGAGAATCTGTTATGGAAGCAAAAAAAATTGCAGTTATTATAGGAAGCCTGCGTCAAGAATCATTTAACAGAAAAACGGCAAACGCACTTATAAAGACAGCTCCCGCATCGCTTAAACTTGAAATTCTTGAAATAAAAGACCTCTCTCTTTACAATGAAGACATTGAAAACGATCCTCCATCTTCATGGGAAACTTTCCGTAACAACCTGAAAACTTTTGACGGAGTTATTTTTGTCACTCCTGAATATAACCGTTCAACTCCCGCAGTTATTAAAAATGCTATAGACATAGCTTCTAGACCATACGGACAAAGCGCATGGGACGGAAAACCCGGAGCTGTAATCAGCGTATCGCAGGGCAATATCGGCGGATTCGGAGCAAACCATCATTTAAGACAATCTCTCGTCTTTTTAAACGTTCCTGTAATGCAGCAGCCTGAAGCTTATATAGGGAATGTTGCAGGATTATTTGATGCCGAAGGCAATCTGATAAATGATTCAACTAAGATTTTTTTGAAAAAATTTCTTGATACTTTTTCACAGTGGGTTTACAAAAATTCTTAAAAACAAAACTGTTGACATTTATCAAAACTCAGGCTATATTATAAATGCTTCCGGCAGACTTGGGACGTCATCTTAAAAAAGATGAAAAAAAGAAAGAGATAAATGAAAAAAAATGTTTATCCCTCCCGAACTGCAGGGAGTGTTTTTTTTGACATACTTTTAATTTTATTGTTTATTGCGCTTATCTGCGCCTTTTGATATCTTAAAGCTTGTAAGTTTTTTCGAAAATAAATTTTTAGTTATTGAAAATGTCTGTTTTATCTGTTTTGTAAGGTTTCTGTACGATGATTTTTTGATCATAATTTATGCCTGTTTGTATATTCCTTAAATAAATTTATTGAAACAAACAATAAAACAGCAATAGCAATCATAAGATATCTGCTGAACATTATGTATCCGAAGATATTTAAAAGAGTATTTGTCAGAACAATCAAAGTTACCACGGCAAAACTTTTGTTTATATACTTAGAGTAACCGTTTTTTACAATAATATTATGAACTCTTATGCCTAGAGGAAAACCTATTATGCCTCCGAAAGCAATAACCAAAGATAATCCCAATATTTTATAATCAGGCGTCCCGCCTGAAAAAGCATAAAACATACCGCCTGTAAAAGTTGCGATAAAAAGCAAAATTCTCACGGCTTTTGAAGTAATATTTTCAGGTATTTTAAAGTAATTTATAAGAGCCGGTCTGAAAAATAACGCTCCGCCTATCCCCAAAACAGAACTGAATATTCCTGTTACTGCGCCTACAAAAAAAGCCGTCATTGAATGTTTATTTGTAACTGAAGGAATGTTTTCTTCATTTTCATTAGCTTCTCCAAAAAGAACTATAACGGCAAGAAAAATCATAAATACGCAAAAAGTAATAAGCAACGGCAAAGACCCGAATCTTACATAAAAAAATTTATTTATAAATTTACCGCTGAAAGCGAATAAAAACACGCCTGCCGCCAAAGGAATAACAAGCTTTGAGGCAATGCCGCCTTTACTCCAATCAAGAGAATGAAAATCTTTCCTGATTGAAGGCAATATTGACGGCACTATCTGTAAAAGGCCTACGCCTACGGCTTCATTCGGAGTAAAACCGAAAATAAGCATTGTAGGAACTATCAACCATCCGCAGCCTACACCCCAGTATCCTCCGGAAAACATTCCGACAAAACCTATTAAAGGTAAAACAAAGAAAAGATAAGTATCCATATTCCATATTTTATAAAAATATTAACGATAATTTAATACATAGCAAAACTTTGACTAAAAAGTCCTTGACAGTTTACAATCTATAGACTATATTAATATTGCTTCCGAGGTATTGGGACATCTTGAAAAAGATGAAAAAAGCAGGTCAGAGATAGATTAAAAAAACATTTATCTCTTATCCCAAAACCGAAGGAAGTGTTTTTTTGTTTATATAAGCAAATTTGATATTATTTTAACAATAGTTTCTTTTTCCTGAGGCTTGCTTGTAGCTATCATAAGAGTCAAAGCGACAAGAGCATTATCATCTATCCTTCTCAGTCCGCTTTTATCAAAAAGGATGTTGTTATTCTGCAAATACAGCACAAAAACAGAAGCGGCAATTCTTTTATTACCGTCAACAAAACAATGGTTTTTTGTTATAAGATAAAGTATATTTGCAGCCTTTTCTTCAACAGTCGAATAAAGCTCTTTACCGTCAAAAGTCTGGTATATATCTTTTAATACTGATTTGAAACTGTCTTTATACTCTCTTCCAACAAGAGACGACTCTCTGAATTCCGATTGTATAACAGCAATGATTTCCTCTGCATTTTCATAAGTAATTTTAAAAATTTCTTTTTTTTTGCCTTTAGGAACCTCTAAATTCTGATGATCGTACCTGTCCAAAATATCGAGAGCTTTGGAATATCTGCCTATAACCTGCAAAATTCCTTTAGCTTCTTCCGAAACCAAATTTGAAGTTTTAATATTTGAAGCCAGCATATTTATTGTTTTCTGAAGCTCAAGATATTTTCTTTCAACTTCTTTGATTCTCTGCTTATTTATGGTATATCCGTCAACAAGATGTTTTCTTAATATATTTGTCGCCCAGATTCTAAATTGGGTCCCCTGTATTGAATTAACCCTGTATCCAACGGAAATAATAACATCCAGATTATAAAATGATACCGGCTTATCAGATTTTGCAATGTGCATTTTTTGCACATTGCTTTCTTTTAATAATTCTCTTGTATTAAAAATATTATTGATATGCTTTGTAATAACAGTTCTGTCTACATTAAACAAATATGATATTTGTAATTGCGTAAGCCAAATTGTGTCATCAGATATTTTTACTTCTAACTTTGCCTGTCCGCTTTTAGTTTGGTAAATTACTATCTTGCCGGTTTCGTTTAATTCCATTTTGCCCTCACATATTTTATTTTTTTCGATATTACACCATACATATGTATTATTTTAAATAATATTATTAAAAACTTATAAAATTTTGCCTGACAGCCAAGGTAGACATAAAATATCTATGGCACAGACATATTTTCACACGTAAAATAGTTCTATAATTAAAAAAACTATTGACATCTTGATACTATAGGCTATAATATGAATGCTTCCAAAGGAATTGGGACATCTTGAAAAAGATGAAAAAAGAAACAAAGAGATAAATCAACCAAATCTTTTATCTCACTCCCAAAACCGAAGGAAGTTTTTTTGCCTTTAATCCCTTTTTCACATACTATCAACAATATAAAAATAAAAAAAACCTTATCAAATTGATAAGGTTCAAAATTATAAATATTAAATGATTTTAAAAATCATTTAAACGGAGACTTTTCTGTTATTTCCCCATTTGGCAATTGATAAAATATCTTTCCTTTCATAGAATAAACATTAGGAATACCTTTTTGAGTATTCTTTTTCTGAGCTTTATGCACTGCGCGAGAACCTACTTTTGTAATATAAACTGCTAAATCAGTCATATTGTGTTAATCCTCAGTTTCTTTAAATAAAGTATATAAACTTTCATTTAAAATTGCAATATCTTTTTCCAATTCTTTTTGTGCAACTAGTATGTAATTTTCATTCCCATTATAATATATAAACCAAACATCCGACATGTCTTTGTATATATCCCAAAATTTTTTTTTGCTTCTAAAATATCTTCGTATTACATCTTCATCCGGAATAAAATGCCCTCCGTTTTGAACTCTTGTTTTAATCCTTTCAATGCAAACTTGAGGATTATCGACAAAAGTATAAACCAAAATAATAGAGTATCCTAAACATTTAGCTTTTTTAAAAGTGTCAATATATGTATTGCCGGATAAAGTAGTTTCAATTGCAAAAGATATGCCTGCTTCAAAATTATTATTTATTCTGCGGTTAAATTCTTTTCCTGCCGATATGCGAACTTTCGATATATCAGAAGGGTTCATCTCTTTTGCAATATCATCAGCATTTATGTAATCAAATGTTTCCGTTTCTAAAAATCCTTCGGCTATGGTACTTTTCCCGCTGCCATTAGCACCTGCTAAAACTAAAAAACTTTTTTTGTTCCCTAAAATATTCATATTATTATTATATATTTTTATGACTTAAAAATGAATTATTTTTAGTGTAAACTTAATTTTTTTGTTTTTAATATCAAAATTCACTAATTAATGAGTGTTTTAATTATTTAAAATTTGTAAGGTGTTTTTTGAATCATAGTTAATAATAACCATTTTTACATATAGGGCAACTATGTCCATTGTGAGTCTTTTTTAATCTAACAAGTTTTTGATTTTGATCATGACAAGCTGTACAAAAATGACCTTCTTTAACACCATCTTTATATTCCAATAAAAACCGTTCTCATAAGATATAGAATACTTTGTGCTTAATTTATTTTCAAAAATTTTAGCAGCACAAATGTTTTATATTTGTTAGATTGTCCTCAAAAAAGACCCACCGCAGAATATATTCCTTTATATTTTTACTGCCATCACTGAACTTAAAAATTTCTAACATCATAATGTAACGAATTTTTCTTCAAACAAACAAATGATTAAAAATTTGTCTATTTTAAATTTTCACACATAAAATAGTACTATAATTTAAAAAAACGGCACTTATATACTTGATGCCACAAGGTTTAAAAAAATAGTTATAATTTGTGTTATATGGTAAATATAATGGAGGAGGAATTTATGATAGAAATAGAAAAACTAAACATGGTAAAAGATGATATAGACGGAGCATATATTATAGATGGTGGTAAATGCTTTGTAGATGAAAATAAAAGAATTTGCGAAAATTTTTGGACAGATATATTCAAGACATCTATGGAACATGTATATCCGAAATCAGAGCATTTGCTCTATGAAATACGTTATGTAATAAAAGCTATTTTAAAAGCACAAGGCTACTGGTGGCGAGTAAGAGGCGACGCTATTAATATTCCGCTCACTATACAGTAAAAGATTCAAAAATTTTCTTCCCTGAAACAGTTATTTCAGTAGATGGACAGTTCAGATGATCTTTCAAATTTTCATTACATGGCGGTTTAAAATGATAAATCAAAGCAGCTTCAGCCCTTTCCTCGTCATCTACATCGGCAAAAAATAAGTACAGTTGTTCACCATCAAGCAAAGAGTTGAGGCAATCTTGGTATTTATGATGTGATGTACTAAAACGATTAGAAATATCTTTAGATTTGCCTATATAGAGCATTTCTCTTAAGGAACATTTGCCAGGCACTGTAGGTTTTCCTGTATAGACCACATATACTCCACCACATTGATGTTTTTCAGTTGGCAACCATTCCGTAATATAATAACCATCAAAATCCAAATTTATTGTTACCATTTTAAACTCCTTTTACTAAAGTTAATAATAGCATTTAACAAATTTATATCTGATAAATCAACACCAGAATTATTAAAAAGATAGATATTCTATTGGTATTTCTTATGCTTTATCTTTAGGATTTTCGACAACTGCCCATATTAAAGCCCCTACCCAACCTACAAGAGTCCAACCAAAAAATAAACATAGCAAGAAAATAGCAAGAGTATTCTTAATTCCTCTGCTTGTTGCAACAAACCATGGAATAAACATGACTATAAGTAAAAGCATTCCAACACCGAATAAAACGCCAGTTGTATAATTATCCATATTACTACTCCTTTATTTTTATGTCTTATCCTAAAGAGCTTTACGAGTTATTTTTAGCTTATTATAATTTGTCGGATTTAAGATAATTATTCTCTATTTGTATTTCGGTATATAGTACATTATTTTGGTAGATTCGGCATATAATATTAGAATTTTTTATTTTAGCCCAACTATAGCTATAAATAATAAGAGGATATAATATAATCTGTCGTGATATGCCAGCATCTAATGGCTCAAACCATTCACTTTTATTGCCTATTTCCACTCCTTTTTTATTGTCTATAAATACAGCTTTTATACTCAAGTCATTCGAAAATGTTTCATTTGATATATTTTTGATTTTCATGATAACTGCAGGGAGTGTACCTCCATAATTATCATAAAAACCAGTTTTGTATTCAACAAGTTTTAATTTACTGTTATTCCCATTGTCTATAGCATCTTCCATAACATTTAAATCACATCCGCTAACAAATATACTGATAAGAAAAAATACAATAATACAAATATTTTTTTTCATTTTTTCCTTCCTTTTTCTTTCTCAAGTTTTTCAAGAATTTTCCTTATTTTATCTTTAACATCAGTCCTAACAATATCTATTCCTAAATGCCTTTCTACCTCTGCCTTAATCGTACTTTCCGCCGTTTCTCTCTCTATGGCAATCGACCCCATCATTTTGCCATTTGCAACATAATCTTCAGCCCACTTCCACAAATTTGGATACAGCTCCTTCGTAATTTCAATGCCTCTCCATTCCATGTTTTTCTCCTTTAACCCTCTTGGGTTATACTGAGATTTAACTGCTATTTGACTCCAACTTCTACAAATAAAAAAGACGGCGATTTTTAGGCTACTAGAATAACCCGTATAATCGCCGCCATATCCTGTATCCGAAGATACAGGAATAAAGCAAACGATTACTTGTGGTTTCTAGTATGCCCTCAGACTGTTATCTGACAAGCAAAACGCAGTCTTTCTCTGCGTTCCCAACAAATAATCTATTAAGTTTTAAATACACTACAACTACTGTTTTTATTATATAAAAGTAAAAACAACAATACAATTATGTACTGTTGTTTTATCTATGAAAATAATTTGGCTAAATTACTTAAGCCAATTTTGTTTTTTGTTTTTGTTTTTCTTTATCCATTCCCAAACGCTTTCATAAAGCCATCCAGTATAATTTTTATCAAGAGAAATCTCAGTTATAAAAAACAAGTTGTCATTTGCTATTGTTTTCATTCTTATTTGCCAAATTTCTTTTTCTTTAAAACTTTTAACAATAAAAACATTAGGCATAATTTGCACCCAATCTATTGCCAAATCAAGCTTCTTTTTTAAAGCTTCTGTATCTATTGGTTTTACGATATTTAATGTAATCAAATAAAACATTTAAGCATCCTCTTTTTCTTCAACTTCAATGTCTTGTACTGTCAATGTTTTACTATTGTTTCCAGTCATTTCAAGTTTTATATTTTCAATCTCATTAGTATTTTTAGAGAATACTGCGAGATATTGTTTTTCTAGCTGATATTTTTCTGTTTGTAATCTATCTGGGTCTTTGAATGCAAAAATAGAGTATAACACTATATAAATCAAAAATATAAAAGCGAAAAAAACTATCCCAACATATACTAAAAAGTCTTTATTAGAAACAATACCCAGTATAATGAAAATTATACTGGCTGAAATAACAAAAAAAGAAAAATGTAATAACCCATCCATTACATTTTTTCTTTCAATTTTCCCTGAACCACAAGAAAAAGCACCTAATTTCCAAAATGACATTATTTTCTCTTTTATTTTATTTGTAAGTTTCTTAAAAAATGTTATCATATTATTCTCTTGAAATCAATTTTTTGTATCAATAATATATAACACTTTTTATAATGCTTAAGACTGCTCCGAACCGCCAGACTTATAAGAAGTTCCCTTAATACTCTTTTTCTCTTTCTTGTTTTTTGTCCTTAAAAGTAACTGTGCCAATTCATCCATTTCCATATTTACTTTCAATGGTTTTTCATTAGTTTTCTTTTTTGTATCGTTTGCCCGCTTGTCTATTTCCTTTATCTTTTTAACAGATATTCCACCTATTGTTTTTTTTACCATATTTCCTCTATGATATTGCTTGCTTATACAGCAAACGTGTATTGTCTATATCGCTTAATAATGCCGATATTCTAGTATACTCATCCATATCCCTTGTATTCATACGAAAGCAAAACATATTAGCATATTTTTGCAAATGTTTGGCAGACAAAAATATATGTATGCCGTTTATCATGCGTTTTAAATGAGAAAATATACATTCTATTCTGTTTGTAGTATCATCTTCAAATACATATTGCCTTGCAGAATGATTTACTATACGGCGTTCACGACCATTCAATGCACCTTTGTATATAGCAGATTCATCAGTATTAACTATCGCCTTTTGAGAGATATGCTGTTCAATATGTGGTGCAATACAAGATTTGTTTATCTTTCTAAATTTTTTCAATACAACTTTACCGCTACGCTGTATCATACCCAAAACTGCTGTTTTATCGCCTCTAACTTTATCATAAGACAATGTTTTCTTATTCTTATGTTTATTAGTTTCTTTGCCACCTATATATGTTTCATCAACTTCAACCGTTCCATCAAGTTTAATAGATTCTGTATCAATAATATTAGAAATGCGTTGTATGATAAACCATGCCGATTTTTGCGTTATACCGATGTCTTTTGCTAATTGTAATGAAGATATGCCTTTTTTATGAGATGTAAGTAAAAAAATAGCCATAAGCCATTTTTGGTATTTAATAGGAGAGTCTCCCATAAATGTATTTGTCCTAACAGAAAAATCTTTACCACAATGACCACAACGGAATATACCTCGTTTCGTTTTATATATAGGTTTACTGGATTGTTCATTATTGCAATGTGGACAAACTATATTACCATTCCAACGTTGTTTTACAAAATAATCACGACACTTTTCTTCTGTATCATATTCTTTCATTAAGTCAAATAGACTCTTAAATTTCATAATGAATTCCTTTTTTATTTTAACTTTGTTATTTTTAACGAACGACGAGAAAAGTCTGGGCAACAACAAATCTTTTTCATACCATTTAGCCTTGCGTTGCGGGCATTGCCAATTCACTACTTTTTATACTAACATTATGTTTGTGGGGCAGTCATAGCATAAGTTGCAAATTATGTTATGGCGATGTAGAAGTGATAGACCGTGATAATGGCAGACTTCTTTAAGATAATTACTGCCATAGCCCCACAAAATAGGTGACATCGATGAGAGATTTTTTCATCGCTGTTTTAGCAAGCTTAACAGCTAGTTTTATTTGGTTTTTCATTTTATGCTTGTTAAGACTTATCCGAATGTAATACAGTTTGGCGGTATCTGCAAAAACCGCCTTTTTATTGCCTTACCATCTACTATATAACATTTTTTATTACTGTTAAAGAACTTTTCTTTCTATTCATCCTTATTCTGAATTAATTATAACAATTTTATTCTGTGGTGTCAAGTATATAATTGCCAAAAAAACTATTGACATCCTGATACTATAGGCTATACTATGAATGCTTCCAAAGGAATTGGGACATCTTGAAAAAGATGAAAAAAGAAACAAAGAGATAAATCAACCAAATCTTTTATCTCACTCCCAAAACCGAAGGAAGTGTTTTTTTTATGCAAAGATTTTAATTTTCTATTCAAACTCAAAACGGCAATTTTTTGCAAACAGCAAAAAATGCGGGTAGTTGACCCGCTGCAAGTTACTTTTTATCACGAGTCTAAAAAGTAACCAAAAAGACCCACCGCAGAGTATATTCCTTTATATTTTTTACTGCCATTGCTGAACTTATCATTTCCTTAAAACATAATGAAACGGAAATGACTTCAAACAAACAGCAATTAAAAATTTATCTATTTAAAATTTTTACAGTAGAAAATATTGCAGTCATGGCATACTCTAATGCGGTAACTAACGAAAAAATATCTTATTCAATTAATCAATAGGAATGTTTTTTAATTTGAAGTTTAAAATTTTTTGCTATAAATTTTTATCAAAGACAAAATCATCCATTACAAACCCGTTGCCGATATCTGTTTTCTGTTCACGGACAATTTCAAAACATTCGGCTTTGTAAACTTCTATAGCGTGAGTGTTGTTGCGGTTTACGTTAAGCCAAATGCTTTTTAAATTTCTTTTTTCTGCAAATTCTTCAATAAAGTCAAACGTCCTGCTTGCAATCTTTTTTCCCCTGCTTTGTTTTGATATGTAAAGTTTGCTTAAAAAGAGCTTTCCGCCGGTTTCCTGCAGTCCGGTATATCCGACAATTTCATCCCCGTCACAGATAAAAAAATATTCATATCCTTTTTTCTCAATGACATTTTTCAGCGCCTCAAAAGACTGAAACTTTTCAAGCATATAGTTAATTTGTTCAACTGTTAAAATACCGGAAAAGGCTTCGTGCCAGATTTTATCTGCGAGAACTGCAAGTTTTTGGATATCAGAATCATTATTAATTTTTATAAAATTAATCATATAAATATTATATTAAATTTATAAGGGATTTGATATTATGGATTTTGGGATAAATAAGACTTTTGACCTATGACCAGTTACTTTTTATCTTCAAACTTCAAAAGCGTTTCTTCTTTTAATCTTCATTTTATGTTTTTTTTGTTTTTTCTTTTTTCCATGCTGAGCTATTCATTCAAATATTTTCTGCCGGCTCTGAACTTTTTATTTTCTTACGGCATAATGAAATGAAAATAAATTCACACATGCAGAGCCTAACAATTAATAATATAAATTGTTACAAAAAATATTTTTCATTCATAGACAGCTCTAAGGCATTTTCAAAAAGAAAAAACTGTAGGATTTAAAAACAAATGAATTAGAAAAGTATGATACCCATTGCAAATTAAAAAAACTTCATTAGAACAAACTATTTTTGTTTATATGTTGCGTTAGAATTTATTTGTTCTATAGTCGTTTTTATTTCATTCCATAGATTAATCTGATTTTCAAACAGATCTAAAAAAGTTCCTTTATCTGTAAAAGGACTTTCCTGAAATATAGAAAAATCATTTAATAAGCCATTATGTACAAAATGATTTATAATTTGATTAACGAAATATATTTGTCTTGTATCAAGATTTTGTTTGTCTATAAATTTTGAGAATGCTTCTTTTGCTGCCTGCATATCAAGCCCTACTATAGATCTTACCAGTTCTCCTAAAGGCATATCTTTAAATTTTTCTTGGTAGTCTTCTTTTGTTCCTAAGTCATGCCACAGTATTTTTTCAAGTTCTTGTATATCTTGCTTAGTTAAAGATTTGTTATATTTTATTTTCATGATAGAGGGATTATCTTCATGTTGCTTTATATAAAAGGCTACTTTTTTCTCATAATTTTCAAGTTCAGTTGAAGTATAATCAGGTTCATTTTGATTCATTTCAATAATTGTTTCTGTAAAATCAGTGTCATAGGTTTTTTGTTCTCTCTTTTCTATGTATTTCATTAAATTTCTTAAATTTATTCTTATATGTTCAAATTCTTTAATTTCCTTAATTTTATCTATATAACCAGGCAATATCAATTTTTCTATCAAATCTTTTTGTTTTATAACATCGGGAATAGTTCCGTATTCCATAAGAGCTTTTGTTTTTTTTAATAAATCTTTTTTCATTTTTGCAGAATTCTTATCAACGATATATGCCAACTCCAAACCGTACATTAAAGCGTCAAATCTTAAAGCTGTAAATTCATCTGTTTCCGGTTCTATTAAAGGAGCAATATGTTCTTCCATCGATAAAATATCTTGATAAGTTAATACTTTATAGTTATTTTTTTTAGAAAATTTATCAATAAATTTAATGTGTTGTACAACTGCAAAGTTTTTCCTGTTTAATTTAGAAATTTTCTCTAATAATTCATCAATCAAATTATTTCTGAATTCAATCAAAAATTCTGTTTGATATTTGAAATTTTGAAGTTTAAAAATAATATTGGTTTTTAAATTAAATAGTTGTTCCTGAATAGTTATTGAGCTGGTTGCATCTTTGTCATTTTTATTTATACGGAAAAATTCAAAATTTGAACAAAAATCAAAAATGTAAAATTCTTTTTTATCATTACCATCAATAAGCCCTTCGCATAATCTTGTACCTCTTCCGATCATTTGCCAAAATTTAGATATACTCAAAACTTTTTTAAAAAAGACAAGATTAAGTATTTCGGGAATATCTATGCCGGTATCAAGCATATCCACAGATATTGCAATTTGAGGCAATTTGCTAGCAGTAGAAAAGTCATCAATCAAGCTTTGCGAATAGTTTGTGTAATTATCTATAACTCTGCAAAAATGTTGTGGATAATGAGAGTATTGTTTGTTCCATACTTTTAGTATTTTTTCAGCATGTAGATGGCTTTTTGCAAAAATAATAGTTTTGCCTATTTTATTCCCGTATTCTACTTTTAAACCGGTTGTCAATAACAGATGCAAAACTTTCTTTATTGTATCTTCGTTAAAAATTTTTGTATTTATTTCAGATGGGCTTATTGATTTTGGTATTTCATACTCTTCTTTTTCAAAAAGCTCTTCATATTGTTGCTTATCTTTTTCTGAAAGTTCATCATAAAATATACCATTTTCAACTAAATTCAGTTTAGTTTCAATGGAATTATATCCTACTAAATATCCGTCTTCAACAGCTTTTTTTAATTCATAAGCATAAGTTGGGACTTCATCTTCAAGTTCAAAGATATTATAAGTATTTTTATCAATTTCATTTTTGGGAGTAGCCGTAAGTCCTATAAGCATTGCATCAAAATAATTAAAAATATCTTTATATTTGTTGTAAATGCTCCTGTGAGCTTCGTCTATAATAATCAAATCAAAGTGTCCACAACTGTATAATTTTTTATTTTCTTCATCCTTTGTATCATCAATACAATTGATCATTGTTTGATAAGTTGAAAATACGCCTCTGGCATTATAGTTGTCTTTTTCATCCACCAAATTTGTTACTGAAAGATCCGGCATTAAATTATGAAAAGCTCTTTTTGCCTGCGTAACAAGACTGTTTCTGTCTGCCAAAAATAGAAAATTTTTAATCCATCCGTTTTGCATAAGAACATCAGTCAGAGATATAACGGTTCTTGTTTTCCCGCTTCCGGTAGCCATAACAAGTAATGCTTTTCTTTTATTATTTTTATCAAAAGATTCACATACGTTTTTAATAGCTTCTTTCTGATAATATCGTCCTGATATGTGATCATTTATTGTTATATTTGTAAGTTTAGATTTTGAATTCATTTTATTGAATTCTTTTTCAAGATCTCTTTTGCTGTATATCGCTGATACTCGTCGTTCAGGATAACCATTTTCTGTATCTATCCAAATTCTAGTATCATATCCGTTTGTCAAAAATATTATAGGTCTTTGTCCAAACCTTCGTTCTAAATCATCGGCATACAATTTAGCTTGTTGTCTGCCTTTTTCAACATCTACGCTTGTTTTTTTTGCTTCAATAACTGCCAAAGGTTTTCCGTCGTCTCCAAATAAAACATAATCGGCAAAACCTGTTCCTGCTTTGTTTGGCATTTTTTCTATTGGATATTCATTCATCCAATTTTTATTGAGTTCCCAGCCGACATCAGTAAGCATAACATCGATATATGCTTTTCTTGTTGAGGCTTCAGTATGAGATATTGGTTCTTCGTTGTATTTATTTTCTCGCGCTGCTCTTCTTTCTGTCATTTGTGAAACTTGATTTTTGTTAAGTTGGTATAAATCTTTAAGCTCAAATCCCTCTTGCATAGAAAGAGATATCTTCTCCGTATGATTTATTAACAATTCAGGATTAAAAGCAGTTTGTTGGTATTTTGCCCCGTAATGGAAATAGATAAAATTCATAAAGACATGTAAATTTTCAAGAGCAAGCATTGCCTGATCTTTACTTATGTTTTTTGGAGAGTGATTAGCATTATTGCCGAGCAAACGAATGTAATCTAATTTTCTATAGAGAGAATTACCAACAAGCTTTTTAAAGTCATCTGTATTTATTAAAGATATAAGTTTATCTTGATATGGTACATTAATATCTTTGTCTACGGAATATACCCATTTAACTGCAAATTCCATTGCTCTTCTGCAGGCAACGACTGATGAAACAATATCAATATTAAAAATTCTCTCTGCAGATATTGCGGTATCTGCAAAAGTCTCAAATTGTTTATCTTGTTTTAAAAAGTCAAAGTTTGTCATGAATAATTTCTTGATAATATTTAATTTATACAAATAAAGAATTAATCTCTAATATACATAAAAGACTGTGGTGCCGTATTAAAGCCATAATCTGATAAATTTTTTGGTTTTTTAAAAATGGCTACTTCTCCTAATTCATATGCATATGCTATATCTTTTCCCTTAAAATATTCGTCAAAATCTTTTCTTCTAATTCCAGCCCATTGTTTTACAAGTCCCCATAATGTTGATGGTTTATTTGAAATTATAGACTTAACAGATGCTTTTCCTACAATTTTTTGTACAGGAAATGAAGAATATATAATTATTGTATTTATATCATTTTTTGCGATGGTTCTTCTAAACTCATACCGTTTATTTCCATCAATTATCTGTTGAGCATATTTTGGTTTTATTGAAAGCAATATTGTATTCATATATATTTTTTTTACTCCTAAGAAAATTTAATATCTGTATTAGAATCTCTTAAAATTTTATCAAATTGTTCATCGCTTATGCGAGTAAATGGTCTAGGTCCATTTGGATATTGAATAATTTCTTTATCCCAAAGATAATCCAATGTTAATCGTTTAGATAAACTTTTCACAAAAATGAATTTCAATATTTTAAGATTATATCTGTTCCTATCCCAAAAAGCATTAAGTTCTGTATTTGTAAAAACAGTTCTATTTTGGCAATTATTTAAATACTCATTTTTATCACGGAAATTACTGATAATTTTATCTACAATTCCGATCGTCGTTATTACTGAAGAATATCTCTTATTTGTATTGCTTTCACCCATACGATAAAATAAAATTATATCGCCATCATGAATATTATTTTCAGAAGCCCAAGAAATATATACTTTTTGTAATGCATATCTATGAGGTATTTTGCTTAAAAAATCAATTTTATTTTCAGTGTTTAATTTAGAATCAGGCAATAACGTAGTATGATATTGGTGTGAAATCGGCAGAATAAATTTCTGGTTATTGTATAAAATATTTGGAAAATTTTCTTTTATAGATTTATTTGTATAGTATGTATTCATATCTTTTACAAATACTGCTTCGTTTCCATTCTGTGTTTTTTTTATCCCATATCTATAAAATCCCCATTTTTTTAATAAATCTACTAAAACCTCTAATTCTGTTCTGTTTTCAAATAATGTTACATATATTTCATCGACTTTATATTGAATAGCATTATCAAAAATAATTTTTATAAATCGTTCGCCTAAACGAAAACCTGTAGATTCTACTTTAAATGTCCCAACTTTCAATCTTTTTTTATTTGTAAAAACAGGTTCAATGTTAGAATAATTCTCGTTTTTATCTTCTGTTTTTAAATAAAGGAAACCTAGAATGTTTTGTTTATCATCTTTACAGATATAGGCTTCTTCACTTGATTTTGACTTAAACCACTCATTAAATTCTTTGTAGTCTCTTCTAAATGTATCAAAAAAATTTGAATTTATATCTACATGTCCAAAATATGTTGTTTCAACAGATAACATCTTATATTTAATTAACGCCGGATTTTCTGCTGTTACTTTTAGCAAAAACTGATTAATTGAAAAAACTTTATTTTCTATTTTTAACAATTTTGCTTTATTTATTAACCTTTTATCTTCCGTTATAAATATATTTACCGTTCCGCAATACACTTCAAATAATAAACATGTATCTATTCGATCATTTTCAGTTTTATCATATTCAGATAATTTATTTAAAAAATCTTTATCTGGTGAAATTAAAGTTTTAAGTTCTTCATAAGATTGTAATTTTACGTCAAGTATCTCTTGAGTTTCACTATGTTCATATTTTTTTATTTCTTTGATGGTTAAAGGATGTATTAATTTAGAATATTTTAATTTATCCAGCCAGTAAAACAAATGTCCGATACTTTCATTAGATACTCTATTGTTTTCTCTATGTATGATAATATTTGTATCAAGCAATGCTTTTGTCATATTCATTCCATTAATCAAAAATATTTTTCAAAATTATTTAGAAACAATTCTAGCACTGGATTTCTAATATAAAGTATACAATTTCTAGAGATATCTCTCGTTATATAATAAGCAGTATCATTTTTATCCTTACAATTTAGACATAAACAAAAATCAATATTTTTATATTTATCTAAATCTCTATTATATTTTTCATATCCCTTTATTTCCTTATCATAATTGATTCCAAAATGCCTACAAACTGTTTGTTGTTGTGATTTTGTAGAGTAGCAAAAAATACCAACTAGTATGTTAGATTTTTTTGAGGAATGAGTTTTTATCTTAAATGCTGTTTGATTTAACTTTTGAAATTCTGAAGATTTAGTGCAACTTTTGATTTCCATAAACATTAAAGTATCATTCAGTCTATATAATTTTTCTGTTCCCATTTGAGCATCTTTAATCAACCAAATAAAATCACATTCTGAACTTTGCCAATGTTTATCATATAATATACCACTTGAGAGTTTTAAATCTGGATATATCTTGTGTATCACATTTTTTATAAATTCTTCTCGTAACTTGCCTTTTGTTACTTTATGAGAAATTAAATCAGAAAGTTCAAATTGTAATTTTAATAATCTCTGAAAATATAAATTTATTTGTTCTTTTATATCAGCCATTAGTATTCTCAAAATATTTTTGCATTAAGGATTTATATAGTAATTCAAGTTTTTTAAGAGATTTATTAACTAATAATTTTTGTTTTTCTATTTCTTCAACAAATTCTGAAAATTTATTTTGTAATTGTATTGGTGGCAAGTATGTTTTTATATTTTCAACTATTGGTTTTGAGATTTCTTTAAAAGTTGCACCACGTCCTAAATCAATAATATTTTGTTTTTTATTTTTTAATAAATAATAAATGAAAATAGAATTTGCAACTTTGGTATCCAATATTAAATTTTTAAAACCTTGATTACAATACATTTCTGTCCCCGCAATTGCCAATTTACCTATAGGAGCCCTAGAAGAGAGTAAAATAGTTCCTTTTGGTAAAATGTTAAGAGAACAACTTTTTGCTCCTAAGGGAGTTATTTTTCTTTGAGTGTCATAAATTATAAATGAATTATTTTCCATTTCCGCAGGAGTAATCCATTTTAATGTTCCATCCCAAAATATAGGATTATTTGTATTAGGAGTAGAACCAGATATTACCATTGCATAATCTTTAATTTTTCTTATATTGAAATTTTTTGGATTTGTTAGAGGGTCTCCAAACATATCAACGAATTTACTTTTAATTAACAAATCTAATTTTTCAAGTTGTTGTTTCCGTAAATCAATTAAATTATTTACTTTATCTAAAGTATTAGCAATTTTTTTTTGAATATTTAAATCAGGCAAAGGGATTAAAATTGTGCTTAGAGATTCTTTATTAATAGCTTTAAATGTACTGCCTGTTCCTTTTGAAAGCAAATCGCTATATTTTGATTTTAAAACATAATATAAATATTTAAAATTTGTATTTTCTTTAGGTGTTAAAGCTGTTAATCCTCTACCTATACAACAAGTGCTATCAGCAATATTTAGAGCTCCTATAGGAGCTCTAACAGATAATAAAATATCATTTTTATGCGCTATTTTAGTTGGTTTATTACAATAGTATTTTGGAATTGGATTTATATTACCAAAATCAGCATTCCCCTGATAAAAAGGAAGTCCATCTTGATTTTGATTATAACTTGAAGAAACAGGAGATTGTCCCATATTCAAAGAACAGGTATCTATTAAATTCATCTTTCTATGATTATTACTTTTCATTTTATAGATCCTTGTAATTAAATAAGTGGAAGATTAATAAAAGTTGCACAAGTATTATATATTTTTTTCAATGCTTCTAAAGTACCAACAAGTTTAATAGCTTTATCTCCAGAATTAGAAATAGTGCAAATTATACTTTGTATGGTTCTTCTTAATTTATTGAAAGCTTTATTTTTTTGTTCTGGTGTAGATTCTGCTGATAATTCATCTAATGAATCTTCAACTTCTTTTAAGTCATTATCATCTATTCCTTCAATTGTTTTACATTCTTTACGGAATTTGGCAAAAATATCTTGTAATTCTATTATGTTACTAATTGATAAATTTTGAGATTGAGATTGACTTTGAGTTTGTTGATTATTTATGGTTATTATATTTTTTGGCTGAGACTGTTTTTTTTCTAATTCAATAAAATCTTTATCATATTCATCAGAATATAGAAGATAATTTGTAAAATCATTCCCTTTATCAAATACTAATATTCGATCAGGGGCTAATACAACAACACCAGCAGATGATAAAGATTCTTTTCCATAGACATTACTTTTTTGTTCGCTATGGACTATTTTTATATGCGTAATCTCATCTCTGCTTTTTATACGTGTTCCAGATATAACAAATTCTTTATTGCGTCTGTAAGGTTTAACAATTTCAGTATTTAATCTTTCAAAAGACATATCTAAACTTTCAATGCCCCATCTATTTTTATCTGTCAAAATCTGACAATGCCAATATCCAACATTCGGTATTTTTGCCATCTTATGTCTCCGCTTATATTATTTTTTTAAATTCTTTTATTCCTTTTGAAATTTGAGTTTCAATATTTTCTATTTCTTTTAAAATTACTTTGGGAGCAGGATACTTTTCTGCAGCATATTCAATTTTTTTGTATTTGTTAATTGAAAGGTCATAATCATTATCTATTATTTCTTTTTTAGGAACAAAAAATGACTTATCTGTCCTTTTTCTTTTGTCTTCTAATTGTAAATTATGGAATCTTGAAATAATATCAGGAATATCGTTATCTTTTATTTCATCTCGTTTATCATCTAAAGTGTAACCGTCTGCCTGCATATCATAAAACCAAACTTTGTCCGTTCCGCCGTGTCCTGTTTTTGTAAATATTAAAACAGCTGTGGATACACCAGCATAAGGTTTAAAAACACCAGACGGCATAGAAATAACTGCCTCAAGTCTGTTGTTATCAATTATCTCTTTTCTGATAGATTTATGAGCATTAGAAGAACCAAATAATACTCCGTCCGGAACAATTGATGCACATCTACCGCCAGTTTTCAACATTCTTAAAAATAAAACTAAAAATAATAATTCTGTTTTTTTAGTTTTTGCAATTTTTAAAATATCTGTAGATACTGTATCATAGTCCAAACTGCCTTTAAAAGGCGGATTTGCTAAAATAACATTAAATTTATTTGTATCAGTGTTTTTATCCGACAGACTGTCTTTATAAAAAATATTCGGATTTTCTATGCCGTGAGTCATCATATTCATAGCGCCGATTCTTAACATTGTCCTGTCCATATCATAACCATAAAACATATCGTTGTTATAATGTTTTTTATTTTCTTTGTTATGAAATATTTTTTCAAAATATTTTTCTTTTAAATATTCGCCTGCCGATACTAAAAATCCGCTTGTTCCGCATGAAGGGTCGCAAATGATATCTGTCGGCTTTGGAGCAATAAGTTCTACCATCATACGGATAATATGCCTTGGCGTTCTGAACTGCCCGTTTGTTCCGGAATTAGAGAGTTTTGATAAAAGATATTCGTATATATCGCCTTTTGAGTCTTTATTTTGCCATTCAATATCATCCATAGCCGTAATAATTTTTTCAAGTAACTGCGGTGTAGGTATTTTAAATATGGCGTCGCTCATATATTTTGCATAAGTACTGTTTTTGTCTGAATGTAAATTTTTTATAAACGGAAAAACTTTTTCTTGAACGATTTGATACATTTTATTAGCAGGTAAATCTCTAAATACTGACCATTTATATTGCTGTTGGTCTTTAGAGAACATAGATTCATACTTTGTTTTAAGAATGGTGCTTTCTTTTTGTCTTGTTTTATCTAAGGTGTCCAAATCTTTAATAAAAATAAGATATGTTATTTGTTCTATAACATCAAGAGGATTTGTAATACCACCTGTCCAAAACATTTCCCAAAGCTTATCAATCCTATTTTTAAATTCCCCTGTTACCATTCTATAATCCTTTATGTTAAATATTTAAATAATTTTTTGTTTTGATTTTTTATATTGAGAGATATTTCATTGATTTTTATTCTTGCTTTAGCTTCGGTGCTATTAGTCATTAATAAAACCCATTTATTTATAAAAAGATTTGATGATTTATTATATATGATTTTAGCACAAAATTCATTTAATATCAAATTCATTTTGAGGATAAAACACATACAAAATATTAACGATTTTTACTATGATATTTTGATAAAAACATTATAGAGAAAAAACATATTCCCTTTATCTTTGAACCATAATAATTAAACAAATTCAATAGCATTAATATACAGTTTCTACAAAATAAACAGTTATGGAAAATCAAAAAACTCTTGACTTAATGATAATTATAATATACAATAAATAATATAGAGAATAATATAATATTCATTATAAAATTATGAAAAGAAAAATAATATTGCCGGTTCAAGCAAATAAAGCTCTTGTAAAGCTTGGCGAAAACATCAAAGAAGCCAGAATAAAACGCAGAATATCTACCGTTTTACTGGCTGAAAAGACAGGTTTCTCAAGGGTTACCCTTGCCAAGATAGAAAAAGGCAATCCTTACGTCTCTATAGGGGCTTATGCTGAGATTATTTTTATATTAGGAATGACTGACAAGCTTTATAACTTATTAGACCCTTCTTCTGACAGAGAAGGCAATATCCTTGAAAAAGCGCGGTATCCTAAAAGAATACGATACAAGAAGAACGAAGGACAGCTCTTTTAAATTATATAAAGGTTGATTTATAACAGACTTGTTGATATAATATACAGCCGATATATTTTAAGAGAGAGTTTTTGTTAACATGCACACAGTAGAAGAAGTAATTTTCGGTTCTAACCGTTATGAAAAAACCGTTCATCTCAGAGATGAAGTTATGAGAAAGCCGCTCGGGCTTTCGATTAAAAACGACGATTTATCCTTTGAAAAAGAAGCTACCGTGCTTGCAGTTTTTGATAATGACCAAATACTCGGCACGGGAATATTAGTTTTTGAAGACGAATCTACTGCCAAAGTTTGTTTTTTATGCGTTAAGCCGGACTTGCAGAAATCAGGAATAGGACGCGCAATTATCAATGACATTGAAAAACGTTCTTTACAGAACGGCATTAAAAAGATATATCTTGAATCGCGTTTAACGGCAATGAATTTTTATAAAAAACTCGGTTATACAGAATACGGAGAAATCCAAATGATGAAGATTGCTCCGGTACAGCACATTAAAATGGAAAAGATATTATCTCTTCAAACAGCGCAAAGCTGATATTTAATAAAAACCCGCAAATTTACAAAATTCTTACAAAACCTTTAAGCTTTAAAGCAATCTGATTTCATATTATTCAGACTGAAGGTTTTTACTATAAATAAAAAAATTTCAGCTTAACGTACAAAACGTACATTAGGCTGAAATTTATGAATTTATAAAAAAAGTTTACAGTTTAACTACCAGTTTGCTCTTATCGCCGGTTGCCAGTTCAAACTCATTTGTATTCTTTAATGCTCCGAATTTACATGAAATAACGCACTGGCTGCAGAATATGCATCTGTCTAGATGAAGAGTGGCTTCAAACTGTTTATCGGCTATTTTAGTGATAAAAATAGCTTTGGCAGGGCAGTTTCTGACGCACATATTGCACCCTACGCACTTTTCTTTTATGTATGCAACTTTGCCGTTGTAATGTTTATGTATTTCTCTTTTTTTAAAAGGATATGACGAAGTAGCAGGCTTTTTAAAAAGCGAGCTGATAGTTTCTGCCAACATTTTGCCGAGTTTTTTGCTCATTTTAACACCGCTGCCTTTATAATAACGTTTATTAATATCTGCACCAACGCTATAGGCGCAAGATATTTCCAGCAGAAGCTTAACATCTGGTCGGTTCTTAATCTTGCGAAAATAGTTCTTATTACCGCAAGCAAGAAGATTATAAACGTTACTTTTATTATGTAAATTATAAAATTAAAAATAAAGAAACTTCCGTAACCGAAAGGAAGAAATACTGCAGCTACAAGAGAAGCTCCGGCTATCGTCTGCATATTCATGGCAAGCCTGAAATAAGCGAACAAAGGACCTGTATATTCTGTAAAAGAACCTGCGACTATTTCAGTTTCGGCTTCAGGAATATCAAAAGGAACTTTTTCAAGTTTCCCCTGCAAAGTCACAATTGCAACGGCAAAAGCTATAAAGTTTACAAGCCACAAACTGCCGCCGGCATTATAAAAATTAATCACTTCTGTAAATGACCATGAACTTGCAAGAATAGTAGGTGCAAGAACAGCCATAAACAAAGGAACTTCATAAGAAAAAAGCTGCGTTAAAACTCTCATAGAACCTATAAGAGCATACTGAGATCTTGAATACCAGCCTGCCAAACTGTACGTTAACGTAGGTATTGTAAGCATATATAAAACAAATATAATGTCTCCGTTAAAAGACATTATAGATTCTTTACGCCATAAAGGAATATATAAGTAAGCTATTATTACGGAGCTGCAGGCAACCAAAGGCAAAGCTTTGAAAATTTTTCTGTCCGCATTTTTAGGAATAATAAGCTCTTTTGCCAAAAGTTTAATAAAGTCGGCGACAGGCTGAAACCAAGGAGGCCCCATTCTGTTCTGCATTTTTGCATAAACTTTTCTGTCGAAATATTCTCCTATCATAGATAAAACAACCAAGAATAATATTCCGGGAAAAACTAAAATTTTTAATAGCAATAAAATCATGTTATTTATCCAACTTTTTCAGTTTAGTAAAATCCACGCCTCTGTTTTTCTTATACCAGTCAATAGAAAACTCTCTTAACGTTTTCCAGTCCATTCTGTCTTCTTTTGCCGTTGAAACATTGTTAACGGCGACAATCATTCTGTCTGTGCATGAAAAACAAGGGTCTATTGCGGCTATGACTATAGGAACGTCCGCAAGATAACCGTCTTCCAGCATCTTTGCGACAGACTGAACGTTTGCAAGCGTAGGAGCTCTTAATTTGACTCTTTCAGGCTTATCCGTTCCGTTAGATTTAACGAAATGAATATCTTCGCCTCTAGGAGCCTCGTATCTGCTTACCGCTTCTCCGGCAGGAATAAGTCTCGGAGCAACTACCGACAACGGCCCCTGAGGAAGCTTTTTTAGTAATTGTCTTATTATTGAATATGACTGCATTAATTCTTTAACTCTGACGACTGCTCTTCCGTAAACGTCGCAATGATCGTCCGTAATAACTTCAAAATCAACTTCGCCGTAAGCAGCATAAGGATCGTCTTTTCTGATATCTCTTTTTATGCCTGATGCTCTTCCGGTAGGTCCGACTGCGCCGTATTTTAACGCATCTTCATGCGAAATATATCCGACTTTTGAAAGCCTTTCTATCAAAGTAACTTCTTCCGTAGCCACCTGAACGTAATATTTTGTTCTTTCTTCCAAAATGTCAACGGCTTTTAATATCTGGTCTTTCTCTTCTTCGGAGACATCTTTTCTTACTCCGCCGATAACGTTAACCGCGTAATTAACTCTGTTGCCGGTAAGAAGCGCAAGAAGATCCATAACTATTTCTCTGTCTCTCCACGAATACATAAGAAGAGTGTCAAAACCTATTTCATGAGCCGCAACGCCGAGCCATAAAAGATGGCTGTGTATTCTTTCCAATTCTCCGATTAAAGACCTTATATAAGCGGCTCTTGGAGGAATTTTAAGATTTGCGAGCTCTTCTATCGCCTGTATAAAACACGTTGAATGAGAATGCGAACAGATGCCGCAGACTCTTTCAACCAAATAAACGCTTTGCAAAAATGTTCTTTCTTCACAAGCTTTTTCTATACCTCTGTGATTGTAACCGACTTTAACCAAAATATCGGCTACTCTTTCCCCTTTAAGAGTTACGTCAAAGCTTGCCGGTTCTTTAAGAGCCGGATGTTGAGGACCTATAGGAATGACAACTTTTTTACTCATTTTTACCGCCGTCTGTCTCTTTTTCTGTTTTTTTGTCCAACATTGAAATATTCCAGTCTTTTCTCAAAGGATACTGTCCCTTAGGCCAATTGTCAGGCAAAGGGTATCTTCTCCCTTGTATAAGACCCGTAACATTTATTCCAAGCAAATCTTCAAGTTCTCTTTCCGAAAGTTCGGCAGCCGGAAACAAATCCGTTATTGTCGGAACTGACGGATTTTCTCTTTCTGCGTTAACTTTTATGCTTAGCACGACTCCGTCTTCGCTGGACATATGATAAATAACCTGAAATTTGTCTTTCAAATCTAAGCCTGAAATTGTTGAAAGAATTGAAAAGCCTTCTTTTAAAACAAAACTTTCAAAACTTTCCCTGAAATATTTAGGATCAACCTCAACCCAGACTCTTCTTTCTCTCTGGGCGGAGACATCCAATATATAAGACGAATACGTTTCTTTAAGCTTTTGCGCTATTTCATTTGCCGTTTTCATTTTTTTCATCCGCTTGTTTTAATGAATCTTCGTATGATTTCAAGAGTTTTACAACTCCGTCTATAATCGCATCAGGACTTGCCGGACACCCCGGAATATACATAGAAACAGGAACCGCCTGGTCAACGCCGGAAACAACGCTGTAACAGCCGTCGATTGCTCCGCCGGAACATGCGCAGGCTCCTATCGCAATTACAAATTTAGGTTCAGGCATCTGTTCATATATTCTTACAAGTCTGTCTTTTAACTGTCTTGTTACCGGACCGGAACAAAGCAAAACGTCCGCATGTCTCGGTGTTCCCCTCAAAATAGAGCCGAATCTTTCGATGTCGTAAGTAGGAGTAAGAGCCGCAACAACTTCAATGTCGCAGCCGTTGCAGGCGCCGGCGTTAAAATGTATTACCCAAGGAGATTTTAATCTTGCCCAATTAATAACTTTATCGATTATTTTCATTTTTCGTCCCTAAATAAAATCGGAATACTGACAAAAGATATTATTAAAAACAATAAAACTATCAAAAGACTTCCGTCAATATGTATAGGAAGAGTAGCTATAAGCAAAACGACTACGTGCATAATCGTAAAGAAAAAAGCAAAAGGAAAAAACTGGCTGTAGTTAGGTTTTCTTCTTTCTTCTATAGGTTCTTCGCCGCAGGCATAACTTTTTAATTTTCCTTCAGTATCGGCAACTGAACTTTTATAGGAAAGTCTGCCGAGCAAAAAGAAAATTATCAATATTACCAGAGATACGAGAACAAATATTACAGGAGGTAATGAAACAAATTTTACGATATCCATTTTATCCCTTTAAATTTCTTATATTTCTTGTGTCTAACGAATCATGTTTTTTTACTATATTAAAAATAAGCCCCGCAGAAATAGTAAGAATGACTACTTCAACAACAATCATTATAATAATAAATGACTGGGCCATTTCCGGTCTTCCGTTAAAATACCCGCACGAAGCAAGCAAAAGCGTTACGCCTTTTGTCATTATTTCTATACCGATTATAGTCGCTATTATGTTTCTGGTAGTCATAATGGCATATATTCCGACTAAAAACAATACCGGAGTGGCTATAATGTACAGTTTAAAAAGCAATATATTTTCTACGCTCATTTTTTATCCTTATTTTTATCTTTTTTAAACAAAACGACAACTGCAAACAAACCAGTTAAAAGAATAAGCGCCTGTCCTATCAAATCGACATGTCTTAAATTCCAAATATTGTCTCTTGTGTCTATTGATTCCTGAACATTCTGCATCAACGGAACAAAAGTTATATTTTTACTGTCCAGCATATACAGTGAAAAACCGCATACCAATACCAAAAGAACAAGTAAAACCATTTTTTTCATCATTGAAACAGAGTTTACTTTTCTTTGTTTTTCGTCAGGAGGAAGAGTAAGGCTGATAACGCTGATGAAAATAACAGTTATAAGTCCTGAACAAACGGACAATTCAAATATACCCGCCAGAGGACATGACAAAAGGAATAATGATATAGAAACCAGCATACTTACTATACCTAAAATAATAGCTCCTCTTATTACTCTTGCATAAGAAACTGCAAAAATCGAAGATATTATTATAAGCGCCAACAAGATAATGTGAATATAAATACTGTCCAAGATATCTCCTTAAAAAGATACTGCCGAATTTATCAAACCGTTTAAAACAAACGGGAACAACAAACCGACGACAACCGTAATAGCACACAACAAAATAGAAACGAAAGTTATCGCAAGCGGAGCTTCTTTAACATTTTCAAAACCTTCTTTTAATCTGCCGAAAAATACTTTTTTCTGCATAATTAAGAAATACGTCATAGTTAAAATGCTTGCAAGAATAGCTATAACTGCGTAAACTTTTAAATCTGCAGTCCATAATGCAAGTATTATCATAAGCTTACTCCAAAACCCTGACAACGGAGGAATTCCTGCCGTCGACAAAAATGCAATAACCGAAGTTGTTGAAGTTACAGGCATTTTAGAAGCAAGTCCGCCCATTTCGCTCATATCGGAAACATTAACCTGTTTTTCCAAAGCGGCAGAATTTACAAACAGCAAAGATTTAAAAACAGAATGGTTAAACAAATGAAATATAGCGGCAGCAACGCCGAAAGTAGTGCCTGCGCCGAAACCCAAAACAATATAGCCTACCTGGCTTATGCTTGAATATGCAAGCATTCTTTTAAAATTGTTTTGATTGATTGCGGCAAAAGCGCCTAATACTATAGATATTGAAGCAAAAATTAAAAGGATTGACTGTATTGCAGTGTTGAATCCGAAAACGGAATAGAATAATCTTATGAGCGTATAAATACCCGTTGTCTTTGTAACCATACCTGCCAAATACACCGACACGGGAGCCGGAGCCGCAAGATAAGAGTCAGGAAGCCATCCGTGAAAAGGCATTACGCCTCCCTTTATAAACAAACCTACTATAAAGAGAACGACGGCAGCCGTCACCAGAGAGTTGCCTCCGTACTGCTGGTACATATTTGAAACTGTTACAAAATCCGTACCGCCGGCAACTAAAAACAGTATCGCTATAGAGCTGAGCATCATAACGGTAGCAACCGAAGACATAACAAGATATTTAAAGCTTGCTTCCAACGCATTTTTATCTTTGTTAATTGCGATTAAAATATATGAGGTCGCCGCTATAACTTCTATAAATACATAAACCGAGAATATATCTCTTACAAAAAATAAACCGTTCATTCCGGCAAGAGAAAGAAGAATTAAATTTACAAAGTTAAATTGTTTTCTGTCGGAATCTTCCATTGCGTATAAAACCAAAATTGACGCAAAGGCTACAATTGCCGACGTAAGAAGCATAAGCCTTGAAATTCCGTCGCACTGAAAATCCAGCATAAAATAACTTACAAGATTTTGCACTGCGGGACATGTCGCATTGACCGGAAGGAAAAATGAAAAAGCCTGCACTATGCAAAATAAACTTGCAATAAAAACAGCAATTTTACCCGAAATTCTATAAAACGGTAAATTGAAAAACAACACTAAAAATAATGGTATCAAAACTGCCAATGAAAAAGACATTTTACCTGCCTAAAAAATTATAAAAATAAATATTATGCCTAATATTACCCACAAAAGATAAACAGATATATTTCCAGTATGGGCTTTTTTTACAGATTCCGAAACAAAATTGACGCTTCCCGGAACTGTCACATCATAAAAATAATTTAACCCTTTATCTATGTTAAACATTGCATTTGAAAATTTTGTCACGGCTTTAATAAAAATTTCGTAAGGGTCAAATTTAATATTTTCATTAAGCTTATCAATTTTTATTTTATCTAAAGCAGCGGCAATAAAACCAAGTCCGTCATTTCTTTTTTTGCACGTATACACATTGTTTATAAAAGCCAGTATAAGAACTAATACTGAAACCGATATAAGAATAACCGTAATAATAACGGAATGCTCATTTTCAACCTGCCCTATCACATTAGAAACCAGCGTATGAGGGACTTTATTAAATATACCGAACATTAAACATGCCAACGCTGAAATAATAGTCGGTATAAACATAAATACGGGAACTTCTTTTTCCTGTATTATTTTTTCTTTAGGTTTTGAATAAAATAATTTTATGCCCCAATTTAATATTGCAACGGCAGAAAGAAGAGAGCCGATTGAAAGGCAAACGTAAAAAGCCCAGTTTACAGATAAAGCGCTTGCATATATCATTTCTTTTGAAAAGAAAGCAAAGAAAAAAGGAACTCCCGCAAAAGCAGCTCCGGCTAAAACAAAGCTCATAAACGTATAAGGCATTGTCTGTCTCAAATTGCTCTTAACTCCGGATATTTCGGTTGAACCTTCCGCTTTTTCTATATTTCCCGCCACAAAAAACAAACAGGTTTTATAAACTATGTGCGCCGTCATATGAAACAAGGCTGCAACCATGCCGAAGACGGACAAAGAAGCAACGGCGACAATCATATAACCGGCTTGTCCTATGCTTGCATAAGAAAGCATTTTTTTAAAATCTTTCTGGTAAACGGCAAACATGTTTGCAACAAGCAGAGTTATTACTCCGAATATCATTGCATATATGCTTATATCAGAACCGATTTCTATGACAAACAAATCTTTAACTATTCTTATCAAAAGGTAAATGCTTAAAACTTTTTCTACGGCGGTTACCATAAAAACCATAAACGGCAACGGAGCTTTTACGGAAGCATCAGGTATCCAGCTGTGAAAAGGCATTGCGCCGGCTTTTGCCGCCGCTCCTATAAACATCATTATAAAAGCGAATACTGCTCCCGGCTGAGATATATCTACGTTAGTCTGAGATATCATAAAAGAACCGCCGACTGCGCATATCAGCATAACTCCGAACATAAGGCAAAGATCAGCTACAGACGAGATAATAAGAGTTTTCAAAGCAGTCCAAACAGGCTTGTCTTTGCCTGCTGCAATCATACCGAACATAGGAATCATAAGTGCTTCCCAGAAAAGAAGCAGAACTATAAAATTATCGGTTAACAAAACGCCGTTTGCAAAAGACAGAGCCAAAAGCATAAATGCGTAAAACATAAAAGTATTTTTTTCTTTTTTCATTGAAGCTACGGCATATACGGCTGCCAAAAGAGCCGCAGCGCCGAGAACTATCATCATGAAAGAATTTAAACCGTAATATCTGAAATATAAATCCAAACGGAATAACAAATGGGAATTAAACAAAATTTCCCTGCCGTAAAAAAACACGGAGAAAAAGCTGTTTACGGACACTGCCGCAAGAAACATAATTATTTTGACAATATTGTACTTTGAAGGAAGAAAGTACAAAAGAACGCCTGCCAATAAAGGAATAATAATAAAAACGTTTAACAATATGTTCATAATTAAATAGTTATCATCTGGTTTGCAGCTAAATTGGCAATTGTAAAGATATCACCGAAAAACAAACCAAATCCTAAAGACAAAACAGCCAAAATTATTACGCTGAACACCATAGGAGAAAATACTTTCTCTTTAGGCAGTAATTTAAAGTCGCCTCTTTCTTCACCGAGGAAAATCTTTGTAAAGAGCCTTACTATATAAAGAACAGTAAAAGCCGCGCATATTATGAAAGCAAAACCGGTAAATACGTTGCCGTCCATAACGCTGCCTATTATAACCAAAAATTTACTAAAAAACCCCGCAAAAGGAGGAATGCCCATAACAGACAAAGCGCAGCACGCAAAAGCTACCGCCGTAAAAGGCATATATTTCAAAAGTCCGCCCATTTTATCCAAATCTTTCGTATGTACTTTATGTTCTATAATACCGGCGCACAAAAACAAACCTGCTTTTGCCAGACCGTGTATCAATATAAAAAGCATTGCTCCGGCAAAAGCGACTTTCCCGCCGGAAACGAATCCAAGAAAAATAAAAGCAAGCTGGCTTATCGTCGAGAAAGCTATTACTCTTTTAATGTCTTTTTCAACGAAAGCGATACCGCCTGAAACAAAAGCGCTTACGGCTATTACAACCAATATTGCAGTTCTTAAAGAATCAGAAGGTATTATAACGAAACTGAAAAGCCTTCCGTACACATAAACGCCGATTTTAACAAGCACCGCGGCATGAAGCAATGCCGTAACAGGCGAAGGAGCTATACCTGCATCTGCAAGCCATGAATGCAAAGGAAAAGTCGCCGATTTTGTAAAAATACCTATTAATATAAATATTATTGCAAGATCAACAATTCCGCCCGTAATACCTGCATTGGCTATAATGTCCAAATCAAAGGAACCGGCAGTTTCTGCTATTATCAAGAAACCGACAAGCATAAACAAAGCGCCTGCAGCCGTTAACAAGAAAGCTTTATTGGCTCTTCTTACATACTCTTTTTCTCTGAAAAAGCCTATAAGTCTCCAGGAAGCAAGAGCCGTCATTTCCCAGAATATGTAAATAAATATTAAGTTTGCCGAGAAAATTATTCCCATCATGGAACCTAAAAACAGAACCACAATAAAATAATATTCGTTTTGATTTTCGTAATGTTTAATATACTCGAAAGAATAAATCAATATAACCGTGCTTACCAAAACGGAAGCCAAAGCGGTAAAAGTTGCAAATATATCAGCCTGTAAAATAAAATTTATGCCTAAAGGAAATTCAAAAACGTATTTAACAGTATTGCCGGATATAACTTCAGGAAGTAAAATACATAAAAAAACCATTGGAACAAGCATCAGCAGCAAAGCGGCAAAATTTCTAATTGAAACAGAAAATTTTGCTACCGCCGGCAATGTTGTTGACAAAAGTACTGGAACAAGAACTATAAGCAGTAATAAAATATCATAAGACATCAAGATAACCTGATTAAGTCTAAATTTTTAAAAAATTGCTCGCTTAGTATAGAGAATTTTAAAATATTTGTCAAATTCGGCAAAAACATTTTTTTATTTTCAAAATTCAAATATTTTAATTACAAATCAAACTGTTTTTTTTGGCGCTTTTTTGAATTAAACCGCAATAATCGTGATTCCTGCTTCTTTAGCCTGTCTGACAACGTCTTCTTTATCTAAAACCAAAGTAGCGCCGGCTTCCACAATCATTGCCCTTATTTTATTTTCTTGTAAAATCGTAACGGTCTTTGTGCCTATAACAGGCACGTCAAACCTGAAATCCTGGTTAGGTTTTGCAACTTTTACTGCAATTGCATTTTCTCCGCCGAGGTGGTAAGCTCTTTTAATACACTCGTCGGTACCTTCTATAGATTCCACGGCAAGAACAGATTTATCCTTTACGACAACCGTCTGCCCTATATCAAAACCTGCAATTCCTTTTGCTATTTTAAAACCGAATTCGGCGTCTTTATTTTCTTCCGAGCTGAGTTTTTTACCCGCTATAAGACCTTTTTCCGCAAGCAAATGCTTTAAATATAAATGCGACGGCAAAAAATTTATCCCGTCTTTTTCAAATTCTTTTACGACTGAACCGAGAATTGTATCGGTTTTTTTATTCAGCAGAGAGCCCATTAATTTTATCGCCCTGAAATCCATACTGATTGCAGAATATATTTTTGCATGTTTAACCTGCCCGACCATCACGGCGGTAGTTACATTCTTTTCTTTAAAAGTGTCTATTATCTTTTGCAGTTTGCCGACTGAAAGCCAGACGGTCTCATCAGAAACTTTTTCGATATCGCGGTCTGCTTCTTCTTTTAAAGCCACCGTAATAACCTTATCGCCTTGTTTTCTTATTTCTTCGGCGACAAGAAAAGGGAATCTGCCGTTACCGGCAATTAAACCTATATTATTCATATTATCTGTGTCTGCAAATTCCTCTTTGAGATTTCTTAATAAATGTAATTATTTCGTTTACAGGAGCACAATCTTTCATTTCTTCAAGTTTTAAAAGCGCCTGTTCCAACGGCAGTTTTGACATAAACAAAACTCTGTAAGCATGCTTTATATTTTCAATATCTTCTATAGGCATTTGTCTTCTTTTAAGTCCGACCAAATTAAGGCCCGCAAGCCTTGCTCTGTCGCCTTGAGCCTGCGCATAAGGAATTACGTCCATAGAAACCATTGCTCCGCCGCCGATCATCGCATTTCTGCCTATTCTTGTAAATTGGTGAACGGCCACCAAACCGCCTATTACGACGTTGTCTTCTATTTCGACATGCCCCGCCGCAGCGCAGCAGTTGGCAATAATTACATTGTTTCCGACTATGCAGTCATGCGCGATATGGCTTGATGTCATAAGAAGACAATTT
Organism: Candidatus Praeruminimicrobium purgamenti; assembly: GCA_018433585.1. Taxonomy (GTDB): domain Bacteria; phylum Elusimicrobiota; class Endomicrobiia; order Endomicrobiales; family Endomicrobiaceae; genus Praeruminimicrobium; species Praeruminimicrobium purgamenti. The sequence continues at coordinate 158,340 of JAHDQW010000002.1, forward strand.
TTGCCTACAACCGTCTGTCCGTGAGCTACAGTACCCCTGTTAACGGTAGCGTATTCTCTTATTACAGTTCCGTCGCCTATTATTACTTTTGTTTTTTCTCCGGCATATTTTAAATCCTGCGGAGCGGTACCTACGGCGCTGTGGCTGAAAATTTTACAGTTTTTGCCTATCTCGGCGCATTCTACGACCGCATGAGAAAAGACTACTGTGCCGTCGCCTATTGAAACATTTTCGCCGATTACCGCATAAGGACCTATTTCTACGTCTCTACCTATTACGGCAGATTTGTCTATAATTGCTGTTTGATGTATCATTCTTATGCCTCTCTATCAACTATAATAAACATAAATTCAGCTTCTGAAACAAGCTTACCGTCGACATAAGCTTCGCCTTTCACTTTTCCTTTTCTTCCGCTGTCTCTTATAACTTCAACTTTCATTTCCAAAAGATCCCCGGGAATAACAGTCTTTCTGAATTTTACATTGTCTATCGCCATAAAATAAGCCAGACAATTTTTCATTTCTGATCTTGACAAAAACATTATACAAGACGTCTGCGCCATGGCTTCAACTATTAAAACGCCGGGCATTATAGGCTGTCCCGGAAAATGTCCCTGGAAAAAAGGCTCGTTTCCGCTTACGCATTTATAACCTATTGCTTTTTTAGGATCGCTTGTAAGTTTGACTCTGTCAATCATTAAAATCGGATACCTGTGAGGTATAATTCTTTGTATTTCGGCGCTGTTAATAATCTTTTCTTCCGTATTTTGCATTTGCGTGTCCACTGTACCCTCCGAGATTTTTCCTTCAGTTTCCAAAACAGCTTTACTTACGAATTCTTTTATAAAGCTTACATTGCTTTTATGTCCCGGCTTTTCAGCAACTATTTTTGCTTTTATTGATTTTCCGGCCAATGCCAAATCGCCTATTAAATCTAAAATTTTATGTCTTACGAACTCGTTTTCATATCTTAAAGGCTCTTTGTTATATATTTCGTTAGGACCTATTACTATTGCATTTTCAAGGCTTCCGCCTCTTGCAAGACCGTTTGCCTGCAAAGCTTCTATCTCGTAATCAAAACAAAATGTTCTGGCAGGCGCAATATCTTTTAAAAAAGTTTCTTTTGTTATGACAAACGCAGCCTGCTGGTGAGATAAAAAAGGATGTTCAAAACCTATTGTGCAGTCTATTTCGAAATTGTCGCTCGGATATGCGGTAATTTTTGTTTTCCCTTCAGAAAAAGAAATCGGCTCTTTTATAACATAAATTTCTTTAAAAGCGTCAAGTTCTTTTATTCCCGCGTCTATTATCCGCTCGGCAAGCAACTTTGCGCTCCCGTCGGTTATAGGAGGCTCGTTGTTATCTATTTCTATTGCAAGATTGTCAATTCCCAAAGCAGAACAGGCTGAAAGGATATGTTCTATCGTATGGACTTTTGCATCGCCTTTTTCTATTGTCGTTCCTCTTACGGCAGTACCTGCCGACAAACTGTTCCAATCCGCTTTAATATCAGGCTTTCCCGGCAGATCAACTCTGATAAAATGTATTCCAGTATTTGCGCCGGAAGGTTTAAATATCATCTTGCTTCTGTTGCCTGTATGCAGTCCTATTCCTTCAAATACTATTTCTTTGCTTATTGTCGTCTGTTTGCTCATAAAACCTTTTTTTCCTCTTTATTTTTAATTAATGATTTTATCTGGTCATATATTTCAGGCAGTTTTTTCATTACAGCCTGAGTCTCCAAATGTTTTCTGTATGCCTGAACAGGATAGCCTGCAAGAACCTGATTATCTTTTAAGTCTGAAGTTATGCCGCTTTTTGCGCCTATTGTTATGTTGTTTCCTATTTTTATGTGTCCTACAATGCCGACCTGACCGCCTATCGTGACATTATCACCTATTTTTGTAGAACCGGCAATGCCGACCTGGGAAACTATCATCGTATTTTTGCCGATATGAACGTTATGAGCAACCATTACAAGATTGTCTATTTTTGTATTGTCGCCTATAAAAGTTTTTCCTATTGCAGCTCTGTCAACAGTTGTATTTGCTCCGATTTCGACGTTGTTTCCTATTTCGACATGCCCTATTTGAGGAATTTTATAAATTTCTTTTCCCGTATTGACAAAACCAAAACCGTCTCCGCCTATAACTACTCCAGGGTGAATTATGCAGTTGTCCCCTATTTTTGTTTTTTCTCTTATCGTCACGTTAGGATAAATAAGACAATTCTTTCCTATCGACACATCATTGCCGATATAAGAATTTGCCAAAATTTTTGTATTGTCTCCTATATTTGATCTCTCTTCAATTACGGCATTGTGCCCTACAGTAATGCCTTTTCCGAGAACGGCATCCTCTGCAATTGAAGCTTTAGGGCTTATTCCGGGTTTTATCGCCGCCAGTCTTTCGTTATCCAAAAGCGTAAGTATTTTTGCAAATGCCAGCTGAGGGTTGTCAACAAGAATTAAATTTTTATTTTTATATTCTTCATAAGGCATATTTGCAGGAAAAAGCACGGCTTCGGCTTTTGTGTCTTTCATAAAATGAGCATATTTTTTATTGCCTAAAAAAGACAATTCTCCTTCGCCTGCGTCTTCCAAACTGTTAACGCCTTCAATTACAGCTTCTTCATTTCCAAAAACACTGCCTTTGACAATTTCATTTATCTGCTTTAACGTTAATTTCATAGAAACCTCTAAAAAACATTTCCTATTGTAAAATAGAACTGTTGTAATTCTTCGCCCGGTTTATGATTTAATCCGTAGCCCCAGTCAAGTCTTAACGGGAATACAGGAGTTGCAAATCTTATGCCGAAACCTACTCCGGATTTTAAATAATATTCATTGTTGTCGGAATTATCCGTTCCGAACCTGTAGTTGATATTTTCGATATTTTTCCATGTTCCGCCTATATCGTAGAAAAATGCGCCCTGTAAAATAGTTTTTCTGTTTTCCTGAACTATAGGGAACTTATACTCTATATTAGCTACAGACATAAACTTTCCGCCTTCATAAGGACCGACTTCAGTTCTGTACTTATAACCTCTTATAGTATCCGCTCCGCCGACATAATATTTTTCATACAAAGGAACATCCGTAGAGTTTCCGTAACTTTCTATCCAGCCTGCCGTAACATTTACGGACAAGACAAATTTCCAAAAAGTAGGGAAGAACCATGTTCCTTTAAGAGAATTTCTTACATAATTTACGTTACCGCCGAACGGACCGCCTGCGACGTTAACGCCGTAAGAATACTTTACTCCTCTTGAAGCATCAAATATATAATCTCTGGTATCATAAGTTATCTGCGCGCGCACGCTTGAAGTCCTGTCTTTTGCAAGGTCAGGGTCATTAAGAATAGACTGTCTGAGTTCTTCGGACTCTATATCAAAAATTCTTACATGTTCATAAGTGTATCCGAAAAGAAGAGACGTATTTTCAGAAATTCTAGGGCTTAATGTGACAGATCCTCCGATTCTTCCTTCTCTGTAAGCATCGCTTACCGTACCGTAATCTCTTAATCTTTCTATATTAAATAAAGAAAGTCCGAGACTTGTAGGTTTGCCGAGAAACCACGGTTCCGTCCAGTCAATTTCATAATTATGTCTTCTTGCGCCGAACTCCCACAATAAATTAAGTTTTTGCGCCCTTCCGAACAGGTTCATATGCTGCAGCTGTACTGAACCGACGAACTGGTCAACTGAGGAATAACCGACTCCGGCCGTTATCATTGCCGGTTTCCCTTCTGTTATCGCAAAAGCAAGATTCATTACATCAGGCGTATTTGTAGGGATTATATTAGGTTCGGCAGCATCTATAAAACCTAAATTGTAAATTTTTTCCATGCTTCTTCTTACTTTTCCTGATGAGAAAACATCGCCCGGTTTAAGAAGAATTTCTCTTCTTATCGTCTGGTCTTTTGTACTGACCAATCCGTCAATAAGTACATCTCCGACATAAACGATATTGTTTTCCTGTATTCTGTAAACTACATCTACTATCCCGTCATCTTTAGGAAGTTCAACTTCTATTCCGTTTTCCTTATCGGAAATAACTTCCGGCCTTGATTTCTTAAAATCAGGCATTATATTAGAATGGAGATAACCTCTGTTTGAATAATCATCATAAGTTTTATTTAATACTTCAACAATTCTTTCCTGACTGAAGATGTCGTTCTTTTTTATAGTTGAATGCTTAATAAGCTCATCGGATGTAATAACATAGTTGCCGTCAAAAGATATATTGCCTATTTTATATTTAGGACCTTCGTGAACAGTCACTTTAATGAACATTTTAGTTCTTTCTTTATCGTAAGTTATTACAGGTTCGTCTATACTGAAATCCATAAAACCGTTGTTTTTGTAAAATTTTGTTATTTCCTGCATATCGGCTTTTAAAGTTTCTTCTTTAAAAACTTTTTTTCTCTTTGTTTTTGCCAATTTTTGTATTTTTTTCGGTTTAAAATTAACGCAGCCTTCAACAGAAAAATCGCCTATTAATATTTTATTGTTTTCGGTAATCAAAAAAGTTATGCTCATCGTATTTGTATCGGCATCCGTGGTAGGATAAACTTCCATCTGGCAGTCGGCATAGCCTTTGTCTTTATAAAGGGTAAGGATTTTCCTTTTTGATTCTTCAAGATCTACAAAATTATAAAAACTCTTTTCTTTCAGCGTTGCTTCGCCTTTTAACTTTCCGGATGAAAATTGTTTATTGCCTTTAAATATTATTTTCTTTATATAAGGTTTTTCAACAACCGAAAATTTAACTGTCTGCGCATTTCTGTCAACGGACAACTCGGCGTTGTCGAAGTATCCCAAAGATAAAATTATTCTTAAATCTTCTTTTGCTATCGAAGGATTGTAAAGTTTGCCTTTCTTTGTGCTTATTTCTGATTTAACCGATTTTAATTTAACATTTTTTATGCCGTCAAAAACAACATTTTTAATCTTAAAAGAATTTGAATCTGCAAACAAAGCCGATGCCGTAAAAACAAAAAGCATGACAAACATTAATTTTTTCATAATAATACTCTCTTTTTAGTGTGACTGTATATCTGATAATTGTATTAAAAAACTATTTATAAATCAACGTAAAACTTTAATATAAAAAATGCGCCGAAGATTATATAAATACATTAAAACACAACTTCCTGATATTATTGTAAAAGCAGACAGATGTTTTTATAAAAAATCTGTCTGCTTTTATCGGTTTTATTTTAATTTAAGTATTCTTTTAAAGATTTGCATCTGCTAGGATGTCTTAACTTTCTTACCGCTTTCGCTTCTATCTGTCTTACTCTTTCTCTTGTTACTCCGAACTTTTTGCCTACTTCTTCAAGAGTGGAAGGATATCCTATTCCTATGCCGTATCTAAGCCTTATTATTTCCGACTCTCTCGGAGTCAGAGTGTTAAGAACTTTTTCCAGCTCAAGCTGCAGCCTGTACTGCTGCGTTTTCATTACAGGATTAGGACTGTTCTGATCTTCTATAAAATCTTCCAGTTTTGAATCTTCCTCTTCTCCGACAGGAGTTGCAAGAGAAACGGGTTCCTGCATCATTTTCAATATCTTTCTGACTCTGTCCGTAGACATTTTCAAAAATTTACCGTATTCTTCCGTGCTTGGCTCTCTTCCCTGATCCTGCTGGAATTTTTTCTTCAATTTTGTCAATTTTGAAATAAGTTCTTTCATGTGGACAGGAATTCTTATGGTTCTTGCCTGATCGGCTATAGCTCTGTTTATAGACTGTCTTATCCACCATGTGGCATATGTAGAGAACTTAAAGCCTCTTTTCCATTCAAATTTTTCAACGGCTTTGGAAAGGCCCAAGTTTCCTTCCTGGATTAAATCAGACAATTCAAGATTGCTGATTCCGACATGTTTTTTTGCGATAGAAACAACAAGCCTGAAGTTTGCTTCTATCAATTTCATTTTATCTCTGTGGATTACTTCTTCCAATTCTCTTATTTTTCTGTCTGTTTCGATTAATTCTTTAGGAGAAATAGTAAATCCTTCTTTTATATTAGTCTGTTTTGCCAAAAGATTTTGTATATATTCAATACTTTCAGCCATATTTGCGGCGACAAAACCGCCTGACATTTTCTTAAAAGCCGCAGGCGTTATTTTCCCTGTTGAAAACTGTTTATATAATGTCTGTATTTTTACGACAGGCATTTTATACTTTCTTTCTATTTTATCAAGTTCGAGAGTTATTTCGTTAAGCTTGTTTGCCGTAGTTTTTATTTTATTAATAAGCCTCTTTATCTTATCCTGGTTAAGATTCAATCCTATAATTAAAGAAATTATTTCAGCTCTTACAACCTGTATTTTTTCCGTCTGTTTTTCTTTTTCTTTATCGGATAACCCTTTTTCTTTCAGTTTCTGCTCGATTTTTTCAATATTTTTTTCCAGATGCCCTATCTTTTGAACAGTCTGCTTAACTTTTATTCTCATATTTTTAAGCTGCGTCGAAGATTTTCTTCCTCTAGGCATCAATTCCTTAGGAGTCATTTCTTCCTGTTCAATAAGAGTATCCCAGTTTTTGATTTCTTTAATTATCAAAGGAGATTCTAAAACTATATGGGTAAGTTTTTTTTCGTTTTCTTTGACGTTTTTTGCAAGTTCGACTTCAACATTTCTTTCAAGCAAAGGAACTTTAGCCATTTCAGTCAAATACATTCTGACCGGATTGATTTCGTCGTCTTCATGATTTTTAACAACAATATCCGACGTTTCCGCAGTATTCTTGATTTTCTTTGAAGCGTTTTTGTCGACAACCTTTATTCCCAATTCCGCAAACTGCACAAAAAGAGCGTCAATTTTGTCAGACGTCATGTCTTTTTCGGCAATTTTTTTATTTATCTCGTCATAAGTAATGTATCCCTGCTTTTTGCCGACTAAAATCAAATCTTTAAACAATTCTTTTTTTGCCATTTATTTCTTCCCCGAACCCTTTATTTGTGCTGTCAATAAGCCGTATTCTTTAATTTTGGCAGGATCTGCTGCAACTTTTCCTTCCATCATAAGAAGTACTTCTTTTTCAAGAGTCTTTCTTCTTTTATTTAATCTGCGTATTTCTATATCATTGCATAATATGTTAAAACATTCCTCAGACGACTGGTCCTCGGCCGCACCTTCCATAGCCAGCTTGGAAAACCATTCGGCTTTTTTTGAATCAAGTTTAGACAATATGCCTGCAACGGTAATATCTTTCTTATTCAAAAGAATGTTATGTATTTCCATACAATTGCTTAACGTAAAGAAATCGCTCTTTATTTTAAAAACATACTGTCTGTTTTTTATATCCAAAAGAAATCTTATAAGCTGCTCTTCCAAAGAATATCTTTTTTTATCGTCTTTAATTTTATCAAACAAATTTTCTTTTACCGAATAAGAATTTCCCAGCGTTTTTCTTTTAAATTCCTGCCAAACTATTTCTTCATCCAAATTAAAAGACTGGGCAATGTTATTTATATAGTCTCTTTGTATAACATTATTCTTATTTTTTGCAACAAAATCCAAAAGAGCCGATACCGCAGCCGCTTTTCCGTGAGAAGTTTTAACGTCTGATTTTTTTTCTTCTCTGTCTATCATAAACTTTATAGGCGTTTTTGCGTTCTTCTCAAGCAGCTTATAAAAACTGTCCCTGCCGTTTGCCAACAAATATTCGTCTGAATCGACTCCTTCCGGTAAAGACGACGTTTTTACGGCTATATCGTTTTCGGCGCAAATTTCCAAAGCTCTCTGAGTAGCATTTCTTCCCGCATCGTCCGAATCAAAAAGCAACACCGTGTTTTCGGAATATCTGTCGATAAGTTTTGCCTGCTGCTGCGTAAAAGACGTTCCAAGAGGAGCTACAGCTCCTGAAACGCCGTACTGCTGCGACAAAACAACATCCATATATCCTTCAACTACTACTATAGATTTATCTTTTCTTATATCCGGCAAAGCCTGAAATAAGCCGTACAAATTAGACGACTTTGAATACACAATTGTTTCAGGCGTATTCAAATACTTAACTTTGCCGTCAGTTAAAGTTCTGCCTCCAAATGCGACTATTCTTCCCTGAACGTCAAAAATAGGAAAAACAAGTCTTTCTGACATATATTCAAAAACAGTGCCGGAATCCGTCTTTGTAACAACTCCGGCTTTTGCAAGTACTTCGTAAGCATAGCCTTTTTTTTGCGCAGATTCAAGTATTTTCCCTTTCGGAGCATATCCTATAAGAAATTTTTTAACGCTTTCTGCCGTTATGCCTCTCTGTTTTGCATACGCTCTGGCATAAGAAGCAGCGCTGCTTTCAAGGAAACATCTGTTATAAAACTTTGCCGCAGTTTCCAGTATTTCAAACAACTTCGTTTTTTCTGAAACGGAAATTTTTTCATTTGCAGTTTCAGTAATTGTTATTCCGCTTTTCTGGGCAAGTTTTTTTACCGCTTCAATCCACGAAATATTTTCAATCAGCATAACGAACTTAAAAACATCGCCGGCTGCGCCGCAGCCGAAACATCTGAATATTCCTTTTTCAGGACTCACTACAAAAGACGGCGTCTTTTCGCTGTGAAACGGGCAGCAGCATTTCCAGTTTCTGCCTGCTTTCTTCAAGTCAGGAACATAGTCTCTTACTATAGAAACTATGTCTGACGACGTTCTTACCTGTTCTATAACCTGATCAGAAATAGACATTGTTTATCTTCTAAACCTTCTGAACCCCGAACATTCTATAAAATCAATTTGTCCGTACTTTTTTTCCAAAGCGTCGAGCATTAAATTCATTCCGAGATTATCTGAAGAAATATGCCCCGCAATAACAACGTTTATTTTGTACTTTTCGGCTGTTTTATAATTTTTCTCGCTCATATGCATACCGACAATAGTGCCTACTCCGGCATCTGCAAGTTTTTCAATAACTTCATGAGGACCTTCCGTTCCGCCGGTCATATCAACAAATATTTTCCCGCATTTTGAATTTTCTCCGCCGTTCAAAATAAACGGACCGTTATAAAAAGTCGCAGCATATTTATATTCCGGAATATCTTCCAAAAATGAAATTATATCTTTCAAATATCTAGGCTGCATTTTGTTTAATTCCGTCTGCAGGTACGTAACGACATGGTTGTCTGCGACAGTATGAGAAGTCATCATAGGAATATTTAATAATTTTGCCGCGTCAAAAACTCTTTGGTGGTTTGAACCTGCAACGCTTCTTCCAACTTCGGACACTCTTGAAGCAATAAGTTTTTCGGATATGTTTATAGGAACGCCCTGTCCTTCAATAATTTCAGACTGCATTGCAATTACGTTATGAAAAGTAGAATAGGCTTTCCCTTCAGGATGGTGGGCCAGCACCATATCTATTTTTCTTCCTGAAAGTCTCAACTGGTTTGCAAGAAGCAATTCAGGAGTTTCGATATCTATCCCGACCATAACCGATTTTATTTCTTCTCCGCCGGTTCCGTAAATTATTCTCGTATCATCGTACGGACTTGTCAGAGAATCAATGTCAAAATTTTTCTTTTTTTTCTCATCCGCCGAATTATATTCTTTATTTCTTTCTTCCAATAATATGTTAACCTCTTTCTTCCCGCGAGGATCATTTTCTATTCCGTTGCTTATAAAAAAATCATACATCTGTTTTAAATTCATATTCCCTCTTCAAAATAAAAAATAAAAGAGGGCACATTATAGTTATATACTATAAAACACCCTCTTTTCATTTTAATAACATACAATATTTGTTTTCAATATTACTTACCTTGACCAATTATTGTCTTTCATCATTTTACGACGAATTTTTCTTTTAGCTTCAGCAAGTTTTTCTTTCTTTACAACGCTTGGAGATTTATAAAATTCTCTTTTCTTGATCTCCTGCATTATTCCGTTTCTTTCGCATTCTCTTTTAAATCTTCTTATTGCTTCTTCTATTGATTCGCCTTCTCTTACTTTAACGCTGACCATTGAAATTTAACACCACCTTTTTTTAAAACTTAAAATCCGTTATTTTAACCCGGAGGCCATGCAAAAGTCCTGCCGCCGAGCAAATGATAATGCAAATGAGCTACAGTCTGTCCTGCGTCAATACCGTTATTTGTCAGTAAACGATACCCTTCTTTTAAATTCATATCTTCAGCTATTTTAGAAGCGACAATCTGAATATGTCCTAAAATTTCTATATCTTCACGTTTAACAGAATCCAAACCTGAAATATGTTTTTTCGGTATAATCAAAATATGAACAGGCGCCTGAGGATTTATATCTTCAAAAGCAAAAACCATATCGTCTTCAAAGATTTTCTTTTTTACAGGTATAACGCCCTCTATAATCTTACAGAAAATACAATCGTTCATAGTAATCCGCTATTTATTAATAAATATTGATAATTATACTTTTTTTTCAATATAAAAACAATATCTTTTACTTTAAAAGCAAAACAACGACATATAAACAGACCGAAGCGTATGCTCCGGCAAGAATATCATCCAAAACAACTCCTAAAGCATTATTTATTTTTTTATCGGCATAGCTTACAGGAAAAGGTTTTGTTACGTCAAAAAGCCTAAACAGCAAAAATCCGATTATATACACCCACCAATAATCAGCGTTGCGTTTCAACAGTTCTGCTACGGTTAAAAAAGTTACCGACTGTCCGACAAATTCGTCAATTACGACAAACGAAGGGTCATGTTCTGTGTGCAGTAAAATTTCTTTCACAGATATTATAGAAACTATAAAGCTCAATATTATAATGGTTAAAAGACCTAACGTGCCGAAGAAATAACAAACAATAAAAATCACCGGCAGGCTTATCAAAGACCCGAACGTTCCCGGAGCAACAGGAAAATAGCCGGCATAAAAAAGCGTCCCTGCCAAAATGGCTGTTTTTTCTCTGTTTTTTAAAAAATCAATTATTTTTTTAATCATATTCTTATATCTTCCGTTCTTTGATATTTATTTGTATCTTTAAACACTTTCAGATATAAATCTTTCATTTTCAGCGCAAGCTCTTTATTTCCTTTATTTCTGTAAACTATTGCCAGATTATAATATATCATAGGATTATCGTCTCTTAAATCCAAAGCTTTTAAAAGAGCCTGTTCAGCTTTTTCCAATTCTTTCATATGTATATACAAAACTGCAAGATTAACGTAATGTTTTGAATATTTTTTTATTTCAATAGCTCTTAAATATTTTTTTTCCGACTCTTTATACATTTTAACTTCGTCCAAAAGACCGGCTACGCAGGCATTGGTAATGTCAGAATCAGGACTGTCAATTAAAGCATTTACCCAAAAAATCTGTTTGTTTTTAAATTTATTCTCATGAAAAAAAGACAAAGCTGCGAAAAACATTACCGCTGTTAATATGAAGATATATAAAAAGCGCCAATTGTCAGGCTTGTAAGATTTGACCAATTCAAGCAAAATTATAAAAATTCCCACCATCGGCAGATAAATTCTGTGGTCATAAAATTGGTTGTCAGGCATAACAAAAGTAGGAAGCAAAAAAGCGATAAACCAGAGCATACCGAATAATAATATTTTTTTATCATATTGTTTTTTAGCCGTAACCGCCAGAAGAATAAATACAAAAACGACAGCCGCCGCCAGAAAATAATTAACTTCAACAGTTGAAGGAAACACCGAAAGGTTTAAAGGGAAAAATACATTTGCAATGTATTTTGTTGCGGCAGGCAACGATTTGAAAAAAATGCCCGACATATCCGAAACCGTATAAGAATACGTCTGGTAACTCAACACAAAACTTCTGTACAGGAAATAAAATATTCCGACAGACAGCCATCCGGAAACAAACAAAACATTTGTTTTTACCCGCTGTTTTGTAAACAATAAATACATGAAGTAAAAAAGAGGAATCATAACGGCGGTTTCTTTAGTCAGCAAAGAACAGGCATAAAGAAAAAAATGAAACGCCAAATAAGTATTTTTTTTATTATCAAAGTATCTTATTAAAAAATAAAAAGACATTACCGCAAAAATAGTTAAAAGAGAATCGTTTCTCCCTGGAATCCATACTACAGCCTGCGTAAGCGCCGGATGGCATGCAAAGAGAATCGACACAATAAAAACTTTTTTCTTGTCATATTTTAAAGACAAAAGCAAAAACACGGAAAATACGGCGAAAATATGCAGCATAACATTAGTTAAATGATAGCCGTACGGTTTTATTCCGTAAATATATTTTTCAATTAAAAAAGACACGTTCAGCAGAGGCCGGCAGAATTTATCCTGCCCTCTGGCAAAAACCGTGTCCGTTAAAATATTTTTTATATTTGAAAAACTGAGATATTCCTGTTTGTCCAGTATCAAGACATCGTCGTCAAGATATGTAAAATCAAAGAACAAACTTTTACCGTATAAAGCAAAAATTACCAATACCAGCGTAACAAAAAATTTTACATTAATATTTTGAAATATTTTTTTTATCATATTGAATTAAAAAGGCTGACAGAACGGTATATTATTCTGTCAGCCTTCAATATCATTTTTTCTTACAATACAACATATTTTACAATGTTTACGCCTTCAATTTTTGAAATTTTGGCAACTACATCGTTTGTAACTTCACCGTCGACTTCAACAACGGTTATAGCGTCTTTACCCTGCTGTTTTCTGCCTACGTTCATACCTGCGATATTAACCGATGCCGACCCTATTATAGTTCCGAGACTTCCTATAACGCCCGGCTTATCAGTATTATTTATAAATATTTTATTTCCTTCAGGAACTACGTCCACGTTTAATCCGTTTATATTCACTATTCTCTGGCTCTTATCAAGCAAAGTTCCCGATATTGAATATTCTCCTTTATCAGTCTTTACTTTGGCAACTATAAGTCCAGCATAATCTTTGCAGTCATGAACCAAAGCTTCTTTTACTTTAATGCCTCTTTCTTTAGCTACTGAAGAAGCATTGACAAAATTTACTTTCAAATCAAGAATTTGGCCCAAAATACCTTTAAGATATGCAACTGTTAAAGAATTTGTATTAAAAGCCGCAATGTTGCCGCAGTAACTTATTTCAATTTCAGAAATGCCGCCTTCGATAATCTGTCCCTGGAAAGAAGAAATTTTTTCCGACAATTCTATATAAGGCATCATTTTTTTATATGTTTCCCAGTCAACCGTAGGAACGTTGACCGCATTTCTTATCAAACCTTTTGTAAAGAAATCTATAACTACGCCGCTCATTTCTTCGGCAATTTTAATCTGCGCTTCTTCGGTTGATGCGGCAAGATGAGGCGTTACAACAACGTTATCAGTCTCAATTATAGTCCAGTCTAAAGGAGGTTCTTTTGCAAAAACATCAAGAGCGGCGCCTTTTACCTGTCCGGCTTTTATTGCGTCAGACAAATCTTTTTCATTAATAATAGGGCCTCTTGCGCAATTGATGATGCAGACTCCTTTTTTCATTTTGCCGATAGATTCGGCATTTATCATTCCTCTTGTCGTATCGTTAAGAGGAGAATGTATAGAAATATAATCCGCATTAGCATAAACTTCATCCAAAGTTTTAACTTCTATTCCGTAACTTGCGGCAATTTCTTTATTTGCAAAAGGATCGTAAGCAACAACTTTCATTCCGAAAGCAAGCATTCTTTTTGCAACTTCAGTTCCGATTCTTCCAAGTCCGATAAGACCTAAAGTTTTTCCCTGCATTTCGCTTCCCATAAAATTCTTTCTGTCCCATTTCTTTGACTTTAAAGATTTATATGCTTCAGGAATATTTCTTGCAAGAGACAACATTAAACCTATTGTATGTTCAGCCGCAGAAATTGTGTTTCCGCCGGGTATATTAGCGACAACAATACCTTTTTGCGTGGCAGCCTGCTTATCTACGTTATCTACGCCGGTTCCTGCTCTTCCGATAAACTTCAATTTATCCGCCGCTTCAATGATTTCAGGAGTTACTTTAACTTCAGAACGGATTATAAGACCGTCATAATCTTTTATAACTTCTTTGAATTTTTCAGGAGTAGGTTTATTGCAGACTTCAACCTTAAACTCCGGATTATTTAACAATTCTTCCAAACCTTCCTGGCTGTCATAAGTCATAAGTATTTTATACATTTTTTCCCTCTTATTTATTATTTAATAAAACTTCCTGGACTGCTGCAACTGATTTGCCCAACTCTACTTTATACCCTAATTCTTTCAAAACCATTTCCAAACAAGAAAAACCTATAAGGATATCGGCTTTGCCTATATAACCCATATGAGCAAATCTGATAATTTTCCCTTTTACGGCTCCCTGACCGCCGGCTATTGAAACTCCGTATTTTTCTCTGAGAAGTTTAACTATCTTCCCGCCTATTTCTTCGGGAACTTTTGCGCTTGTCACTACATCGCAAGGTTTTTCTGCAAAAAGTTCAAGTCCAAGAGCTTTCATACCTTCTCTTGATGCCTTTGCCAAAAGCCTGCAGTCCGCCCATACCTGCTCGATTGTATGTTCCTTTATCATTTTTATTGCTTCCTGTAAAGAAACTATCAGACTTACCGGAGGAGTAAAAGGCGTTTCATTTGTAAGCAAAGATTTTTTATATTTTTTATAATCAAAATAAAATTTAGGAAGTTTTGATTCTTCTGCCAGCTTCCACGCTTTAGCGCTCAAAGAAACAAAAGCTAATCCCGGAGCAAGCATAAATCCTTTCTGAGAACCGCTTACCGTAACATCAACTTTCCAGTCGTCCGCATGATATTCCTGCCCGACAAGTCCTGAAATTGCGTCAACAACCAAAACGGCCGGAGTTTTTGACACAATCTCGCCTATCGCCTGTATATCGTTTACAACGCCGGTTGAAGTTTCGGTAAAAGTCGTATAGACGGCTTTTACGCCGCTGTTCGCTTTTAAAAGTTTTTCTATTTCAGAAACAGAAACGGCTTTTCCCCATTCGATGGAAATGCTGTGTACTTTAATACCGTAAGTTTCGCAGATTTTTATCCATCTGTCGCCGAAATTTCCGGTAGATGCAACTATAACCTCATCCCCGGGAGAAAGCAAATTGACTACAGCGCTTTCCATTGCCCCGGTTCCCGACGAAGATGTTATAAACACGTCGTTCTGTGTTCGAAAAACATACTTCAATCCCTCGGCAACATCTTTGAAAATCGAGCCGAATTCGCTTGTTCTGTGATGTATTATGGGCAAAGCTTCTTTCAGCGCAACTTCAGGAGGCACCGGAGTAGGACCGGGAGTGAGCAAATAATGCTTTTTCATCTCTCTCATCTCCTATTATTTTTTATTTTTACTTTTTGCTTTTTTTTCAGAAAAAACAAGTTTCATAACTTCGTCCATATGTTTAACAGGAATCATTTTTATTTTTTTCTTAATGTTTTCAGGAATATCGGCTAAATCTTTTTTATTCCCTTCAGGGAAAATGACAGTTTCGATATTTTCTCTGTAAGCAGCCAAAACCTTTTCCTTTAAGCCGCCTATAGCCAAAGCTCTTCCTCTTAAAGTTATTTCGCCTGTCATAGCTATTTTCTTTTTAACAGGAACATCCATACATACGGATGCTAACGCCGTAGCCATCGCAAGTCCCGCGCTAGGTCCGTCTTTAGGAACAGCGCCTTCAGGCACATGAACATGGAAATCTGTATCGCGGAACATTTTTTCATTTATACCGAATTTCCCGGCCGATGATTTTACATACGTAAGCGCCGCCTGCACAGATTCTTTCATAACGTCCCCAAGCTGTCCGGTAAGATTAAGCATACCCTTGCCTTTCATCTTGTTGACTTCTATAGTCAGTGTTTCTCCGCCGACTTCAGTCCATGCAAGTCCCGTTACAACACCGATATCGTTTTCTGATATTTTTTCTCTTTCATAATGAGGAATACCCAGATAAGTTTCCACATTTTTATCGGTAATAGTTACAGTTTTTTTATCTTTTTCCAACGCAAGCTGTTTTGCGACTTTTCTGCAAAGATTTGCAATTTCCCTGTTCAAATTTCTTACGCCTGACTCACGAGTATAACTTGCAATGACATTTTTTATGGCATTGTCCTCTATCTGTAATTCTTCTTTCTGCAGTCCGTGGTCTTTCATCTGCTTAGGAATAAGAAAATTTTTTGTAATTGACAACTTTTCTTCGTCAGTATAACCTGAGAATCTTATAATTTCCAATCTGTCCAAAAGAGTCGTAGGTATATTGCTTAAAGTATTTGCAGTCGTTATAAACATAACGTCTGACAAATCATAATCCACATCCAAATAATGATCTCCGAAAGCGTAATTTTGTTCAGGGTCCAAAACTTCAAGCAGCGCGGAAGAAGGATCTCCTCTCCAGTCGCTTCCCATTTTGTCTATTTCATCCAATATAAAAACAGGGTTACTTGAACCGGCTTTCTTCATTGACTGAATTATTTTGCCCGGCATAGAACCTATATACGTTCTTCTGTGTCCTCTGATTTCAGCTTCATCTCTCACGCCGCCCATGGAAATTCTTGCAAAATTTCTGCCCAAACTTCTGGCAACGGATTTTGCTATTGAAGTTTTGCCTACTCCCGGAGGTCCTATAAAGCACAATATCGGCCCTTTTATTTTTTTTACCCTGGATAAAACAGCCAAATATTCAATAACTCTTTCTTTTACTTTATCCAAACCGAAATGGTCTTCGTCCAAAATTTCTTTTGCTCTTGTCAAATCCAAATTATCTTCCGTTAATTTTTTCCAAGGCAAATCCAAAAGCCACTCTATATACGTTCTTATGACGCTTGCCTCAGGAGACATCGGCATCATTTTTTCCATTCTTGCCAATTCTTTTTCGGCAACATCTCTTGCTTCTTTGCTCATGCTGCTTTCTTTAATTTTTACTCTTAAATCGTCTATTTCTTTTGCATTGTCGTCTTTCTGTTTCAATTCTTTCTGAATCGCTTTCATCTGTTCGTTAAGATAATATTCTTTCTGGTTTTTTTCTATCTGGTTCCTTACCCTGTTTTGAATTCTTCTTTCTATATTCAAAATTTCTATTTCAGCATTTAAAATCTGAATAATTTTATTCAGCCTCTTTAAAGGATTTGTAGATTCCAAAATAGACTGTTTTTCATTATTCTTTATTGAAATATGAGAAGCTATAGTATCCGCAAGTTTAGACGGCTCCTGTATGTTTGAAACCGATATTGATATCTCCATCGGCATTCTGGGATTCAGTTTAACATATTGTTCAAACAAAGAAATAACTCTTCTCATAACCGCTTCGACTTCCGGAGTTTTTTCTATGTTTTCATCGAATATATTTACGCCGACTTCCACGTATCCTTTATCGCTCAGTTTAAATTCCGTCCATTCCGCTCTTGATACACATTCGACTAAAACTTTTAAAGTCCCGTCAGGCATCTTCAGCATTTGCAGTACTTCGCATATTGTACCTATTTGGTAAATATCGTCAGGCGTAGGGTCTTCTATCTGAAGATTTTTCTGCGTAACTACAAATATATATCTGGAAGACGTCATTGACTCTTCCAATGCTCTTATCGATTTTTCTCTTCCTACGGCAAGAGGCAACACCATTGCAGGAAAAACAACGATGTCTCTTACAGGAAGCATCGGCAATATTTTCGGAATATCCTGCGTATTATTTTTATCATTTAAAGTCTTATCTAATTCACTCATGCAATCTCCTCAGATTTATCTTTAAAAATAAATTTTGGTCCTGTCGTTTTATGCACCGCATTAATGTCAACTATACACTTTTTAACCGTGCCCATCTGAAATACTTCAAACATCGTTTCCATGAGAATATCTTCAATCATAGCCCTCAACCCTCTTGCTCCGGAACCTTTTTTGATTGCAAGAGAAGCTATTTCTTTTAAAGCATCTTCCTCAAAAACCAATTCTATCCCTTCAAGTTCAAAAATCTTTTTGTACTGTTTAACCAAAGAGTTTTTCGGTTCTGTTAAAATATGAACTAAATCGTTTACCGCAAGATGCGATAATGTTGAAATAACAGGAAGCCTTCCCACCAGTTCAGGGATTATGCCGTATTTTATCAAATCATGAGTTTCAACTTCTGAAAATATTTTATCTTTATTTTTTAATTTTTCTTCTTTTAAAATCTTTGCATTTTCAGAATTAAAGCCTATAACTTTTTTATTTAATCTTGATTCTATAATTTTTTCAAGCCCGTCAAAAGCTCCGCCGCAGATAAAAAGTATGTTAGTCGTATCCAAAGCTATAAATTCCTGCTGAGGATGTTTTCTTCCGCCCTGAGGAGGAACGTTTGCAACCGTACCTTCAATAATTTTTAAAAGAGCCTGCTGCACGCCTTCTCCAGAAACATCTCTTGTTATGGACGGCGTTTCGGACTTTCTTGAAATTTTATCTATTTCATCTATGTAAATAATTCCTCTTTCAGCTTTTTTTACGTCAAAAGAACAATTCTGCAAAAGCCTCAGCAAGATATTTTCAACGTCTTCGCCTACATAACCGGCTTCGGTAAGAGTAGTGGCGTCTGAAATAGCAAAAGGCACGTCAAGCATTTTTGCCAAAGTCTGCGCAAGAAGAGTTTTTCCCGTTCCTGTAGGCCCTATAAGCAAAATATTTGATTTTTGCAGTTCAACATCGCTTACTACTGAAGAATTTTCTATTCTTTTATAATGATTATACACGGCAACAGACAAAACTTTTTTTGCCTGTTCCTGTCCTATTACATAATCATCAAGAACTTTTTTTATTTCTTTAGGCTTTGGAACTTTTTTTATTATGTCTTTTACTTCTTCCCGTTCCAATCTGTTTAAAATTTCATTTGAACTTTTTATGCATTCAGAACAAACAATAGCTCCGCCGCCGCCGATAAATCTTTTCCCTTTGGATTTTAATTTACCGCAAAAAAGGCATTTTTGTTCTTTATTATTATCGTTATTTTCCGTCATATCTTATTTTTTCCCCGGGAATATAATTTCATCAATGATTCCGTAATTTTTTGCTTCCTGGGCAGACATATAGCAATTTCTTTCAGTATCCGCCAAAACTTTTTCCTTTTTCTGTCCTGTATGGTCGGCAATAATGGCTGAAAGTTTTTCTTTTGTCAAAAGAAGTTCTTTTGTTTCAATATCTATATCCGAAACAGTACCTGATAATCCTCCTCCGTAAATCAAAGGCTGATGTATCATTATTCTGGAATGCTGTAAAGCATATCTTTTCCCTTTTGTTCCTGCAGCCAGAAGAACCGCTCCGAAAGACATAGCCATTCCCATACAAATAGTAGTAATCGGACTTTTTATATACTGCATGGTATCATATACCGCCAAACCGGCCGTAACCATTCCGCCGGGACAATTGATATAAAGATTAATATCTTTTGTATTATCTTCGGCGTCAAGAAACAAAAGCTGCGCTATAAGAGCATTTGCCGAATCGGTAGTAACAGATCCTTCCTGTCCCCCGACAAAAACGACTCTGTCTTTTAAAAGTCTTGAATATATATCGTAAGCTACAGAACTGTTTCCGTTTTTATCTATAACAGTAGGTATAAAATTTGGCATTTTTCCTCTTTACTATTTGCTTTCTTTTACAGGCATATCTTTTTCGGTTTTTGTTACTTTTGCATTACCGATGATAAAATCAAATATTTTTTTCTCTTTCAAAGACGCAGAAATATTGTCTTTATACTCTTTAAAATATTTTTCAACTTCTTCTTTTCTCGAAGAATTAGATTCCAAAACTTTCTGCTTTTCGGCTTCTATTTCCTGTTCGGTAACATCAAGTTTTTCTTCGCTGTATATAGAGTTAAGAATATAAGACAATCTTACGTTTTTGTTTGCTTCTTCAGTATATTTATCTTTTGCAATTTCGGCTTGCTTTGCTATAAAAGCGTCATCGGCACCCTGATTTTTCATATAATCAGACATTCTTTTTATCAAATACTCTTTCTGGCTTGCCACTATTGAATCAGGAACATCAAATTTATTTTTTTCCAACAAATGTTCTATTATCTGTCTTTCAACTTCCGATTCCTGTCTTTTCTTCTCTTCATGTTCTATTGATTCTTTTACTTTTGTTTTCAAATCTTCAAGACTTTCAAGACCCATATCTTTTGCAAAATCATCATTTAATTCAGGAAGCTGTTTTTCTTTTACCTCTATTATTGAAGTCTTAAAAATAACTTTCTTACCGGCCAAAATTTTGTTAGGATAATCAGCAGGATATTCAATTTCAACATCCTTAGTATCTCCTTTTTTTGCATTTACAAGAGCGTCTTTGAAACCTTTCAAAGTATTATCAGCGCCCAAATCGAGCATGTGATCTTTCGCCTTAATATTTTCAATTGCAGCTCCGTCGCAAAAGCCTTCATAATTAACTATGACAAAACTGTCTTTTTTTACTGTTTCGTCTTTTGAAACTATAAGCTGTGCATTTCTGTCAAGCATAGTCTTTATGCTTTCGTTAACATTCGCATCACATACTTTAAACTCTTCTCTTTTTATTTCTATACCTTTATAATCCTTTGCTTTTACTTCAGGCTGGCATTCAGCTTTGAAAACATATTTCAACGGCTGTCCGAAATCATAGTCAACGCTGTTTATTACAGGAATATCTATAGGAGCGAAATTTTCCTTTTCCAATGCAGAAAAAACTGTCTTCTTTATTACTTCTTCAATGAGCTTTTCTCTTGCAGCTTCGGAATAAGTCTGCTTTACCATTTCCATAGGAACTTTACCGGCTCTGAATCCTGCAATTTTAGCAGTTGCCTGTATTGACTGGTACACATTAGATAATTCTATATCCGTCTGTGCCGGAGCGACTTCAACTTCCATAACAATCGCGCACGGTTTTTTTTCTACTACTTTTGACTGAAATTCATACTTCGATACACTCATATTACCCTCTTTATATTTTATTTCTGCTTTTTTTAAAATAAAGAAATCTGCGGATAGAGGGACTTGAACCCCCACACCTTCCGGTATACGGTCCTAAGCCGTACGCGTCTGCCAATTCCGCCATATCCGCAATAACTTTTATATCCGATTATTTTATCATTTATGCAGCTTTTAAGTCAATTTGAAAAGTCTTGTGTTTTTTAAAGAGAAAAGAAGCGTTTTGCCGCCGTTATATCTTCCGCAATAGCTTTTTTTAAATTTCCTAGACTTGTAAATTTTTTTTCAGCCCTTATATTTTTATGAATGGAGACCTTTATGTCTTTTTCTTTCCATACGCCGGAAAAATCCAACAAATGTATTTCAACCGACAAATCGTGTTTTTTTAATTTTATGCTAGGCCTCAAACCTATGTTTAAAACGCCTGGATAAATACGTCCGTTTTTATCAGACGCAGAACATATAAAAACACCTTTCGGAAGAATTTTTTCTTTGTTAACTTTGATGTTTATTGTAGGGAATCCTATAGTTCTGCCTATTTTGTTGCCGGATACTTTTTTACCGTTTATTTCAAATACCCTGCCAAGCATCTTGTTAGCCAGGGATATGTCGTTTTTTTGTATTAAACTTCTTATTTTTGATGAAGATACCGTTTCTTTTCCAAACTTTACCGGTTTTATTATATCCAAGCAAATATTATTTTCTGCCGATTTTGTCTTCAACCATGCAATATTTCCTGTCCTGTCCCTGCCGAAAGTACAGTCATACCCGACAACTATATGCTTTACATTAAGCTGTTTAAGCAAAATTTCATAGAAAAAATCTTCAGCCGTCATTGAAATTATTTGCCTGTCTGAAGGAAGCAGTAAAATTTCGTCTATGCTAAAAGAAGACAAAATATCTGTTTTTTCGTCAGGCAGAGTTAAAAGCCCGTTCACTTTTTTTATAGGTTTTTCAAAAGATATCACAATGCTTTTAAAACGCTTTTCTTCAGCGACTTCAATGACTCTGTCTATTATAGCTCTATGACCTTTATGAATTCCGTCAAAAGTGCCGATAGTAATTACCGATTTTTTCATATCCGCACTCTATTTTGACACGTTGAATTTAAATTCAATAATATCGCCGTCTTTAACGACATAATCTTTACCTTCGCTTCTTAAAAGACCGGATTCTTTTACTGCTTTTTCGCTGCCAAGCCTGAATATATCATCATATGTCATTACTTCCGCTCTTATAAATCCCCTTTCAAAATCAGTATGTATTACTCCGGCAGCCTGTGGAGCTAAAAAACCTTTTTTTATAGTCCACGCTCTTGTTTCATCCTGTCCTGCCGTTAAATATGTAATAAGCCCCAGCAAATTATAACTTGATTTTACCAAACGGTTAAGACCAGGTTCTTCAAGCCCAAGATCTGACAAAAAAGTTTTTTGGTCCGACTCAGACAGTTCAGATAATTCAGCTTCTATCTTTGCGCATATCGGAATAGCCTGGGCATTTTCACTTTTTGCTCTTTCTTCAACTAAAACCGTAAATTTATTCGACATCTGAGGCAAATCATTCTCCGAGACATTGCACGCATATAAGACCGGTTTTGCCGTAATCAAAAAGAAATTTTTTAACAACTCTTTCTCTTCTTCTGAAACCTCAAGAGTTCTTACGGGTTTTCCTGCTTCCAAATGAATTTTTATCTTTTCAGCCAAATCTTTTTCCTGCAGAGCCGTTTTGCTTCTTGACTTTGCGTCCCGTTGAGCTTTCTCAAGTTTTTTATTTACGGCATCCAAATCAGCAAGCATTAATTCAGTATCGATAATATCTATATCCCTTAAAGGGTCAACGCCTCCGGTAACATGAGTTATATCAGGGTTTTCATAACATCTTACCACATGAATAATTGCAGACGTTTCTCTTATATGCGCCAAAAACTGATTGCCCAGCCCTTCGCCTTTCGAAGCCCCTTTAACCAACCCGGCAATATCCACAAATTCTATCATGGCAGGAACTTTTTTCTTTGACGAATATAATTTTTCCAAAAAATCCAATCTTTTATCAGGAACGGCAACAACTCCTACATTAGGATCTATCGTACAAAAAGGATAATTTGCACACTCTGCTCCTGCTTTTGTAATAGCGTTAAACAACGTTGATTTGCCTACGTTAGGAAGACCTACTATGCCAAGTTTCATAAAAAAATCCATCCCGTGTTATTAAATGATTGTTCATTATACAAATTAAAAACAAATTTTTAAATTTTATGCCGCCGACAATATGTTTCTTACGCTTTCAACATTTATATTTATTGATTTTTCCAAAACGGCGTTATCAATTAAATCCGATACAGGCAATATTCCTATTTCGCCGTTATCAACCCTGCTGAAGACTGAAAGATTAGCGTTAAACTTTTTCATAACTACAGGGTCGGAATTTATTCTTTCAATAAGAAGAGAAATTATCCGCCCGTCTTTTATTAAACTGCCGTATTTTCCGTCAACAATAAACACGCTTCTGCCTTCATCTGCTTTTTTCAAATATACGGATATCGCCTCATCCGTATTTTCAGGGTTAGCAATATTTACGAAAACTTCGGACTCCGCAGAAACATCCCCGCTTACAACGGTTATAAGCTGCTTTAAATCCGGTTTAACAAAAGCTTTTTTATCTTTGCCGTTTTTCTTTGAAGACGTGTCAAAAGTCGTTATGGCTCTTCTCTGAAGTATATATATATTACCGTCTTTTATGCCGAATTCGACATCTATAGGATATCCCGAGTCTTTTTCAAGAATTCTTATGATTTCGGTCAGTCTTTTAACTGTTTCGGCATTTAACGCCCTTGCTTTGACTCCCTGTTTAACCGCTTCTTTTGCCGTTCCGTCTTCCGTAGGAACTATTTTGAATTGTTTATCGGCTACAGAATACTCTATAATCTCTCCGTTATTTATATCTACATTTATCGTGTCAGGAGTCAGAGCTCCGGAAACAAGGCCCTCTCCCAAACCGTAAACGACTTCTATCGTTTCATTTCCGTATTTATTTCTGCTGAAAACAACTCCTGCTTTTTCAACATTTACCATTTCCTGAATCAAAACAGCAGGCTTTACTACCTGACCGCTTTTTATCATATAACTTATACATCTTTCCGAAAAGAATGATTTCCAGCATTCTTTTATATTTTCATAAACATTTTCAGCGCTGACATTCAGTTTCGTTTCGCCCATACCGGCAAAGGCGTTGCTTGATCCGTCTTCCCCGACTCCTGAAGACCTTACTGAATATTTAACTCCTGATACTGCAAATTCAGAGATTTTATTTTTTAAGAAATTCTCAAATTCGAGTCTTGAAGGAGACACGTCTTTCTCATCAATAAGATTTAATATTTTTTCGGCTATTGCAGCCGCAGCTGCATTATCTTTATCTTTTACGGCTTTTTCAAAATCTTTAAGGATCTTCGAATCGCCGTCCCTGCCGACCAAATTAAACAATAACTCCAAGACATCTATGCTTACGCCCATACCTTCGGGAACATAAACGCCCTTTTCATCCTTCAAAAGCCTGTACATTTTTGCAAGTTCGGTCGTTTTTGACCCGAATTTGTTTACATCCTCTTCATGTATCCCGTCAAAAGTGGTAATTTCCTTATTAACTCCTACAACTTCGTCTTTCATTAAATAACCTTTCGTTTTAATATCCAAAAGAGCCAGCAGTTGTTTAAGTTCTCTGCTCATTGATTTCAAATCGGCTCTCTCTTCGCTTTCAGGAACAAAGAAATCATAAACGGTAGCCGTATTAATAATATTTATTATTTTTCTTATGTCATTTATGCCTAGCTTTTCTTTTTCAAGATACATTCTTGCATCAGATATAAGCAGATTAAGATAAATATAAAGCCTGTCTTTGATTTCTTTTTCAAGAGACAAAATCTCTTCTTTTAACTTTTCCAAATCGTCTATTTTCTCGGTTGTCTTTATCAATTCAAATTTTTTGCTTAACATTTCAATAATACCGTAAGCGATATTTACGTTATCTATCGATTTTACATTTTCCATTCCCTCTGTTATATTTCTTATTTTATCCTGTATATATCCCTGGTTTAATTCCTTAATTTTAGCTCTTACAGATTCAGGCATTTCGTTGCTGAATAAAGCAAAAAGAACCTGTTTTAAATTAGAATTCCCGATAGACTGAAAATAGATATATTCGACAAGTCTTCTTATATCTTTATTGTCTTCATTTTTCTTCATAAAGTCAATTATCAAACGTTCATCGTTCTTTCTTATGCATTCCTGCAGTTCATCAAGCAGTTTTGTATCTATATCGTTAAATAAAAGAACCGTGCCTGTTTCACCGTTCATAAGAACTCTGAAACCTTCTTTTAAAAGCAGATTTTTTGCTTTTATCTTTTGCAGTTGGAATCCGTTTACGGTTTCTATATCGCCTTCCGAAAGAAAATATTGTATTTCGGCTTCATTATCAACCCATGCAGCGCCGTTTACTACGACAGACGGCTTTTTAAATTCTCTTGTAGTAATCGCCGCATGACTTAAAATTCCGCCGCCGGTGGTAATTATTCCTTTGGAAGTTTTTATTGCTTCAACATCGTCAGGAGTAGTGTAAGGAACAACCAAAATGTTATCTTCCTTTACATTCTTTCTGTCAAAAGTAATATTACCGGCCACGTATATCCCGTTTCCGTCAGACGTTGACGTACAGCGGACTTCAGGGCTGTCTATAGACTGAATTTTACGTTCCAGAAGGTTTTTTATCATCTGTCTTTCCCGTGTCCCGACCCATTCCTGATTTGAAATATCGTATCCTTCTCCAGACAACAGAGATATTAATTCATCGCTGGTAAGCTTCCTGTGTCCGTTATCAGTAACAAGCTCTACCATCGCATATTTCATTCTTCTTGTATAAGGGTTCATTACTCCCTTTACAAATAATTTATCTCCGTTTACCAGTTTCATCACGCCCGTAACAGCTATAAGACTGCCGACATATCCCAGCGTTCTGTAAGAGAATTCATATCTGTTGAGAAGATTTACTATTCTGCTTTGTTTTGAAGTTTCTGAAATATTATTGCTTATGTCAGTCATTATTGAAGGCATAATGTCGTAATTTTCATTCTTTCTGAGTTTTCCGTTCTCATCAATAATAATTCTTCCTTCAATATAAGCCCTTTCTATCGTTTTGTTGAAATATTTATCAATTTTAGGCTGCTCTATATTGTAACCTTTTTCCCTTGAAGGAATCTTTTCCAATCCGAGATAAGACAATACGGAATTATAAAACTGAACCATATTACCTCTAGGTTTTTCTATTCTTTTGGTCATATTCTGACCTTTTTCACCGAAACAGTCTGTAGGAGTAGGCGCATATCCGACCCATATTTCACCGTCCATAAATTTTTCGACAAGATTATCAAAAGTCTGCAAATAAGAATTATAGCTGTATTGATCGTATAATTCTCCCAAATCCCAGTCAAGCATATTTGAATATTTAAACAGCAAAATAACTTTTGACGCCACATCAACCATATCAGTAGTATCATTAAGCCCGTAGTCTTTATTCAAAACAGCCTTTAAACCGCATACTCCGGAACTGCTTCCGTAATCGACTTTCATATCAGCTTCGACATTAAAACCGAATTTTTCAAGTATAGTTTTAAAATATCTTACTCTTTCGGCATTACCGGTATTTCTTCCGCCTTCATGATAATATATCGTTATGCCTCTGTCACTGTCGCCGAAGTTCATAAATACATCGACGCTGTGAACGAACAATCTGGTAGTCCAGACGAGAATATCGTCTTTGCACATAAAATCTTCTATTTTATATCTGCCGCTTCCTCCGACAGGATCCGGAAGTTTTTTTGTAGCAAGAGTTGATATTAAACTGACAATATCCTTGTTTATTTTATTGTCTGACAAATCATAAGCAAGAATAGACGTATTATCCTGCGTAGCCGTTATTGTCTTTATATGTCTGTTTGCAACGCCTACGTCACCTATGCTTTTTTTGAAATCATATATTGAAGTCTGGTGAACGGCGTTGATAAGAGTGTGTATTTCTTTTATCTCGCCAATTGTATCAAAATCCCATTTTGAAATTACTGTCTGTTTTCTGATTGAATCTTCATTGATTTTTTCCATTGAAGACAATATATTTTCCAAAGCATGCTGCGCCTGTCTGCCGTGAATTTCATCGATTTTTATAAATCCGTCTATCATTTTTTTAAGACAGTCAACGATATTGTTAAAATCCTTCTCAGACATAGACTGGTTCAAATTTTCGAACATTCCCAGAGCAAGAACATTGTAATTAAGTATTTCCTGAAGAGTATCAAATCTCTCAACAAGTTTCCTGACGTTTTCGTCAGACATATTTGTTTCTCCGTCAGTTTTTAAATAAACCGGAGGTTTTTGGACTATTTCGGCGCCGTTTAAGACTTCGTCCGGAAGATACTTAATAAGCGAAGTAAATTCATAAACGTCTTTAGCGTCAGCCCTTGAATATCTTGAACTGCCGAATATATTTGATATATAAGCTTCTGCAGGCTTAAGGAATGAAGAAATTCCAAGAGCTTTTATACTTTCGTTTATTTTTTCTGAATCTAAAATTTTGCCGTCGTTAATTCTGCTGTACAACGAAGATGAAGCCAAAGCAGCCAAAGCAAAAACAGCCTTTTTTCTTTCCTCTGCGCTTAAGGCTGTATTTCCTGCCGTCGCATATAATTTTTTTATTACGCCTAAAACTATTTTTGCGCCGTTGTCTCCGCTTTCATACAGATTTCCGTATGTTCTTACAATATTAAGATTATCAGTTAGCGCTGCAAACATATCGACTAATTTATCCGAATATATTATATCCGAATCTTTATAAGGAACCTGGCATACAACATTTGCCAATTTATTTTTCTTTACGGCGTTAAATAAAATACCGAATGTTTTATCTGAAAGATTTATTCCTTCTACACTCTCATACTGATTTGTATTAAATAAGAATCTGTAAACCGACATATTTCTAGGAGAAGCTTCAGATAAACGAGTGAAAATATCAAGACAGACTCTTTCTCTTTCAGCATATTCTTTTTTCTCTCCGGAATCTTTTTTAACCGGTTCATAAATATTTAGAGCTATTTTAGACAGATATTCAACCGCAAGACCGTTAGTTTCAGACCTGTCGATATTATCTGTTTTTTCGGCTGCAAAAAGCAGGAACGAGATTATCCGGTCAAAAGCTTTCATATTGCGGGTTATATTATATGATTCAAGCGCAATTTTATTTATTTTTGTAAGAATATTTTTATCAAGAGCTTCATTTTTTGCGGTAATCTGTTCGCAAAGAGATAAAATACCGTCCAATATCAAAGTCCTTTCTTCTGCGCTTAACGAGGTGTTTAATGCAAGATCATTCATAGCTGAATTAAGCTGATACTCAAGAAGAGGAAGAGTAGAAACATTTATTTTATCCGACAGAAAATAAAATTCTTTCAAATATGAATCCATCTTTTCGGCGGCATCGGAATCTGATAATTTCATTTTTTTGAATTTTTCGATTACGCTGTCCAGCAATTCTTTCAGTTCCGGATCCGCTCCCGGCTCAGAAACTGTAATATAATAAGATTTCAGACCTTCATACTTATATTCAGACAAAGCATCTTTGATTGAATACGGAATATTTTTATAACTGACAATATTTCTTTGCTGCAAAAATCTTATTATGTCTGTTGCTTTACTGCGGCTGATTGGATAAATCTGTTTAATCATATCGCCGCAAACTCTTATAATATCCAAATATTCATTTTCTTGTTCAACAGGAAGCAGATTTAAAATATAATTCAAAACAGATTCGTCCGTTCCTCTTAAATTTACAAAAGGAATAAACGGCATAATATACTGCATCAAATAATTTCTATAAATCCTTGACGAGTTTGAAGAGTCTTCTTTTATAATGTCAAATAAGATATTAATCTGATCACTTATCATTTCATATCTGTCAAATGCGTTTTCAGGAAGATTTGAAAGAATATTTTTTACTTTAATTATCGTTTCAAGATTTCTGTCTCTTGTTATGCCGTTTAAGTCGGATATCAATTTATCGACAAGTTTCTGATCTATTTCTTTTTTTTCTTCTTTTATACCGGAAAAAGATTCGTTTACGGTCAATGTCGTTATAGGTCTTCTTTGCAGTATATACACTTCATTATTGCCGTCTATTGCAAACTCTATGTCCACAGGATAACCTGAATTTTTTTCAAGTTCAAAAGCTGCAGAAGATAACCTTCTTATCATTGATTCGTCTATAACTCTTTCTATCTGTTCGTCCCTGGTCAATCTTATCTGGGCAGTTCCTCCGCCTTTTATTTCAGTAATCTTTTTCATATTATCAAGAGCTCTCAGATAAGTTATCTTATTGTCTTTCAGACTTAAAGTTATATGGTCCGGATTTATTCTTCCAGATACAAGCCCCTCTCCCAGTCCCCATACCACTTCTTCTGTCAAATTACCGTTTTCGTCTCTTGTAAAAATTACTCCGGCTTTTGCGACAGAAGGAACCATTTCCTGAATCAAAACAGCCGGCATGACTATATGTCTGCTGTCTGTCATATAATCTATGCTTCGATATGAATAAAAAGATTCCCATGACTTTTTTATGTTTTTATATATATCTGTAAAATTAACGTTCAGCGATGTTTCTCCCATACCGGCAAAAGCGTATGACGTCCCGTCCTCACCTACTCCGGAAGACCTGACAGCATACATCTTCCCTTCAACAGCAAGCGATTTGACATAATTTTCCAGTTTTTCGCTGTCATTGGTTTGAATTATATCCGATATAGTTTTTCCTATACGCCTTGCTTGTTCCCTGTCTCCGCTTAAAACGGCTTTTTCAAAAGACATCATCATTTCTTTGAATTCTGCCCCTCTGCCTATCTGTTCAAAAAATATATCAAGAACATTCTTGCTTATTCCTATTCCGTGTGGAACACTTACTCCTGAAAAGTGTTTATCTTTTATTAATTTAGCTATTTTTGCAAGTTCAGTGGTTTTTGTGCCGTACTTAAAAACGTCCCCTGCAGTTATGCGCTCAAAAGTTTCTATTTCCTGTTCAATAACATTGCCTGCATTTTTATCGTTTATTATTTTTGCTTCAAGCTCTCCGCATATTTGTTCTATACCCGGATATCCGTAAAAATAATTCCACACCTTTGCCATTTCAAGCAACTTAACGGATTTTTCTTTTTCTTCGGCAGTTAAAGATTCTTTTTTATTTAAAGATAAAATGATTGATTTAAAAGATGCTATAAAACTTATCAATTTTTCTTTTACGTCTTTCTTTACCGCTTCAATTTCATTTTTTGTTTTTTCTATATCTTCACGCTTAGAAAGAGATTTTATTGAATTTATTTGTTTTTCGATTCTGTAAATTACTGAATACGCTATATTCGGATCGTCTATGTTTTTTATATTTTGCAGCGCATCATTTACCGCATTTAATTTATCTTCTATATATTTATCGTTTAACTCTTTGATTTTTGCTCTTACCACGTCATTTTCAGCCCAAGACAACAGCATATTAAAAACTTTATCAAGATGTTCGTTATTTACAGACTGCAAATATAAATATTCTACGATCATTCCGATATTTTTATCATTTTTATGTTCATCTAAAAAGTTTTTAATCCATACGGTATTATTTTTATCTATTTCTTTCTGCAATATATTTAAATCTTCGTTATTTATAGAGTTAAAAAGCAATATATCGCCTGTTTCGCCGTTAATAAAAATTCTGTCGCCCTCTTGCAGAAGAACATTATGCTCTTCTATTTCTCTGATTTGAAAACCGTCGCGTTTCGATATGTCTCCGTGCGCCGTATAATAAGTGCATTCAAGTTTATTTCCTTCCCAGCGTCCGCTTGCAAGAACAGCCGATTTTTTCTGTTCTCTGGCGGTAATATTGGCGTGGCTTAACATTCCGCCGCTTGTAGTAATCAATCCTTTTATCTTTGATATTTGCTCAACATCGTCAGGAGTCGTATAAGACATAATCAGAATACTGTCATCTCCGATATTATCTTTATTATATGTGACTACTCCTGAAGAATATCCCCCGTTCCCTGAAGAAACACCTCTTCCGTTTATTTCAATAGATTGTCTCTTTACGGCTATCTTTTCCTTTAAAAGTTTTATTGTTTCTCTTTTTTCTGAAATACTTCTTTCTTTTT
This sequence comes from Candidatus Praeruminimicrobium purgamenti, assembly GCA_018433585.1. Lineage (GTDB taxonomy): Bacteria > Elusimicrobiota > Endomicrobiia > Endomicrobiales > Endomicrobiaceae > Praeruminimicrobium > Praeruminimicrobium purgamenti. The sequence goes on from JAHDQW010000002.1 coordinate 189,396, forward strand.
GGTGTTTTACGGCATAACCGTTATCGTTTAAAATATTAATAAGTTCACTGTATTTTAAAGGTCTTCTTACTCCGTTGAAATCTACATATTCCACATATGCGCATTTCATTCTTCTTCTTTCGTTGTCAACAACTCCTTTAATTGAAAGATAACCGTCGGTAAGTCTTAAAATTCCTTCAACAGCAATCATTTTCCCTATATAACCTTCAGAAACAAAACTCATATTGCCGTAATCTATAAGATTTATAAGCTGTGCCTGCCTAAACGTTTCATTCTGGTCTTCTTTTATTGCGGATATTACTGACTGCATAGGAATGTACTGCCTGTTAAGTTCCAGATTACCGGTATCTTTGTTTACAACAATCTTGCCGTCGACAAACATTCTTATAACCGTATCAATGCTTCTTTTATCGCGGCTTATTCCGAGATAATCATAAACAGCATCCATACCGTTTGTTTTTTCACGGTTTATCTTTGTATTGTCATATAATGCAAATAATTCTTCATTTAAAGTTTTATCGCTTATTTGCGCCGATACGGCTTTTATATCGCCTTTCATTCTTCTGAAATCGTCAAGAGTAAAAGAAGGAACATAATACTGGCCGTAAATATGACCTTTATCGTTATCATCATCCTGCTTGCCTTCAAGCGCATAATCGAGATTTTTTGTTCTGCTCATAAGCCGGTATACTCTGTAAAAAGCTTCGGCAAAATTTTCTCCTACATTCAGACTGTTTTCAACTCTGAAAACGGCTTTAACGCCGCATACTCCGCCTATATTTTCAAGTCCGGTTTTGTCGACTATATTATCAAAACTTGTTATTTCAAAACCTATTGAAGACAACACTCCTGCAAGAATAGAAACTCTTCTTGCTCCTCCGTCGCCTCTGCTTGAATCATAATAACTCAGTCTTATTCCTTCGTTGATGTCGTCAAAATTAATCAGTATATCGACGCTGTGCACGCCGAGCCTTTTGCTCCATATGAGTTTACCGTCTTTCATCATGATTTTATTATTATCATAATAACCAAAATTATATTCGGCAAGTTTTGACAGAAAGTCTCTTACTTCAGGTTTCATTTTATGCTCTGAAAAATCATAAACGGGTATTTGGTTTTTCCCGGGATTTATTATAAACATTCCTGATTTGTCAATTTTGTTCATTGAATCTCTTATCTTTGTGAAATCGGCTATTGCCGTCTGATGAACGGCATTTATCAAAGTATGCAGACTTCTTATATCTTTCATTGCCGGTTCATGCCATGAAAACAGGCTTTTTTGCTCTTTTACAAATTCAGGAGTCATTTCTCCGTTATCAAATAATTTTTTTATTTCGTTTAAAGATTCATAAGCGTCATTTCCGTGCTGCTCGTTAATTTGTTTAAGATCAGCTATCATTTTTTCCAAAAAAGCAATTGAGGCATACATCGCCCTTGAGTCCGCAGAATTCAAATCTTCAAGAGCAAGCGCATTATTTTCAAGTATATCGTTAAAAAACATAAATCTGTCTGAAGTTTTTAAAGAGCGTACGGCCTCTTTAGTTTTAATCGATTTTTTATATCTGAAATATACAGGCTTGTCAGACAAAAATTTTATTCCTTCAATTACATAAGCAGGAAGCATCTTCATAATTTTTACATAATCATATGTATGAAAATATCTGTCATATATTAAAGATTTTTCACTAGGATCATCCCAATCAATGCCGACGGCTTCATAAAAAGCCTCCAAATCCTCATATGTTTTTATGACGTCGCTTATTTCTCCGGGGACATTTTTGTAAGCATCGCCTATATTTTCAGGAATCCAATTTGCATAACTGAAAAACGGCTGTTCTCCCTTTTCTTCACCGTGTAACGATTTGAGCATCTGCAAAGCAGATTTTTTATCGACAGGGTAAATTTTTGCAAAAGCCTTATAAAAATCCAGTTTAAAAGAATATGACACTTTTTCATTCGAATTGAAATCAGGTCTGAAAGATTTTTTCTCGCTTAAAAGAAGAGAGTTCATAAGATTGTCAAAAGATTTTATGCCGCTGACTGATTGAGCAGATACAAACAAAGGAGCAAGAGTTTCCATAACATCCATTATAAAAGCACTGTCTGTTTCAACATTTTCGGCAAATAAATTAAGCAAAGCATTTATCTGTTCATTTGCTATTTTATATTTTTCACCTTTGCTTTTACCTTCTGCAGCTTTCAATTTATTTAATATTTCATCAAATTGTTTCTTAATTCCCAATGTTTTTTCGTATTTGCTGTTTTTCTTAACATATTCAAACCTTGCTATTATATCGTTTAAAGTTATCTTATATTCATCTATTATTCTTGTGTTTACGGACTCATTTTTTATATTTGCCGAACCGAAAAGAATATCATCCGAATCTTTTTGCCCCAATACTGATTCATTAAATTCTTTTTCCCATTCGTATCCTTTGGCAAAATTAACATAAGGCACAGTTTGGCAATATCCGTTTTTACGCATAGCTTTTAAAACGGCATAAGCATATTTTTTATCCAAAGGATACATAAATTCGGCAAAATTTAAATAATTATATTCATAAAGTTTAGTTTTTTCTATTACAGAAGAAATTTCATCTTCCCATTTGTCTAACGAAGAAAAATTTACAGGCGACGGAAACGGCAAAATGGCATTTTCATACAGAACATTTATTATTTTATCAGAAATAGTTTTATCGGTATTATAAAAATACTCGGCAATATACAACAGTTGCGCTTTGAATCTGGATGAGCCGGTTCTTCTTCCTTCGGCAATACCGAAAGCTACCGCCTTATCAAACAGACTCATTCCTGAAGCATCTTTTAAATCGGGAGAAGAAATCAATACTGCTTCCAATAACTGATTGAAGTTAAAATATTCTTTGCTATTTTGAAACGAAACTATGAAATCAAACAAATCGTTTACGGATTTTGAAAATAAATCATATTTTTCTTTTTCAGAAAGAGAAGTTGTATTTTCAAGATTATTCAAAATGGAATTGATATGCTCTGCGGCATTTTTGTTATCACCGTAACTTTTTGTCAAAGAATTTTTAAGAAAATCTCTGACCGTAGAAACAAAAGAATTAATTCTTTCATCGGTATTACTATATCCGCCGTTAAAAATACTCAGCACTCCTGATTTTATCTTACCGCTTACGGACATAACATTGTAAAATGAATGCATAACAGATGACACTCCGAGCGCAAGCAACGGCATTTCAGGGAAAACGACAGATACCGCCAAATAAGAAGCTGTCAATATCGCTGAAGAAATAAATAATGATTTTACGTTTAAATTGCTTTTTACCCCGAAAATTTTAGAATTGATTTTATCTGTTGCGATATGAATCAGAGGGAATGCTGCCATCCCGGAGATTAAAACGCTTAAAGAAGGCAATATTAAGCCTGTGTTTACGACAAACAGTCCTGAAACGGCAAAAGGTATAAATCTGAAAACTGTTTCTTCCCATATCGGAGCTATAAAACACGTATAAATGTTATATATAATTGATTTAGTATTTTTAAACAACCCGTTCAATATGGACAACGTTTGCGATGAAGGCTTTACTTTCACAACCAAGTAATCACGATCGCCCGTAACAGACAAATATCCCGCTTTCAATGACAAATTACTCTTTATTGTTGATAATTCGTTCTGTTTGTTTATTTCGTATATTTTATTATTCAGTTTCGACACTAAATCCGCAAGCTGCTGTCTTGATTGAAGACTTTCGGCATTAAACAAATTTTTATCGGAAATTCTGCCCAATGTCATATTAACTGTTTTAGGAAAGCTGTATTTATCTGTCTTTTTCAAAACATTTCGCAATTCGAAAATTTGAGAAATCATAGCTTCATTTGTCATCTCTAAAACAACTTCTCCGTCAGGCATCAATTTTATTTTGCCTTCCAACGGAACTTTGGAAGATGTTAAAAAACTGCTTAGTTTAACAGTATCTGAAAAAACAGCGTTTGTCGTATCTTTTGCATTTACAGCTGCATCTATCTGAGTTTCAGACATTTCTGAGCCTGAATCATAAGCTACAACAATATGCAGTTTCTGCGATGGCATAAAAGAAATGCTGTTGCCTGAAACAGTTTTCAAAACATCTATTACTTTTTGATTTATTTTTTTTCTTGCAGACTGTGAAATTTCCAAAATAACTGACGGTGCGGCATATTTTATATTCCCGAAATATCTGGCGATCATATCAAGGTTTTTTGAAGCATCTACCTTCGTATAAGTCTGTATAGAGCCGCTGTTATCAAGTAAATACTCATACGTGCTTTCCATACCATTGTTAGATTTATCTTTATACGTAACGGAAATTTTTACATCAGTTGAAGACAAAGAATCTACAGAACACTTTCCCAAAGAAATATTCCCCGAAGATTTTGAACCGGAAACTTCTCTTATTACGTCATTTATGTATTGAATTTTTACTTCCTGTGACAACGAAGTATTTAAATTCAATTCCACAAAAGCGCTTGCAAGTATTTTAGGAAAACTTATATTTAAAGGCTCTTCTTCTATCGGCCTTATATTAACCGTATCGTTTAAGATATCAACATATTCCTGTATAGTTTCCAAATACACATTATTTGATCCGGGATCGGTATGAGTTACCTTAGGGGTCAAGACAATATAAGATATTTTCCTTTCATCAAATATTTTTTCAAGCCCTTTAGTGTGGAAACCGCCTGTTATTACTAATTTTATTTTTTTGTTTTTTAAGACGTTATCCAGATCGGTACCTTTTATCTGCATATCTCCGCCGGACACGCCGGACGGCACCAAGACATCCGCAAATATTTTGTCTCTTTTTAAATTGTTTTCATGATACTTTGACAACATTTGAGCATATTCGTCCAACTCTTTTGCCGTATTCTCGGAAAAATAGGAATTCCATATATGTCTGAACTCTGTAAATTTTTCTTTAAACCTGTAATAATCTTCAGTAGTTATATTGGCTGTAAAATAATCTTTAATTGTAGGAATAAAATCAGCCAAAAAAGCCACTTCCTGCTCATACTTTGTCCTGCCGAGTTTAATATAAATATTGCTTATTAAATTTTTCTCTTCTTTTACGAAATTTATCGGGTTTATATTTTTATTAAATTCCAGGCATTCCAAATATTCTTCTAATTGCGGCAAATTATATTTATCGCATATCCCGTACTGTTTGGATAAGCTCAAAAGTTCAGAAGAAATATTTTCCATATTTGCGAAATTATTGCTTGTACCTGATAATTCTACATATTGTTTATAAGGAATTTGAGATCTCAAAACAGTTACATAAGTTTTAAACTGCTGAGAAATTTTTTCAAGGTTTATGCCTTTCATTTTATTCAATAGAGAAAGATAAAGTTTCACGTTTTCATATTTATCCAAAGGTTCATTAACTTTATTTGCAGCTTTTTCCAATTCTCCGTAATATGTTTTTGCATTAATCTTGTTCTTTTTAAATTTATAAGTTAATCGTTCAAGTTTTCTTATATCCTTGTTAAAATAATCTTTTTTTACGCTTTTGATCTCGCTGTCAAGCTGCCCGCATATAGTCGAAACTTGAGGATAAACTGATAAAATTTTATTCAGCAGCTGTATATTCTCTTCATATATTGCATTATCTTCTATTCCTGTTATAAATTTATTTTTATCTTTGACTACGGAATAATATTCTGCGCCGCTTAAACGCCCCATATTAAGTAAAGATTCTATTATTTGGTTTCCGAATTCAGTTTTTTTCAAAGATGAAAGCAAAGACGTATCAACGCTTCCGACAGCTCCTTCAAGATAAACTTGGTCCAATTTATAATTTTTATTTATCTGTTCTATTATTTTGGCTATATTTTTCTGTGTTTCAGGGTGACAGTGCAAATCCTGTATGTTTATTATTATTTCGTCGCTGTTGTAATATTTAGCATAAGTTATTTTACCTGCAGAAGAAGGAATAAATGTGTTAAATTGTGTATTGTTTCCGGAACCTGTACCTTCAAAATTAACAGAAGCATACCCTGCTTTTGGGTAAACTCCCGTAAACAAAAAAGCTCCGGCCGTTACCACAGAAATAAATTTGACGAAACATTTTCTTATGCTGTTTTTCTTAATCATTGTTATTCTCCGTAAAAAGAAAAAACCCACTTCAAACAGCAAGCGGGTTAATATATTCTCTGTTAATTTTATTTAAATAAACATATATTTTTTTCGCCGAAGCAAAAAAAAGCAACATCACAATAAAATAAAAACCGCTTTTGCGGTATAAAGAGTTATTTCCTGAATAATAAATCAAAGGCACATATAAATTGACGTATGTTAAAAAGGATGAACCATCCTCCGGCAAAAATTTTAGAATTTTAATATTTTGAATCTGTTTGTTTTCAATAAGAATAACATCTTTTGAAGAACGGGAAACAGGCGTGGAATCTTTTTTCTTTTCGTTATCCCGTGAAGTCGTTTTTAACCCAATACTGACTGACAACGATTCATTTATTTTTTCAATAGTTCCCGAAATAAAAAAAATTGCCGAAAAAACATCTTTCTGAATTGACGAAATTGCAGCTAAATCATCACGGTCATATTTAAGCACAAAAGAAGAAAACATGCTGTTAAAGCAAATAAACACAACAATAAAAAGACACAAAATTTTTGATAAATATTTTGCGTAAAAATTTTTATTGGCAGTAATAACAGTGTTCTTTATCATAATAATATACTCATAAAAAGTATAAGATATTTTCAGATTTTGTCAACTACTTTATATTCTAAATTATGTATTAATTATTATACAAATTATAAAAGGCAATTGATATAAGGAATGTGAAATTTTTATAAAATATTGAACAGAGGATTTTACTTTGAAAATTCAAATTCGAATTTACCTATTCTTACCGTATCTCCGACTTTACAGCCTTTTTCTTCAAGAGCAAGTTCTACGCCCATTTTTTTCAATATATTTTGGAATCTTCTCAAAGCTTCATCTTCATTGAATCTTGTCATTTCAGCCAAAACTTCTACTTTTTTACCGCTGACGACAAAAATACCGTCTTCATCCAATGTTATGATAAAATCGGGTTCATATATATATTTTTTTACAGGAATTGAATCTATTTCTTCCTCATCTATAGGCAAATCGAGAAGTTTTACAACATCAGATATCAATTTATCAATACCTTCTTTTGTTATATTTGATATCGTATATATTTTTTTATCTTTAACTTTCTTTTTAAATTGTTTAACATTTTCAAGAGATGTATCCATATCTATTTTATTTAAAGCTATAAGCATATGCTTTTTTGATAAAAATTTAGAATATTGTTTTAGTTCTTTTTTTAATATTTTATAAACTTCATACGGATCTTTGCCGTCAAATCCGCTGACATCTATCATATATATAAGAACTTTTGTTCTCTTTATATGACGTAAAAATTCAAAGCCAAGTCCTTTCCCGTGGCTTGCTCCCTCTATAATACCCGGAATATCTGCAATAACGACCTGCCTGTCGTTTAAAGAAACGACTCCCAAATTAGGTTCCAATGTAGTAAAAGGATAATCTGCAATTTTAGGTCTCGCAGAACTTACCACGGATAAAAAAGTTGATTTTCCGGCGTTAGGAAAACCGACAAGCCCGACATCCGCTATCAATCTGAGTTCCAAATCAATTTCAGAACTTTCTCCAGGCTCGCCTTTTTCGGCGATTCTTGGAACAGTATTGGTTTGAGTCTTAAAAGAAGAATTTCCCCTTCCTCCGCGGCCGCCTTTTGCCACCAATACCCTCTGACCTATTTCTTTTAAATCAGCAAATAATTCATTGTTTTTATATATAACTGTTCCCAAAGGAACTTTTATTATTAAATCTTTGCCGTATCTGCCGTATTTATTGCTGGTTTCTCCCTTTGCTCCGTCTTCTGCATGAAACTTAGGTTTATACGATAAATCCAACAACGTAATTTTTTTATTATCAGTTTCAATAAAAACATCGCCTCCTTTGCCGCCGTTACCGCCGTCGGGACCGCCAAAGGGGACATATTTTTCTCTTCTAAATGAAATACAGCCGTCGCCACCGCGACCGGCTGTAATAAAAATTTTTGCTTTATCTATGAACATTTTTCTTTGTTATATAGAAGTTTCTACATTAACAAAACATCTATCTCCCGCTCTTCTTATAAACTTTACTGTTCCTTCAACTTTAGCAAACAACGTATTGTCTTTTCCCATACCGACATTTACGCCAGGATGATACTTAGTTCCTCTCTGCCTTACAATAATCGCACCGGCCTGAGCAAACTGATCGCCGTATATTTTTACGCCTAATCTTTTCCCCTGGGAATCTCTGCCGTTACTTGTTGAACCCTGCCCTTTTACATGTGCCATTCTTTTCTCCTAAAACATTTAAGCCTTGATATCAACTATTTCTACTTCTGTAACATACTGCCTGTGACCCTGCATTTTTTTATAACCTTTCTTAGGTCTTTTCTTAAAAACAAGAATCTTAGGCAATCTTTTTTGTGCGATAACTTTTGCAACAACGCTGGCGCCTTCTATTACCGGTTTGCCTACGGTTGCTTTATCGCCGTCAGCTATCATTAAAACCTGATCAAGGACAACTTCCTGTCCTTCTTCAGTTTCACCTAGCTTTTCAACAACAACATTCATTCCTTTTTCTACTTTGTACTGCTTTCCGCCCGTCATTATTATTGCATACATTGACTTACTCCTTTATAATCTGTATAATTTATCAAAATTAATAAAATATGTCAAGGCTTATTAAAAAGACTTTATAATATTACAAAATTAAGATACTTTTGAAAAGTATCTTAATTTTATGTGTGAGGAAAAAAACATTATGTTCTTATCTAAAAGAGTTCAAGCAATTCAGCCGTCTCCGACTTTGGCAATAGACGCCAAAGCAAAAAAATTGAAAGAGCAGGGAATAGACGTTATCAGTTTCGGTACGGGAGAGCCTGATTTTGACACTCCTAAAAATATCAAAGACTTTGCCATTGATTCAATTAACAAAGGTTTTACAAAATATTGTCCTGTGGCAGGAACTTTGGATTTAAAAAAAGCAATTATCAATAAATTTAAAACCGAAAACAATTTGGAATATACTCCTGATGAAATTATAGTATCATGCGGAGCAAAACATTCTTTATATAATATTTTCCAGGCCGTATTCAATGAAGGAGACGAAGTTATAATACCGGCTCCTTACTGGGTATCTTATCCTGATATGGCGATTCTTGCCGGAGCAAAGCCGGTAATCATAAAAACTGAAGATAAAAATTCGTTTAAAATTACTCCGGACGCAATAGCACGCGTAGTCACCGACAAAACAAAAGCTTTAATTCTTAATTCCCCTTCAAATCCGACCGGCGGAACATATTCCTGCGAAGAACTCAAAGAAATAGCAAAGGTCTGCGTAGAATATAAATTGCTCATAATATCGGATGAAATATACGAAAAACTTGTTTACGATAACTTCAAGTTTTGTTCAATAGCAGAAATTTATCCTGAAGCCAAGGCGCAGACTTTAGTAGTTAACGGAGTCTCAAAAGCTTTCGCAATGACAGGATGGAGAATAGGATATACGGCAGGTCCTAAAGAAATTATATCGGCCATGACAAAAATTCAAAGCCAATCGACATCAAATCCGACATCGATTTCACTTAAAGCATCTACCGAAGCTTTAAACGGTCCTAAAGAAAGCCTTGAAGTAATGAGAATTGAATTCGAGAAAAGAAGAAATTATATAGTTGAAAGATTAAATAAAATAAAAGGGATACACTGCCTGCTTCCAAGCGGAGCATTTTATGCTTTTCCTAATATTTCTAATTTGTTAGGAAAGAAATATAACGGCAAATTAATAAATACGGACATGGATTTGGCAGATTATCTGCTTGAACATGCAAAAGTAGCCGTTGTGCCTGGCACGGCATTCGGAGCTCCGGGATATATAAGATTTTCATACGCTACCTCAATGAAAAATATTCAGGAAGGCCTAAACAGAATTGAAGCAGCGCTTAAATAAAAACAAAAGAGAGGTTTGATGTCTCAGCACTTAAACATCATTTTAACGCTTACCAGCGGTTTAACGGCTGCATTAATACTAGGGTTTATAACTCAAAAAATCAAACTTTCTCCGATAGTCGGATATTTACTTGCGGGAATAATAATAAGTCCTTATTCTCCGGGATATATAGCAGATATAGAAGTTGCCCAGCAGTTTGCCGAAATAGGCGTAGTGTTATTAATGTTCGGCGTAGGACTGAACTTTCATTTATCCGATTTAATAGCCGTTTATAAAATTTCTTTTTTCGGCGCTTTGGTGCAAAGCACTGCCACGGCACTGGCAACTATGACGGTAACACACCTTCTCGGCTGGTCCTGGAGCGCCGGATTGGTTTTCGGTATAGCTATCTCTGTTACAAGCACAGTCGTACTGATAAAAGTTTTATCAGATAACAGACACCTTCATACTCCTATAGGACACACTGCCGTAGGATGGCTTGTAATGGAAGACATACAATTCTAGTCCTTGTTTTGTTGCCTGTATTTTTCACTACAAAAACAGCAGGAATATCAGGAATACAGATGTGGGGCACTTTTGCCGTTACCCTTTTAAAACTCGGCGTTTTTACGGCGTTTACATTAATAGCAGGCCAAAAAATTCTTCCGCTGCTTCTCAGTTATGTAGCAAAAACAGGAACCAGGGAATTATTTACTCTTTCCGTACTGGTTTTGGCTTTAGGAATAGCAGTAGGCGCAACCCACTTTTTCGGGGCATCTATGGCGCTTGGCGCTTTTCTTGCAGGCATGGTTGTGGGACAATCTGATTTCGGCGCAAGAGCAACTTCGGATGCTCTGCCTATAAGCGACGCTTTTTCCGTACTGTTTTTCGTATCTGTAGGAATGCTTTTCAATCCGGCTTCATTGTCGACATCATGGCCGCTGCTTTCGGCAACGCTCGCAATAGTTTTAATATTAAAGCCCCTTGTAGCAACAGCTTTTGTATACTTTTTAAAGCACCCTATCAAAAAAGCTGTTTCCGTAGGAATATCTCTGGGACAAATCGGAGAATTTTCTTTTATTCTGGCTTCTCTCGGAATGGCGCTTGGAATTCTTCCCGAAGAAGCAAGCAGCGCAATAATTTTTGTTGCGATAGTCTCTATTACTTTAAATACGGTAATGTATAAATTTGTCGATCAGATAGTACACTGTCTCTTAAAATTAGGAATAGGAAACAAACACTACACAATAGACGATGAAATTGAACAACTGACAAAAGAATTAAGACATGTCATAGTTGTAGGATACGGTCCGGTAGGAAAATCCGTTACAAAAATTCTTTTAAAAAACAACATTAACGTAGTTATCATAGAAATGAATATCGACACCGTTAAAATGATAAGAAAACAAAAAATCGAAGGATTGCACGCTATACACGGCAATGCCGCCCAAAGCGAAATTTTAATGTGTTCCGGTATAGAAACTGCGGAATCCTTCATAATATCTGCTCCTAACGCTCCTGCCGAAGAAATAATAGCCATTGTACGTTATTTAAATCCGAGAGTCGGAATATTAGTGCATACCACATTTTCGAGACAGGCAAAAAAACTTCAGGAAACAGGAATACCTGTCGTTTTTTCAGGGGAAGTTTCTGCAGCGCTTGCTTTGTCAAAATTCGTTCTGAAAAAACTCGGAACTCTTGATAAGGACATTGAAACCGAGCTTCAGACAATCCACGAAGAATTAGCCTGAAACATTTTTCAAAGAGAAGACGCATTAGATTTTTTGTATATCTTTTTGTATAATACAAAAAGTAAATTTTTATAGCGCAGGTGAAAAAATGTGCGGCATTGTTGGTTATATCGGATCTGAAAATTCTGCAGATATTGTTTATAAGGGTCTTGAAAAACTTGAATACAGAGGTTATGACTCCGCGGGAATCGCCGTCATAAAAGACGACAAGATACATATAAGAAGAAGCGTAGGCAAATTAATCAATCTCCAAAAAAACATAAAAAACAACCCTATATCAGGTTTTATCGGCATAGGACATACCAGGTGGGCAACACACGGAAAACCTTCCGAAGAAAACGCCCATCCGCATACCGACTGCAGCGGAAAAATAGTTGTAGTACATAACGGTATTATCGAAAACTACATACAAATAAAGCAACAACTGCAAAAAGAAGGGCATAAATTCGCATCTGAGACAGATACGGAAGTTATTGCGCATTTAATAGAAAAATACTATAAAGGCGATTTATTTAACGCCGTAAAATCCGCGCTTAAAGACATCAGAGGCGCTTATGCATTATCAGTAATCTGTTCCGATGACGATTCAAGAATTATCGTTGCAAGAAAAGATGCCCCTCTCATACTGGGTGTCGGCAAAGACGAGAATTTTATCGCTTCAGACGTTTCCGCTCTGCTTGCTTATGTAAGAGACGTTATTTTTCTTGAAAACGACGATATCGCCGAAATAAAAAAAGATTCGATAAAAATATTTGATAAAAACGGCAATGAAGCCAAAAGAACCGTACAAAAAATTCTTTGGGACGCCATACAGGCAGAAAAATGCGGTTACAAACATTTTATGCTTAAAGAAATTTATGAACAGTCACAGACAATACAGGACACTTTCAGAGGAAGAATATCCGTTGAAGATAATAAAATACTTCTTGAAACGGTAAAAATTTCAAAAGATTTTTTAAATAAAATTTCAAGAATATGCATTGTTGCCTGCGGGACATCTTATCATGCCGGGCTTGTTGCGAAATTTATGATAGAAGAATTAACATCAATACCAGCGGAAGTAAATATAGCATCGGAATTCAGATACGGAACACCAGTTCTTAACGGTACGGTTCTTACGATTTTTATATCCCAGTCAGGCGAAACGGCAGACACTCTGGCAGCTCTAAAACTTGCAAAAGAAAAAGGAGCTACGACTCTTGCAATATGCAACGTAATAGGTTCCAGCATAAGCAGAGAAGCCGACAATGTTTTATACACTCACTGCGGTCCTGAAATAGGCGTTGCATCAACAAAAGCATTTACTGGACAATTAACGGCTTTATATCTGCTTGTTATGGATTTTGCGATAAAGAAAGGAACCGTTTCAGAAGACAAACTTGCATATCTTATAAAACAAATGTGGGATATACCTATAAAAGTTACGGAATGTCTAAAACAGTCCGAACAGATTCTTGAAATAGCAAAAACGTTTCATATGAAAAAGCAATTTATATATCTGGCAAGAAATATAAATTATCCTATAGCTCTTGAAGGCGCCTTAAAATTAAAAGAAATTTCTTATATTTATGCGGAAGGCTATCCGGCAGGCGAAATGAAACACGGTCCTATAGCTCTTATTGATGAAAATATGCCGGTAATGGTTATCGCCACTAAAAGCAAAGTTTATGAAAAAGTTTTGAGCAACATAGAAGAAGCTAAAGCAAGAGGAGCAAAAATTATAGCAATAGCAAATATTAACAATAAAGAAATTATTGAAAAATCGGATTATCAAATTTTTGTTCCCGAAGTTGATGAAATGTTTTCCCCTCTTATAAACGTAATACCTTTACAGTTTTTTTCATATTACGTATCTACAATGAGAGGATGCGATGTTGATCAGCCTCGTAATTTGGCGAAATCGGTAACGGTGGAATAATAATGACGGCTAAAATTGCAATTATAGATTACGGTATGGGAAATTTAAGAAGCGTTTCAAAAGCAATAGAACTTTGCAAAGCTTACGTAGATATTATATCGGAACCGGAACAAGTTAAAAATTATAACGCCGTAGTTTTGCCGGGCGTAGGTTCTTTTGCTCCGGCTATAAAAATTATAAAAGATAAAGGACTTGATATAGCTATAAAAAAACATTTGGAACAGAAGAAAATGTTTTTAGGAATATGTCTAGGCTTTCAGCTTTTATTCTCAAAAAGTTATGAAGAAGGCTTATATGAAGGTCTTGACATAATAAAAGGTTCCGTAGAAAAATTTATTCCAAAACCTGATGAAAAATTAATTATCCCTCATATCGGATGGAATACGATAAATATTTCTGAAAATATTTATGCAAAGCAAATGTACAGAGGCATAAACAACAATGAATTTGTTTATTTTGTCCATTCGTTTTATTGTAAACCGGAAGATAAAAAAATTATTGCAACCGAAACGAATTATTCCGTTGATTTTTGTTCATCTATTGCCACTGAAAATATATGGGGATGCCAGTTTCATCCTGAAAAAAGTTCAAATATCGGCATAGCAATATTGAAAAATTTTGTATCAAAATGCGAGGATTTAAATGCCTGTTGCAATTAGAGTAATCCCTTGTCTGGACGTTAACGCAGGAAGAGTCGTTAAAGGAACAAACTTTATTGATTTGAGGGATGCAGGAGATCCTGTCGAAATAGCAAAAAGATATAATACCGAAGGCGCCGATGAACTGGTCTTCTTGGATATTACGGCTTCTTCCGATAAAAGAGAAATTACTCTTGATGTAGTCAAAAAAACAGCCGAACAGGTTTTTATTCCTCTTACTGTAGGCGGCGGAATAAGAACAATTGACGATATAAGAAAATTGCTAAAAGCAGGAGCCGATAAAATTTCAATCAATACATCCGCCGTTGAAAATCCGCAGCTGATTTCAGACGGAAGCAAAAAATTCGGAAGCCAATGCATAGTCGTAGCAATTGACGCAAAAAGAAATACTGCCGGAAGCTGGACTGTATATACGCACGGCGGAAGAACAGAAACAAAGCTTGACGTTATAGAATGGGCAAAGAAATGCGTTGAGCTCGGAGCCGGAGAAATATTACTTACCAGTATGGATAAAGACGGAACAAAGGACGGTTATGATTTGGAACTTACGGAACATGTCACAAATGCAGTAAACGTTCCTGTAATAGCTTCAGGCGGAGCAGGAAAAAAAGAACATTTTGTAGACGTATGCAAAAAAGGAGCATCTGCCGTACTTGCCGCGTCTTTGTTTCATTTCAAAGAATTATCCATACATGATTTAAAATCTTATATGAAAGAAAATTCCATAAAAGTAAGATAACATCACAGTCTAAACTTTCCGGCTGCAATCCTTTATGATTTAAAAAAAATTTTGTAAAATAAAAAAGATAAATACTGCTGTTAGGAGTTATGATGGAAATCTCAAAAAAAGATGTTGACTACGTTGCAAGTCTTGCAAGACTTGAATTTAACGAAAAAGACAAAGAAAGTCTTACGCAACAACTCGGATCAATTCTTAATTACATTGAAAAAATCAAAGAAGTCGACACTTCAAAAATTGAGCCTACAAGCCACGGCGCTTCAGGAGAAAATTTTTGGAGAGAAGATAAGGTCATAAAAAGTTCACAGAAAACTATCGACGCTATTTTCAAAAATGCGCCGGACAAAGAAGCTGATTTTTTCAAAGTAAAAAAAGTAATGGACACTGAAGAAGAATAAATATAACTAAAAAGTGGTTAAAACGATGAATGAAATTATTAAAATGTCTGCAACAACACTGGCAGAAAAAATAAAGAACAAAGAATTATCAAGTGTTGAAGTAACTAAAGCTTTTATTAAAAGAGCAAAAGAAACAGATCCAAAAATTAAAGCCTATATTTCAATTACTGAGGAATATGCAATTAATCAGGCCGAAGAGTCTGATAAAAAAATTGCTTCCGGAGCAGAAACAGGAGAATTGGAAGGCGTTCCTATTGCGATTAAAGACAATATACTGATAGAAAATATCAAAATGACGGCATCTTCAAAAATTCTTGAAAATTACACAGCGCCTTATGATGCAACCGTAATTGAAAAATTAAAGAAAGCCGGAGCTGTTTTTATCGGAAAAACAAACCTCGATGAATTTGCAATGGGGTCTTCAACAGAAAATTCGGCTTTTTTTACGACAAAAAATCCGTGGAATACAGAACATATACCGGGCGGCTCTTCAGGAGGAAGCGCATCTGCTGTCAGCGCAATGACGGCTCCTTTGGCGCTAGGAACAGATACCGGAGGCTCAATAAGACAGCCTGCAAGCTGCTGCGGAATCGTAGGATTAAAGCCTACTTACGGAAGAGTAAGCAGATTCGGAGCTGTAGCCTTTGCTTCATCTCTTGACCAGATAGGGCCTATGTCAAAAACCGTTGAAGACTCTGCTCTCTTATTGAACGTAATAGCAGGATTTGATAAAAAAGACTCCACATCCATTAATGTTCCCGTTCCTGATTATCTTGAAACAATCAAACAAGATATTAAAGGTTTAAAAATAGGTCTTCCTAAAGAATATTTTATAGACGGTTTGGACAGCGACGTGAAAAAATCAATAGAAAAAGCTATAGAAATATATAAAAAAGCAGGAGCAGAATTTGTCGAAATATCTCTTCCTCACACAGATTATGCCGTAGCTGTATATTATATTATATGCTGCAGCGAAGCGTCTGCAAATTTGGCAAGATATGACGGCGTCAGATACGGGTTCAGAGCGGAATGCGACAATTTGCTTGATGAATACCAAAAATCAAGAGGGCAGGGTTTCGGTCCTGAAGTAAAAAGAAGAATAATGCTCGGAACTTATGCTTTATCAGCCGGTTACTATGACGCATATTACGGTAAAGCCCAGAAAGTAAGAACTCTTATAAAACAAGATTTTGAAAATGCTTTTAAAAAAGTAGATTTAATTCTTACGCCTTCAGCTCCTACGCCTGCATTTAAAATAGGCGAAAAAAGCTCAGATCCTCTGCAGATGTATCTGTCTGATATTTTTACGATATCCTGTAATCTGGCAGCCGTGCCGGGAATGTCCATACCTTGCGGTTTTTCAGAGAAAGGCATTCCTATCGGGATGCAGTTGCTTGCCAGAAATTTTGACGAGCAAACAATGTTTAAAGCCGCATACAGTTATCAGCAGGCTACTGAATGGCATAAACAATTTCCAAATATTTAAGGATACAAATATGAAAAACAAATATGAAGTAGTTATAGGACTTGAAGTCCATTCACAGATTAAAACGGAAACAAAAGTTTTTTGCAACTGTTCCACTGATTTTCATTCGCAGCCGAATACGAATATTTGCCCGGTATGCACCGGACAGCCTGGAGTATTACCTGTTTTAAACAAAAAAGCCGTAGAACTGCTTGTTAAAACAGCACTTGCTTTGGATTGTTCAATAAATAAAAAATCTGTTTTTGCAAGAAAACAGTATTTTTATCCTGATTTGCCAAAAAATTATCAGATATCACAATATGAACTTCCTTTTGCAGAACACGGCAAATTAAATATATCTGCAGACGGTAAAATAAAAAGCATAGGGATAACCAGGATACATCTTGAAGAGGATGCAGGAAAACTTCTTCATGAAATAGGATCAAGACAGCTCGATTGTTCACTTGCGGACTATAACAGAACGGGAATTCCTCTTATGGAAATCGTTTCTGAACCGGACATGAGATCTCCTCAGGAAGCTGCCGCATATTTAACCGCTTTAAAAAATTTAATTGAGTATATTGAAACTTCAGACTGCAATATGGAAGAAGGAAAATTCAGGTGTGATGCAAACATCAGCATAAGACCTGTCGGACAGAAAGAATTCGGAACTAAAGCTGAATTAAAGAATATGAATTCAATTTCAGGAGTTGAAGAAGCTTTGGAATATGAAGTTCAAAGACAAATAGAAACGGTTGAGAACGGAGGAAAAATTATTCAGGAAACAAGGACATGGGATCCTAATGAAAAAATAACAAAATCAATGAGATCAAAAGAAAACGCCCATGATTACAGATATTTTCCTGATCCTGATTTAGTTCCCGTAAACCTTGATGATGTCTTTATTGAAAATATAAAAATAACTATTCCTGAACTGCCGGAAAAAAGAAAAGAAAGATTAATACAGGAATACGGTCTGCCTGAATATGACGCAAATGTCATAATATCGGATAAAGCTTTGGTCAACTTTTATGAAGATGCTTTAAATAACACGGCAAAAGATGCTGAAAATATACCAAAACTTATTGCAAATTGGCTTACGACAGAATTACTCGGCAAACTAAATAACGCAAAGCTTACAATAAAAGAATCCCCTGTAAAAGCGGAATATCTGGGACAGCTTGTATCTTTTATTTCAAAAGGCACTATTTCAGGGAAAATAGCAAAAACAGTTTTTGAAGAAATGTTTAATACAAACAAAGATCCGGAAACAATCATTAAAGAAAAAGGGCTTGTCCAGATTTCTGATGAAAATGAAATCATTAAAATTTGTCAGGAAGCGGCCGATGAAAGCCCTAAAGCCGTTGCAGAATACAAATCAGGAAAAGAAAGAGCGCTCGGCGCAATAGTAGGTCTTGTTATGAAAAAATCTAAAGGTAAAGCAAATCCTCAGATGGTTAATAAAATTTTAGCAGATCTGTTAAAATAATACCTTTAAATTAACTGTATTAAAGAAGGCGGCCGGATTTATCCGGCCGCCTTCTTCTCTTTTTCTATTTGCTTTTACTTTTCTTTTCTCTAGTCAAACCTGAACGATAATCCTACAAAATGCGAACCCATCGTCTCTTCTACTTCCATCGGCAGTTCCAACGCATAATCTATTATCAGCTTCGTATTGTTCGCAAACGTAAATTCATAACCAAATCCTAAATCAAACGCCTCTTCCCTTCCTCCTGCCCTTATC
>JAHDQW010000007.1 GCA_018433585.1 Candidatus Praeruminimicrobium purgamenti
CAACAGTTACACTTTAATTTAAAAAAACGGAGAATATAAAATGAAAAAAGTATTATTTTTAATGTTGTGTTGTGCAATATTTGCAGTAGGATGCAGCAAAGCAGTAGAAGAACAGCCTGTAGCAGCAGAAAATATGGATCAGACGGCAGCAGTATCAAATGATGTAACAACATCAACAGATACAGTAGCAGTAAGCACAGAAGCAGTTCAGGGCGAAGTAAAGTAATTAAAAATATAAAATTCGTTACACAGGATGCAGTACGGGTGTAAAGCCTGCTACTGCTCCTGAGACGAAAAAGCCGCAAACTTCAATAATATATCTGCTTATCGGCAGCTCAAATATAACGAAAAAGTGCAAATTTAATTTAATATCTCGAGGGGTATGCAATGAAAAAAACTTTATTCTTGTTATTATGTTGTACAGTTTTTGTTATCGGTTGCGGTAAAAAACAAAGTGAAAATGCCCAAGATGAGAATTTTTCTACGACAGCTAAACAAGAAGCATCAGCTGATAAGCCTGCAGATGCAGTAGTTGACCATTCTGTTGCTATAGCTAATATAGACAACATGACCGAAGAAACAGTTCAAAAAGACATTGATGTTGATTTAAAAACCTTTCCTCCAAAAGAAAGGGAAGTCTTTGTTATGGGCTATAAAGCCGATAAGAAAGCCGATCAACAATTATATAAAGAAGCAATAGACGATTACACAAAGATATTGGCTATTCAGGAAAATGCCTGGACATACGGAAGAAGAGGCACTGCAAAAAAAGCATCCGGAGATTTTGAAGGCGCGATGGCAGATTTTAACAAAGCAGTCTCGTTTGGCAATCCTGTATCTTGGATTTATACCGAAAGGGCTGATTTAAAAGCAAGATTAGGAGATAAACAAGGCGCAATTGCTGATTATGAATCATCGCTGAAAGATGAAGAAGCTTGGAAATATGAAAAAATAGCAGAACTCAAAAGAGAGCTCGGAGATAATGCCGGAGCAGATGCTGCTATAAAAAAAGCAAACGATCTTAGTAAATAAGATTTATTTGTGATGTAATTTATGTTACATAGGAGGAGAGAAAGATGAAAAAACTTTTGTTTATGTTGTTATGTTGCACGGTTTTTGTTATAGGATGTAATAACAATAGTCAAGTAGATGAAAATGATCAAATGGAATCATCAGATTCAATATCAGATTCAAACTCAGAAGAACCAGCAGAATATATTGTTGCCAGCAAAAGTGCCGATGAAGGCAAAGAAGCATTAGAGACAACAAAAGATTATGCAAAAGCAGTTGAAGCATTTACAAAATCTTTGGAAGCTAATGAGGCAGCGTGGGTATATGCAGACAGAGGAAGAGCTAAAGTATTGTTAGGCGATAAAGAAGGCGCAATGGCAGATTTCAATAAAGCTATAGAATTAGAAAAAAGAGATGTTTATTATCAGTGGAGAGGCGAACTCTATACCGAAATGGGAAATGCCGCAGCTGCACAGGCAGACCAGGCAGAATTTGAAAGATTGCAAAAAGAAGCAGGAACAACAAAGTAATACAGACAGAATACTAATTAATAATTTATCGAAAGCTCCGCAATCAAATATTGCGGAGCTTTTTTATTTTCTCAAAAAAGTTTTAAATTATGTATAATATCAAGACGGCAAATTATTATATAAGGATACTAAAATCATATGGAATTTTTCGGGACGGACGGCATCAGGGGCAAATCAAACGAATTCCCGTTTGACAACAGGACGGTCTCTTTAATCGGCTATGTTTTGGCAAAGAATACCTCGGGAAACGGCAACGGAATTTTAATAGGAAGAGATACCAGAGAATCGGGCGTAAGAATTTTTAAAGCATTACGAAAAGGCATTAATGCGGCAGGCGTTAAAGTTGTCGATTTAGGCGTTATTCCTACGGCGGCAGTGGCATATTTATTAAAACACAACTCGTATCATGCAGGAATAGTTATTTCGGCATCGCATAATCCTTATACTGACAACGGCATCAAATTCTTTAATACAAAAGGAATGAAACTGGCTGATAACGTTGAGGCAAAACTTGAAAAAGAATTAACGCGGTATATAAACGAAAAGAAAGAATTAGCCGCAGCAAAAAAAATAAAAAATATTTCCGGGAAATCTCTGATAAAACAATACAGTAATTTTTTGCTTTCTCTTCTGCCCGCAAATTCTTTAAAAAATAAAAAAATAGTTGTTGACTGCGCAAACGGAGCTTCTTATAAAGTTGCGCCGGAAGTCCTCAAAAAATTAAAAGCCGAAGTTATTGTTATAAACGACAAACCGACCGGTAAAAATATAAATTTAAACTGCGGCGCGCTTCATCCGGAAATTGTCGCCGAAGCCGTTAAAAAAGAAAATGCTTTCTGCGGATTTGCTTTTGACGGCGACGCGGACAGGGTTATTTCAGTTGACCACAAAGGCATTGTCAGGGACGGCGATTATTTTCTTGCAGTAACTGCCAGACATTTGAAACAAACAAACAAATTGAAAAACAATACTTTAGTCGTAACGGTAATGGCAAATCTCGGTTTGATAAAAGCAATGAAAGAGGCGGAAATAAATACGGTTGTAAGCAAAGTCGGCGACAGATATGTTTATGAAAATTTGAAAAAGCATAAGGCAGTGCTCGGCGGAGAGCAGTCGGGACATATAATATTTAAGAATCTTCTGGATACGGGCGACGGGATGATCAGCGCGGTGCAGCTTTTAAAAATTTTAGTTTCTTCCGGCAGCAGTTTGTCGGAGTTATGTTCCTCGGTAAAAAAATATCCCCAGATTTTGATTAACGAAAAAGTTTCAAAAAAAATTCCTGTGGAACAATTGCCTGAAACATTGAAGCTCATAAAAACCGCCGAATCTGATTTGGGAGACAACGGCAGAGTTTTGGTAAGATATTCCGGCACGGAAAATCTTTTAAGAGTTATGATTGAAGGACAGAATAAAGCGGAAATAAAAAAAATGGCGCAAGATATCGCCGAATCGGCAAAACAGGAAATAAGCAGGCTTTAAGAGTTTGCTTTAACGGAAACAAATTAAAACGCAAGGGAAAAGAATGATAAAACTCGGAGTAAATATCGATCACGTCGCAACGTTAAGACAGGCAAGAAGGGAAGATTTCCCAAGTCCGCTCAAAGCGGCTTCAGTCTGCGAAAAAGCCGGAGCAGATTCAATTACCGCGCATTTAAGAGAAGACAGAAGACATATTCAGGATAAAGATATTTTTGACTTAAAGGAGTCTTTAAGAACAAGACTTAATTTTGAAATGGCGGCTTGCGATGAAATTGTGCAGATAGCCGTAAAAGTTCAGCCTCATTCGGTTTGTGTAGTTCCTGAAAAAAGACAGGAGGTTACAACCGAAGGCGGATTAGACGTAGCCTCTCAAAAAAAATCTTTGTCGGAAACGGTTAAAAAATTAAAAGATGCCGGGATAGTCGTCAGTATGTTTGTTGATCCCGAAATAAAACAAATAGAAGCCTGCGCTGATATTAAAGCCGATGCGATAGAAATACACACCGGAAAATATGCCCGTTTGTTCAAAACAAATTTTCAAGAATTAAATGAAGAACTTGAAAAAATTAAGCAGGCGGCTGTTTTTGCTTCGCAGCATAATCTTATTTTCAATGCGGGTCACGGTCTTGATTACCAAAACGTTTCGCAAATCTGCGAAATAAAAAATCTTAACGAATTGAATATCGGGTTTTCAATTATGGCTAAAGCATTGTTTGACGGAATGGAAAATGCCGTCAAAGAAATGAAAGATATTTTATCAAAATACTGATTTTGTATAATTCCTAAAACATACTAAAAAGATATGGCGGCTCAGCGTATATTCTGTTTATATGAAGTTTTTTAAAATTCTAAAAAGATTAAAATTTTTTTCTTTTAAAATTTTAACAGTTATCTGTATGATTTCAGTTTTTTTATAATGATGTCTCTTGATAAAATGCCGGCTATCTGTCCAGTTCTGTTTGTTACGGTAATGGTTTTTATTCCGTTCATGTGCAGAAGAAATAAAGCTTTGTATAAATCGTCTTCCTGCATTATAAAAAGAGGTTCCGGATTCATTACGGCTTCTATATCAGCATTAGTGCTGTTTCCCCGCAAAACATAATCTTCAAGCTCGTCTTTTGTAATTATCCCGGTAAGTTTATTTTTGTTGTCTGCAATTGGCAGAATATCATAAGCGCTGTTATTGAACATTTCAAGAGCTTCGTTTATTGTGTTTTTTAAATGAATTTTTTTTATGTTTTTATCCATAGCGTCAACGGCCTGTATTTTTGTTAAAATGTTTTTTTCTTTTGAAGGAGTATCCTGTTTTAAAATCAATGAAGAGTATATCGGCGCATGATGAAGTTTTTCAGCGACCAAATCAGCTATTGCAACGCTGAACATTACCGGAAGAATATTATGGTAATCTCCTGTCATTTCAAAGACCATAACCACTGCGGTTATCGGTGTTCTTGCAACAGCGGCAAGAAATGCCCCCATTCCTACTATTGAAATTGTAACCATATCTATATGCAGTCCGGAATAATTTGATATTATGCCAAGTCCGTATCCGAGAAAAGAACCGAGCATAAGCATCGGAAGGAAAATCCCTCCGGCAGCTCCCGATGAAAAGCAAAACGGAGTTATGAAAAATTTACCGGCAAAAATTAAAATAATCATCCAAATGCTGAATTTGTTCAGCAGCAGCTGGTCTATGGCAGTATTGCCGCCGCCTAAAATATAAGGAAGAAATAATCCCGTTATTCCTACGGCAAATCCCGCAACGGCCGGCTTAAACCAGTTTGGGATTTTATGCATTTTATCGTAAAGCTTCAGATTGAAAAATATTGTTTTTGCAAACAAAACGCCAAGGACGCCCGCAATAATTCCGAGAGAAATGAAAATAATAAAACTTTCGGGAGATACGTAAGTAACGGTACCTGATGATGGAATTAAAAATGACGGATTTTCTCCGAGAAAATGCCTTGAAACGCTTACGGCGCTTACTGTTGCGACTAAAACGGAAAACAGAGTCGCCGCAGAAAATTTCTGCGTTAATTCTTCCAAAGCGAATATTGTGGCTGAAATAGGAGCGTTAAAAGTTGCTCCCAAAGCCGAAGCGGCTCCGCTGGCTATAAGATTATGCTGGCTTGTTCCCTTCATTTTAAACAGTTTTGCGACTAATGCTCCGACGCCGGCGCCCATCTGTACGCTCGGACCTTCTCTTCCCATTGACAGCCCGGCTCCTATGCCCGTGATGCCGGCCGTAAATTTAACTATAATGCTTCTCACTCTTATTTTTTTGCCAAGTCTTGCAAGAGCAAGTTTTACGTATGGAATCCCGCTCCCTTTTGTTTCGGGGGCGATTTTAAATACAAGCAGTCCGGATATAAGACCTGCGCAGGTTGTTATGGCAGGAAAAAGAATAATTCTTTCCCAAATCGGAAATTGTGAGATAAACCCCTGCGTAAACGTAAAAATTTTGGTTATTGCCAAATTGAACAAAACGACTATAACGGCTGCAATTATACCCACAAGTATTGCCTGAAGGATTATTTCGCTTCTTGATATATCCTGAAAAAATATTTTTGTTTTGTTTATAATGCCGGTTTTCATGTATATATTATATAATTTTTTCTTTGAGTGCGCATTTATATGCTCCGCCGTACCATAAAAGAACAAATAATGTATAATTAATATAACAAATTTAATTATTGTTTATATTATGAAAAAAATTAAAAAAATATTAATCTGGACGGCGTTGGTTTTTATTGTCTTTTCAGCTTCGGTGTTTGTTGCCTTAAAAATATTTTTTACGCCTGATAAAATCAAAGCATATATTATAGATTACGCTCATAATGAGCTGCACCGAGAGGTAAGTTTTGACAAACTTTCTTTTAATATGCTGGGTTTTGACCTTGAAAATTTTGCAATGTCAGAGAAATCGACTTTTGCGAACGGCACTTTTATCAAGTCAAAACGCCTTACCGTCAAAGTAAACATAATTCCTTTGCTGCGGAAAGAAATAACCGTTGATACTTTGGGGATTGACGGTATGTATATTAATATCAATAGAGACGAGAACGGAATTTTTAATTTTGACGATA
Organism: Candidatus Praeruminimicrobium purgamenti; assembly: GCA_018433585.1. Taxonomy (GTDB): domain Bacteria; phylum Elusimicrobiota; class Endomicrobiia; order Endomicrobiales; family Endomicrobiaceae; genus Praeruminimicrobium; species Praeruminimicrobium purgamenti. The sequence continues at coordinate 6,110 of JAHDQW010000007.1, forward strand.
TTACACAGTCTCATAAACAGAGCGAAGAAACAGATAAGAAGCAGGATTCCGGAAGTCTTCTTCTGAACATAGATAATTTATATGTTAAAAATTCAGCCGTAAAGTTCAATGACAAAACAACGAAATTAAATACAGAGGTAAGCGATTTTAACATAAAACTTAAAGGGTTTTCTTTCAACGGTTTGTTTTTGTGCGACAGTTCGTTTAAAATTAAGTATAAACAGGGCGGTACGGATATAAGACTGCCTGTAAAAATAAAATTTGAAACAAATTTGAATGATTTTGACCAAAATAAATTATTCTTAAACATATTGTCTCTCAAAACAAAATATAACGGTTCCGATATTTTCATAAACGGAACAGCAGAAAATCTGAATGCTCCCGAAATAGCTTTTAACATATCCGTTAAAAATGTCAGAGAGACTACATTCGGAGATTTTTTAAAAACAAACATTAAATATAGTATAAAATCGCTGGATTTAAAAACTAATGCGGTTATAAACATTTCAAGCAAAACGGCTGTAATAAACGACCTCAGTCTTGTCGCCCCGCAGTCTTCGGCTTCTCTTTCAGGCACGGTAAACTGGGGCGGGCGGGATTTGGCTTACGCTATACGGTCAAAAATAGATTTTTTGCTGGACAGTTTGTCTGAAGTAGTACCGCAGTATAATTTAAAAGGCAGGTTTAAGACCGAATTTGCGGCTTCGCAGAATTCATTTGACGGGAATATCGTTTTAGAAAATGTTTTTTCATCAAATCCTTCTTTCGGCAGCATAGAAAATCTCAGCGCAAAAACTCATATAAAAGCCGAGAGTAAAAAAATGCTGTTGAAATCTTTTAAACCGTTTGATATTGATAAATTAAATATAAAAATTAATTCTCTAAATGCAAAATATAATGCTGCGGATATAGCGCTGAACGGCAGCTGGGTACAGGATAAAAAATCTAAAATAAATCTTAATTTACAGGCAAAAAATCTTTAGGACAAAACGATAAACGCTTTTTACAACTGCAAAACTGATTTTTTGCTGCCTTCGTTTAGCTTAGCCGCCGAAACAATATTTGATTTTAAGAATAAATCTGCCGATATTTCTCAATTAAATATCAAATTTCCGGAATCGTCGGCGCTTTTATCAGGCAGCATAGACTGGGGTAAAAATAAATTTTTATATAAACTTAATTATGACATAGACCTTCTGCTTGATCAAATGTCCGCACATATAGGAAATTATAATTTAAAAGGAAGAATTAAATCGTCTGCAAAAATATCATCAGAAGGTAATCTTGCCGGCGTTTTAGAGTGCTTGAACGTATCTTTTAGTTATCCGCCGTTGATAGATGTTTCCGGTTTAAATTTAAAAGCTTCTGCCAAATCTAAAAACGACATTTCGGTTGAGCAGATGAGAGGGATGTTTAATACGGGTCATTTTACCGCCTCGGCTTCATATAAAGGCAATAATCTGAATGTAAAATTAAGAATGGATAAACTTTTTATAAAAGACAGTCCGCGGAATAATTCAAAAAATAAATCCGCCGGCAGACAAAAGGAGAAAAATAAGAACGCCGGTTCCGGGACCAATATCAACGCCGACATAATAATTAATGAAATAAACGTGCCGTATCTTATAAGCGAGCAGGCTGTTTTGAATGCCGCCGTAAATTCTGTATCCGAAAAAATGGATAAAGCCGACGGGACTTTAAATTTGTCTGTTACAAACGGTAAAATTACAAATGTTGACAGGCTCTCGGCCAATAAATTCGCTAAAGTTTTTCTTATGATATTTAACGTACTCAATAACAATATAACCGTCAGCGATAAAGTTAATAGCAAAGAAAAAGGAATAATTTACGATAACATGAAATGCATTTTGATATTTACTGACGGTCTTATGAAAGCAAAACAGGTTTCAATAAAAATGCCTCTTACGACAATAAGTACGTCCGGAACCGTAAATTTTAAATCAGGTGAAGTGAATATGCGGGTCAATACAGGACTTTATGCCGCCATGAAGGTTTCCGGCACTTTGGAAAATACTAAAACTTCATTTGATTTGGTAGGCACTGCGGCGGATATAATAGCCGGTTCAAAGGGGACAATTGAAAATGTCGGGAAAAAGCTTGGCAAATCTTTGCAAAACATATTTAAACAGCAGTAATTATACAAATGTGTAACATTTTTACAGGGAGCATTGTCTAATTGAAAATTATGAAAAGAAAAAATTTTGTTTTTATAGCTATGATGTTTGCCTCAAATTTGCTTTTTGCACAGGATGCAAAAGTTTTGACATGGCAGCAGTGTATGGATACAGCCAATAAATATAACCAAGATCTTGTGATTGCAAAGAAAGATTTGGCGATAGCCGAATATGATTATTATATTTCATGGAATAATTATTACCCTGCGGTTAATTTAAAATACGCTTTTAACAGAAATGAAAACGATACGAGGGAAGACCAATGGAATTTAAGCGTAAACGCTTCCCAGACTTTATATAATTTTAAAAATATAAGCGAGCTTAAAAGCAAAAAAGCCTCTGTAGATAAAACCATAGCGAAACTTACCCAGTCGTATGCATCGGTTTATTATTCTATAAAAGAAGCGTTTTTAAAAATGTGTTATGCCCAGGAAAACATAACTCTTTTGGAGAATATTTATTCTCTCAGAACGCAGAGCGCGGATATTGTCAGGCTTCAGTATGAAGGCGGCAAAGAAAGCAAAGGAAATATGATGAGGGCGCAGGCGCAGAAACATTCTGCATATACCGATGTTTTAAATGCAAAAAGAGATTTAAATACAGCCAGACGGACTTTGGCGCAAACGCTCGGCGTGGATTTAAGCGGCGATTTTACGGTCAGCGGCGAATTAACGCTGAAAGAAGATAAAACGGAATTTGACGTTGATGCAAAAGCGTCGCAGATTCCTGACGTAATTATTTCTTCGGCGGATGTAAAGATAGCCGAATATAAAGCAGCTTATTCAAAAGGCGATTTATATCCTAATCTTTCGGCTACCGCCTCGGCAGGCTTGACGGATGCCATGGGACCGCTTCCTCCTTCTGACAGCAAATCGTGGAGCGTCGGAGTTGCTTTGAATTATCCATTATTCTCGAGCGGCTTAACGGGAGTTAAAAACGCTGTAGCTTCCGCAAATGCGGCTCTTGAACAAAGCCGTCAGGAATATATGAAAACGCTGCTTGCCGCCAAAACAAGTCTGCAGGATGCGCAGATGTCGGCGGAAAGAACTAAAGATAATGTTACTACATATCAAATGTTTTTAGAGGCGTCTGTTCAGAGACAAAAAGAAGCAAATATAAAATATCTTGCGGGGGCTATGGAATTTCAGACATGGCAGGACATAGAACAGGAACTTGTCAACAATCAGATATCTCATTTGTCCGCTTTGTACAATTATAACATCGCTTTAGCTAAAAGAGATAAAATTCTTGGCAACACAAACGGAGAAATAAGATGAGAAATAAAATAATAGCGGCTGCGGTAATAATCATAATATGTATTGTCGGATATAAGCTTTTTGTCAAAAAAGAAAAAACGGTGCAGAGCTCATATATTCCTGTGGTTGCCTCAGTATCAAACGTTCAGGAAATAATCGATACTACAGGAGAAGTTTCGGCATTGAACAGAGTTGAAATTAAACCGAGCGTAGCCGGAAGAGTGGACAAACTGCTTGTTAACGAAGGGGATAAAGTTTCAAAAGGACAGATACTTGCTTATTTAAGTTCTTCCGACAGAGTAGCTATTTTAGATGCGGTAAGAGCAAATGAAAGAAACAATATTGCCGAATGGGAAGATACTTACAAACCTACGCCGGTAATATCTCCTATGAACGGAAAAATCATTTTAAGAAATGTCGTTGAAGGACAGACAATATCCACAAGCGACGTATTATTTGCTTTGGCTGACGAACTGATAGTAAAGGCAAGCGTTGACGAAGCCGATATAGGCAAAGCAAAAATCGGGCAGAAAGCGGTAATAACGCTTGATGCGTATAAAGATATTTCAGTTACAGGAAAAGTTTTTCAGATTTTGGAAGAAGGGCAGAATGTCAGCAATGTTATAACTTATTATGTGAAAATAAGACCGGATACAACTCCGTCTTTTTTTAAATCGCTCATGACAGCAAATATTTCTATAACCGTAAAAGAAAAAAAGAATGTTGTCGTAATACCGTGGAACAGCGTTAATGAAACGCAAACAGGAAAATCTTTTGTTCTCACCGGAGATAATGCGGCGCAACATAAAAAAGAAATAGTCACGGGAATAGTTGACGGAGATAATGTGGAAGTCGTTTCCGGTTTAAAAGCGGGCGATACGGTATTGGTTAAAGCGGAAAAATATAAACCGGGAAACAGCGGCGACAGCGATACAAAAGGTTTTTTACAAATGACTCCGCAGAAGAGAAAAAGCAACAGTGAAATTCTTGCTGATTCCGAAACTGCAAAAAATAAAACAAAGAATATCGGTAAATAAATGTCAAAAGAACACAAACCGTTAATATCAATTAAGAATATAACAAAAGTTTATGAAGTCAGCGATAATAAGCTGGAAATTTTAAAAGGAATAAATCTTACGATAGAAGAAGGCGAGTTTGTCGCAATCATGGGGCCTTCAGGTTCCGGCAAAAGTACTCTGATGCACATACTCGGACTTTTGGATAAACCTACCGACGGCATATATGAAATATACGGGCAGAACGTTTTAAAATTTGACGACAGCCAGACGGCTTTTTTAAGGTCAAAAATAATAGGGTTTGTTTTTCAACAGTATAATCTGCTTAATAAAATGACGGCCTGCGACAACGTAGCGCTGCCTATGATTTATTCCGGCGGAACAAACCGCGCGGAAAAAGCGAAAAAGCTTTTATCCGATGTAGGTCTTGAAAACAGAACCGACCACAAACCTAACCAGCTTTCAGGCGGACAGCAGCAGAGAGTGGCTATCGCAAGATCTCTTATAAACGATCCTAAAATTATTTTTGCCGATGAGCCTACAGGCAATCTTGCTTCGGCGCAGTCAAATGAAATAATGCAGATACTGACCGATTTAAACAATAAGGGTATCAGCGTTATTTTAGTAACGCATGAACCCGATATAGCCCAGTGGGCTAAAAGAGTAATAACCATAAAAGACGGACAGATTATATCCGATACAAAAAAAGAAGAACCACAAAAAATTTCAACGCAGCCTTTAAAAATAAAAAAAGATTCTTCGCGTTTAAGCATGGCTGAATTTGCCGAAAACTTTTTTTCGGCGGTCAGGGCGATTCTTGCAAACAAAACGCGTTCGATTTTGACGATGCTCGGAATTATAATAGGAGTAGCTTCGATTATATCAATGCTTGCTTTGGGCAACGGCGCTCAAAAATCGCTTGAAAAACAGATTACTTCGATGGGGACAAATCTTCTTTATCTTATGCCAGGCAGAATTTCTTTGGGCGGCGTTGCCGGTAATTCTGTAAGAAGGATAACTTTAGACGACGTCAAAGCTCTTGCGTCAAATAAAGAACTTATAAAAAATATAGATCCGAACGTAAGCGGTTCATCCCAGGTTGTTTACGGCAATAAAAACACAAATACTACCGTTATGGGAGTTACCCCTGTATATCAATATATGCAAACTTCGGTTCCTGAGTACGGGAGATTTTTTACAAAAAGCGAAAATGATTCTGCGGCAAAAGTCTGCGTAATAGGCGCAACCGTAATAAAAAATCTTTTCGGTAACGAAGACCCCGTAGGCAAATATATAAAAATCGACAGAAAGCAGTTCAGAGTTGTCGGAATTCTTCCGGTAAAAGGTGCGCAGGGCCCGAGAGACGGAGACGATAAAATAGTTGTTCCTTTAAATACAGCTATGAAAAGGCTTTTAGGCACCCAGTATGTTTCGTCCGTATCCGTTGAAGTTTATGACGGGAAAATAGACGAAACCGAAGCGTATTTACTGTCTACGATGCTTGCAAGAAACAGGCTCGGTCCGGATCAGGCGGATTCTTTCAGAATAAGAAATATGTCAGATATGATACAAATGCTTTCTTCAACCACAAAAACAATGACGATGCTTCTGGGCGCGGTTGCCGGGATTTCACTTATTGTAGGCGGAATCGGCATTATGAATATAATGCTTGTAAGCGTTACTGAAAGAACGAGGGAAATAGGGCTGAGAAAAGCCATAGGAGCTACAAAAACAGCTGTTCTGCTGCAGTTTTTAATAGAGTCTTCGGTATTATCTTTGGCAGGAGGAATACTAGGCGTAAGTCTCGGTGTTCTTATTTCTCTGGCTGTTTCAAAATTTGCCGGCTGGGCTGCTTATGTATCAAGTTTTTCCATAATCTTATCGGTTACGTTTTCTGCCGGCGTCGGAATATTATTCGGGTTGTGGCCTGCAAAAAAAGCTTCCGAACTTTCGCCTATAGAAGCTCTGCGTTCGGAATAAACATAATAACCTTTATTGTACGTATTTGAACATTTGAAGCTGCATCGGTATAGTGTTGAGAATTTTTATTTTATTTCTTTCAATTTCAAGAAAATCAGTAATTTCCCCGTTTTTTGCGGTTACTACCTGGTAGGACCAGTTATAAGCGTTTCCTTTTAAGATGTTTGACGGTATTACGATATTTGTCGAACGGTTATTCCCTATAGTTTTAATAAGAGTGACTGTGTCGGCGGCAAACCTGTAAATTTTTATTTCCGAAGGCGAAATTCTTACGGCGTATTCCCAGCAGTTTTCAGGCACGAAAAAGCCTTCAATTCCCTTCAGCATATTTTGGCTGCCGGTATAAGCGATTCCGTTCATGTCTATATAAATATCAATAAAATCGGACAATGAAAAATCTGTATCTACCGAAAAGAAAATATTATTTTCATCTTTATTTATAGTGAAAGCTTTTATAATCCCTTCATTGTGTATCGTATATTTATCGCCGTCTCTTATGAAAGAACATATTTCAAATCCGCCGGGCTGTTGGTCCGCCGGTTCAAGCTTCATTAATTCTTCTGCGGACGGGACTTCTTTGCCTGAAAGTTTAAAAATATTTGAAAAAGAAATATCGAATATTTTCCCCGCATACGGGTCATTGTTTAAAAGTTTTGTTATAATGTCAAAACTGTACATTGTAGTCAATTCGTCGTGCAGAGTTGAATATAAATCCTGCCTTGCGCGATTGGCGTTAACTTCGTTTGAAGCGCTTACAAGTTTTAAAAAAGCAATTTGCGGCAACTCTCCGAAACTTTTAAATTTAATGTTGTCGCCGTTATTATATCTTGTGTAATCCTTTTCAATTGTACGAGAAACTTCTTCAGGCAGTTCCGAACCGAAAGTTTTGTTTTTGTTTAAAAAATTTATTGTATAGAGCATAAGGTCGCTGTTTTTCAGATGTTCTTTTGTCAGAATTACCGGAATAATTTTTTCTTTTTTATCTGAAAACCATTTTTGTATTTCGCCGGCGTTTTTAGGAAAATCGGTATAAGGCATAAAAACAGTCACTTTGTTTTTTGTAAAAACTCCTTTATGTTCCGCATCTCCGGATTCCGCCGTGGTCCATAAAATATCGTTTTTATGAAAAACATTTAAAGTGTTTTCGTTTATAACGGCATTTTTTAAGAATAGCCCTCTTGCCGGTTTTTCAAATAAAAAAGAAAACTTCTTTTTATATGTTTTTAAAATATTTTCCAAATCTTCGGTTCTGTTAAAGGAAACGGAAGACACGGTTATTTCGGATGAAATAAGAGGAATGTAAGGGTCCTGATTTATTTTAAGAACGGGTTCCATTTTGTTTGCGGCGATTAAATCGCGTAAATTGTTTGAAACGGCGTCTCCTGTTATTAATGCGCAGAAACGAAAGTTATCGGATGAATGTATTTTCTGCATTACTTTCGGAGAAACGCTTTCTATTGATTCACAGAAAAACACGACGGCTTTTTCTTTTGCAAAAACGTTTGAAGACAATAAAAACAGGGTTGACAAAACAAAGCAAGTTTTAAAATTCATTTTATTTCTCTAAAAACTTTTACCAGTCAAAAACATAACCCACGGAAAAAGTGTATTTTAAATATTCTATCTCTATATCTGCGTTTGTTGACTGTATTCTGGCTTTGCCGTTGTTTGTAGAGGACAATAATTCAAAAACGACATTGTTGTATACTACGCCTACTCCCAGCGCGTAATAAACTCCTCCGCAGACGTTGTCTGTATATTTATCGTACTGCGAATCAGGCATGAAAAAATTGTATCCAACCTGACCTGTCATATATCCGTATTTGTAAGGATCTGTAGGATTAGATCTTATCTTAATCCCTAAATATACGGGAAGAAAATAAAAGCTTCCCGGAGTATTGCCTATATCTCTTGAATTCTGGACGGTTGTTCCTGCGCCTATGCCGAATATGTTTTGGATATAACGGTAATATTCCGCGCTGAAGTTTATACCTTTAGGGGAATCTTCCGAACTTGTACTTCCTTTATGTCTGTATTGTCCGTAGAAATCAAAACCGGCTTTTAAAATGAATTCCCTTTTGTTTTTTATGACAGGCCCGCCGGTATCAATATCTAATAAGTTTGAATTGCTCCGGAGGTCTTCGTCTTTTTTTATTTCCTGTATATCGGAAACCGGTACTTTAATAAGATTTTCATTTTGGATTACGTAAACAACCTGTTCGTCCTGATGAGGGATATTGCCTTTATAAACGGTTCCGTCTTTTAAAATAACTGTTTCCGCAAAAGCGGCAAGCGAACATGACCATAACGCGATAAAACAAAATAAAAGTTTTTTCATAAACACTCCGGTTATTTATAATAACTGTAAATTGTCCATGCGCCTATCAAAACAAAAACAAAACCGCTTATAAGTTTCAGCGGAATCTGGCTTAAGTAAGTTTTTGCAAAAGTGCCTGCCAAAACGGCTATGGCTGAAGAGAGCAGCAAAGCTCCTCCGGCAGCAAGAAAAACCATAAAAGGCGATAACTTTGAATCTGTGGCGAACATCAGTGTGGCTATCTGTGTTTTGTCCCCGAGTTCCGCCAAGAAAACTGATAAAAATATGGCAAAAAATGCTCCGATCATAAACAACTCCGAAATGTAATAAAATATTTTTTAAGAAAAAATCAGAAGACGTTAATTAATCTTCAATTCTGATTTTAACCGTTTTTGCTTTTGTTATGGAAAGCTTGTCAATTTCTTTTAAAGCGGTTTCAATATGTTCGCTGAGCGCTCTGTGAGTGGTTATTATTATAGAAACTTTTTTATCCTGGTTTCTGTCATTCTGGTATAAGCTTGCGATTGATACGCCGTAGCTTCCCAAAATGCCTGATATTTTTGAAAGCACGCCCGGTTTGTCGACAACCGTAAATCTTAAATAATAATCGCTCTTGCTTTCGCCGTGCGATAAAAATTTAATGTTTTTATTTTTTGAATATATAACGTTCTGCACAAGCCCGGCCGTTCCGTTAGAAACATATTTCGATAAATCTATAATATCTGAAACTACCGCGGCCGCGGCAGGAAGCTGTCCGGCTCCTTTTCCGTAGAAAACTACGTCGTCGCATGCATCTCCGGTAATCATAATCGCATTATACTCATTGTGTACGTTTGCAAAAAAATGATGATGGTCTACCAGACAAGGCTCAACCCACAGATCAAGACCTTTATCCGTTTTAATTGCCGATCCTATAAGTTTAAATACGTATCCGAAATCGCTTGTTATTTTAACGTCTTCAACGTCAAGCTGGTCGATGCCTTTTACTCTTATATCGTTTACTTTTATCCAGCTTCCCCATGCGATGGAAGACAGGATTGCAAGTTTGTTTGCGGTGTCAAAACCTTTAACGTCTGACGTCGGGTTTGCTTCTGCAAATCCCGCTTTTTGGGCGTTTGCCAGCGCATCGGCATACGACATGCTTTCATTTGTCATTTTACTCAAAATAAAATTTGTCGTACCGTTAAGAATTCCTTTAATTTTTTTTATTTCATTGCCGGCAAGACCTTCGTTTAATCCCTGTATTACAGGAATTACGCCGCCTACTGAAGCTTCAAAATAAACCATTCTTTTTTTTGCCTGGGCAAGCGAAAAAATTTCGTCCCAGTATTTTGCAAGAACCGCTTTATTTGCCGTAACGACGTTTTTGCCGTTTTTTAAAGCTTCGGTTATAACAGTTCTGGCAGGTTCGTATCCGCCTATTAATTCGACAATAATGTCAATCGACGGGTCTTTTATTACATCCATGTAATTTTTTACGTATAATTCGGCTCTGTCTATAGGGTTTAAATCGCATATGGATTTGACTTTAATTGATACGCCTGATTTTCTAAATGCTATTGATTTGTTTTTTTCAAGAATTTTTACTACGCCTTTTCCGACAGTCCCGTAACCTATTAGTCCGACATTTAAATCACTATTCATAAAAAGTTTATCCGTTTTTTGTAAAATTTTTTAATCTCAGCAGCGCGTCATGAAATCTTTTATCATGAGTTACAAGAGATATTCTTACATATCCTTCTCCGTTTTGTCCGAATCCGACGCCCGGAGAAACAACAACCCCCGTTTCTTTAAGCAGTCTTTCGGCAACCGATAAAGATCCTTCTTTTTTTAATTTTTCCGGAAGACTCGCCCAAACATACATTGTGCCTAAAGTATAATTTGTTTTCCAGCCGATTTTGTTTAATCCGTCTACCATTTTTCTCATTCTCTTTTCATAAACGGCGGCCTGTTCTTTTACGCACTGCTGCGAACCGTTTAAAGCGGCGACCGCGGCAAGTTGTATAAAAGTAGGAACTCCGTAATCGAGAAACGATTTAAATTTTTCCAATGGATAGAGAAGCTGTTTTGCTCCGCAGACCCATCCGACTCTCCAGCCGGCCATATTAAATGTTTTTGAGAAAGAATGAAATTCCAAAGCAACGTCTTTTGCTCCGGGGAATTCAAAAATGGAATGACATACCGTATCCCCGAAAGTTATTTCCGAATAGGCATTGTCTGAAATCAGCAGAATATTATATTTTTTGCAGAATCTGATGGCTTCTTTCCAAAAATTCGGGTCTAAAGCGAAAGCTGCCGTAGGATTATTAGGATAATTCAACAGCATTATTTTTGCTTTTTTTGCCGTCTTTTCCGGTATCTTTGTAAAATCAGGTAAAAAATTATTTTCTTCAAGCAGCGGCATAGAATGAACTTTCCCGCCTGCAAGAATAACTCCGTTGAAATGTACAGGATATGCAGGATCGCATACCAAAACATAATCTCCGGGGTTAAGATATGACATGCACAAATGTGCAATGCCTTCTTTTGAGCCTATAAGAGTGAGAATTTCTGAATTGTAGTCAAGATCAACTCCGAATCTTCTTCCCATCCATTCGGCTACGGCTTTTCTGAATTTCGGCATGCCTTTTGCCTGAGGATATCTGTGCGTTTTTGTATGGTGTTTCACGGTTTCGCACAAACAGTCTACTATATGGGAAGGCGTAGGGAGATCAGGATTCCCCATGCTTAAATCAATAACGTCGAGTTTTTTTGCGTAAGCTTCAAGTTTTAACTGATTGATCCTTGTAAATAAATACGGCGGTAAAGAATCCAACTTGACTGACGGTTTTAATTTTATCATTTTTATTGTATCAGCTTTCTTAAGGTAGTCGTTGGCTTAAAAGAAACTTTTTTGCCTGCAGGAACAGGAACAATCGTCCCTGTCTTGGGATTTCTTCCTTGTCTTGCTTTTCTGTTTTTCGTTCTAAAAGAACCAAGCCCCGAAAGAGAAACTATTTCACCCTTTTTAAGATTATCTTGTATAACTTTTACAAGAGCTTTTATCGCTACATTTGCATTTGTCTGTGTAAGTCCCGAACAATCGGCAACCTGTTTAACTACATCAGGTTTTTTCATGCGATCCCCCAAAATCAAAACTGCTTATAGGACAATCAATTATCAAAAATATATTAAAAATCAATAAAAAAGTCAATCAAAACAACCCCGTTGAAATACGGCGCTATTCTTCAACGGCTTCATTTGCTTCATTTCTTGAAAATCTTTTTCTTTCAAGATAATTCAAAATTTTCTTTCTGAGTCTTATTGAAACAGGAGTAATTTCAACAAGCTCGTCGGGAGCAATGTATTCTACCGCCTGTTCAAGACTCATTGTTTTATAAGGGGTAAGAGTCAGCGCTTCGTCGGAACTCTTGCTTCTCATGTTGCTGAGTTTTTTAGGTTTGCACGGATTAACGACCAAATCTTTTTCCCTTGAATTTTGTCCGACTATCATTCCTTCGTAAACTTCGGTTCCTGCTCCGACAAACATTTGTCCGCTTATCTGCAGGTTATGCAAAGCGTAAGCCGTCGTTTTTCCGAAAGCCATTGCAATAAATACGCCGTTCTGTCTTAATGCGGAAATATCGACTTTAGGAAAATACCCGTAAAAACTGTGATGCATAATTCCTTTGCCTCTGGTTGAGGTTAAAAATTCGTTTTTAAAACCTATCAGAGCTCTTGACGGGACAACATATTCGAGCCTTAGATTGTCTTCGCCTTCGCTTACCATGTTTTCGAGCCTTGCGCTTCTTTTTCCGATTAATTCGAAAATTTCGCCCTGGCATTCGGAACTTATGTCCAGTATAAGATATTCCATAGGTTCGAGAATCTGGCCGTTTTCTTCTTTAAAAATAACTTCAGGAGACGATACCGCCAATTCGAATCCTTCTCTTCTCATTGTCTCAATAAGAATCGTAAGATGGAGTTCTCCTCTTCCGGAAACTTTAAATTTTCCTTCGCCTTCAAGCTGTTCGACTTTCAAACCGACGTTTGTCTGGGCTTCTTTCTCAAGTCTTGCTTTTAAATGTCTGCTTGTTAAAAATTTGCCCTCTTTACCGGCAAAAGGAGAATCATTCACAAAAAAATCCATGGATATTGTAGGTTCGTCTATCGCAAGAGGAGGCAGAGGCAATGGGTTGTCAGTCTGGCATATCGTGTCGCCGACTTTCAAACCTTCCAAGCCTGCTATTGATATGATGTCTCCGGCAGTAGCTTCTTCAACTTCAACTTTTGACAAGCCTAAAAATTTTTCTATTTTGACTGCTTTTGAATTTCTGGTTTCGTGCTGGTTTACGAGCAGAACGGGCTGCCCTTTTTTTATTGTCCCGTTAAGTATTCTGCCGATTCCTACATGTCCTAAAAAATTGTTGTAATCTATCATTGTAATCTGCATTTGCAGAGGTTTTGCGGAATCTGCGGCAGGCGCCGGAACATACTTTATAATTCCGTCTAATAAAGGAGAAATATCTCCTCCTCTTTTGTCTATCTTGGTGCTGGCCCAGCCTTCTCTTCCTGAAGCGTACATTATCGGGAAATCAAGCTGTTCGTCGCTTGCGCCGAGTTTCATAAACAGTTCGAAAACATTGTCTATGACGGTATTCGGGTCGGCGTGCGCTCTGTCCATTTTATTTATTACGACTATCGGTTTTAACCCGAGAGAAAGCGCTTTTCGTAAAACGAATCTTGTCTGAGGCATAGGGCCGTCAACGGCGTCAACCATCAAAATTGCTCCGTCAACCATTTTTAGAACTCTTTCCACTTCGCTTCCGAAGTCCGCATGGCCGGGAGTATCTACAATGTTTATCGTACAGCCTTTGTATAATATTGAAGTGCATTTTGCCAGAATGGTTATTCCTCTTTCACGTTCGAGCGGATTTGAATCAAGCACCATGTCCTGCACTTCGTTTTGTTTAACCGTAAATTGTCCGCCGAGCTTTAACATGGAATCTATGATTGTCGTTTTTCCGTGGTCTACGTGGGCGATAATAGCTACATTCCTGACATCGTTTCTTTTTGTCATATTATGAAAATCCTTTGTAAAATAAAAATCCCTGACCGGTAAATACCAATCCGGGACAAACTAAATATATCTTGTGCGGTAAATTAGTTTATTTTGATTATTATATAATAATAAGTCTTCCTGTGCAAACGTTTTAACGGGTTTGTTTGACAAAAAATAATGTTTTATATATAATAAATGGGATTTTTTATGAGATACATATACGGTTGTGATCATTTCCAATACGGTTTACAAAAATCCTTAGAGTTTCGATGGTGCGCTTTAGTGCCTTCGGCATTTTATCGCAGCATTTTTGAAAAAGAATAAACTCTTAAGGAGAGTCATTATGTCTAAGTATAGCAAGAAAATCATTTTAAGCGAACAGGATATACCAAAGCAGTGGTATAACATCCAAGCGGATTTGCCGGAGCCGCTGGAGCCTGCTTTTAATACAAGAACCGGAAAGATTGCGACAAAAGAAGATTTGTGCGTTATTTTCCCGGAAGAAATAGTTGAACAGGAAGTAAGCCGTGAAAGATGGATTGATATTCCGGAAGAAGTAAGGGATATTTATAAGATTTGGAGGCCTTCTCCTCTAATCAGGGCAAGAAATCTTGAAAAGTTTCTTGATACTCCTGCTAAAATATATTTTAAAAATGAAGGCGTCAGCCCTTCAGGAAGTCATAAATCAAATTCTGCTATTGCGCAGGCGTATTATAACAAGAAAGCCGGTACTACAAGAATTGCAACCGAAACAGGCGCAGGACAATGGGGTTCTGCTTTGGCTATGGCTTGCCAAATGTTCGGTATAGAATGCGTTATATATATGGTAAAGGTTTCTTTTGAACAGAAACCGTACAGAAAATCCCTGATGCATGTTTACGGGGCGAACGTTTTTGCAAGTCCTTCCACTCAAACGGAAGTCGGAAGAAAAGTGCTTGCAAGCGACCCTGACTGTAAAGGCTCTCTGGGAATAGCTATTTCTGAGGCTATAGAAGACGTATTAAGCCATAACAATGCAAAATATTCGCTGGGAAGCGTTTTAAACCATGTTGCGCTGCATCAGACAATTATAGGTCTTGAAGCAAAGAAACAGATGGAAATGGTTGACGAATATCCTGACATAGTTATTGCATGTTTGGGCGGAGGTTCAAATTTCTCCGGGATGTCGTTCCCTTTTATTATGGATAAAATACAGGGCAGTCGTCCTAATCTCAGAGCGATAGCGGTTGAACCTTCTGCATGCCCTAAGCTGTCTAAAGGCGTTTTCGCATATGATTACGGTGATAATTCGGGATTTACACCGGCATTTAAAATGTATACTTTAGGACATACGTTTATGCCTAGCGGAATACATGCGGGCGGATTAAGATACCACGGAGCGTCGCCTTTGGTTTCGTCGATTGTAAAACATAAGCTCGCGGAATCCGTAGTTGTTGGTCAGAAAGAAGTTTTTGAAGCGGCCGTAACATTTACAAAATGTGAAGGTATTTTGCCTGCTCCTGAATCTGCTCATGCGATCAGAACGGCGATAAACGAAGCTCTTAAAGCGAAAGAAGAGGGAATTTCAAAAACGATATTATTTAATTTATCCGGTCACGGTCATTTTGATTTATCTGCTTACGAACAATATCTCTCCGGACAAATACAGGATTGTAATTATTCGCAGAAAGAAGTAGAAAAAGCTTTAGAAGATTTACCTAAAGTAAATATTTAATTAGGAGTTGTGTTTTGGCTAAAACAGGAATTATTTGTACGATGGGACCTTCAACAAGGTCGGAAAAGATTATAAAAAGTCTTTCGGATAGCGGAATGACTGTAGCAAGACTTAATTTTTCTCACGGAACATTTGAACAATATGAAAAAGATATTGCTTTAATAAGAAACGTAAATAAAAAATATAAAAGAAATATTAAGATACTTGGCGATTTGGAAGGACACAGAATCAGAATAGGCAAATTAAAAGACGGAAAGCCTATAGAATTAAAAAAGGACCAGAAACTGGTTCTTACAAACAAAAAAATTATAGGCGACAATAAAACTGTTTCAATAGATTATTCCGGGCCTATATCGGATTTGAAAAAAGGTCTTTCGATTTTTATTGATGACGGGAACCTGAAGCTTGTTGTCGTATCAGTCGCTAAAGATTCGGTTGTTACAACCGTAGGCATGGACTATCTTTTGAAGGAACATAAGGGTGTTAATATCCCTGATGCAAAACTGCATTTCCCTGAGATAGAAGATCATGATAAGGCTCATATTGAATTTGCCATAAAAAACAAGCTGGAATATATAGCGAATTCTTTTGTCAGGAATAAATCCGATATGAAGTTTTTGAAAAAAGCTGTTTCTTTGGAACATCCTTCATGCAAACTTGTTGCAAAAATCGAAGACAGAGAAGGCATAGATAATATTGCCTCAATCCTTGATGTTTGCGACGGCATAATGGTTGCCAGAGGAGATATGGGCATTTCAATTCCTCTCTGGACAGTTCCTGTCGTTCAGAAATATATCATAAAAAAATGCCGCGTAAGAAATAAATTCGTTATAACGGCTACGCAGATGCTTGAAAGCATGGTTGAATCTCCGATTCCTACCAGAGCCGAAGTAAGCGACGTTGCAAACGCTATAATAGACGGAAGCGATTTTGTTATGCTTTCCGCAGAAACTGCGGTCGGCAAGTTCCCTGAAAAGGCGGTTGCTATGATGGGAAACATTATTAAATTTACGGAAAAGAATATTTATCGTTTGCCGTTGGTATAATTTTAAAACAAAAACTGTTCATTATATAATTATGTAATTTCTAAATATATAACGGGCAGTTTTTTTATTTTTGCAGTTGCGGGAAGGGAAAATATGCAGGAAATTTTATATTCTTTGCTGGCGATGCTTTCGGCTTTAATCGGGACTTTTTTAGTCTTAAAATTTACCGATTGGTCAAGAAAAAATTCAATACTTCTGATAGGTTTTGCCGCCGGCGTAATGTTGTCGATAGCTTTTTTTCATTTAATACCGGAAGCCGTTGAAAGCAATTCGGATTCGCTGTTTTATATATTTTACGGTTTTCTTTTTATGTATGCCGTTCAGCAGTTTCTGTTTTTTCACCCGTGTCATGACGAACACTGCCATACGCATACTCATTTGGGTGCATTATCGACTTTCGGTTTGTCGATGCATTCTTTTTTTGACGGAATCATAATCAGCATAGGTTTCGGCGTCAGCGGAACCATAGGCGTTCTTACAACTTTTGCGATAATACTGCATAAAATTCCGGACGGAATTACCATTACGGGTATTTTGCTGCATGAAAAAACGGAAATAAAAAAGATAATCTCATTTTCCGCGCTTGTTGCGCTGTTTACTCCTGTCGGAACAATTCTCGGATTAACGTTTTTTAATTATATTTCCAGAGAAATAATGGGAATATTTTTAGCTTTTACGGCGGGAACGTTCATATATTTGTCGGCTTCCGATCTTATTCCTGAAACTCATAAAGCGTCAAGCAAAAAAGCCGGCTGCTGTCTTTTTATCGGAGTTGTTTTAGTGGCGTTTGTCGGACATTTGCTGCATTGATTTAGAAAAATATTGAAAAAAATATACCAAAGTGATAATATTTTTATATGTCTGTATTGACAAGTTGTGAAATTACATGCGATTGCGGCGAAACATTCGAAGCTGAGCTTTGGAAAGCGGTTAATGTTTCCGATAATCCTGAAGTAAAAGACCTTATTACGCTCGGGGGATTCAATTTGGTTTCCTGCCCAAGCTGTAAACAGGTTTTTTATTGGGAACATTTCTTTGTCTACCAAGACATAAAAAACGAACTTATAGCATACGTTTATCCGAAAAATTTTGAAGGACAGGCCGCCGAATACAGAAGCCGTATGATAAAAGAATTCGGCGATGTTATAAAATCGATGGAAAAAACCATAAAAATAGATTTCGAGCCGGTTTTATATTTCGGCATAGAAGATCTTGTCGCTACGTTAAAAAATGAAGAATATATAAAAGATGAAATTCAAATCCTTGATTTTATTTCAAAAAGAATGGAATTGGATTTAATATTGCTTAAACCTTCCGCCGCAAGGAATCTGTGCGTTGTTAATACTATACCTAAAATTAAAAAATCCAGCGGCGACATTAGAAAAGATATCGTTTCGGGCCTTGAGATGCTTTTGAAATATAATCCAAATTTATCCGAATATGAAAAGCTCCTTGCAAGAATTAAAAAAAATCTCAAATGCTTGGATGAAATACTTGCTCACAGAAAAATATAATGACGTTTGAAATTATTGCAGGCATAGTTCTTCTTATTATAAACATTCCGTTCGGATGGTTCGGGATGCTCTGGCTTGGTTATTACGGCAAAAAAACCGGTAAAAAAATATATTATTTTTTATCGGCTGCGGTATATGTTCTTTCATGGGTTATGATGGCTGCCGGCTTTTATTTATGCGGGAAAGAATATGCCGGCGTAATTATGCAGTATATTAAACATTATATTTATCCCGCGGTAATATTGATTACGGCAGTTTTTGCAATAATACTTATTATGCGGAAAAGAAATAAAAACAATAAAGAAGAAATAAAATAATCAAGAAGACGTTTTGTTTTATTAAAAATGATTGATTTTTATTGACAAAATGCAAAATTTCTTATATACTTCTTTATTATAATTCAGAAGCTTGACAAGGATTCTTTGTGAAGATAAATCAAATATCTTGTTTTATGCTGTTTTGTATGTTTTTTTTATCGGTTCCTGCTTCTGCGGCTATGGACAATTTTCTTGACGAATGTTTAAAGCTTGCGCAGGCAAGAGACATGAAAATAACCGTTGCGGCGGAACAAATTGAACTTGCCCAGATAAGAGTAACAAATGCAATCCGTTCGTTTTTTCCTCAAATAACTCTGCAAAGAGAATCTTCTAAAGGGAAAACGGCCTTAATAAAGGATGTTGGCTATGATAAAGAAGAGTATAATTCCGAACAGATAGGCGTAAGAGCCGTTCAGGGGCTTTATGAAGGCGGCGGAATAAGAGCCACGCTGATGTATAACGAGCTTATGATGGACGCCGCAAAACTCAATTACACAAAAGCAAAAGAAGATTTATACGCAAAAGTAAAACTTGCGTATTTTGAATATCTCACTTTAAAAGTAGAATATCTTGCTTTAAGCAAAGCTTTTGATAAAATCGAAACATTGTTTGAAAAAACAAGAGTGGAATATAAAGCAAAAGCAATATCCGAGCTTGATTTGGCCGAATCGCAGAATTTCAGGGACAAAGTAGAAAATCTTTTAAATTCTTCCAGAATTAATCTTGAATTCTCGACAAAAAAATTGATAGAAGCTGTCGGAGTAAATACTCTTGAAGAAATTCCGGCAACTGTTTCCGATGAGCTGCCTACGGATGTTCCGGAAATGTCGTTTACTCTTCAGGACTGCATAGGTTTTATACAGACAAACAATTTGGACGTGCAGATAGCAAAACTGCAGATGAATATGTCTGATGCGAAAATAAAGATAAACAGAGCAAAAATTCATCCGAAACTTTATCTTGACGGTTTTTACGGCAAAAGCGGAGAAGCTTTTGTTACCGAGCCTTTGGAATTAACGACATCCTGGAGCATTGCCGCGAAACTTTCATGGAGCTTGTGGGGCAATTCTCTTTCTGCGTCTTACACTTCTGACAGGACTGACCCTACGGAAATTGTCGATGCCAGCAAGAGAGTTGAGACGACAACAATGGATATCCAGCTTTCAATTTTAGACGATTTACAGTATTTTATCGATGCAAAAGAAAGCAAAGTCGCGTTAAAGCAGGTTAATGCCGAATTGATAGACCTTTTAAGAGATACCAGATTATCAGTTGAAAAAGCATATAACGAATATATGGTTTCTTTAAACGAAGCTAAAACTCTCAGAAAAGAAATAGACCTGAAAGAAAGAAAATTAGCTTTCATGAAAAGAAGAAACGATTTATATGAAATACAAACGGTTGAATTGATGGAAGAATCGTGGAAATATGCCGAAACAATAGCCTCATATACAAGAGCCGCTTATACAAACCACGCTTCAGTGGTTGAGTTGGAAAAACTTACATTAATGAGTTTAAGATAAATACTTTTTAAAATTGGGGGACACATTGAATTTCAAACATTTATATTATAAATTCCTAGAAGCTGCAATGTACAAGTACAACCAGATGTCTTTAAGATATCCGAGTTTGAAAAAATATCTTGTAATCGCGGCTCTTTCAATATGTGTATTAATTATAGGGGTTATCGTTTATTTTGTTCATTTTGCAAAAGAAAAAGTCGTTGAAGAAAAGCAGGAAATGATAACCGTTAAAGTTAAAAAGGCCGTCAAACAGGATTATACCGATACTTACACCGTAATGGGTACGATAAAAGGCGCGGTTGAAAATGAAATGCGTTTTGAACTTGACGGACAGCTTGCTTCTTATAATTTTAAAGAAGGCTCAAAGGTAAAACAGGGAAATATTATTTGTTCTCTTGACCCTAAAGACGCTTTGACTAAAGCCGATTATGCAAAAAGCAAATATAAAAGCGAATTATCAGCTTATAACTCCGCAAGAGAAAGATATAAGGTTTATGAAGAGTTGTATAATATGAAAGCTCTTTCGGAAAGCAAACTGTATGAAGCAAAATATGAAATTGAATCTGCGCAGTCAAAAGTTAAAGCCGCTTTGTCGGAAGTCGAATTATCACAGTCTAATCTGGCAAAAACGAACCTTGCTGCTCCTAGCGACGGTATTCTTGCCGAAATAATAATAAAGCCCGGAGACTATATTACTCCTCAGGATGTTGTTGCAAAATTTATCAGCGACCAGGGTACAAATTTTGAAGTTGATATACCTGAAAAAGACGTTCATAAGCTTGTTATCGGACAGCCTGTTACAATTAACTGCGATTCTTATCAAGGCAGAACTTTTGCCGGCAAGCTTACAGAAATAGCTCCTACGGTTAAAGAAAGAACCAGAACGTCAACAATAAAAGTCAGTGTTGAAAACAATGAAGGTCTTTTAAGATCCGGAATGTTCGGCAGAGGCGTGATTTTATTGAAGGAACTTAAAGATGTTTTGCTTGTTCCTTCGGACAGTATAGTTTCTCTTAACGATAATGCATTTTTGGTTCCTGTCGTAACTCCGGATTATAAAACGCCTGGAGAAGGCGTCATTATGATGAGACCTTGCCAGTTGGGCGAAAAGCTTACTGATAAGACTGTTATAGACAACGGACTTCAGATAGGAGAGCTTATTGTTACTGAAACACAGGGACAGCTTTCTGACGGAATGAAAGTCAAATTTTTGGAAGCTATAGAAGATAAAGTAGCCGATACTTCTGCAGGCGTCCAGAAATAAGAAATATAAACATCCCGCTTATATTGTCATAATATAAGGAATATTTTTATATGATAGAATTCGGAATAAAAAAACCAATAACAACGCTGATGATTGTTATTGCAATATTGATGTTTTCCGTTATAACTACTTTGAGAATTCCGGTCGAATTAAATCCGAGTTCAGAATCAGGGCTGGTAAGCGTTATTACAAGGCTCAGAGGCGGCGTTGCCGCAAGCGAAGTGGAAAAATATGTTACAAGACCTCTGGAAGAAGTTTTCTCGGAATTAAACGGCTTAAAAGAAATCATTTCATCTTCAAAAGAATCAGAATCAAACATTATGATGACGTTCCATCATAATGTGGATGTTGATTTTATTGTTATTGACATAAGAGAAAAACTTGCAATGGTAAAACATCTGCTTCCTAAAGAAACGGAAAAGCCTATTATTGCAAAATTTGAACAGTCAGACAGTCCTATTATTATCTTGTCGTTAAGCTCGACAGAAAAAACTCCTGAACAGTTAAGAGAAATCGCCGAAGACCAAATTAAAGAAAAAATACTGAGAGTATCAGGCGTGGCTAATTTGGAATTCGGAGGCGGCCGTGAAAGAAAGTTCCTTATTGAGATGGATAACGCAAAACTTCTGGGATACAAACTTTCCATTCTTGAAGTCGTCCAGAAAATAAATTTGGCTAACTTGTCAATTTCGGCGGGAGAAGTCAACCAGTATAACCAGAATTTTGTAATAAGAGCCACCGGCGAATATAACAGCATTGCCGAAATAGAAAATACGGCGATAGCCATAACTCCGTCAGGTTCTATAGTAAGAATAGGAGACATCGCCACAATAAGAGATTCTTTCTATGAAGCAACGTCTTTTGCGAGATTAAATGTGCAGCCGGTAGTTTCCGTATATATTCAGAAAGAGTCGAGCGCAAACACTATTAAAGTCGCAAATGAGGCTTTAAAAATAATTGATAAGCTCAAAACTACCGTTGATCCGGACATAGTTATCACCGTTGTTAAAAACGACGCTGAATTTATATCAAAGGCAATCGGTTCTTTAATAGAAGCTTTGGTTGTCGGAGGAATTCTTCTGGCAAGCATTCTGTTCCTTTTTATGAAAAACATAAGAAGCGTATTTATAGTGGCAACTACGATGCCGCTGAGCCTTTTCATATCAATTTTACTTATGTATTTTACAAACCAGACTTTTAACATCATGACCTTAAGCGGTCTTGCTATGGGTATGGCGAACGTTATGGATAACTCTATCGTTGTTATTGAAAATATTTCTTTTCACCACCACAGAAAAACTTATAAAGACAAGCTTCAGCTTGTCGTGGAGGGAACAAAAGAGTTATGGCAGCCTATTTTTGCCTCGACGGTAACTACGGTTATTGTTTTTCTTCCTCTTGTTTTTCTTGAACCTGAAGTAAGACAGATGTATGTTCCTTTTGCGCTGACGATTACGTTTGCTCTCGTTGCGTCTTTGGTCTCCACAATGATTTTTATTCCGCCGCAGATTTATAAATGGCAGAATAAATTTGAGCTTGATTTCCAAAGATGGTATATAAAGATAAGACATTATTACGGAAGAATGCTGAAGTTTTGTTTTAGAAGACAAACATGGGTATGGATAGCTACTCTTCTGATTTTTCTTTTGGCAATCAGGGTTCTTTCGACGAGAGATTCAGAATTTATGGATGCCGGCAGCGTAAATACGTTTCGTATAGGAATACAGTTCCCCCCTGCGACAAGAATAGAAGTTTCTGACGAAGTGGTTAAAAAAATGGAAACTGCTTTGATGGGATACAGAGATAAAGTCGAAAGAGTTTCTTCGAAAGTCGAAAAACTGCATACTTTCATAGAAGTTACCGTTTTCGAAAAACCTGAAGAATTTAAGGAAGAATTCAGAAAACGTTTCGGAGAATTTTCGCCGGCATTTGTTTATTTTCAGGATTCGCAAAGCGCGGCGTCGAAAGAAATATACGTTGATTTTTACGGGCAAAACTACGATACGTTAAAGCAGCTCGCTTTTTCCGCCTCCGGGAAATTACAGCAGATAAAAGGGCTGACTGACGTTAAAATCAGAATGAGAGAGGATGAACCGGAAGTAATTCTTACGGTTGATTACAACAGGCTGGCAATTTTCGGGTTAACTACGTATTATTTCAGCAATACGCTGCATTGCCAGATAAGAGGTCTTATAGCAACGCAGTATAGAACGGAAGGAAAACAAATAGAAACAATTTGCAGACTTTATCCTGACAGTATTAAAAATGTTGAAGAACTGCCTTTCCTCGGTATTGTTAATCCAAGGCATGATATCGTCTATGTCGGTCAGGTTACTGATATGAGCAGGGTAAAAGCAAATCAGGAAATTTGGCATAAAAACAAGAAAAGATTTATACAAATAAGCGCAAACAGATCAAAGCTCGGACTTACGACTGCCGCGGAAAAAATAAAAACGGCGTTAAAGGGTGTTCCGTTCCCTCAGGATTATTCGTTTAATATTTCCGGAGATTATGAGAAAACGCTTAAAAACAAAAGTCAGTTTATGCTGGCGATAGCTCTTACCGTTATTCTTATATTTTTTGTTTTGGCGTCTATATTTGAATCTTATATGCAGCCGGCTCTTATAATGTTTGCGCTGCCTTTGAGCATAATAGGAGTTTCTTTTTCTTTATGGGCTTTTAAAAAACCGATAAGCCTCGGCGTGTGGATAGGTATGATGATTCTTTTCGGCTCCATTGTTTACAGTTCGATTATTATCGTTGACAAGATAAATATAAGAAGAGTCGGCAGAAAAAATATGCTGAGAGTAGTTTTTGAATCATGTAAAGAGAGGCTGAGACCTGAGCTTATAACGCTTTTGATGAAAACGCTCGGACTTTTACCTATGGTCCTCAGCAGAGACGAGTCGGCTTCAATGTGGAGATCTCTCGGGCTGACCGTTTTGTTCGGGACAATTTCGGGAACTATGCTCACGATGTTAATTATACCCACAGCGTATTATGTGCTCGAAAAACCTAAACAGAGTATTCATGCATTTTTTAAAAATCTGAAAATAGCGTTTCTTTTTAAGTTTGCAAATAAACTTTACGGCAAGATTTATGCCAGGTTTAAAACGAAAAATTTTGATAATATAAATAATATATGAGAGAAAAATTATGAGTTTATTAAGACTTCCCGTAGACAGACCGGTCACGACTATAATGATATTTCTTGCGGTAATACTGATGGGTATTATTTCATGGACAAGAATCCCGCAGGAACTGTTTCCGTCAATGGAATATCCTCAGATTACCATTGTCACTAAATACGAAGGCGCAGGTCCGGAAGAAGCGGAAAAATTAATAAGCAAAATCATAGAAGAAACGGCAGGCACGGTAAAAAGGATAAAAAGAGTTTCTTCTGTTTCAAAAGAAGGCGTTTCAATAGTTTCCTGCGAGTTTGTCTGGGGAACAAACATGGATTTTGCTTCCATGGATATCAGAGAAAAAATAGATTTGATAAAAGAATCGCTGCCTAAAGATTCCCTTGACCCTATAGTTTTGAAATATAATCCTATGCAGGTAGAAGCGATGATTTTGTCCGCAAATTATAAAGACACGGATGATTCGTCTCCGGAAAAGATGGCCGCTTTGAGAACGTTTGTAAAGAAAAATATTAAAGACGAGCTTGAAAGACTCGAAGGCGTTGCAAAAGTCGCAATCAGAGGCGGAGAACAAAAAGAAATACTTGTCGAGATAGATAAAGGAAGACTTCTCGCCAATCAGGTTTCAATAACGGACGTCATAACTTCTCTTCAGACGGCAAACATAACTTATCCTGCCGGAACGATAAAAGAAGAAAAGCACGAATATATAGTAAAAACGGTCGGAGAATTCCAAAATTTAAACGATATATCGTCTTTGTCTTTCGGCAAACAAACGCAGGATCAGCAGCAGCAGAGATACAGAAAAGACAGAACGTATCAGGGAGAAACAGGCGATAAAATAGTTTATATGAGAGACGTTGCAGACGTTCAGGAATCGTTGAAAGACAGAAAGGGTTTCTCAAGATATAATTCCAGAGAGAACGTTTCCATAAGCATATATCCGCAGTCTGGCGCAAATCTTATCAATATGTCTAAGCTTGTGAAAGCAAAATTGAAAGAGCTGGACGAAAAAATACCTAAAGACGTTGAAATAGAAATAACTTATGACCAGTCGATTTTTATTAAGCAGTCTCTTGATAATATTTATCAGTCCGGCATTCAGGGAGCTTTGCTGTCTCTTATACT
The DNA here is from genome assembly GCA_018433585.1 of Candidatus Praeruminimicrobium purgamenti. Lineage (GTDB taxonomy): Bacteria > Elusimicrobiota > Endomicrobiia > Endomicrobiales > Endomicrobiaceae > Praeruminimicrobium > Praeruminimicrobium purgamenti. Next base: position 31,564 of record JAHDQW010000007.1, read on the forward strand.
GCTGTATTTCTTTATGAAAAGCTTTGTAGGTTCGACAATTATCAATACGGCAATTCCGATAAGCTTATGCGTAACGCTGAGCATTATGTATTTTCAGGGCATAACCATTAACTCAATGTCTCTCGGGGGTCTTACAATAGGTATCGGCATGGTCGTCGATAACGGGAATATGGTCCTTGAAAATATTTTAATGGCCATGCATAAGCATAAACATCTGCCGAGGAAAGAAGCCATTTATCAGGCGACGTCCAGCCTTCTTCCTCCTATAGTGAGCTCCACGCTTACTACGGTCGCTATTTTTATACCGTTTGTTTTTGTTGCGGGCATGATAGGACAGCTTTTTAAACAGCTTGCGCTGACTATAACATATTCTATGCTTGCTTCTATTTTCGCCGCAATGTTTCTTGTTCCAAGACTTTGTCTGCATGCAAATCTTTCAAAAATTTCTGTTACGGCCGGTTTAAAAACAATAGACACTTATTTTACTCCTCTTTTAAAATCTGTCTTGAATTTTAAAGTCAGCAAAATATTTTTCTTTACGGCTATTTATGCTCTTGTGGGCGTTGCCACAGTATTTTTAATGCCTAAAGAATTCATGCCTAAAACGGATGAAAGAAAATTTGTTTTAAGCGTTTCTCTCCATCCCGATACTCCTCTTGAAATAACCAACGGAGTTATAAAAAGAATAGAAAAAGCCATATCCAAATATGATGAAGTTAAAGATATATCGACAAGCGTCGGTTCAACCGGAGAAGAAATAGGGTCAGGCTCAATAGAGACGCTGGGCGTTTACCAGGCAAGAATCATTACCAATCTTACGCCTAAAGGCAGATCTACAAACGAAATAGTTACGGAATTAAGCGATGAAATAAAAAAATGGAATATAAAAGATTTGGAAATAGAATTTGCCACGCAGCAGGGACTTTTCGGTTCAGGCGTCGGTTCGTCTTCAGGAGTAACTGTTGAGCTGAAAGGGAAAGACCTTCAGAAATTGAGAGAATATGCCGACAGACTCAAGTCTAATATGGAATCAATGCCTGAATTTTACGGTATTAAAGTAGATCCGTCTGACGAAGTTCCTGAATTGAGGTTAACGATAGACAGAGAGAGAGCTTCCTTATTCGGGCTTTCAACTCAGGATATTGCCGCCATGACTCTTGCCGGCATTAAAGGTTTTGTAGCGACAAAATTAAAACTTCCGGACGACGAAATGGATATAAGAGTCAGAATGAAGCCTGAGGACAGGGATTCTTTAGATAAAGTTATGGAAATGACGGCATATTCGTCCTGGGGCATGACAATACAGTTAAAACAGATAGCGCAGGCAAGTTTTGTAAAAAGCCTCCCGGCAATTAAAAGAGTAGAGGGAGAAAGAACTTATCTTGTTACGGCAAACGTAAAAGGAAACTTTACAAAAGCCGTCGGCGAGCTTCAAACTCTGCTTGACGATGTTTATAATAACGCGGACATAAGCGCTGTTGTTACCGGCGAAATGCTTGCCATGAAAGAAGCCTTATCGCAAGTTTCTTTTGCGATGATTCTCGGTATTATAATAATTTTCATGATTCTTGCTTCTGAGTTTGAATCTTTATTCCAGCCTATCATCGTTATGACTGCGGTTCCGCTTGGAATAGTAGGCGCATTATTTACATTGTTTATAACAGGACAGTCAATCAATTCTATATCGATGCTCGGTATAATAATGTTAGTCGGAAACGTTGTCAATATTTCCATTATGTTGGTGGACAGATACAATCTGTATTATTTTCAGGATCCTGACAAATACAGAGACATAGTCGCTTTTAAGCAGATGATAGTTCTTACGACTGTTGATCATATAAGACCTATAGCAATGACAACGTTAACAACTATTGTCGGACTTATACCTCTTGCTATGGGACTTGGCGAGGGCGCAACGACAAACCAGCCTATGGCTATAGCTGTGTGCGGCGGTTTGACTTTTGCATTGGCTCTTGCTTTGTTGTTTGTTCCTTTTGTATATCTCTATTCCAAAGGGATGAGAAATAAGAGCGAAGATGAAATGATTCGGTAAGATAAATAACGGAATATAATAAAAAAGCCTCTCTTAAATAAGAGAGGCTTTTTTTATAATCATGATGTTTATTTTTTCTTTGCAGTTTTTTTAGCAGCAACTTTTTTGACAACTTTCTTTGCAGCTTTTTTTACAACTTTTTTCGCTGGCTTTGCTTTGCATCCACAAGGCATGTGTACGCTCCTTTTGTCTCAGTAAAGAGACATTTTTTTAAAGCAACTCCGGTTTGTCGGAGAAAAAGTTTTTCAAATATCACGCTAATATAATAAATCAATTTTAAAAAAAATGCAAGTAATTTTTTAAATTACCGTCACAACTTTTTTGCCGCTGCCGCTTTCTTCTTCTTCTTTTTCTTTAAATAATTTACATAATCTGTGAAAGTCATTATGGTTCTTTGTTTACCGCTGACCCATACAAACGCGCTGTAATTTTTTGACAGTTCTATTTTTTCAGGTTTTCCGGTCGCTTTATTGTCGGCCCACGCCGAGGCGATAATATTGTTTTTCGCTCCCTGTTTTTTTGACATAATAAGCAGTTCTTTTCTTAAAGTTTTTTTCACTTCGTCTAAAACCGGGATATCGCCTTTGTAAATTATGTATGCCGCCACGGGATATTGGCTGTCATATTGTTTTATCTGCACGGTGTAATTTTTTCTTTCTATTATTTCGTTTGCAAAAATATTTAATGTAAAACAGAAAACAAATAAAAAACCTGCTAATAATTTTAAAGATTTCATTTTTTATATTCCAAGCACTTCTTTTATATTGGTATCCGACAGTATTTTATCCCGTACCTGCTCAGGAGTCAGCCCTTCCGTATCAACTGCCAAATCGCAGTTGTCGTATGCGGCTTTTCTTTGCATAAGCAGCTTTTTTATTTCGTCAAACGGATGCAGCATTTTTTTTATAATCGGTCTGTTGTCGTCTTCGCCTATTCTGTTTAAAATATGCTGCGCCGAAGCGTAAAGATTTATTATAATCCCGTTCTGTCTCAAACGGTCAATATTGTGTTTATTCAAAACGACTCCGCCGCCGCACGAAATTACGGCATTGTCGGCGTTTGACAATACGGAAACGACATTCGTTTCATATTCCCTGAAAGTTTTTTCTCCGACTTTTTTAAATATTTCGGAAATTGTAGTTTTCATCTGCTGCTCAATCATTTCGTCAGTATCAAAAAAATGACGGTTTAAAGTTTTTGCAAGCAGTTTGCCTACGGTCGTTTTCCCGGTTCCCATAAAACCGGTTAATACGATATTTTTCATTAAAGCACCTGGATTCTTGAAATATATGATTTGTAACTGCTTTTCATATCGTCCATGCAGTCTCCGCCGAATTTTTCTTTCATTGCCTTTGCAATTTCAAAAGCTACGGCGGCTTCGGCTACGATTCCGGCAGCAGGAACTGCGCAGACATCGCTTCTTATAGCCTCGGCTTTTTCAATTTTTTTCGTATGAACGTTAACGGATTTCAGGGGTTTTGAAAGAGAAGGTATAGGTTTCATCGTACAGCTGACCTCAATGTTTTCTCCGTTGCTTATGCCGCCTTCCGTTCCGCCCGCTCTGTTTGTATTTCTGTAAAAACCTCTTTTTGCCGAATAATAAATTTCGTCATGGGCATCTGAACCTGAAACTTGTGCAAATTTTGTTCCGAGACCGAATTCAACCGCTTTGATAGCCTGTATCGATATAAGACTTTGCGCTATTCTTCCGTCTAATTTTGTATCCCACTGCGTATGGCTTCCAAGCCCTACCGGGAGATTTTCTACGATTACCCTGAATTTTCCTCCCAAGGTATCTCCCTGTGAAGAGGCTTTTTTAATAGTCTGTATCATTCTTTTTGTCGCAACAGGATCGGGACATCTTACAAAAGACATTTCGGCTTTATGTTGCAATTCGTTGTTTGGAATTGACGGAATTTTTGCCGATACTTCCCCTATTTCTTCAACGTAAGAATAAATGTTTATCCCGAATTCTTTGAGCAGTTCCCTGCATACTGCTCCGACGGCGACTCTTGCCGCGGTTTCTCTTGCCGACGCTCTTTCCAAAATGTCTCTGAAATCATGTACTCCGTATTTCATAAGTCCCGCCAGATCTGCATGTCCAGGTCTTGGTTTATGAAGATGTTTGCCGTCAAAATCTACGCCTGTCGGCGACATTAAAGCTTTCCAGTTTTGCCAGTCTCTGTTATTTATATAAAGAGTTATAGGAGAGCCGAGCGTTCTTGCGAATCTTACTCCTGATAAAATAGTTACCTGATCGGTTTCTATTTTCATTCTTTGCCCTCTGCCGTAACCTTTTTGTCTTCTTGCCAAATCAACGTCGATATCTTCCGAATTTATATTCAGCCCCGCAGGAATTCCTTCGAGAATCGCAATAATTCCCTGACCGTGCGATTCACCGGCTGTTGAAAATCTAATCATGTCTTTCTCCTTAACGTAATTTAATATTTGAATTTTTATTTAATTTATTAATGATATTTTCGTATCTGTCTATTCTGTAATTTTCCAAAGAAGCCGCATCAGCTAAAATTACGCTGTCAACCGTACCGCTCTTATTGTACAAAATTTGTACGATAATTGATTGCTCAAAAAGCGAATTTTCGTCAATTTTTGTTAAAAATTTATACTTTTCAGGCAAATAAGCCGTAAAGTCCTGAACTTTTACTGTCCCTGAAACAGTTTTTAAATAATCCGCCATGATTTTAAAATATGTATTAATTTTTGCGCTGAATAAAAAACTGTTGGCAGTGAAAACGATTAATAACAAAAAAATAACAGCTTTAAATTTTTTAAAATTGATTTTTATTGTTGAAGATTTCAAATATACGAGAAATAAAGCAGAAAAAAGAGGAACAAGCAAATTTAATATTCTCATATTATTTGCATAAATTACAATCAAATTACTCTTGACGACAAAAGAAAACATAACGTACGCAAACAAACAGAAAACTGTAATTTCGGCATAGATTTCTTTTTTCATCATAGTCAATATAAACAGCCAAAAGAAAAGCGTGAAATGCATTGATGATAAAGCATTAAAACTGTTTGTGTATTCGCTCAGTTTGTATTGTGTAGGATTGGCCGTATAGTAAAAACCGAATATAAAAGATGCCGCCAGCAGCGCAAAGCTTAACAACAATAAAAAACTTGTATTTGAAGAAAGGTCTTTTTTTGCTTTGAAAAATTTTATTGTTCCTGTCGTAAGCAGAAGCGGAACAAAAAACAGCGTTGACTGGTAAGTTCTTATAAAAATAAAACATGCCGTTAAGAGAATTGTCAAATCCGTATTTGACAGTTTTGTAAAATCCGCAAAAAAGTAGATTGAAAAAATAATCCAGAAAAGGCCGGCTGCCAAATGAGAATCGTTGAAAATATAGTAAGAAGAAAAAATCATGCATATCAGATAGGATAATAAAGGGAAAACAAACCATTCTTTTTTTTCTGAAGGCAAAACTTTGTATGCCGCAGCAAGGCATATAACATTACTAAGGTAAGCCCAGAAACCGTGTAAAAAAACCAGCATATTTAAATTTGTTACAGACAGCGATTTAAGGAGAAAATCCGGCATATGCAGAATGATATGAGTGAAAAGTCTTCCGTGGTCAAGATGTATGTTTTTATCAAAAAACTCGCATAACCAGTAAACTCCGTCAGACCATATGCCTGCGAGAGATGCGGCGTTAAACAATGAAATGCATGACAATGCCGCAAAACATATAAAGTAAAATTTTTTATCAAAAATGCTTATAAATTTCTTCATTTATTTGAATTTTTTTATTGTCTTATTGAACTTATTGCAGAACTGACGTTGTCGACTCCGGCGACTTCAAGTTTGCCTTTGTAATCCAGACTTCTCATATTCGCTTTAGGAATAATTGCTTTGCGGAATCCGAGTTTTTCAGATTCTGCAAGCCTTTCTTTTATTTGTCCTACGGCTCTGACTTCTCCGGTAAGTCCGACTTCGCCGAAAACTATTGTTTTAGGCGGGCAGATAAAATTGCCGTTTGCCGATGCTACGGCGCAGGCTATCGCCAAATCTGCGGCGGTTTCCTTTATCTTGATTCCTCCTGCGACGTTTACAAAAACGTCCTGGTTTTCAAGAGGGATGCCTATTCTTTTTTCAAGAACGGCGATTATTATGGTAATTCTGTTTAAGTCGTAACCTGAAACCATTCTTCTCGGAAAACCGAAATTTGTTCTTGATACAAGAGACTGGATTTCCAAAAGAAGAGGTCTTGTTCCTTCCATTGACGAAGTAATGATATTGCCGGCAACGTTGTTTGAGCGTTCTCCTATAAATATAAGAGACGGATTTTCCACTTCGCTTAAACCGTCGCCTTTCATTTCAAATATTCCTATTTCGCTTGTAGGACCGAACCTGTTTTTATATGCTCTTAATATTCTGTAAACCTGCTGTTTTTCATTTTCAAAATACAGAACCGTATCTACTATATGTTCAAGAATTCTCGGGCCTGCAAGATCGCCGTCTTTTGTAACATGTCCAAGTAAAAAAACCGTTATATGTTTTGATTTCGCTATTCTTAACAGTTCAGCGGAGCATTCTCTTATTTGTCCGACCGATCCGGGCGCGCTTGTAAATTCAGGGTGGTATGTCGTCTGAATGGAATCAATGACCAAAAATGCCGGCTCGGTTTTATTTATGGCGTCTATAATATTTTCAAGGTTTGTTTCCGATGCAAGAAAAATATTTCCTTTGGATACTTTTAATCTTTCGGCTCTGGATTTTACCTGCGACAGAGATTCTTCGCCGGATATGTATAAAACCGTACCGTTTTGCGAAAGCGCGCTTGAAACCTGAAGCATGAGAGTGGATTTTCCTATTCCCGGAGCTCCGCCCAAAAGAATAAGCGAACCGGGAACAATCCCGCCTCCGATCATGTTGTCAAATTCTGAAATTCCTGTTTTTACTCTTTCAAAACTTTTTACGGAAACATCGTTTAAGGCAAAAGTTCCCGAAGAAAAGCCTGTCAGCTGTCTGAAATTCTGGGAATCGGACAAATTGCTTTCGATTTGTTTTTCTTCTACAAAAGTATTCCAGTTTGAACAGCCCGGACATCTGCCGAGCCATTTTGCCGATTCGTATCCGCAGCTTTGGCAGACAAAAACAGTTTTTATTTTTTTAGCTTTCATATTATTTTGAACCTGTTGCAGCAATAGTCGCGACTCCGAACATCGAAGCAAGATCCTGATCTGTGATTTTGATTTTTATATAAGGCATAAAACTTGCTTTTGTCAGAGTGTCTTCAACCTGTACTCCGGCGTAGCACCAATGGAAGATGCCGAGTCTAGCCCCTACTATAATATTAGGGGTATCGGCATTTTTGTCGTCGCGCGTCGGAGTTTCAGTACGGAAGAGGGCATCTACGTTAAAATACAGTTTTCTGTAGCTTGAATAAATTTTCTCAAAAGGAGAATAACCTATTCCGACTCCGCCTTTGCTTCTCATAATACCGCCGTAAGCTTCGAGGTTTTCGGATCTGAAACCTATAAGAGCGTCAAGTTTATTGAGGTTATCTCTTTCAAACTGGTCTTTTTCATTGTTTGAATTACCTATATTTGAAACGCCGAGATAATAGAATTTATGATTATTAGGTCTGAATCTGATTCCGAAATCGTTGCGGAATCTGTCTGCTCTCGTATCGAATCTGCCCATATATTCCCAGTCAATTTCCAGTTTGCTTGCTTTGCCTGTAACGGACTGTATCTGCTGGACAGTGGTTTTGATTTCCGTGACGGTTTGTTTTAATTCTTTTGCCATTTCTTCATCGTTTATAAGAGTTCCGAGAGTTCCTTTGCCGTCATTTATCTTTGTTACTATTTCGTCGACTTTGAATGATATTTTCTTTAATTCAAGAACTAACGTTCTGATATCTTCCTTATTTTGTCTTGTCATTTCGGATAAATCTGAAGAGAAATTTTCAAAGTTATCAATTACTGCCGATATTGATTTTTCTTTATCTGCTATTGTTTTGCTTACTTTTTTAAGGTTTGCGACTGTTTCTGCAAGATTTTTAAAGAAATCTTCGTTTATTCCCGTTGAAATATTGTTGAAAACTGTTCCTACCTGTTTTGCTACGGACGAAAGCATTTCTTCAAGCGAGTCAGTTTCGATTCCGGAGATGTTGTCGCCGTCAAGCAGCAGCCTGTTAGAAGGAGTGCCCGGTTTAATGTCTATATATTTTGTTCCGATTATTCCCATAGATACTATTTTGATCTGAGCATCTGAATAAATTTTGATTTTATTGTCTATAAGCAAAATTATTTTTGCTTTGTCATTTTCCAAAACGATGTTTTTTATGCTTCCGACATCAACGCCTGAAATTTTGACTTTTGCTTTTTTAGGAAGCCCTGAAGCGTCCGCAAAGTAAACGTTTATTTTATATTTTGATTTAAAGCTGAAGTTGCCGAGCAGCGTTATCGTTGTAAGAACAGCTAAAATTCCCAAAGCCACAAAAAAACCTAATTTTAATTCATTAGACACAAAATTTCTCCGTAATTACATAGTAAAAGTAGTTTCGACAGGTATAGGTCCTTCTCTTAAGCCTTCGACAAATTGCTTTACGTATGCGTTGTTTGTCTTCTTTATTTCATCCGCTGTTCCGTTGAAGATTACTTCCCCCTGATACAGCATAATAATTCTGTCGGCTATTTTATAAGCGGACTGCATGTCATGCGTAACGACTATAGATGTTATGGACAATTCTTTTTTCAAATACATAATCAGCGAACCTATAACATCTGACATTATAGGATCAAGGCCCGTCGTAGGTTCGTCGTAAAATACGTATTTCGGCCTGTAGGCTATAGCTCTTGCAAGTCCGACTCTTTTTTTCATTCCTCCGCTTAAAGCGGAAGGCTTCAAATGTTCTATATCGCTTAAACCGACCATATTCAAACATTGGGAAACTCTCGTTTTTGTTTCCTCTTTGGTCAAATTTGTAAGATTTTTTATTCCGAAAGCTATATTTTCTTCAATTGTCAAAGAATCGAAAAGGGCCGCTTCCTGAAACAAAAAACCTATTTTTTTCTGTACTTCGTAAATATGTTCTTTATCAACTTTTGTTATATCGATGCCGTCTATAAAAACGCTGCCTTTGTCAGGTTTTATAAGTCCGACTATATTTTTTAGCAAAATACTTTTCCCTGTGCCTGACCCGCCTATGATGACAAGCGTTTCACCGTCTTTGACTTCTAAATTTACGCCGCAGAGCACTTTTTTTTGCCCGAATGATTTACAAAGATTTTCCACTTTTATCATTTTAATATTCTATAATATTTTATAATGTTTTTACTAGCATATCAATTTTTGTATAATAAAAACACGAAGTTTGAATTCAAAAATATTTTGTGCTATTATCTTACAATGAAAATTCTTAAAAATTTGTTTTGCGTTATCGGTCTGCTGTGTTTTTCTTTTTCGTGTATTTTTGCAGGTATTACCGCCAAAAATCTTATGAAAGTCGGAATTTTGCTTGACGTAAATGAAGTCGTCATTGCGTCCGATAAGCAATATACTCTTGAAAGCCCTGATAAAAAGTACTATTTGTCGGCCGGTAAAATAAATATAAGCGTTTCCGGCAAACAGGCCGTTATCCGCAAAAAGAGTTACAGTCTGCCGTTAAAAATTTCAGGCAAATCGCCAGTAATAGCCGTAAACAAAAAATTTTACCGCAGCGAAATAATAATAAGTTTATCTTCAAAAAATAAGCTTAACGTAATCAACGAACTGTCGGTTGAAGATTATTTAAAAGGAGTTCTTCCTAAAGAGGCTGACGGCGGGTCTAATCTTGAAACGCTGAAAGTTCAGGCTGTTATAAGCAGAAGCTATGTTCTTAAAAATCTCGGACGTCATTATAAAGACGGCTTTGATGTATGTTCAACCGTTCATTGTCAGGTTTACGGCGGCGCAAGCTGCGAAAATGCCGTATGCAACCGGGCTGTTATCGAAACGGAAGGGGAAGTTGTAACATATGAAAATGATATAGCCCAGACTTTATTTCATGCAAACTGCGGCGGTTTTACAGAGGACCCTAAATATGTATGGTCATGGAAATCGGAAACTCCGGAATATCTTAAAGGGAAAAAAGATAAATATTGTAAAACCGGGCCTCATTCCGTGTGGACTACAACTATTTCAGAAAAAACAATAAGAGAGAAATTAATAAAAGCCGGTTACGATATAGGGGAAATAAATCATATTAAAGTTTCAGGGACAACCGAGAGCAAAGGCGCAAAAGAAATTATAATTAAACATAAAAACGGCAAATTCTCCATGAATCCTTATAAATTCAGAACAACCGTCGACCCTTGGCTGATAAAAAGCACAATGATTGACGATATAAGTAAAAAAGACGGTAATTTTGTTTTTGAAGGGAAGGGTTGGGGTCACAGAGTCGGTTTGTGCCAGTGGGGAGCAAAAGTAATGGCCGAACAGGAAGGTTTTTCTTATAAGGAAATACTTGAGTTTTATTATCCGGGAACAAAGGTAGAAAAGATAGAATATGATAAATAACGATGATTTATTATACAATTATGCTTACGATATACCTCCGGAGTTAATAGCCCAGGTTCCTGCAGTACAGAGAAGCGGATCAAGGCTTATAGTCTTAGACAGAAAAGACCAAACTGTACAACATAAGAATTTTACCGATGTTACCGATATGTTGGGTGAAAATGACTGTCTGGTTATAAATACTACAAAAGTAGTGCCTGCAAGGCTTTACGGGCGCAAAGCTACCGGCGGCAAAGCGGAGCTGCTGTTTCTGGAGCCTACAAAACAAAGCAGGAAACATGCCGTTTTAATAAAACCTTATATTAAATCAGGACAAACAGTGTATTTTGACGAAGGGTACGAATGTGTTGTCTGTGATCCGGATGAAAGAGGAAACAGAATAGTTGAATTCAATAAAGACAATATAGAAAATCTGCTCGAAAAACACGGTTTTATGCCTTTGCCTCCGTATATAAAAAGAAAGGACGAGTCTGCCGAGGCGATGTCTCCGCTTGACAGGCAGAGATACCAAACCGTTTACGCGGCGGCAAAAGGGGCGATCGCCGCTCCTACGGCCGGTCTTCATTTTACAAATGAAATAATAGAAAAGCTTATAAATAAAAAAGTACAGATTGTAAAACTTGTTTTGCATGTAGGATGGGGGACGTTTAAACCTATCGTAAGCGATAATATAAAAGAACATAAGATGCTTCCGGAAGCTTATATCCTTGATGAGGAAAACGCGGCAAAAATAAACAATGCTCTTGCCGGTAAAAAAAGAATAATAGCCGTAGGAACTACAACGGTCCGCAGCCTTGAGACAATTGCCGGAATTAATGGTCATTATGATGCAAACGGCAGATTAATCTCCGTTGAAAGCTGCCGCGGACTGACTGATATTTTTATTTATCCCGGATATAATTTTAAGATAGTGCAGTCTATGTTTACAAATCTACATCTGCCGCATTCGACTCCGCTTATGATGGTCAGCGCTTTTGCCGGAAGAGAATTTGTTTTAAGAGCGTACAAAGAAGCCGTATCTCAAAAATACAGATTTTTTTCATACGGCGATTCAATGTTTATAAAGTAAAATTATTCTGATTTCTTCTTCTTTTTCTTCTGTTTCTTTTCCAAATCCTGCTGGTATTGCAGGTATTGTTCCTGTGTTAACAGATATCTTGTTTTTCTTTTCTTTTCGAATTTTACCTGTTCAAGATCGTTGTTGAGATATTTTATATCGTTAAGCAGATTGTTTATGTTGTATTCGCTGACGTCTTGTTTTGAAAATTCTTCGTCAAGAAGTCTTTGACGTACTGCGAGTTCGTTTTCAATGGCGCTGATTTTGCTTTCTTCTTCCATTTCCAAATATTCTATTTTTGCTTTCTGTGTTGATGTAAGGTAGCCTGTTTTAGCGGCGCCGATATTCTTGCCGGTTATAACGTATGTTCTGCCTGAAGGTTTTAGATCGCTTTCCAAAATTCCGTTGATTTTATAGGTTTGCGATTCAATATCCGCCGTGTTTTTGCGTTTTGTAAAGAATTTTCCGGTTACAAGAAAAGTTTTACCTCCGCTGTTTGAATCTGCCGGAAACACTCCGTTTATATTATAAACATTATCCTGTTCCGCACCGGTTTTTCTGCTGTTTTGTTTAGGAAAGACATTAACCGTTAAAGTTAATAAAAATGCTGCAAATATAAGGCTTATAAATATTTTTTTATTCATTATGTTATTTAAAAACAATATAAAATAGTCTAGCCAAAATTATAAATAAAATAATGTATTAAATCAATAAGAATATTTTTTAATGCCGTTTTAGTTAAACTTATAAGACTAAATATTGTTTGACATTGGATTTTAAAAAGTGATAATATAGTGAAAATAACGTTGAGGAAGGTATTATTTTGATTAAAAAAATAGTTTTTGGTTTTCTTGCGGTTTTATCGGTCAGTACGTATTCTTTTGCAAATCAGTCAAATATTACATATTTAATAGACACTCCTACATATTCCGTATTGGATTACGGCAGTTATGATTTGCAGTTCAGGGTTTTTTCAAACGGAGGAGTTCTTTCAAAGTTGAATTTCGGAATTTTTAAAACGCTTAACCTTGGCGTTGCATGGGAACTTTCCAATATTATAGGCACGGGCAACGTTGTTGTAGCCGTTCCTACTCTGCAGTTGAAGTTCAATATATACGAAGGCAGCGAAAAGATTCCGGGTTTTGCAATAGGTTATGACGGTCAGGGTTTCTTTTACGATGAACAGGAAGCGGAATTCCGCCAAAAAGGGAAAGGCGTTTATTTTGTATTCGGCAAAGAAATATTGCTGCCTACTCTTAATTTAAACATCGGTGTCAACGTAAACGATTTTAAAGATGCCAGACTTATAGGTTTTGTCGGTTCATCCATTACGATAATAGAACATTCCCTTACCGGAATGATTGAATGCGACAATATCGGCAAAGGCGCATATACAAGACTTAATGCAGGTTTGAGGCTGTGGATAACCGAAAACTTCGACATTGATTTTATGGTAAGAAATTTAACGTCTGACGATGAAGAAAGATACGGCTGTGAAAGAATATTAAAATTAAGCTACCAGAGCAGATTTTAAGAGGTAACAATGGCAGATTTTATATTAGATTTTGAAAAACCTGTTGTGGAACTTGAAAAGAAAATTTTAAGTTTAAAAGTTTCCGGCGAACACAGTAAAATTGATTTTTCCAGTGAAATTGCCGATTTGGAAGTAAAGAAAGAGAAGTTAAAGAAAGAAATTTACGATAATTTGACGCCTTGGCAAAAAGTTTTGCTTGCAAGACATCCCAACAGACCGTATACGTTGGATTATGTTAAAATAATCTGCGAAAATTTTGTCGAACTTCACGGCGACAGAGCTTACGGAGACGATTCCGCTTTAGTTTGCGGACTGGCGACGATTGACGGAAAACCTGTCGTTGTCATAGGACACCAAAAAGGCAGATCTATACAGGAAAACATGGACAGAAATTTTGCCATGGCTCATCCTGAAGGATACAGAAAAGCTCTCAGAATAATGAGAATGGCCGAGAAATTTGACAGGCCTATTATTACATTTATAGATACATCAGGGGCTTATCCCGGTATTGCTGCCGAAGAAAGAGGACAGGCCGAAGCAATTGCGAGAAATTTAAGAGATATGTCTGTTTTGGAAGTTCCTGTAATAAGCATAGTTATCGGCGAAGGCGGTTCCGGAGGAGCGTTGGGAATCGGAATCGGCAATAAAGTTGCAATGCTTGAAAATTCATATTATTCGGTAATTTCTCCGGAAGGTTGCGCGGCAATTCTTTTCAGAGACGCTTCAAAAGCGCAGGAAGCTACCGAAGCTTTAAAAATTACGGCTAAAGATTTGTTCAAAAGCAAAGTAATTGACGAAATAATAAATGAACCTTTGGGCGGCGCCCACATGGACCCGGTTGAAACGGCTATGAATATTAAGCAAACCATAAGCAAATACTTGGTTTTGTATTCAAAAATGACAAAGCAGCAGATAGTTGAAGACAGATATAAAAAAATAAGAGCCATGGGTATATTTGAAGAAACGGTTGTAAAGCAGGCTCAAAAAAATAAAGCGACAAAAGAAGCAAAAAATAAAAAGAAGTAAGAAATTTAGGAGGAAGGAAAATGGCATTAGTTCCAATGAAGCAGATTTTGGAAGAAGCAAGAAAGAAAGGGTATGGCGTAGGCGCATACAATGTAAATAATATGGAGCAGGTTCAGGCAATTATGGCAGCCGCTAAAGAGACGCAGTCTCCTGTTATTATCCAGGCAAGCAGAGGCGCTTTGAAATATTCAAATTTCACGTATCTTAAACACATAATGTTTGCTGCTGTTGAAGAAAATCCTGAAATTCCTGTAGCAGTTCATTTGGACCACGGAAATTCTTTGAAGACCGCACAGGAAGCAATATCTCTCGGTTTTTCATCCGTTATGATAGACGGTTCGTTAATGGAAGACGGCAAAACTCCTTCAGACTATGCATATAACGTAGCAGTAACGAAATCAGTTGTAGAATATGCCCACAAATACGGAGTTACGGTTGAAGCCGAAATCGGAAGACTCGGCGGAATCGAAGACGGAGTAGGTTCAGGATCAATACATTTGACCGATCCTAAAGAAGCAAAAAAATTCGTTGATGAAACCGGTGTTGACGCTTTGGCAATAGCAATAGGAACTTCACACGGCGCATATAAATTCAAAGGTTCAAAAGAACTTGCTTTTGACGTTTTGAAAGAAGTAAGAGCTCTTATTGACATTCCTATAGTTCTTCACGGAGCATCATCTGTTCCTCAGGAACTTATTGACGCAGTCAATAAATACGGCGGAAAAATGCCTGGCGCAACCGGAGTTCCTATGGAAAGTCTTAAAAAAGCAATTCAGCTCGGCGTATCAAAAATCAATGTTGATACTGACGGAAGACTTGCAATAACCGCAGCAATAAGAAAAGTTTTTGCTGAAACTCCTGAAAAATTTGACCCTAGAGATTATTTAGGCCCTGCAAGAGAAGCATTGAAAGGCGTTATTGCCGGAAAAATGAGAGATTTCGGAACAAACGGACACGTAGGTGATTATGCTCCGATTTCTTTGGAAGAAATGAAAAAGTTTTATAAATAGCTGTTGACAATAAAACTAATGTCTGTTATAATTTGTACAATATTTAGATAAGATAGAAGTTTACTTAATTTTTGAAGTAAAATAACAAAGGGGGATTTAGTATTATGGCAAATTATGAATTAAAGGGCGTATGCGTAGTTTCTTTGTTTAAGAACTTCCCAATAGTATTTGCATTGTTGGGAGCAATTATCGGAATATTTACATTTTTCATTTTCCCAACCGAATTGGCAGGAAATCTTGGCTTCGGCGCAAGAATTCTCTCTTGGTTGATTTTTATCGTTCTATACACTGCGATTATGTCAGTAGGTATAGTAGCTGTTGCATGGATTTACAATTTTGTAGTTGCAAAAATCGGCAAAGGCGCAGTTGTAAAATTAGAACAGACTGTAGAATAATTTTAAACACCGGTTTATTGGGGTTTTTAACATCTCAATAAACCGGTATTTCTTTTCTCGAAGGGTATTTAATGAATCTGAGATTTAAGCTTACCCTATATATTTCATTTCTTTTATTACTTGTTATTATTGGCGTTTCATATAACATTTTTATAGCCCAAAAAAAATTTTTAACGCAGCAGCTTTCGGAAAACAGAGAAAAAACTTTTAAAAGTTTTGTTTTTATGTGCAATGAAGCTGCAAAAGTTAAAGATGAACTTCAGGTTTACAATGCCGTATCTTTGGTTGTAAGCATACACAAACCTTCTGTGGCTTATGCGGGTTATGTTAATTCCAATAACATATCGTCGTATGTTTCAAGAGACAATAACAAAAATATCGATTCGGAATTTAAAAGAAGAATAAAACAATCTTCCATAGATTTTTCCGAAAAATACACTTCTTTAAGCGGAGAAAAAATTTGTGAGACGGTTGCCCCGTTGTTTGTTAACGGCGTCAATGAAGGTACTTTTATAGTCGGATTTTCGCAGGATGAAATGCAAAATCAGATTAATAAGGGTATTTCCACAATGACCCACCAGATAAAAGTCGTTGCCACAGTGGCAATGCTGCTCGGAATTCTTCTTGCAAATTTTCTCGGCTATACTTTTGCAAAACCTCTGAAATTACTGACGGATGCATCTGAACAGATAGCAAACGGGAATTTGGATATAGAAGTTAAACTTGTAAAAAGAAAAGATGAAATAGGCAAGCTTTCAATGACTTTCAGCAATATGGCAAAACAGATTAAGGAACTTGATTCGATGAAGGACAGCTTTGTTTCCAGCGTGTCTCACGAATTAAGATCTCCCCTTTCGGCGATTGACGGATACTGCGATCTTCTTATAGACGGAGTCCAGAAAAATTTTTCAAAAGAGCAGCAGTTGAAAGGACTTCAGATAATTAAGCAGGCAACGATAAGACTGACAAATTTCATTAACAACATTCTTGATTTGGCTAAAATAAAAGCAAATAAGCTTGAAATTAAAAAAACAAAAACGGATATGCAGTCTCTGGTTATCGAAATAGTTTCTCTGTTTCAACCTCTGGCAATACAACAGCATAAAACGATAGATTATGTGCTGACGGATAAAATTCCTTTGATAGAAGTTGATGCCGAGAAAATAAAACAAGTCATAACAAATCTCGTAAGCAATGCCATGAAATTCACAAAAGAAAACGGAAGGATAACGGTTAAAATTATGCCGACTTCTCCCGGGTACGGAGACGGATATATCGAAGTTTTTGTACAGGATGACGGCATAGGCATACCTAAACATCAGGTTGACTTGGTTTTTGAAAAATTTTATCAGGTGCAGGACGGTGAATTTAAAAGACCTAAAGGAACGGGTCTGGGATTGACGATAGTTTTTGAAATGATAAAACTTCATAAAGGTTATGTCTGGGCGGAAAGCGATTTGGGTAAAGGAACGACGTTTAAATTTGTTTTACCGAAATAAGGAACTAAACGAATGGTTTTTAAAATACTTGTGATTGACGACGAACCTCTCCTGAGAGAAATGCTGCGCGATATCTTTACAATTGCCGGGTATAACGTTGTAACGGCTGAAAACGGAAAAGAAGGCTTGGAAAAAGTGTATTCCGAACTTCCGGATTTCGTTATATTGGACGGTTCAATGCCTGTTATGGACGGGTTTGAGGTGTTAACGATATTAAGGAAAGATCCTAAGTTTTTAAACCTGCCTGTAATGATGTTTTCCGCTTTGTCCGGCGAAACGGAACAAATAAAAGGTCTGAGTCTCGGAGCCGACGATTATATAACAAAGCCTTTTAAAACCTCTGTTCTTTTAACGAAGGTAAGAAATATTCTTGAAAGAAAAAAACAAAGCCTCGACGTAAATCCGCTGACGGCTTTGCCTGGTAATTTGTCGATACAGCATGATGTTGAAAAAAGAATCGCCGACAAATTATTTTTTTCCCTGATGTATATAGATTTGTCTAATTTTAAAAGTTTTAACGATAAATACGGTTTTTACAGAGGAGACGAAGTAATAAAATTTACCGCCGATCTGCTTCAGGAATCAATAAAAAAATTCGGCGTAACTTCGGATTTTCTCGGTCATATAGGCGGCGATGATTTCGTAATAATATCGGATATGGACAACAGCATAAGCATAGCCGAAAACGTCATAAAAATGTTTGATGAGGGAATAAGAAAATTTTATGACAAAGAAGATTTTGAAAAAGGATATATAGTTTCGATTGACAGAGACGACAATGTAAAACAATTCCCGATAATAACCGTTTCGATAAGCATTATTACGACTAACATCGCTCATATATCCCATTTTGCGGAAATATCAAAAAGAGCTTCCGAATTAAAAAAACTTGCTAAAAAGAATCCCCGCAGTTCTTATGTTTTTGAGAGAAGAAAATACAGCAGATAAATCTGCTTATTAAGAGGAGATAATGATTGAGAATAAAATAATAATCGTTGATGACGAGGAAAATATAAGAGAATTGGTGGCTGATTTGCTTGAAGCCGAAAAATTCAGAGTCATCAAATGTTCAAATACCGACGAAGGGTATAAAAGAATTTTAAAATCAAAACCTGATTTGGCTATTTTGGATGTCAAAATGCCGCAAATAGGAGGAATAGAACTGTGCAGATTATTAAGGGAAAATCCTGAAACAAAAAACATTCCCGTAATAATGCTGACGGTAGAATCTACGGAAACGGATAAAGTGATTGGTCTTGGAGTCGGTGCGGATGACTATATGACAAAGCCTTTCAGCAATAAAGAACTTGTTGCAAGAGTAAGAGCTTTGCTCAGAAGAGTAAGCAGAACGGAAACGAACAACAACGTTATTGAAGCTGACGGTCTTGAAATGAATCTTGAAGCAAGAACGGTTTCTATAAATTCGGAAGAAATAAAGCTGAGACCCAAAGAATTTGACCTGCTTCATATGTTTTTGCTTAAGCAGAATGTCGTTCTTACAAGAGATTTTATACTTGAAAACGTTTTTGAATATAATGTTGCCGTTACTACAAGGACGATAGATACCCATATTAAAAATTTGAGAAAAGCTCTCGGCTCATGGGGAGACAAAATAGTAACGATTTTTGGAAGAGGGTTTAAATTTGTGCCTGACATAAAGAAAAAAAAGTAAAAGTTTTGTATAATCTTGTTGAATATAAAAAAAGGATATCAAAATGCCGTTGAGAAAAATATTAATAGCCGTTCTGCTTTTGAACGTTGTTTGTTATTCAAAGACATATGCAACCGGTAAAATCTATTCTTTAAATCCTGATCCTGTTTCTTCGGCCATGGCTGATTCCGGAGTTGCATTGCCTTCAAATTTTATAACTGGAGCAATTGTCAATCCGGCTTCTACGGTAGGCATATACAGAACAGTTGCGTCTTTAAGCACATCAAACATAACAGGCGACATTCAATATAATTACGGCGGTATCGGCTTTTTAACTTCAATAGGTGTTTTCGGCGCTTCCGTGATGTATGTCGATTACAATATAGATCAATACTATGATAACGAAGGGAATATAGAAAATTTAGGGCAGACTTACGACGTTGCGGCAGTTTTAACTTATGCCCTGCCTATAAAAAAGTATCTTCCGGTTTTTATGGATTACGGAGGATTCGGAGCAAACTTAAAAATAATGAGAAGTTCTCTTGCGGATTATATAGCCGAGTCTATTGCGGTTGATTTCGGAGGAGTTCTTTCCATTCCTAAAGTTAAAAACGTCAGTTTCGGTTTTGCTTTCAAAAACATAGGCTCTTCCGAGAAATTTGTTAAAAGAAGTTCCGAGCTTCCGCAGACGGTAGCCGTGGGTCTTGGATATTCAAACGATAATTTTTATAAGTTAAAAATTGCTGTTGATTTTAACGATCAAAAGAATTATGAAGATTATACTTCCGTAGGTATATCAATAAGTCCGGTATATTTTTTGGCTTTGAGAGCAGGTCTTAAAATGGGCGGAGAATCACTGCTTAACAATGCAAGAATGGGCGTAGGTTTGGAGTTTCAGGGCGTAAATTTTGATTACTCCTTTATTCCTACTTCGGATTTAAACGCTACCCATAATTTTAATTTGAGTTTTGCTTTCGGACAGTTTTCTGACCAAAAGAAAGCTTATGAGTATTATTTGGAAAACCATTTCAGAGAAGCGGAAGCAAATTTTTACGCAAAAGATTTTATAAAGGCAAGAGAACAGTTTGACGATATTTTGTCAGTTTATCCCGATCATAAACCTTCCCAGGAATATCTTAAGAAAACAGTCGAAGAACTTGAAAAAATTGATGAGTATCATTTGGATATTGTAAATAAATATATGGCAAAAGCAGCGAAATCTTTGGAAAAAAATGATGTCGTTTCTGCCGACAGATATTACAGAAAAGTTTTGGAACTTGATCCTACAAACAGAGTTGCCAAGCTCGGCATAGAGCAGTCTGAAGCTGTTACAAACAGCGTGAAAGTTCAGCAGAGCAGGGCGGAAAACAGCAAAAGGATAGAATATTTGTGGAAAAGATATGAAAAGTTCTATAAGAAAGGAGATCTCGTAAGAGCCAGAGATTCCCTGAAATATTTGCTTGATATTGATTCCGAGAACCAGCTCGCAAACGAAAAAATCATAAATGTTGATAATCAGCTGGCAAAGATTGCTTCCGATAAAGCCAATGAAATATACGAACAGGCGATGAAGTATTATAATTCCGGCAAATATGAAGAAGCCATAAAATATTTTGAAGCGGTTATAGTTGCGGCTCCGCACAGACTTGATGTGCAGAATTTAATAGAAAAATCTGAAAAAAATATACAGCGTATTGCTGAAGACCAAAGATTGTCTGCTCTTGAAGCGGAACAAAATAAAGTCAGAAATCAGCTTATAGATACATTTAACGACGGTTTGAAAAATTATGAAAAAGGAAAACTTGAATCGGCTGTCGTTTATTTCCAGAAAGCAAAAGAAATAGCTGAAAAATATGAATTTACGGAATATTATAAAAATGCCCAGAACTACATATCTAAAATCAGTTATAATTTGTCTGAAAATTATTACAAGAAAGGTTTTGAGGCTTACAGAAACAACGATTTTGAACTCGCCGCACAATCATATAAAAAATCTTTGGAATATAATCCCGGGAATACTTCCGCTTCTTTTGAACTTGAAAGGGTTGTCGATAAAGTTTCACAGAGTTTTTATGAAAGAGGAATGGCCGCTTACAGTAAAAATGAAATGGATAAGGCGAGAGAATATCTGAGGATGTCGTTGTACTACAAACCCGGCAAGATTGAAGCGCAGCGCGCATTGGAAAGGATAAGATGATAAAAAAAATATTTTGTATTTATATCTTTTTTATTTGCTGTGCCGCCGTTGTAAAAGCAGATATTAAAGTTTATCCTAATCCGTGGATTCCTGAGTCGGGAGTGTCGCAGAGTTCCACAGGCGATACTAAAAAACACGGCAGTCTCTATGCAGACGGATGGATAAAATTTAAAGGCGTTCAGACTGAAACAGGAACGTTGAAAATTTATGATGTTTCGGGAAATTTAATCAAAAGCATCAGCTGGAAAGTTCCTGAAAATATTCCTTTGCCTAGTACGACTACCGAAACAGGAGATATAGTTCACTGGGACGGAAGGGATAATAATTATAATTATGTTCCGAGCGGCGTATACATATGGATTATAAGAGAAGATAACGGTAAAAAATATAACGGCAAGGTAGTAGTTATAAGATAAAACAAGAGTCTTGAATTTGACTATATTGTGTGTTTTAAGCTATAATTAACAGATTATTTTGCATTAGTAAAGAGGAAATTAAAATGGTAAAAAGAACGTTTCAGCCAAACAAAGAAAGAAGAAAAAAGAAAATCGGCTTTATGGCAAGAATGGCAACAGCCGGCGGAAGAAAAGTGCTTAGCGCGAGAAGAAAGAAAGGAAGAGCTACTCTTTCGGCATAAAATGCTTAACAGTAGCAGTGGTTTTTCATTTTGTTATCAGGAAAAGTTGCATCTTGAACGCGATTATAAGAAAGTTTTAAAAAACGGCAAAAAGATAGTGACTGATTTTGTAAATATTTTTGTGTTAAACAGAAAAGACAATAACGAAATAAGAAGACTTGGTTTGATAACGTCAAAGAAAGTTGGAAACGCCACGGAAAGAAATAGAGCTAAAAGAAGATTAAGAGAAATTTTTAGAACAAATAAACATAAGCTGACACCGGGTTTAGATATAATTTTTATATTAAAACCAGAGATTAAATTGACAGGGTACGGCAAGATTAAAGAAACTGTTCTGGATTGTCTGAAGAGTGCAAAATTTTATAATGATATATAATTTAGTATGAAGCAGTTTGCCCTTTTTCTTATTAGAATTTACAGAAGTTTTTCATCTGTTACCCCTCCAAGATGCAGATTTTATCCTACGTGTTCGGCTTATGCTTATGAGGCAATCGAAAGATTCGGCTTTTTTAAAGGTTCGTTTTTATCTTTAAAGAGATTGCTAAAATGTCATCCTTTTCATAAAGGCGGCATAGATTTGGTCCCCGAAAAAATAAAAAGTGAGTAATTTATGCAAAAAAATACAGTGATGTTTGTTGTCTTTTCAACCTTATTTTTAATGCTTTGGTATGTCTTTTTTCAACCTAAGCCGTCGCAGCAGCAGTTAATGCAGCAAATAAACAAACAGGAAAACCAAAGCGTTACGGCAGTGAAGCCGGACGGGAAAAAAGAAGAAACAACAGCAGTCTCTTCTACTGTTTCTGCGCAGATAAAAGAAATTAAAGAGCAGGAAATAACCGTAGAAAAAGAGAATTATAAGATTGTTTTTTCAAATAAAGGCGCAAGTATAAAAAATTGGTTTATAAGGGAAAAAAACGGAAGCTTTGTGGATTTGGTACTTCCTGAAGCTGCGCCTGTTTTAGGCAATTTCCCTGGTTCTGTTTATGAAATTACGGAACAGACAAAAGATAAAGTAACTTTTTCTTATACTTCGAGAGAAAATTGGAAAATAACAAAAACATACAATTTGTCTGATAATTACTTGCATAAACTTGACGTGCAGCTTGAAAAATTAAAAGACGATGCAAAGCTTCCTGACGTTGAATTTAACTGGGGCCCAGGTCTTGGAACGGATAATAAAGAGTTGAAAGAAAATGTTTCCGTTACAAGAGTATTGGGATATACGTCTTCGATGCCTGCAAAACTTGAAAAGATTAAAACGGAGAATAATCCGGCGCAGCTTTATAAATGGGCCGCAATAGACAACAGATATTTTCTTGCGGCTTTTATTCCTTCCAATGCTTTGAATTTTTCTAATGTAGGAATGGCCAGACAAAGCAAGAAGACTCCTCCGATGATGCTGTTGTCGGCAAATGTTAAACAGGATAAAAGTTTACAAAATTTTTCATTGCAGTTTTATATAGGGCCGAAATCATATTCTCATTTAAAAACTTTTAATATGGGACTTGAAAAAACTGTTGATTTCGGATTTTTCGGATGGCTCGGCAAAATAGCGATGACAGTCTTATTCTTCCTTTTCGGCATTACGGGAAATTACGGATGGTCTATTATTATTATGACCGTAATAATTCAAATACTTGTTCTGCCTTTGACTTTAAAGAGCTTCAGGGCTACCGCAGCAATGAAAAAAATTCAGCCTATAATAAAAGATTTGCAGACAAAATATAAAAATGACCCGAAAAGACTTCAGGTTGAAATGATAAACTTGTACAGAACGCAGAAAGTAAATCCTTTGGGCGGCTGTCTTCCTCTTTTATTGCAGCTCCCTATTTTTTGGGCTTTGTTTACTACATTGAGAAACGCTTACGAATTAAGGCATGCCGGATGGCTTTTATGGGTTAATGATTTGTCGGCAAGCGACAGCTTGATGCATATAGGAGGAATATCTCTGAATCTGCTTCCTTTGATTATGGGTATCGGAATGTTCTTCCAGCAGAAAATGACCGCGGCAACATCTGATCCTATGCAAAAGAGAATGATGTATATAATGCCTGTAGTTTTTACTTTTATGTTTTGGGGATTCCCTTCGGGATTAGTTCTTTACTGGCTTACAAACAGCGTTGTTTCCATGATAGTTCAATATTTTGTTTTAAAACAAGACGAGAAAAAGATTTAGGGGGATAATAAAAATGCAAGAAATTGAAATTTCGGGCAAAAATATAGAAGATGCAATTGCCAACGGCATAAAAAAACTTAACTGTGCAAAAGAAGATGTGGAAATAAAAATTCTTGACGAGGGAACTTCCGGATTATTCGGACTTATGGGCGCAAAACCCGCAAAAGTTTTGCTTACTTTAAAAAATAACATAACCCCAAGCAGGAAAAACGCCGTAAGAGAAACGGCTGATGTAGATTCTGATCTTGCCTGTAAAAATGTAGAAAAATACATTAAAGATATCATATCCATGATGAATATAGAATTAAAAGATTTAAAAGTTTATTATAAAGACGGAATAGTTGAAGCGGAAGTCAGCACTGATAACGGCAGTCTCCTGATAGGCAAGGGAGGACAAACTCTTGACTCTTTGGAATATATCGTGCAGCTTATGCTTAACACGAATTCCGACACCAGAGTAAAAGTTAATTTGGATACGGAAAATTACAGATTAAAACAGCAGGAAAGATTAAAAGTGCTTGCGGAAAAAGCAATTGAATATGTAAAAAGAACAAAGAAAATATACAGATTTGACCCGATGTCTGCAAAAGAAAGAAAATTTATTCACATGTATTTGGAGAATGCAGGCGGATTTGATACTTTCTCTGAAGGTGAAGGAGCGATGAGAAAGGTCGGAGTAAAACTTTTAGCAGATAAAAAATGAATTTATTTAAACAGGAAGACACTATAGTCGCTCTTGCAACAGGGCAAGGCAAATCAGCTTTAGCTACGATAAGAATCAGCGGAAAGTCTGCCATGAATATAGTGTCTTCTGTTTTTTTTGACGGTAAACACAACCCTGTAGATATCAAAAACAAGACAGTTCATCACGGATTTATTTATTCAGACAGTAAAAAATTAGACGAAGTAATTCTCGTTTATATGAAAGCTCCCCATACCTATACCGGCGAAGATACAATCGAAATTTCCACTCACGGCAATATGTTGATAGTTCAGTCGGTCATAGAATTACTTCTTGCAAAACAAGACGTCCGTCTTGCCGATAAAGGCGAATTTACGTACAGAGCTTTTATAAATAATAAAATGGATTTGTCAGAAGCCGAAGCTGTGTGCGATTTGATAAACAGCGGAAGCAGTAAGGCCGTTGAGCTTGCTTTAAATTCTTTGCAGGGCTCGTTTTCTTCAAAAATTAAAGAAGTTAAAGAAGATTTAACGCTGCTGTTTGCATATCTTGAAGTATCTCTCGATTATCCTGAGGAAGATATTGATTTCTTGTCAAGAGAGCAAAAAAAAGAGAGAATGCAAAAAATTATAGATAAAGTAGAGGGAATAATATCTTCATACTCTCTCAGTAAAACAGCCGCAGACGGAGTAAAGATAGCAGTAGCCGGTAAGCCTAACGCGGGAAAATCGTCGATTTTAAATTGTATTTTAGGGTACCAGAGGTCCATAGTAACGGATATCGCCGGTACTACAACCGATACTATAGAAGAAAAAATTGAATATAAAAATATACCTTTTACTATAATAGACACTGCGGGTATCAGGCGCCACAGTTCAAATACTATAGAAAAAATCGGACAGGAAAGAACAAAAGAATCGATAAATGCCGCGGATATCGTTTTATGGGTTATAGATTCCAATACAATATTGGACAGCGATGATTTGAGAATTTGCGAATTGCTTAAAAATAAACAGGATAAAATAATTCTCGTTTTAAATAAATCAGACTTAGAGCAGAAAACTTCATTAGACGACATATTAAAAATATATCCTGTAAAAGAGTTTGCATCTTTTTCAAGCGTAAAAGAAATTAATATAGAGAATATTTTGGAAAAAATATTCTCTGTTTTAGACCTTGAACAGGCTGCGGAAAAATCAGAGTTTTTGCTAAATGCAAGACAATATGATTTGATATGTAAAGTTAAAACGGCGTTAAAAACCGTATCTGATTTGATTGACAAAGGCGACAGCGACGAAATAGTGTCTTTTGAAGCGCAAAATGCTTTGCTCTTATTGAATGAAATTTTAGGATATGACGTTAATCAGGATATTCTGCGCACTGTATTTTCAAAATTTTGCGTAGGAAAATAACAAATAGATGACAATAATCAAAAAAATATTGCTGGTTTTTTTAGGAATTATAATAGCTTTATGTATTTTAGAAATATCACTGCAGACAATAGCTCTGTCAATAAAAATAATAAAAAATTATGAAATCAATAAAGAATTAAAGAAAAAAGCAGAAATCACAATATTGTGTTTGGGGGAATCTACAACTGACGGTCAGTGGCCAAAATTTCTTGAGGAAGAATTAAAGAAAAAAGGGTTAAAAAAAGAAGTAAAAATAATAGATGAAGGGCATGAAGCCTCCAGAACCAATTATTTAGTGACAGAAATCGTTTATAAAAAAATAGATTTGTACAAACCTGATATAATAGTAAGTATGATGGGTATTAATGACCATGATTTTTTAATAACAGATATTAATAAACCAAAATTCAAAATATTAAAATTATTTTACCTTGTAAAAAAACATATAATGTCCGGCGAAAATTTATTATATGCAGAAGAAAAGGAATTAATTAAAAACAAGTATATCCCGGGTTTTGATATTCTTTTCGCAAAGGCAATAGAATATTTTCATAAAAAGCAATATGATGAAGCGATAGAAATATACCGCGATTTGAATAAATATTATCCTGATAGAAAAAAGGATTTTATCATTGATGAAATTTTAGCATACAAATTCGCAAAAAATCAGGGAGAAAATGCAGATAAAATAATTTCAGAGTATATGAAAACAGACAAATATTTTGCAGTTCATGAAATTTTGGAAATGCTTTGCAGGACAAAAAATGTCGATAAAATAAATGAATTGTTTTTAAATGGAGATATAATTAAAAAATACATTACTGTTTTTATTAGATTTAAAAAAGATTTATTTAATGTCGGGGCATTAGATGTTGTAAAAAAAATAGATGAACAAATATTAATTATATTAAAAGAACCTCATAAATTTAATAATATGAATATTATTAATATTTGTGGTTTTGAGGCTGTAGAGAAATTATTGCAACGAGATTATAAAGAAGCTGATAAATATTTTGAATTGCAGACAGAATATTCTATGATGTACGAAACGCCTACAACACAAAAAAACTATAAGATATTAGCTGCTATTTGCAAAGATAAAAAAATAAAATTAATAGCTATGCAATATCCGATTAGAAGCATACAGCCATTGAAAAAAATGTTGGAAAATTTTAATGAAGTTGTTTTTGTCAGTAATGAAATAAGATTTAAAGAAGCTTTAAAAGAAAAAGGGTATGAAAAAATATTTAGAGATAGATTTGCCGGTGATTTTGGACATTGTACAGATTATGGCAATAGGTTGATAGCTGAAAATGTAGCAGAAACAATAGTAAAAATAATACAATAACAAAGTGTCTATTGTAATAAGGAGTTAAAATGGATATTTTATTCGACAGAAAAAGCTGCAGAAATTATAAATCAGACGATATTCCGCAGGACGATTTGGATTATATTTTGCATGCAGGCATGAGCAGCCCGTCGGCATACAATACGAGACATTGGTCTTTTATAGTCATAAAAAATAAAGAAATTCATAAAAAAATTATGCAGATACATTCTGCGTCGCAGATGCTTGCAAATGCGCCTTTGGCGATTGTCGTTTGCGCCGATTTGGAAAAACAATATAAAAATTATTGGCAGCAGGATTGTGCCGCTTCAACCGAAAATATTTTACTTGCCGCGACTGCCAAAGGATACGGTTCAGTATGGTGCGGAGTTGCGCCTATAGAAGACAGAGTAAAAGGTTTCAGGGAACTGTTAAATATTCCGGAAAATATAATGCCGTTTTCTTTAATCGTGATAGGCAGATCTGCCGAAGATAAACCGGCAAAACAAAGATGGGAGCCGTCTAAGATTAAGTATGAAATTTGGCGCTAAATTAAAAACGAAACAAATATAAAAAACATACAAGGAAGTATAAATGTTAAAATTCAATCTTGAACAGCAGTTAAAAGCGATAATCGGCGAGTTTGCCTTTTCAAAAGGATTAAAAGAAGAAATTGTTTTCAGCGTTGAAATTCCGCCTAAAAATATTAATGCGGACCTTGCGTTGAATGCGGCTATGGTGATAGCGAAAAAAATAAAAACAAATCCGAGAATTATCGCGCAGGAACTATCGGATATAATAATTTCTAAATTACAGTCATCTGTTAAATCTGCGGAAATAGCGGGAGCGGGTTTTATCAATTTATACTTTACCGATTCTTTTTTACAGGAAGAGCTGAAAAAAATACTTGAGAAAAAAGAAAATTACGCAAGGCAGGAAAGTTTAGGGAAAGAAAAAGTAATGGTTGAATTTGTTTCTGCAAATCCTACCGGGCCTCTGCATATAGGGCACGGAAGAGGGGCTGCCATAGGAGACAGTCTGGCAAGAATTTTAAAACATCTCGGATATAATGCGGTAAAAGAATATTATTTAAATGATGTCGGAAACCAAATGAATGTTTTGGGAGAATCTACAAAAATAAGATACAGACAGTTAAAAGGAGAAGATATACCTTTTCTTGAAGACGGATATAAAGGCGATTATATAAAAGATATTGCGCAGGATTTAATAAATGAAGGCAAAAAACAAGATGAAATTGATTTCAGAGAAGAATCTCATAAAAGAATTTTGGAAACAATAAAGCAGGATTTGGAAATTTTCAGAGTCGGGTTTGATAATTGGTTTTCTGAATCTAAAATTGCATTTGAAAAAGACGGTTCAGGAAAAACTGAAGTAGACAAAGTCTGCGATTATTTGAAAAGTAAAAATTATGCTTATGAAAAAGATGACGCTTTATGGCTGGCTTCAACAAATTACGGAGATGACAAAGACAGAGTTTTAAGAAGGTCCGACGGGAGATATACTTATTTGGCTTCTGATGTAGCTTATCATAAGAATAAATACGAAAGAGGTTTTTTAAAGGTTATTAATCTGTGGGGTGCGGACCACCACGGTTATGTCGCCAGAATTAATGCCGCAATACAGATGCTCGGTCAAAACAAAGAAGCTTTGAAAGTTATTTTATACCAGCTTGTTTCTTTGGTAAGAAACGGCGAGCCTGTCGCGATGTCTACAAGAAGCGGAGAATTTATAACTCTTAAAGACGTTTTAAATGAAGTCGGAACAGACGCATGCAGATTTTTCTTTTTGCTGAGGGCTCCCGACTCTCAGCTTGAATTTGATCTTGAACTCGCAAAAAAACAGACAAGCGAAAATCCTGTTTTTTACGTACAGTATGTAAATGCAAGATGTCATTCTATTTTCAAAGAATATAAAGACAGCGGCGCTGTGTCTGATTTTAGTTTATTATCCTCCAAAGAAGAAAGAGATTTGATAAAAAAATTGATTTCTTTTGAAGACGTTCTTCTTATCTGTGATAAAACAAAAAGTCCTCATCATTTGACCACGTTTTTGATAGAGACGGCAGACATATACCACAGATTTTATGAAAAGTGCAGAGTCTTGGGAAATGAAGAACAGCTTACGAAAACAAGAATAGAACTGTTGAAAGCCGTTTCAGTCATAATTACAAAAGGATTGGATCTGCTGGGCGTTTCCGCTCCGGAAAAAATGTAATTTCCGTCAGGTAAATATATGATTGCCGGTTTTAATTTTTGAAATCTGTTATATCATATATCGCCGATACGGTTATTTTAGGCAGTTTGTTTCGTATCTCTTTTTGGTTCGAATAAAATTTATCTATTTTTTTTATGCCTGAAGAAAGAAGATATCTGTTTAATCCCTGAAAATAGTAGTTGTCTTTTTTGATTTCGTTAAAAACTATAATATTTCCTTCTCTTTTATTTTTTATATGAATTGTTGTGTTTTTTTCGGTTTTAAAAGTTCTATAGAATGATTGTTTTTCAAAAGGAATAAAAATCATTAAAACAAATGCGACAGCCAAACCGTATAATATTTTCTTATTTTTTCTGAATTCTATCATCGTTATAAGAGCAAAGTAATAAAAAAACATTTCAATTATTGACGGTACTTTAACGTCAACCATTGAAAAATTTAAATTTGCAAAAAAACGGATTATTCCGAGAACTGCTGAAAGTATTAATGAAAGGACTGCCGATATGCCTAAAGCAAGATGTGAAGATATAAAAGTCGCAATATAAAACACAAAAGATAAGCCTACTATAAATCCGATGACAGGTACTATAAGTATGTTTGCGAGAAAGGAAATAGCAGAAAGCTGCCCGAAATAAAAAATTAAAAGCGGAAGCAAAGCTGTTTGAGCCGCCAAAGTAACGCTTGCGATTTCCCAAAAAAATCTGAATATTTTGTTTTTTATCCCGCTAAAGATGTTGTTTATCTTCGGATACAAATAAACTATTCCCAATGTTGCCATAAACGAAAGCTGAAAACTTGCCGTAAAAAGCGTCTGCGGATTAAATATAAAAATAATAAGGGCTGATAAAGCGATTGCATTATATATTAAAGGTTCTCTGTTTGAAATTAAAGATAAAAGGATGCATGAAGCCATTATTGCTGCTCTGACTGCCGGCGGATTTGCCCCGGTCATAACCGTGTAGAAGAATACAACAGGTATTGTTAACGCATAAATGTATTTTAACGGCAGAGAAAGTAATTTTAATATGAATATAATAATTACTACGCAAAAACCTATATGCCATCCGCTTACCACAAGAATATGAATAAGTCCTGTATTTATAAAATCTGTTTTTGTTTCTTTGTCCGAAAAATAGCTGCTGCCGATAAACATTGACTTTAAAACCGAAGAAGAAGGTTCTTTAAAGTAAGAAGAAATTTTTTCTTCAATATTTTTATTTGCTTTTAATGCCAAAGCTTTTATCTTGTCGGGTTTTTTGCCTGTCAGTTCAAAAGTATAAAGATAAAATTTTGTATAAATATTTTGTCTCTGCAGATACAGATTATAATTGAAAGTATAAGGAAAAACCGGCTTTTCGATTTTTGAAAGTTTTCCAGATATGCATACTAAATCACCGTATTCTATTTTGTAGGCCTGCGGGGCATAAATAAGAACTTTTTCTTTTATTCTGATGCCGTTAATACCGTCTGCCGCAAGAATAAATTCCTGCCCGTTTGTTTTTATCGACGGTGTATCAATAACTTTCCCGGTGATGACGACTCTCTTTTGCCCGGTATTGTAAATTAAAAAGCTGTGTTTATCCGGAGAGAAAAATCCTGCGTAATCAAAAATAATAATAGCGGAAACATAGATAAATAAAACAGTTATTACGGGACGTTTAAACAGCATTGTGTCTGTTTTTTAACATTGTTTTTATTTGTTCGAGTTTTTCCGATACGTCAGAATCGTAAGGGTTTATTTTGAAAGCTTCTTTTGTATAGAAGTAAGCTTTTTTTATATTGTTTTTTTTAAGGTAAATTTCTCCGAGAGTACTCATGCTTCCGAATTTGAGAAACGGTTTATTTCTCGAGTCTGATAAAATATTTAAACATATTTTTTCGGCTTCGTCGGTATTGCCTTCATGTATAAGTATCGACGTTATATCAAAGATATATCTGTCGCCGTAGCTTAATCTGTAAGCTTCGTAAATAAAATTTTTATACTGTTCGTAATCGCCTGCGGATAAATAAACTTTTGCAAGCCCGTTGAGGACCAGGTGATAATCGGGTGCATCAATATAAGCCGTCGACCAGTATACGTCTGCTTTTTTGTATTTGTCCGTTTGAATATAAGACAGGTATAAAAACATTGAAAAAAACATTAAGTACAAAGCAATCAAATATTTTTTTGATACCGGATAACGCGTTATAACATAATGAACAAGAGACGTTATAATAACTGCAACGCCCAAAGACGAAAGTATTAATCTGTGCGGCAGGAAAATATATTCTTTTTGTAAAAAAGTCGGCAAAAGCAAAAGGATAAACCACGCGGCCGCAAACAGAATATTTTTTTTGCCGGTAATTTTCTTTACATACATAAAGACAAGAAGAAATAAAACTGCGGCATTCATTATAACGATGCTTATACCGATTTTAATATTATGAAGCATCAGCGGAATGTAGTCGGGCATTATAAATTTGTCTATATATGTCATAGTCCCTGATATAGTGTTGAAAGCGTATTTTTTATAGTTTAAAAAATATTCTTTTGAATCTATGGGAGCTACGGCTGAATTTCTGAAAATGAAATAAATTATTATAACAGGAATTAAAATCATAAGGTTTTTGAGTATCTGCTGTTTTGATATTTTATAATTGAAACAGCAGATAAGAAAAATATATATCGGCACAAGCATAAACATTGTTTCTTTTGTGAATAAAGCCAGCGTGAAGAACAAACAATGCAAAAGCAGATATTTGGTTTTATTTTGCTCGATAAAACTTAGAAAATTTATAAATGCTAAACAGATAAATGCCGTAAGAAGAGTATCGTTTCTTCCGGGAATCCACGCAATGCATGAAACGAATATCGGATGCGCGGCCATAAGCAAAAATATAAATTTTAAAATGTTTTTATCAAATTTTAATTTTACAAGCAGCAGATAGCTTGAATACAGCGCAAGAATAAAAAATATTATATTTGTAAAATGATAAATTTTAGGACTTGAACCGAAAAAAATCGTTTCTGCCGCAAAAGACAGGTTGAGCACAGGCCTGTAATAAAAACTGTTGTTTGAAAGATAGCAGGAAGTAAAAAAAAGGTGCGGGATATTTTTTGCTTCTGACAGAAATTTCGTATTATTGATAATCAATATGTCGTCATCGTGATATGTAAAATCAAAGTTAATGCTTTTGCCGTATAACAGAAATACCGTTATTGAAAGCAGCAGTAAAAATCCGGCGTTTGTCGTAATAAAATTTTTTATTTTAGATAAAAACATAAAGACTCTTTTTCAGTAAACAGTATTTGTTTATTGCAATGATGACAGAGAAACAAAAGAATTAAATCTGTCAGTTATAAAATTTATTAAAGATATTCTGTTAAGCTTAAGATTTTCGTCTTCGCACATAACCATTACTTTTTCAAAAAACAAATCCAAAAACGGTTTTATATCGTTTAATTTGCTGATGGCTTCCGAATAATTTTTTGTTTCGATAAGAGAAATAAGCTCTTGGTCTGTAAGAGAATACTTTTCATATAACTTTTTCTCGGCTTCTTCCTGCAATAACGAAACATTCACTTTTTCGGGAATCTGCAGCTTTTGTTTTTTTGCCTGGTTCAGAATATTGGTCGCTCTTTTAAAAATGGTTGTAATCGATTCAAAAGAAGCTTCTTTTCTTAAGCTTTGCAAAGCTTCCAGCTTTATTTTTATATCTCCGATATTCTTTATGCCGTTTTTTTGGCACGGAATAATTACGCATTTTACTTCGTCGGGTTTAAAACCTTCGTTTTCGTATATGTTTTCTATTCTGTTCCATAAAAATTTTTCGAACCTTTCTTTTGCCGTTTTGAAAGTGTCCATATTTTTTATCTTTTCAGGCATATTGTACAAAGCGGTATCGATCATTTTTTCGATATCAGCTTCAGGTATAAAATCTCTTATCATTCTTATCATGCCGATTGACATTCTTCTGAGTCCGTAAGGATCCGCAGAACCTGAAGGCTCCAGACCTATTGCGAAATCGGCTGTCAAAGTATCGAGTTTATCGGCAAGAGAAACGACCGCCGCGAGCTTGCTTTGCGGAAGCGCGCCGGAAGCGCTTAGAGGATAATAATGCTGCTCGACTGCCTGTGAAATATCAAAAGGCTCTCCTGCGGCATCTGAGTATATCCTTCCCATAATGCCCTGAAGTTCCGGATATTCAAAAACCATTTCGCTGACCAAATCCGTTTTTGATAAATCAACGACTTTATTAATCTTTTGAGAATCGCATGATAAATGACTCTCTTCGTTTATAAAATGCGCAAGAGCTTTTATCCGGAGAAGTTTTTCATATACGGTTCCGATTTCCTTTTGGAATATTAATCCTTTAAGCCTTTCAAGAGAAGATTCCGTGGTTTTTTTTATGTCATTTTCATAGAAAAATTCCGAATCTGAAAGTCTTGCTGCGACGACTTTTTCATAACCTTCTCTTACGATATGCTGGTTTTCGGATTTTCCGTTCCTTATACCGATGAAATAATTTGTAAGTTTTCCGTTAGCGTCTTTTATTGCGAAACATTTTTGCTTTTTCTTCAAACATGTAATTAAAACTTCAGGAGGAAGCTTTAAATATTTTTCTTCAAATTTGCATAATACTGCGGTAGGAAATTCTACAAGCTGGTTGACTTCATCAACAAGTTCGTCATCCAAAACGGCTTTTGATGAAATTGTATCTGCCGCTTCGTTGATTGAAAAAATAATTTTTTTTCTTCTTTCTTCCTGATCAACCAAAACACAGTTGTTTTGTAAAATATTTTTATAATCGTCAGCGCGGGTTATAATGACAGGCTTTGAGGTTAATGTATGGAGTCCTGTTGTTTTATTGGAAGATTTTATTGAGCCGCCGGCAAGAGAAAATTTAATTACTTTATCGCCGAACATCGCAACTATTGTTCTTACCGGTCTTGCAAATTTAAGGCAGGAGCTTTCCCAAACCATTGTTTTCGGAAAATAAATTTTTTGTATCAGGCACGGCAGTATTTCCGATAAAAGAGCTTCGGTTTTTACTCCTTTTATTTGTTTTACATAATGGAAATATTGTCCTTTTTCCGTTTCTTTGATTAAAAGCTGTTCAGGTTTTATATTAAGTTTTGAGGAAAAACCTATGACTGCCTGAGTCCAGTTTCCGTTGGCGTCTTTACCGGCTTTAACGGAAGGCCCGTTAAATTCCTGAGTTTTGTCTTCGCTTTTTTCCGCAACGTCATTTATTATTAAAACAAGTCTTCTTGGAGTGGAATATGTCTTTATGCCTGAAAAGTTCAAACCGGCGTTATTAAGCATATCTGTCGCAAACTTCTGCATCTGTTCAAGAGCAGGGGCGATATATGATGACGGAATTTCTTCAGTTCCTATTTCAAGTAAAACATTTTTTGCCATTTTTTTATCCTTTATCAAATTATATATTTATTTATCTTTGGAATCTAACAGTTTTATATATCCTTCGGCAACCATTTTTGCAAGTGTTCTTACCCTTAAAACATAGCTCACTCTTTCGGATACGGAAATAGCGCTTCTTGCGTCTAACATGTTAAACAAGTGCGAACATTTCATTACGGCATCGTAAGCCGGCAGAACCAAATTTGCTTCAACAAGTTTTTTTGCTTCCGTTTCCCAGTCAGTAAAATGTTTCAGCAGCATTTCAGTATTTGCTATTTCAAAGTTGTATTTTGACCATTGCTTTTCATCTTCAAGATGGACGTCTCCGTAAGTTACTTCGTCAGTCCACATTAAATCGTAGACATTGCTTTTCTTTTGGGAATACATGGCAAGCCTTTCAAGTCCGTATGTTATTTCCACGGAAATAGGATTAAGTTCTATTCCTCCGACCTGTTGGAAATATGTAAATTGGGTTGCTTCCATTCCGTCAATCCATACTTCCCAGCCGAGTCCCCATGCGCCAAGCGTAGGCGATTCCCAGTCGTCTTCAACAAATCTTATATCGTGTTCGGTAGGATCAAGCCCTATTGCTTTTAAACTTTCCAGATACATTTGCTGTATGTTTGCAGGCGCAGGTTTCATGATTACCTGAAATTGGTAATAGTGCTGCAGTCTGTTAGGATTTTCTCCGTATCTGCCGTCCGTAGGTCTTCTTGAAGGTTCAACGTAAGCAACGTTCCACGGTTTATTTCCCAGACATCTTAAAAATGTAGCCGGATTAAAAGTTCCCGCTCCTTTTTCCAAATCGTAAGGCTGCCATATCAGACATCCTTTTTTTGCCCAAAACGTATGGAGCTTCATAATAATTTCTTGAAAATTCATTTTGTCCTCTGTATTTTAATTTATATATTTAATTTTTTTAAGAAAAATGCCGACAGACGGCTGGGGAATGTATGTCTTGATATAACTTTCAACATAGTTCCACATAATTTTATCTTTCTTATCCTCAAAACCTTCAATATTTTCAAGATCGTCGCCGCAGCAGTTAGATACTCTTTTCAGATATAAAAAATCTTCTTTCTTTATATGTGAAGAATATTCTCTTACAAGGTATTCCATCATGTTGTATCCTGAAAGCTTTAATAATCTTAAAGAAAAAGCCGTTAAAACACGCAAAGGAGTTTTTGAAGTGCCCAGCAGATTCCACGTTCTTGATATTAACTCGTATTTCTTTGTGTTTTCCATATGTATCGGGGCGAATTTATCGCTTATTTCGCTTACGTATAAAGCAAGTATATGCCTGTCAAAATCCTGTTTAACTTCAGTATTGTTGTTTAATATTCTTGCTCCTGTAACCGTAGGCTTTGCATAAATTGAAGTCTGGTAAATCATAAGCTCGCTTTCAGTAACAGGCTCTGTGGCGCATGCCAGTTTTGCAACTATTTTTTTTGCTCCCGGCACAACGGCGTTAATTTTTCCCCATTTGCATGTATAAACCGTAATCATTTTATCGGATTCCGATAAAACTTTACTGTTTAATATCAAACCTCTAACATTATAATACATTTTGTTTAATTCTTAAAATAATCCTTTTAATTTTTTTAATATCAACGCTTTCAATTTCAATCTCAAAATTTTCCCATGAAACTTTTTCGCACACTTTCGGAATATATCCGAAACATTCAAGAACCCAGCCGTTTATGGTTGAAAAATGGTCTTCCGGAATATTGATTTTTAATTCGTCGTTTACGTTTGCTATGGATTCGGAAGCGTTTATAAGGTATTCATTTTCTTCGAGTTTTATGACATTTTTTTCTTTAACGTCATATTCATCCCATACTTCTCCTATAATTTCTTCAAGCAAATCTTCTATTGTCACAAGTCCTATCGTTGAGCCGAACTCGTCCACCACTATTGCCATATGATGTCTTCCTGTTTTAAAATTTACAAGAAGCTGTTTCGTGTATGCAGTCTCAGGAACATAATATACTGGGCGTAAAATATCTTCAATGGTAAACAAATTTTCGTTTCTCCAAGTGGCTGCAATATCTTTAACGTTCAGAATACCTATAATGTTATTCATTGTTCCTTTGTATACGGGAACTCTTGAATACTGCGTAGCTATAATCTGCTCTATTATTTTATCTTTAGGCTGGTCCAAATTAACCGCAAAAATTTCAGATCTTGCCACCATAACCTGAGTAATTTTTGTTTTTCTGAATTCTATTATTCTGTTTATGATTTTTCTCGAGCCGAGAGACAGCGGAGAAACATTTTCGTTTGACAGTAAAAAATCCACTTCATCGGCGCCCATAGACTGCGGTTCAGATGTTTTTCTGCCGAAAAAATTAAGAAGACCGTTAGATATCGATACAAGAAAAGAGTTTAGATGTGTTGTTATCGAAGTCAAATTTACTATTACAGGCAGAGCTTTTACGGCATATTGTTCGGCTTTATAACGGCATATAGTTTTTGGAAGAATATTGGCAAAAATCAGAGTTATTATTATTGACAAGACTGATAAAATTGTCAGCCAAACGGCTTTATCAAGATTATAAGAGGCTATAATATCTAACGTAATGGAAGCCGCCATAACTCCCACTGCCACAACAGACATGTTCATCCATACAAGCAAAGTGGTTATAACGTCATCCGGATTTTTTTCCCAATATGATATGTATTTGTATATTTTATTATATTTTTCTTTAGCTCTTCTTATATGAGAATTTGTCAGGCTGGTTATAGCTGTTTCAGCGCCTGAAAAAAACGCATTTAAAGCCAGAAAGAAAAGGAAGATAAATAATTTAATAATTAAAACGGTCATAATATCCTTTTAAAGTTCATACTCGTCGAGTATTTCTCCTACAATTTCTTCAACAATATCTTCAAGAGTTACCATTCCCAAAATAACGTCTTTTTTATCTTTTATAAACGCAATGTGAGTTCTTCCGGACTGCAGTTCTTTTAAAAGTTCGCTTATTTTTTTGTCCGGATCTATAAAGAATGCCGGCTTTATGCATGTTCTTGAAAATTTACCGCCGTTTTCTTTCCATATCCAGAAGATGTCGTTGATATGTATATATCCGATAATATTTGTTTTCTTGCCTTCATATACAGGCACTCTGCTTCTTGAAGTTTCAATTACCATATCAATGAATTTTTCTTCGTTTTCGGCAATATTGACCGATTCTATATCAGCAAACGGAGTCATAACTTTTACGGCAGGCGTTTCTGAAAACCAGACCGAACGTTCAAGCATTCCGCTTATGTCTTTGTCAAAGACTCCTTCTTTATCGGCTTCCGATATAAGAGACTTGACTTCATCTTTGCTTAGAGTAGGATATACGGCGGAAGTTTCGTTTTTGTTATAAAAAATATCAAGAATTTTTAATACCGGAAAAAGAAACGGTTTTGCGATGAATTCTATTTTGGCCAGTATAGGGACGGCAAACAGGGCGACTCTCTGCGAATTGGCCCTGCTGTATATTTTCGGAGTAATTTCACCGATTACAAGCACTACGAAAGTTGTTGCTATCCATGTGAAAAATTCGAGAATATGTCTGTTAACCATACTGAATATGGATTCAGATAACGAAGTCGACAAAAAGCTTATTACCATGTCAGAAACGACGTTCCCCGTTAAAATCACGGTAAGCAGGTAGTAAGGGCTGTCAAGCCATCGTAAAAGAGGCGTTGCAATTGATTTTTTTAGAACGATAAGTTTCTTTACTCTGTATTTTGAAAGGCTGTTTAATGCTATCTCCGAAGCCGACCAAAAAGCAGATAACATAAAAAAAATAATAAGAAATATTAACCCTAAGAAAATAAACATTTAAATATTTTATCCTGTCTGGAGAACATTAATGATTTATTTTCGGCATCATAATCCGTGTATCCTTCAAGGTGCAGAATTCCGTGGATTATTAAATAACATAATTCCTGTTCATGCGTAAAACCGTATTTCTTTGCGTTTTTTTTAGGTCTGTTTGAAGATATGTATATGTCTCCCATAAACAGCTCTTCGGAAACCAAAAAAGATATCACGTCGGTAATTCTGTTTACTTTTCTGTATTTTCTGTTCATCTTTTTAATTTCATCGTCTGAAATCATTGTAAAACTTATTTGGCATTTTTTTATTTTTTCATGTTTCAAAGCCGTATCGGCCGCTCTTTGAAGAAGCGGAAGCATTTTTTTATTAAAACCTTTAAAGATTACTTCTGTTTTCCGTGAGTTATTTTCTTTCCGATGTTTTGTATTCAATTCTTGCATGATATATCCCGCATAATGTAATGGTCATACTTTCGGCTATTTTAACCAAGTCTGCCAGAGTTATCGGACAGTCTGAAAATTGTCCGTCGGTAAATTTGTTGTTAATGACTTTTTCAACTACTTCTTTAAGTTTTCCTGCGCTTGTGTCCTGCATTGTTCTTGAAATTGCTTCTATTGAATCGGCTATCATCAGAATAGCCGAAATTTTTGTCGTAGGTTTTTGACCGGGATAACGGAAATCCTGTTCGTTAACGTCTTTGCTTTGTTCAAGTGCCCTGTGATAAAAATACTGAATCAGCGATGTCCCGTGATGCTGGTTTATGGCATCAATGATAACCTGGTCTATTTTGTATTTTCTCGCAAGAGCCA
This sequence comes from Candidatus Praeruminimicrobium purgamenti, assembly GCA_018433585.1. Classification (GTDB taxonomy): domain Bacteria; phylum Elusimicrobiota; class Endomicrobiia; order Endomicrobiales; family Endomicrobiaceae; genus Praeruminimicrobium; species Praeruminimicrobium purgamenti. The sequence goes on from JAHDQW010000007.1 coordinate 71,028, forward strand.
CTCCGTCTTTAACGTGCGATACGAGAACGAGTCCTGACATTGAAGGAGACAGATTATCGTGCGGGTTTTCATTGTTGTTTTGGTTTTCTATAAAATATTCAGGATTTTTAAGTTTTCCTATATCATGGTAATATGCGCATGTTCTTGCAAGAAGGGAGTTTATTCCTATTGCGCCGGCGGCTTGTTCTGCAAGAGAAGCCGTCATAAGGCTGTGGTGGTATGTTCCGGGGGCTTCAACCATCAGCCTTTTTAAAAGCGGATTATTGAAGTCTGCAAGCTCTATGAGTTTAATATTTGTCGTTCTTGAAAACAGATTCTCTAAAATAGGAAGAAGCGCGAGTATAATAAGCACCGATGAAAATCCGTTCAGCACCGCAAACCATATATCAAGCTCAGCCTGTTCGAGAGACGTTTCTCCGAAAAGGAAAAATGATATGATGATAGCCGTCATTGCGGCCGAAACTTTTATTCCGACTTTCGTGAACTGCGTTCTGCTTCTGATTTTTCTTATGTTTATTATTGAGACAAAACTTCCTGCAATCTGTATTATCGGCACAGCTGCTGAAAAATCGTTTATTATCGCCATAAAGACAGCCATTGCGAAAGTGTAAGTGAGCCCTACTCTTACGGATATCAAAAGAGAAAGCAGCACTGTAAAAGCTGTCATTGGGAAAGCTATCTGCGAAAGAGTATGCGAAAAAATCTGAAACAGCAAAAATGAAAAAACGAAAATAAAACAAATTAACATTACTTTATTGCTGTCAAGAAGCGATTTTTTAAACTGCGTTATAAAATAAAAAAGGACAAAACTGAATACCAAAAGCAGCAGTATAAATATTCCTATCATTGTCTGTACAGTTGCTCCGACCTGCATAACAAGCATAAAATACAGGCATATAAAAGAAACAGCCGCCGTTATTGCGGGATGAATTTTAATGTCTTTTTTTAATATATTGCCTGAAGATAAACGTATTATCGGAGTATTAGGGACGTCTTCGTCCATCTTTCTTATAAGAAACAATAAGAATTTTTTTATTTTAGCTTTTAACCAATCGTTTAAATTTTTCACAATTTTTTCCGTTTAGTCTTGCTTTGCGTTTACTTTCTGGACTGTTCTTATACCCAGTTCCTTTAATTGTTTTTCGCTTACAGGTGACGGAGCATTTGACAAAGGACATATCGCTTTCTGCGTTTTAGGGAAAGCAATCACTTCTCTTATAGATTCTTCGCCTACAAGCAGTGCGCATAATCTGTCAAATCCTAAAGCGACGCCGCCGTGAGGAGGAGCTCCGTAAGACAATGCGTCAAGCAGGAAGCCGAATTTTTCTCTTGCCGATTCCTGCGAAATATTTAATAATCCGAATATTTTTGACTGCATATCTGATTTGTGTATTCTTATTGAACCGCCGCCGAGTTCTACGCCGTTTAAAACAACGTCGTAAGCTCTTGCTTTTGCTTTTCCCGCATCTTCAAAAGTTAATTTGTCGGCGTCGCTTTCTTTAACGGCAGTGAACATATGGTGTATTGCGTCCCATCTTTTTTCTTCGCTGTTCCAGCCGAACAGAGGAAAATCGGTTACCCATAAGAAATTAAATTTATTTTTATCTATAAGTCCGAGCTGTTTCCCCATTTTTATTCTTAAAGCTCCCAGACCCTGCGCCGCCACTTCGGCATTATCCGCCAGAAATACGACCAAATCTCCTTCTTTTGCTTCAAATTTGGTTATGATGGCGTTTATTTCTTCCGGCGTAAAGAATTTAACAATGTTTGATTCTGCTCCGCCTGCGGTTATTTTCATCCATGCAAGTCCCTTTGCCCCGTATTCGGAAACAAATTTTGTCAGACCGTCTATTTCCGATCTTGAAAATTTTGCTCCGCCGTTGATGCAGAGACCTCTTACTACGCCGCCTTTTTCGATTACGCTTTTGAAAACGCCGAAGCCGCAATTAGCAAATTCCGATGAAAAATCTTTTATTTCCATGGCAAATCTCGTATCGGGTTTGTCTGAACCGAATCGCAGCATCGCCTGATCATAAGGCATTCTTTCAAAAGGAGTCTTGATATCTCTGTCCAAAGCTGTTTTGAATATTTTTACAAGCATTTTTTCTATTACGTTCATAACGTCGTTTTCGTCTACAAAAGACATTTCCATATCTATCTGGGTAAATTCAAGCTGTCTGTCGGCTCTTAAATCTTCATCCCTGAAGCATCTTGCGACCTGGTAATATTTGTCAAAACCTGCAACCATAAGAATCTGCTTGAATATCTGCGGAGACTGCGGAAGAGCATAAAAGCTTCCGTGGGCCATTCTTGCAGGCACCAAAAAATCTCTGGCTCCTTCAGGCGTCGATTTGTTTAAAAACGGCGTTTCTATTTCCAAAAAACCTTCTTCGTTAAGAAAATTTCTGACTTCCTGCAAAACTTTATGTCTTATTATAAAATTCTTCTGAAAAGACGGCCTTCTTAAATCAAGATATCTGTATTTAAGCCTTATTTCTTCGGAAGTTTCTTTGTAGTCGTCTATTTCCAAAGGCAGAGCAGGGCATGGATTTACAATTTCCAGAACATTGGCGACTATTTCAATTTTTCCCGTAAACATATTCGGGTTCACCGTTCCTTCCGGTCTGTTGCGCACTTCTCCTTTAACCGAAAGGACATATTCGCTTCTTAAATGTTCCGCCTGTTCAAAAATTTCTTTCTTTTCAGGCTGAAATACTATTTGAACAAGGCCTTCTCTGTCTCTGAGATCAATAAAAATAACTCCGCCGTGGTCTCTTCTTGAGTGCACCCATCCGTTTACTACAACTTCTTTGCCAATAAAACTTTCGTCAACTTTACCGCAATAACAGCTTCTTTTCATTATAGTCCTCATATATTAAGTATTAATTTGCTATCACGTTATTTTATCAAAAAAATGCCTCTAATAACAAGGAAGATAAAGGAAAATATTGTGAAAAAACTTCAAAAAAATTTAAAAATAAATATTTAAGAGACGATTATAAAATTAAGATGAAAAAAAAATAAATTTTTATTATAATATCTTAATGAATATATTTGATGAAAAAAGATCAAATCAAAGAAAACTCACATCTCTTTATACAAACATTCTTTCCGTAGGCAGCCAGGATGTTATAGGGGAGTGCCTTATGACCGATGTGTGTGAATATGGATTTGCCATAGAAACCGAGCAGAAATTTTCAATTAAACAGAAAATCCTTTTAAAAATTTCACTGCTGAACGAAGTTGTTTTTCTGGCGGGAGAAATTGTCAGGTTTGACAAAGGTTATCTCTATCCTCTTTACGGAGTAAAAATCTGCGAAGAAGACAGCAAAAATCTTAATATTTTCAGAGAGTATATAAATTATCACTTGTAAAGGATATTTATGCAAATCATTAACGGAAAAGAAATTTCAAAAAAAATAAGAGAAGAACTGAGGGAAAGAGTAAGCGGTATCAGCGGCAAAAACAAAGGCGTACCGGCGCTTGCGACTATACTTGTCGGGGAAAATCCCGCAAGCAAAGTTTACATAGCTTCCAAAATAAAAGCCTGCGGTGAAGTCGGAATAAAATCAGTTCATCATAACCTTCCGGCAACGGCTTCTCAGGAAGAAATAATAGCATTAATACAAAAATTAAATGCGGATAAAGAAATAAGCGGCATTCTGCTTCAGCTGCCTCTGCCTGAAGGACAGAATGCGGAAAAATGCATAGACGCCATTTCCCCTGACAAAGACGTTGACGGTCTGCACCCTTATAACGCAGGTATGCTGACTCTTGTCAAATCGTGGCAGGAAATATTAAACCAGAAACTTTTAGTTTCATGTACTCCTATGGGAGTAATATATCTTTTAAAGTACTCGAATATAGATATCAAAGGAAAAAATGTCGTTGTAATAGGCAGATCTAACCTTGTCGGCAAACCTGTTTCGATGCTTATGCTAGCAAACAACGCAACCGTGACAATGGCTCATTCCGCTACGGTGAATTTGCGGGAAATAACAAAAAATGCAGATATTGTGGTTGCCGCTATAGGAAAAGCAGGTTTCGTCAATAAAGATTTTATTAAGGAAGGCGCGGTCGTAATAGATGTAGGCATTAACAGATGCGGAGATAAATTGTGCGGAGACGTTGATTTTGAATCCGTAAAAGATATGAATATACATATTACTCCGGTTCCGGGCGGAGTCGGACCGATGACTATAACAATGCTGCTTCACAATACGATTTTAGCTTTTGAAAGACAATGAAAACTATCAATTTAACTCCTGTTAAATCTTCCGTAAAAGTATTTAATATGCTTGAGAAAAAAGGGTTAATAAGAACTTTTAAGCCTACCGAAAAAGCATTGTCTGCAAAGACCAAAACAGGCACGGTTGATATATTGTACACTTCAAAAAAAGAATTTGCCGCGCACAGGCTTATGTGCATAGGAAAAAGGACCCGCAATATTCAGTTTTGTTATCATCAGGATAATGAGGATTTTATATTTTTAAATCCTTTAAATATTGATTTTGAAAAATTATTCCTTGTTTTTGCTTTTGATAAAATTGATGTTTTTTCAAAAAAACTATCAAAAGATTCTTTAAAAAGCGGCGATTTTCTTGCTCTCGAGGTGGTTTACAATGATCCTTCTTTAAGTTTTTTTACAATGCTTAAAAAGACGGTGCACTGCGAAGTCGCCTTAAATGAAAATAAGCAGCATCCTGTTTTTTTTGTAACCGAATCTTCCGAATTGAAAAACAATAAAATAGCGCATAAAAACATACAATTTGTAATAAACGGAGAAAAATAATGTTGTTTGAAATTTTTGTTAATCTTTGTGTTCCTGTCATAACCGGTCTTGTCTATTTTATTATGGCTTATGAAATCACAAGAGTAAGCAAAATAAGAAAAATAATGTTCGGAGAAATAGGCTATAAAAAATTATATGCGGCGTTTATTTTGTTCGGCATATATTTTATAACCAGACCTTTGCAAAATCTGATGGGTCCGCATCCTTGGCCGATGATTATTAATTCGGCAAGACAGTTTTTTATAATGGCTGTAATAGCACCTTCTATATTTGTCGGTATTCTTCATTGGGTGCCGGGGGAAGGAGGAGCTCCGAAGTCTTCAGTTGTCGCTTCATATACCATAGGAATATTAATGGGAATTATATTTGTGCTTACAAATTCGATGGCGGTTGACGGTTCAAAAATAATATTGTCGACAGGTAATTTTACTCTTTATGACGCAACTTGGTTTTCGTCCGGAGACAGAAAGATTCAGCTTGTCTTAATACACTTGATTTCCCAGCTTGTTTCTCCTGTAGGACTTATTATTTTGGCGGGAGCTTTTGTAAGGCACAGAAGGCATAATTATATGCTCGGAAACATATATACGCAGATGAAAACGAAATGGAGATACCTTGAAACCGGGCTTATAATAATGTCATGGTCAATTATCTTGGCCGGCATAGCAGTAATGTTCGGGAGATATTATACGTATCTTTGGGTAATATATTTTGTCGGCGCAATTATTGCGGGATTTTTTGTTTTGTACAGCATTAAACTTGCTCCAAGAGAAAAGCCGGCTGATTTGAAGCATTTATAAGAGGTAACAAAAATGTCTTATCTCGTTTTGGCAAGAAAATTCAGGCCTTCCACTTTTGACGAAGTTATAGGGCAGGAACACATATCGCAGACGTTAAAAAACGCAATCAACGAAAATAAAGTCGCTCATGCGTATTTATTCAGCGGCCCCAGAGGGACCGGTAAAACTACAATGGCGAGAATTTTTGCAAAAGCCCTTAACTGTAAAGAAGGGCCTACCGCCGAACCGTGCGGCAAATGCCAGAATTGTCTGGAAATAAGCAAAAACCAAAGCATAGACGTTTTTGAAATAGACGGCGCTTCAAACACAGGCGTTGATAATATAAGGGAGCTTAGAGAGAACGTAAAATTCGGCACCACTTCTTCAAAATATAAAATTTATATTATAGATGAAGTCCACCAGATTTCAACGGCCGGTTTTAACGCTCTGCTTAAAACTCTTGAAGAGCCGCCGTCTCATGTTATATTTATTCTTGCCACTACCGAACAGCACAAAGTTCCTATTACGATATTGTCAAGGTGCCAAAAATACAGATTCAGATTATTATCAACAAAAGAAATTGCGGGAGCAATTAAAAATATAGCCCGCAAGGACAATTTTGAAATAGATGATGAAGCGCTGGAGATAGTTATTAACTCTTCTGGCGGTTCTATGAGAGACGCTCTCAGCCTTCTTGATCAGGCGATATCTTCTTCAACCGGTAAAATAACGGCTGAATATATGAGAAATTTGATAGGACTTCTTCCTAAAGAGCTTATAGCCAAAACAACGGAAGACATTGCAAACAATAATATAGACGCTCTGCTTAAAACATGCAAAGAAGTTTATGAAGAAGGTTATAATATTTTACAGTTTGCAAGAGATTTGAGAGACCATTTGAGACAGTTAATGATATTTTCCGTTAATCCTAAAATAGCCGAAATTTCAACCGAAGATACTAAATTGTACGATAAACAAAAAAATCTTTTCCCTGTTTCCAGATTTATACGCATGGGAAATCTAATATCAAAAGCTTTGGAAGAAATGAAATGGCATGACCAGCCTAGGATACTGCTGGAACTTTATCTTTTAAAAATGGCCGAACCTTATTATAATGTAAGGGAACTGGTTTCAAAAATAGACGAACTCGGTAAAAAGTCCGTCGTTTCTGTTTCCGCGCAGAATTTCAGCGAAGAAAGCAGCGCGTATTCCGGAGAGCAGATTCATAGCGGCAGTGTTGTTCATGAAGATGTCGCCGTTATGGCGGAAGCAACCGGATACGATATAATAGATTTGTGGAAACAGTCAGTTTGCGAAATAAGGAAAAAACATCCTATGACTTCGCAGCCGCTGGAAACAAAGAATATCAAAGAATTAAGCCCGGATGTTTTGCAGATATCGCTTCCGGATTCATTATCTTATAATATGGTTAAAGAATATACTGAAGTTCTGCAGAAACTCATAACAAGAAAAGCCGGCAGAGAAATTACGGTAAAGATGATAGTCGATACTGAAATGGAAGCTGCCGATGCGGTGATAAAAGAAGATATTATCGTTAAAGAAGAAATTGAAAGTAACCACAGTGAAATTTATGAGGTCGGAGAAGATTTGAAAGAAACTGCAAAAACGGCCGTTCCTTCGCGTATTGAAAGCATAGCTAAAAAATTTGGCGGCAGGGCAATAAAACGGCAGTCTGTTTCGGCTGAGAAAAGCCAGGATGAAAACAAAACTGATGCTGTTCAAGAGATTGAAGAATGAACAGACCTCAGTCAGTTGAAAGAATGATAGAAGTCTTTAAAAAGCTGCCGGGTGTCGGTCCTAAAATGGCGGAAAGGCTGTGCTATCATATATTAAAACTGCCTTCTCATGAAATTGACAGACTTATAGATTCGATACAGAAAGCCAGACAAAAAATAAGAATTTGTTCCGTTTGCTATAACATGACGGAAACTGATCCGTGCCCTATATGCGCGGACAGCTCAAAAAACAGGGAAATTCTCTGCGTTGTTGAAACCCCTCAGGATTTAATCGCGGTAAGCAAAGTAAAAGATTATAATGGATTGTACTTTATATTGGGAGGCGCTTTATCTCCTTTGGACGGGATAGGGCCAAACGATATAAGAATCGAAAAGTTGATAAAAAGATTAAAAAGTGATAAAATCAACGAAGTTATACTTGCCACAGATATGGATTCAAAGGGAGAAACTACGGCAATTTACTTAGCGCAGCTGATAAAACCTCTTGGAATAAAAGTTTCAAGGTTGGGTTACGGTATTCCTGTCGGCGGCGATATTGAATATGCGGATGAAGTTACAATATCAAGAGCCATAGCCGGCAGAAGAGAAATGTAATCCGCATTAATAATCTTATATAATTATGAACTCTCATTTCTACGTTTACAATAAAAGATTTAGTTAAGTAAAAAATATATTCAAAGGAGTAAATAATGTCAGCAAAGATGATTGAAGTTCGTTGGCATGGACGCGGTGGGCAAGGTGCCAAAACTGCGGCATTGCTTTTTGCACAAGCTGTATTGACGACCGGAAAATACATTCAGGCGTTTCCTGAATACGGTCCTGAAAGAATGGGTGCGCCTGTTCAGTCTTTTAACAGAGTCAGCGATTCCCCTATCACGATTCACTGCTCTATTACAGAACCGCAATTTGTAGTTATCTTGGACCCTACTCTTCTTGACGCGGTAGATGTTACGGAAGGCGTCGGAACGCAAGGGAAAGTTATTGTAAACACTTCTTTTTCTGCAGAAGAGATGGCTAAAAAACTCGGCATAGCAAAAGAACAGGTTTATGTTGTAAACGCAAGCAAAATCGCCGAAGAAACAATAGGCAAAAATATCCCTAACACGCCTATGCTCGGAGCATTGGTAAAAGTTATAGGCAATTTGGATATTAACGGCGTTCTTAATGATACAAAGGCAAAGCTTGAAGTAAAGTTCCGCAGCAAACCGGAAGTTATTGAAGGAAATATCGCTTCAATAAAAAGAGCATACGACGAAGTTAAAAATTCATAATAAAGTTTGTCGAATATATATGGAGGACAAAAGTGAAAAAAGAAGATAAAAAATTAACAGCCGCAGAACTTCCTGCAGGCGGGTTGTTAGAAGGCGGAACGGCAGAAAATTTTAAAACGGGTCCTTGGAGATCACAGAGACCTGTATGGAATAAAGATAAATGTATCAGTTGTCTTACATGCTGGATTTATTGTCCTGATTCAGCAATAAAAATAGCTCCTGACGAAAAGAAAACCACGGTAGTTACCGGGATCGATTATGATCATTGCAAAGGCTGCGGAATTTGCGCAAGAGAATGTCCGCCTAAAGTTGCGGCAATAACGATGGAAGAAGAAAAGAAATAATATAAGAAAATTTAAAGAGGTAAACAATAATGGTAAAAACAATGTTTTCTAAGGGGAAAATAGTTGCTAAGACGGGTAATGAAATCATGGCTGAAGCCATGAGACAAATTGCTCCTGACGTCGTTGCGGCTTACCCTATAACTCCTGCAACCGAAATTGTGCAGATATTTTCTCAATTTGTTGCGGACGGCAAAGTCCCTACGGAATTTGTAGCCGTAGAAAGCGAACATTCCGCAATGTCGGCAACAATATCGGCATCAGTTGCCGGTGCAAGGGCGATGACAGGTACGTCTTCGCAGGGTTTCGCTTTGATGTGGGAAATGTTATATATAGCCGCAGGTTTGAGACTTCCTATAGTAATGGCTGAAGTAAACAGAGCTCTTTCTGCCCCTATTAATATTCACGGCGACCAGTCTGATACGATGGGAGCAAGAGACGCCGGATGGATTCAGATTTATTCTGAAAATTCCCAGGAAGCTTATGACAATATGATTCAGTCTGTAAGAATTGCCGAAGCCGCAAAGCTGCCTGCAATGGTTACGACTGACGGATTTATTATATCACATTGTATGGAAGTTGCCGAAGTTTATCCTGATGCTGATGTAAAAGAATTCGTAGGCGAATATAAGCCTGAAAGAGCATTGCTTGATTATAAGAGACCTTTTACTCTCGGCGCTATTGATTTACAGGATTATTATTTTGAACACAGATACCAGCTTGCCCAGGCTATGAGAGATTCAAAGAAAATAATTTTGGAAGTTGCCGATGAATTCAAAAAGAAATTCGGCAGAGAATACGGTTTTTATGAAAAATATGAAATGGATGATGCTGAAATTGCAATAGTTACAATAGGTTCAGCGGCAGGTACGACAAAAGCAGTCGTAGATAATTTAAGAGCAAAAGGAATAAAGGCCGGTCTTATTAAGATAAGAGTTTACAGACCTTTCCCTGCTGAAGAAATAGCAAAAGATTTGTCAAAAGTCAAAGCAATCGCAGTTTTGGACAGAGCTGATTCCTGCTCGGCAACTTTTGCGCCTGTTTATCTTGACGTTGTCGCCGCTTTGTATGCAAACTGCGGAGACAAAGCTCCGAAAGCCGAAAATTATGTTTACGGACTCGGCGGAAGAGAAATTTCATTGGAACACATTGAAGAAGTCTATATGAAACTTGACGCCGTAGCAAAAGGAACTAAAAAAGCGTCAACACAGGTAGAATATATAAACGTAAGAATAAAATAAGAAGATTTTTTAGGAGATATAAAATGGCAAATCTAAAAGAATTAAGTAAACATGCCGAACGCCTCACAGGCGGACACCGTCTTTGTGCCGGTTGCGGAGCGGGTGCTGTTGCAAGACAAACGCTTATAGCTGCAGGAGATACTCCGGTTGTTGTCGTAAGCGCTACGGGTTGTTTGGAAGTTTCAACTTCAGTATTCCCTTATACATCATGGAAAACGCCTTTCTTTCACAGCGCTTTTGAAAACTCTGCGGCAACATGCAGCGGGATAGAAGCGGCATATAAAAGTTTAAAGAAACAGGGAAAAATTAAAGATGAAGAAATCAGATTCATAGCATTCGGCGGAGACGGCGGAACATATGATATCGGTCTTCAGTCTCTTTCAGGCGCAATGGAAAGAGGGCACAGAATGCTTTATGTCTGTTACAATAATGAAGCATATATGAATACAGGCATACAGAGAAGCAGCGCAACGCCTAAAGGCGCAAGCGCATCTACTTCTCCTGTAGGTAAAGTGATACAGGGAAAAGAACAGCCTAAAAAAGACTTGACCGCAATAATGGTTGCACACAATATTCCTTATGTAGCCCAGTCTACAATAGGAAACTGGAACGATTATGTGACAAAAGTCCAAAAAGCTTTAAATACCGACGGTCCTACATTTATTAACGTAATGACTCCTTGCAGACTCGGATGGGGATGCAAACCGGAAGATTCAATGGAAATGGTAAGGCTTGCGGTTGATACATGTATCTGGCCTGTTTACGAAGTTGTTGACGGCGTTTATAAGATGACGATGAAGCCTAGAGGCGGAGAAAAGAAACCGGTTACGGAATTCTTTAAGCACCAGACAAGATTCAAACATTTATTGAAACCTGAAAATGCCGAACTTTTGGCATCAATACAGGCCGATGTAGATGCAAAATGGAATAAGATTCTTGCGCTTTGCGGTGAAAAGTAATCTATAAAATAAATTAATATTTAAAAACTTCCGCCTTTTTCAGGCGGAAGTTTTTTTTACGTTGACAATGAAAAAAAATTTTTTTATAATTTTAGAAGCTGTTAGGATTTGTTAAGAAAATGTTAAGCAATTGCAGTTCAAATTAAAAAAAGGAGAAGACATGAAAAAGATTTTAGGTTTAGTGTTGGTTCTTGCTTTGTTTGTTCCGGCAGCAGCTCAGGCAAAAATTAATTTGTACGGGCAGTTTGATGTTTCAGGCTATTCTTTTGACGGCACTGGGATTTCAGGTGTTGAAGCTCCAAGCAACACGTACATGAGAGCTATTTTGGGCGCAAATTTTGGTTTGGCCGAAAACATTGATGCAAACGTAGCATTGTTGTACGGCAGATTTTGGGGAGAATACAGCAAAACTGACGGGAACAATCCCGGAGAATCTACACAGTCAGTCTTAGACACGACAAAAATAGCTGAAGCAAACGTAGTTTTTAAGAATTTATTTGAAAACGACAAAATGTCGTTAAAAATCGGTAAATTCTTCTACGGAGACAAAGGGAACAGCGTATTTTACATCGGTCCGAAAGATTTAAGTACTTATAATTTTAGCGAAAGGGTTAGTAAAGGCGCTTTAGTAACTTTGAATGAAAGCGGAATGGACGGTGCTTTGTTAACTTATAATGACACAAAAGAAAATTTGAAAGTAGACGTAGGTTATTCAAAGCTTTCAAGCGATAATTATTCAAACGTCTCAATGTTTTTCTCATCTTCAAATGATAAAGCAAATGTAGTTTTTGCAGATGCAAGATATAAATATAACGATATGTTGGGATTACAGGCATACGTTTATGATTTTGAAGCTTATGATTCAAGCGCAAGCGACAGAGACAGATATGATTATGTAGGAGTTAAACCTTCTGTTGAAATTAACAAATTAAAAGCATCGTTGGAGGTAATACAAAGCTTTTACAGCGATAAAGGCAGAATCGCAGATGACGGATATGACAGATATTTCGCAAAAATAGATGCCTCATACCAGTTAACCGATAGTCTTACCCCGAGAGCCATGTATTTTAAAGCAGGCGACAATTATGTTGCACCTTTAAATGATATTTATTTAGGATTGGTTCTCACTTCATTTATGTATTATAGCAATCCTTTGAGCGCTATGGATTGTTTAAATGCAGGTATAGATTATAAAATCGGCAAATTTAAAATATTGGCTGATTACTTCAGAGTTGTTCCAAATGTACGATATATGCCAATTTATGAAGCAGATTTAAGAGCTGAATATTATTATACCGAAAAAATAGTTTTTAAAGGCGGTGTAGGTTATTTGTCTCAGGAACAGGGTGGATCGTTTAATTATACAGTCTATAATTTAGGTTTGGGTTGGAAGTTTTAATTAACCAAAGTTTTAAAAATAAAAAAGCAAGCAGAGAAAAAATTCTGCTTGCTTTTTTATTGTGTTAAGAAATATAAATTTTTAAGAAACTGCTTTTAAAGAATTGCTAATATTTTGCAGGGTCCCAGTTCCAAAGTTCTTCCTGATATGTAAAATATACAGTTCTCAATACTCTTTTAAAAGGGCTGTTTCTTCCGTTGCCCTGACTGCATATCCCAAGCCATTCGTCATTGAAAAGTCCGTCAATGGTAGGACCGGCCCATGCTCCGAGAGTAGTATCATGCAGTTTAGGAGAACCGACAAGCCACCATCTGTCAAGCCAGCAGTAAACTACTCCTCCTATTGAATTACCTGCTCCTCTGTCGTCCCAGTAGCTGTTTTTTTCTATATCCTGCCAGGCGTTTTTATGATACTTTGCCTGGTAAGCTTCGTCCGTCATACTTTTTTTACTGTTATAGGCATCGCAGCCGAATTCGGTTATAAGGACAGGTCTGTCAAAGTCCTGTTTTACTCTTTGCCACAGAGTTCCAAAGCCGTAAGGACCGGAATATTGGTTAAAACCTAAAATGTCTATGCTTGGAGCATATTCCGCATAAACTTTGATAAATTTTGTGGTGGCGTTGCATACTCCGACAGGATGATTCTTGTCTATGCTTTTAATCATCTGGCATATTTCTTCAACGAATTGGGCATATGCTTTAGGATTTTTCGGGGCATTTGTTTTTGTTACTGTAGAATTCCCGTCCATTCCGACAGAGTCATTTTCATTTCCGAGCATCCACATAAGTACATAAGGCTCATCTTTAAATTCTTCAACCATTTTTCGGACGCTGTCTTTCATATTTTGGCGCTGTGTTTTATCGGAGTAATCCGTTCCGCTTTGCCAGTCGGCGTTACTGCCTTTCGTATAGGCGCCGAGGAAATTTCCCATAATGACTCTTATGCCGAATCTGCTGTATAAGTCCATAAGGACGTCTTTTTTTATATTTTCGCAATGATATATTCTGATAGTGTTGCAGCCCATTGCTTTCATAAGAGCAAAGTCGCCTACGGCGTTTTCGTCAATATCCTGAAAGTCGTTTCTGTTTAAATCAACCCAGGAATCATACGGCCCGTCGGCTTTTTCATTGCCGTTTATGTCAGAAGACATCCAGTCGTTTGTAGGAGGATTGCTTATTCCTACCTGATCGGCCGAATATCCCATCCCTTTGATAAAATAGTTCGTTCCGTTTACGACTAAACGCCATACGCCGTTTTCATCCTTTACGGTGCGTACTTCTGCAAAAAGATTGTCTGAAAAAACAAAAATCTGTATAGTTGTCAATAAAACAGGGAGTAAAAATATTCGTTTAAGCATTTATTTGTTATTTCTGTATTTTTCCCATAGTTTTTTATAAGTGAAATATGATTTTCTAAGCTGTCTTTTAAACGGAGAATCTTTTCCGTCTCCTATTGAACACAAGCCGAACCATTCTTCATATGCCCAGCCGTCAATAAAAGGTCCCATCCATTGTCCGGTTTTATCCTGTACCGAAGGATTAAATTCAGGAGGAGGTCCTGCTTTCCACCATTCATCCGTAAATTCGAATATTATGCCGCCCAAAGCATTTCCGGAACCGTATCCTGCAAAATTTTCTTCCATGCTTTTCCAGCTTCCTTCATGGTAGAGGGCCTGCTCTTCTTCGTTTCTTTCCATATCGTACATTTTACTGTAAGCCGAACAGCCGTATTCCGTTATTACTACTGGACGTTCATATATTTTAGAAACATCTTTCCATAAAGTTCCGAAACCTTCTTTTCCTCTGTAAGCGTTTGCTCCGTATATATCAAGTTCAGGGGCGTTTTGTGCGCATATGTCCATAAACAGCAAATCTCCGTTGCATATTGCAACAGGCCTCTGTTGAGGATCAAGTTCTTTAATTCTTTTTGCGCATTCATTTACAAATTTATAATAAGCTGCGATATCTTTTCTTACGTTGCATCCCGTTCCTGCCGAAATTCCTACTACTCCGACAGATCCGTAATTGTTTTCATTTCCTAAAACCCACATCAAGACATAAGGTTCGTCTTTGTATTCTTCTACCATTTTTTCTACGCTTGCAAGCATTTTTTTGCATTGTTCAGGGTTTGTGTAATCAGTACCTTCAAACCATTCCGCTCCGGAATCTGTACAATACATACCTATAAAATTGCCGATCATATACATAAATCCGTATTTTTCGTAACCTTCTTTAAGGAGCTGTTTGTTGAAATTAGGATAATGATACAATCTTAAAGTGTTGACTCCCATATCTTTCATAAGCTGGAAATCTCCGACAGGTTTTTCTTTTTTATCCTGTTTTTCATTTCTGTTTGCGTCAACCCATGATTCGTAAGGACCGTCTATTATTTTATTGTTGTTATAATCTGCGAACATCCAGTCTCTCGATACGTTTAATGTTCCGTTATCAGGGGAAGTTCCGACAGGATTCGGAGAATAACATATGCCTCTGACAAAATAAGGCTTGTCATCTACAAACAACTGGTAATGTTTGTTATTGTATTCGATTAATTTTACTTTCCCTTTTCCTGTAACTTTTTTGATTCCTATTGCGTCAAGATCTGCTTTTTTCAAAATCCAGTCTTGCGCGGTCGCAGGAACTATTTTGCCCGGGTTAATAACGTAATCGTCGTTATTTTTTTCATCGTCATATTTGTTGAGAATATCTATATCGGCATCGACAAGCTTTATCCCGAGTTCAGGATGTTCTCTGGTTAAATATTTTATTTTTTCAACGGCAACAGGAGCTATGTACCAATGAGTTTTCCAGAAAGTTACACCGGTGGCTTTAGGAAAGAATACCGCTATTGAATGGTAAGCTTTAATGGCTCTTTTATAGTTTCCGGCCTGTTCAAGAGCAAGGGCTATATAATATTGTCTTACGCCGGGATCTTCCTGCGCCGTAGCCCATTTAAAGTAATTAGCCTGAGGATCTGTCGTATTGACAAAACTCCACTTGTCTCCTTCAAGTTTTTTTTCGGCTTTCATTTTTTTATATTCAGGATTTTTATAAATGTCTGCAACGTTAGGGTAAATGCCTTCGCCCGATGCGGCTTTTAATCCGGCAAAGTCGCTAGGCACATATTTGTATTTATTTGTTCCTAAATTTTGGAATTCTCCGTATTTTTCGTAATCTATGATTTCATCTGTTCCAGGGGTATAAATGTTAAAAGGTTTAACCGTCGGCATGCTTTTTGGCTTTTTGCCTGATGCTAAAGCAAAAGAAACAGAGCCTATCAGCAGCAGAAACGTTAAAAGCGATAAGATTGATTTTTTTGTCATAGAAATACCTCTTTTGTGTATTTTTTATAAGTTTTTTCTTTGTCTGGAGGGAAAATCTTAAAATGGGCAGTGCAGGGATTGAACCTGCGACCTCCTCCTTGTAAGGGAGATGCTCTCCCTAGCTGAGCTAACTGCCCGTTTTCAAGATTGCATTAGTCTACAATATTTCTGGTTTATCTGTCAAATAGTTATATAATCTTCTTAAGTAAAGTTTATGTTTAAGCCGGCTGGTTTTGACGGGATTACAGAAAAATTCAGTTGTTTTTTGTATCAAGTTTAATTATAATGATAAAAATAAATAGATTATTATTATTATTATTTGATATAATAACAGCGTTAAGGAGCATATAATGAAACATACGATATCCGTTTTAGTGGAAAACAAATTCGGCGTGCTTGCAAGAATATCGACTCTTTTTGCGGCAAGAGGTTTTAATATTGATTCTTTGTCTGTAGGCGAAACTGAAAATTCGAATATTTCCAGAATGACGATAGTCGTTAACGGAGACGACTCTGTTTTGGAACAGGTCGAAAAACAGCTTAACAAGCTTATTGATGTTATAAAAGTGTCAAATTTCTCGGAAACTGAATTTATTCAGCGCGATCTTGCTTTAATAAAGGTTGCAATTAATAAAAACACAAGAACCGAAGTCATACAGATCATAAATATCTTCAGGGCAAAAATAGTTGATGTTTCCGCAGATTCGGTTATAGCCGAAATTACGGGAGACGAAGAAAAAATAGAGGCTTTTCTCACGTTGCTGAAGCCTTTCTCTATAAAAGAAATGTGCAGAACCGGCGTAATAGCGATGGCAAGAGGCTTAAAGTAAGAAAAATCAATTAAAAATAACAAGGAGATTCACATGTCACAAGAACAAGAAGTAAAGATGTATTATGAAGCGGATGCGGATTTAAGTTTTTTAAAAGGTAAAAAAATAGCAATTTTGGGTTACGGCAGCCAGGGACATGCACATTCCCAGAATCTGAGAGATTCAGGCCTTGACGTAATTGTCGCACAGAGAGAAGGTTCTGACAATTATAAAAAAGCCGTTGAAGACGGATGGAAGCCTGTAAGTATTGCAGAAGCCGTAAAACAGGCTGACTGGATTCATATTCTTTTGCCTGATGAAGTTCAGAGAAAATTGTGGGAAACAGAAATAAAACCTAATTTAAAAAAAGGCGCTGTAATCGGTTTTGCGCACGGTTTTAATATAAGATTTAAGCAAATAGTTCCTCCTGCCGAAAATGATGTAGTTATGATTGCTCCTAAAGGCCCGGGACATTTGGTAAGAAGACAGTATACAGAAGGCAAAGGCGTACCTTGCCTGATAGCAATAGAACAAAATGCAAGCGGTAAAGCAAAAGAATTGGCTCTCGCTTATGCCAAAGGTATCGGCGGAACAAGAGGCGGCGTTTTGGAAACTACATTTACCGAAGAAACAGAAACAGATCTTTTCGGTGAACAGGCTGTTCTCTGCGGCGGTCTAGTTGAATTGGTAACAGCTGGTTTCGAAACGTTGGTAAAAGCAGGGTATAAACCTGAAATAGCTTATTTTGAATGTTTCCACGAAGTAAAACTTATAGTTGATTTGATGTTTGAAGGCGGTATCGGAAAAATGAATTATTCAGTTTCAGATACGGCTGAATACGGCGAATATGTTTCGGGAAAGAGAGTTATTACCGACGCCGCAAAAGAAGGAATGAAAAAAGTTTTGGCAGACATACAGTCGGGAAAATTCGCAAATGACTGGCTGAAAGAAAATGCCGAAGGAAGACCAAACTTTAAGAAATGCAGAGAAGAAATTGCTTCAAGACAAATAGAAAAAGTCGGCGCAAAATTAAGATCTATGATGTCATGGGTAAAAAATAAATAATGAAAATGAATAAATTATCGCTGGTTTTGTTAAAAATCGGTTTGATTTTAACGATAATATTAGTTGCTTTATACTATTCATTTAATACCGTTATGTCTGCTTTCGTACAGGAGAAAGCAGACGTTTTGGTTCCTGATTTACAAGGCAGAACTTTGATTGAGAGTCTTGAAATACTGTCTCAGTCAAAGTTAGCCTTGATAAAAGAAGGGTCCGAATTCAGCCAGGATTTGCCAGCAGGAGTAGTTATCAGACAAATCCCGCCGGCCGGCATGAACGTAAAAGAAGGCAAAGTAGTCAGAATAACTGTAAGCCGCGGAGGAGAAAGCGTATATGTTCCCGATTTAGTCGGACAGACTATAAGATCTACAAACATATCTTTAAGGTCTGCCGGTCTTATTCTTGGAGAGCTTTCCAAGAAAGCGTCGGTTAAATATGAAGAAGGAATAGTTATGTCGCAGGATCCTCTTGCAGGAACTACAGTGGAAAAAGATACTGCAGTTAACGTTGTAGTTTCAAACGGACCTATGACTGACGGAACCGTACTGATGGTTGACTGGATAGGAAAAGACGCAGCGGAAGCAAAGAAATGGGCTGAAGATGCGAAATATGAAGTTGATATTATATCCCAGCAGACAGCATCCGCCAATCCCGGGCAGGTTTTTGACCAATACCCTAAACCTGACGAACAAATAGACAAAAATGCAAAAGTTATTTTTTATGTTGCAGACGATAACAGTTCCCAGTCTTTGGATGAAAAGCAGTTTAATTATACAATTCCTAACAAAGGCGACAGTAAAAGAGTCAGACTTATTCTGTCTGATGACAACGGCGAAAAAGATATTTTCAACGGAGTAAAAAAGCCGGGATCAAAGATATCTGTTCCTGTTAAAATAAAAGGGAAAGCGTCCGTAAAAGTATTTTTCAACAACGTTTCTATAGAAGAAATACAGTTAAAATAAAATGAAAAAAGTTTTAATAGCTCCATCAATTTTATCTGCCGATTTTTCGAATTTGGACAGAGATATAGCAATGATAGAACAAGCCGGAGCAGATTGGCTGCATATAGACGTTATGGACGGACATTTTGTCCCTAACATTACCATAGGTCCTCTTGTCGTAAAGTCAATAAGAAAATGCTCAAAATTGTTTTTTGACGTTCATCTTATGATTACGAATCCGGAAAAATATTGGAAAAATTTCCATTCTGCCGGAGCAGATGCGATAGTTTTTCATGAAGAAGCGGTAACCGATAAAATAAAACTCGTTAATGAAATTAAAAATTCAGGGCTCAAAGCCGGAGTTTCCATAAAGCCTAAAACGCCTGTAAGCAGTATTGAAAAAATGTTGCCGCTTTTGGATATTGTTTTGGTGATGACTGTAGAGCCTGGTTTCGGAGGACAGTCATTCATGGAAGATATGCTGCCTAAAATTTCTCAGTTAAGAAAGATTATAGACGAAAATAAATATAATTGTCTGATTGAGGTTGACGGCGGCATTAACATTGACACCGCTAAGCAGTGTTTTTCTGCCGGAGCAGACGTCTTGGTAAGCGGTAATTCTATTTTTGCGGCAAAAGATCCGCAGCAGTCTTTAAAAGATTTAAAATCTGTCAGAGTATGATTTTTTTATTAAAACTCAAATTTAAAACGATATGTCTTGTTTTTTTTGTTATGCTTTTTGTCTGCATGGCAAAAACAAGTTTCTGCGGACAGTTAAAAAGCCAGCTTATTCCTTCGAATGAGAAACCTGAAATTCCCGCAATAGCAAAAAAAGATATAGACATAATAACAAAGCAAAATATAGTTGAAGCCGATGAATATTTTAATAAGGCTTCGGAAGCTTCCTCGCAGGGCGATCATGCCGCTGTGGCAGAAAATTATCATAAATTTTTAGAAAAACTTAATTCTGTTGACGTGGATCCTTCCATGTCCGAGTATCTTCTGACGGACTGCGAAAATATTCTTGCTAAAATCAAAAATATACATAATATAGATGCGAACAGAACGCATTTAAACAGAGATGAAACTTACGAAATATCAATGGATTATGACAAAGACATTCTTGATAAATGGATGAGAATATATACTACCGGCAGGGGAAAGAAAAGCGTTCAGCTTGCTTTGGAAAGAAGCGGCAGATACAGGGATATGATTTTGTCTGTTCTCAAAGAATATAAACTGCCGGAAGAACTGGTTTATCTTCCTATAGTTGAAAGTTTATTTTACAACAATACCGTTTCCAGGGCAAAGGCTGTCGGATTGTGGCAGATAATGGCAAACAGAGGGAAAGCTTTGGGACTGCAGATAAATTACTGGGTTGACGAAAGAAGGGATCCCGTAAAAGCGACGAGAGCCGCTGCTAAATATCTGAAAGAATTGTTTATACTGCTTAACGACTGGAATCTAGCACTGTCCGCATATAACAGAGGAGAGTACGGACTTATCAGAGATATGAAATTTTCAAATGCTTCTTCTGTTTTTGAAATGAAAGAGAGAAACGCCGTTCCGAAAGAAACCCAAAATTACGTTCCGCAGTTTATAGTGGCGGCAAAAATAGCTTCTGACCCTGAAAAATACGGTTTTACGGATTTGCAGTATCAACAGCCGCTCCAATACGATACGGTGCTGATAGAAAAAGTTATGGATTTAAAAGTCGTTGCCAAGTGCGCAAATACTACAGTTGAAGAAATAAAAGAATTGAATCCGTCCATAATGGCATGGTGTACTCCGCACGGATATAAAAATTTTGAGCTGAACCTTCCTTACGGTTCAAAAGAAACATTTTTGGAAAATATAGCAAAAGAAAAAGAGTTAAATCCAAGCCCTGGTTGCGTAAAACACAAAGTAAAAAACGGGGAATGGACAGAACAAATAGCTTCAAGATATAAAACAACGGTTGCTGCCATAAAAGAAGATAATCCTAAGATAAAAAAACAGAAACATTTAAAACCCGGGCAGGTTTTGATAATAAGACCGGGCAGACAATATTATAAATAATTTATTCGGGGGTTTATGAGAATAGTAATTAAAATAGGAACGAGCACTCTGACGGATAAAAAGGGTAAATTAAATATTTCCTACATAACATATTTTGCCAAAGAAATTGCCGCATTAAAAAAAGAAAAAAATATCGATATCATTTTGGTCAGTTCAGGCGCAATCGGAGCGGGGATCGGTTATTTAAATTTATCGAAAAGGCCTAAACTGCTGAGAGAAAAACAGGCGCTTGCTTCAATAGGGCAGCCGTTGATAATGGAAGCTTACCGGCAGGCTTTTGAACCTTTAAATTTATCTGTCGCGCAGATTCTCCTCACAAGATATGATTTTGACGACAGACAGAGGTATATAAATATAAGAAATTCGATAAATGAGCTTTTGCTCAAAAAAAATATAATTCCGATAATAAATGAAAATGATTCGATAGCAGTGGATGAAATTAATTTCGGAGATAACGATACGTTAAGCGCTTTGGTTGCGGTTTCAAACCAGGCGGATTTGCTTTTTATACTGACAGATGTCGACGGATTATATGAGGGAGTGCCCTGCAAATCTGAGATTATTAAACAGATTAAAAAAATTACCGACGATTTGTTAAAAGTCGCAACGCCGGATTCAAGCAGCGGGAAAGGGACCGGCGGCATGAAAACAAAATTGATTGCCGCAAAGATAGCGGCAAGTTCCGGAGTAAAAACTTTTATAATGAACGGAACAAAGCTGAATTTAATATGCGAAGCCGTGAGAGGAAAATCTGTCGGCACCGAAATTCTTCCGGATAAAAAGTTACAATCGCGGAAATCATGGATAGCTTTCGGTAAAAAAACGAAAGGCTGCGTAATAATAGACGAAAATGCTTCCGTGGCAATAAAAAAGAAAGGGAAAAGTCTGCTGGCGTCAGGCATTGTCGATATTAAGGGAAACTTTAACAGAGGCGATACCGTAGGAATTTATTCTGCAGGTCATGCTGAAAAAAATAAACAAGAAATAGCCAGAGGACTGTCAAATTATAATTCTAACGATTTGTTCAAAATAATAGGGCTGTCTTCGTACGAAATAAAACAAAACCATCCTGATATCGCATGTGAAGAGGTTGTTCACAAAGATAACTTGGTTTTAATAGAATAAAAGGCGGAATATAATGAAGTTTACGGAAAAAGCGTATAAAAAAGAAAAGGTTTATTTAGGCAAAGCTGTTGATTTTTGCAATGATGTAGTTATCCTGCCTAATAAAGAAAAAGCTACAAGAGAATATCTTGATCATCCGGGAGCTGTTGCCGTTGTGCCGTTTTTAAATAAAACCGACATAATTTTTGTTAAGCAGTTCAGGTATCCTGTAAATCAGGTGACTTATGAAATACCTGCCGGCAAACTTGATAAAAAAGAGCCGCTGATCAAGTGCGTGAGAAGAGAATTGAAAGAAGAAACCGGATACAGCGCAAAAACGATTAAAAAATTATTGTCCTTTTGGCCTACTCCGGCTTTTTCAAATGAAGTTTTGCACATATATACGGCAAGCGGCTTGTCTGAGGGCAATAATTGTCCCGACGAAGATGAGTTTGTCGAGACGGCGGTTCTTTCGTATAAAGAAGCTTTGGAAATGATTAAAAAAGGCAGAATAAAAGATTCAAAAACAATTATAGCGTTGACCTATTTGGGTACGTATGATAAATAATGCCGGCTCTTATCAGGAAACCTCCGCAGGAGCAGTAGTTTATAAAATTGAAAACGGCGTGACGTTTTTTCTGCTTGTATATTCGGCGAGAAATAAAGAATGGGGTTTTCCCAAAGGGCATATTGAAGAAGGGGAAACCGATAAAGAAACGGCTCGAAGAGAAATATTCGAAGAAACAGGAATACAAGATTTAACTTTTATTGACGGTTTTAAAAGTACCGATTCCTATATGATAAAAGGCGTTCTCCCTCATACGAAAGGTAGTATTATAAAGAAAAATGTTATATACTATCTTTGTTATACGGAGAGTGATTTTAAAAATCCGGATGACGCTGAAATCGGCCAGTGCCGTTGGCTGTCATATGATGAAGCTCTTGAAAAACTGGCACATGAACAGCAAAAAAATGTATTAAATTCGGCAAAAAAATATTTGGAGGTAACCAAAAAATGAATCCGGCTTTAGGTAACAAGACATTTACTCACGCAGGTTTTGCGGAACAAACAATGACGGTAAACGGAGTTATAAACAAAAGCTTCTTTTTGTGGCTTATTTTGGCGGTCGGAGCATATCTCGGCTGGTCTTATCCGGCAATTACGGCTCCTCTTATGATTCCTATTATTATAGGAACTTTAATTCTTTCCATAGTAACTATTTTTAAGAAAAACATTTCTCCTTTTACTTCTCCCGTTTATGCTTTTTTTGAAGGTTTGCTGTTGGGCGTTTTGACTTTGATTTTTGAAAAGCAGTATCCGGGTATAGCGGTTAACGCGATTTTTTTAACAATCAGCGTTTTGTTTTGCATGCTTGCGGCTTTTAAAGCAGGAATTATCAAAGCAACAAATAAATTTTATACGGTTGTTGCAATTTCAACAATGGCTATATTTTTGTTATATATAGTAAATCTTGTAATGTCTTTATTCGGAAGTAACGGGATTGCTTTTATAAACGGCTCAAGCACTTTCGGGATACTATTTAGTATTTTTGTGGTGATAATAGCTTCTTTGAATCTTATAATAGATTTCGACATTATACAAAAAGGCGTTGAAGCCAATGCTCCGAAATACATGGAATGGTACGGCGCTTTCGCTTTGATGATAACTATAATCTGGCTGTATATAGAAATACTCAGACTCTTAAGCAAGTTGAGAAAATAAGTGGCGGTAAATCTTTCAAATTCAGTATTTTTTATATCGTCCGTACAACCGGATTTAATGCCGGAAAGCATCTCTGAAGTCGCTTTTGTCGGAAGGTCAAACGTTGGCAAAAGTTCTGTGATTAATGCTTTATGCAAAAAGAAAAATCTTGCGAGGACTTCAAAAACTCCCGGAAGAACAAGGGCTATCAATGTATTTACTCCTTCAAAAGGCAGGTGGCTTGTTGATTTGCCGGGATACGGTTTTGCAAGGGTTTCGGAAGATGAAAAAGAAAACTGGAAAAAAATGATCGAAAGTTATATGTCTTCGAGAAAGAATCTTAGAATGGTGTATATACTTATAGATTCTTTTGTCGGTCCCGGCGAACTTGATTTCGTTATGATGAAGTGGCTTTATGATTTATCCGTACCGTTTAAAATTGTAGCCAATAAAACTGATAAAATACCTAATTTGAATTTAGATAAACTGAAAGAGGAACTCTCCTCTTGTTTGAAAATACCGCAAAAAGACATTTATTGCATAAGTTCAAAAACTCAAGCAGGAATAGGAAGCTTGATTAATGATATCGGTAACTTGTTAGTTTAATAAAGAGGGGGTGAAAAAAGAATGAAGAAATTTTTATTATTGGGATTACTTTTGACAACAACTGTTTTGTTCTCAAGTTGTGCAAGCGTAAAATCTCCTTTAATGGGCGTGCTTTATACTGATGTTAAGGCTCCGGAAGCTATTACCGCAAATGCAGGAAAATCAAAAGTCGGTACAGCTGTAGCAAAGTCTATTTTGGGCTTGGTAGCTACCGGTGACGCAAGTATTGAAACTGCCGCAAAAAGCGCAGGAATTACAAGAATACACCATGTAGATTACTATTCAAAATCAATACTTGGAATTTATTCAGAATTCACCGTAACGGTTTACGGAGAATAATTTTTGTTTCTGGATTAATCATGACGAGGCGGAAACAGCCGCAAACTGTTCCCGCCTCGTCTGTATTTTTTAAATTTGCATTTAAAACAATTAAAATATAAACTATTTACAGTTCGTGGAATATTAAAAATGCGGAGGGTTAAATGAAGAAATTGTTTTTTGTTTGATTGCCGTAACTGTTTTGTTGGGCGGAGCCGTCAGCTCATCGCAGGCACAGGTTTTTAAGTTGTCTTTATGGGGAGATATTTGCGTACCTAAAGATTCAAAAACAAGCGGACTCGAATTAGCGATAGGAACGCAGACAGGCGAAGTTGAAGGTGTTCAGCTTGCATTTTTATATGCTCAGGCTGACAAGATGCAGGGTGTGCAGTGGGCTTTAGTTTCAAAAACATCTGACGGCAAAGGCGTACAGTGGAGCTTTGTAAATTTGGCTGACAAATTTCAGGGAGCCCAGTTCAGCGCGGTTAACTGGTCAAAAGATGTTGAAGGCGTACAGTTTGGTTGGGTTAATAACATCGATTCTATGAACGGTCTTCAGCTTGGTTTTGTAAATATAACAGGGCAAATGAAGGGACTTCAGCTGGGACTTGTGAACATTATAAAAAATAATCCTGAATTTTTGCCGGTATTTCCGTTCTTCAACTTTTGTTTTTAAATGAAAAATTTATGGATGACCGTAATTGTCGGTTTTATTGCCGGTCTTGTAATATCAGGCGTTTTATTTGACGCATTTGTCTATATCGGAAAATCTTTCAACAGAATCTCTGTGGCTTGGACTGTTTCCAAAGCCGAAAAGAGTTTTTCAGCCGGAAGATTTTCCGATGCTGTTTTGCTGTATGAAAAAGTTTTGCCTAAAATCAATATTGAAAACAAAAGACTTTATGCAAAAACAAAGAATAATCTTGCTTTAAGCATTTTTAGAAATGCCGAACTTTCCAACAATATCAATGACGTTAGCAAATCGATAGATATTTTCCTCGAAGCCGAACAGATTTATCTTGCAATGAACGATAAAGAACTGTCGGAGCAAACTGCAAAAAATATTCAGGCTGCGCAGAAAGCAAAAGAGAGCATGAATTAAAACCGTTTTATTATTTGTATCGTAAAATGGTAAAATGTCTTTCATGAACAAATCAATTGAACTGCTTGCTCCCGCCGGAAATAAAGAGTCTTTTTTATCTGCTGTGGAAGCAGGATGTGATGCTGTCTATATAGGACTAAAAAATTTCAGCGCAAGAGCAAAAGCCAAGAATTTCTCTTATCCGCAGCTTTACAGACTGTGCGATTATGCCAAAGAAAGAAATGTTAAAGTTTTTGTCGCATTTAATACTTTGATTAAACAGAATGAAATATCTGAAGCTTTGCGCTCTCTTGAACAGATAAATTCCTCCGGAGCCGATGCGGTAATAATTCAGGATTTGGCATTGGCAAATTTAGCCGGTAAATATTTCCCGCGGCTTGGACTTCATGCGAGCACACAAATGGCCATACATAATTCTTTCGGGGCAAAACAAGCCGAACAAATCGGCTTTACAAGAGCGGTACTGTCAAGAGAACTGTCTCTTGACCAAATAAAATCGATAAAACGAAACAGCAGTATTGAATTGGAAGTTTTCTGCCACGGAGCATTATGCTTTTCTGTGTCGGGATTATGCTTGTTTTCAAGTTATATAGGCGGTTACAGCGGGAACAGGGGCAAATGCACGCAGCCGTGCAGAAGACTGTGGAATATTGAAAATAAAGAGGGCTTTTTTTTATCTCCTAAAGATTTGGAGCTGGCCTGTTATATAAATCTGCTGAAAGAGGCCGGGATAACATCGGTTAAAATTGAAGGCAGAATGAAAAGCCCTGATTATGTTTATAAAACTGTAAAGGCTTACAGACTTTTGTTAGATGCCGGTAAAGACGGTTTTAACGATGCATTAAAACAGGCTCGGCAAATATTGTCTTTTGATTATGCCAGAAAAAAGACAAGTTTTAATTTTATGCAGAAAAACAGCAAGATTTTTGAACCTGAAAAAACTAAAAATATCGGTTTGTATTTAGGGGTTGCCGAAAATAAGAAAGATAAAGAGTTTTCTTTAAAAACCGTTTATGATATTAAATCCGGCGACAGTTTGAGAATCGTTGACGTAAATAAAGACAGAAACAGTATTTTAATCGTAAAGGACATTGTAAATAACGCCGGATTGTTTACGATATGTTGCGGCGATCTTTATGTGGAAAACGGCTTTGAGATATATAAAATCGCAGATAAGCAGGAAAAAGAATACGAAGATATATTCGGTAATTTAGATGAAACCAGGCAAATCAAACCTGTTAATGTACACCAGCCTGTTTTGAAACAAAAAACGCCGCTGCCTGAATTATTTTTAAGGATAGATAATTTTAAATGGATTTCTTTTGTTAAAAATATACCTGCCGCTGTAGTAATCAGACTTTCAAAGCATAATCTGCAAAATATAAAAACTCTTTCAGGAATAGATAATTATTATATTGAACTGCCTGCATATATTGAAGAACAGGATTTGCAGCCGTATTTGCATAATATTGAATATCTTACGGCAAAAGGCTGTAAGAATTTTTTTATAAATAATATTTCCCATTTTTATTTTTTTCAAAAAGCAAAAGTAAATATTTATGCCGGACAATTTTTGTATTCGTTAAACTCTTACAGCTGCGAAATTTTGTCAAAGCTTGGAATTGCCGCTTTTGCTTCTTCATGGGAAGATGATTTAACAAATATAGCGCTTCTGTCAAAATTTTTAAACGGCAGAATGATTGTGTATCTTTCAGGATTTCCTGAAATTGCCGTTTCAAAAATGGGTCTTCCTGAAAATACGGGAAATAAAAATATAAAATCAAATAAAGATGAATTTAAAATAATTACGGACGGCGGAGACAGCATCTTAATACCGAGATTTCCCGTTTCTCTTTTTAATTTGAAAAGCAATTTTATAAAACTTAAAATAAATTCTTTCGGGATAGATTTATCATATACTGCCCCGAATAAGAATTATCTTGTGCAGATTCTAAAAGCGTTTAACGGACAGGCTTATATAAGTTCTGATTATAAATTTAATATTGAAAG
This sequence comes from Candidatus Praeruminimicrobium purgamenti, assembly GCA_018433585.1. Taxonomy (GTDB): domain Bacteria; phylum Elusimicrobiota; class Endomicrobiia; order Endomicrobiales; family Endomicrobiaceae; genus Praeruminimicrobium; species Praeruminimicrobium purgamenti. Next base: position 98,601 of record JAHDQW010000007.1, read on the forward strand.
ACAGCTCAAATGATAAAATTTATAAACAAGACGGTTTTTGTAATATCGGCGCTTATTTTTTTATGCGCTGTATGCACGGAAGCTTCCGGTGTAAAATATATTTTTGTTTTTATCGGCGACGGCATGTCTGCTGCAAGCGAATCGGCGGCAAGCAGATTTTTATACGGGCAGGATAATAAACTTGTTTGGCATTCTTTCCCGGTAAGAACATTTGTAACCACTTGGAGCTTGTCTTCATATAAAGGGGAATATAAAAAAGATAATTTTGATGCGGATAAAGGATACGACATATCGGCAGCCGGAGATAAACCTTATCCTTATTTGTTTTCTCCGCAGGCGGAAAAATATTTTGAAAAATCGGAAGCAACGGATTCTGCGGCAGCCGGATCCGCAATTTCTACCGGGCAAAAATTTTTTAACGGCAGTGTCTGTCTGAATAACAATAATCCGGTTAAAAATATAATTGACATTATTAAAGAAAACGGCGGTTTTAATACGGCGCTGGTAACTACGACATTGTTTTACCATGCCACTCCTGCGTCTTTTTCAAGTCATAATAAATCAAGAGACAACTACAGGCAAATTGCCGAAGAAATTCTTTCAAAAACAAAACCTGAACTTATTTTCGGCAGCAATGATTTTTTTTATTTAAGAGAATTCTCTCAAGACAACGGCTATTATTTGGCTGATTCTTCCGATATCGGCAAACCTCGTGTTTTTGATGATACTGCTGATAAAAAGATATTTATCAATTTAAATAATTACTCAGTCCCTGCGGTTCGCAATGAATGGAATGAACCTGACTTTATTTATGAAGAAAATAATATTAAATTCAAAGATATGATTCTTCTGTCTGCAGGACTGCTTTTGGATAAAAAGAAAAAGTTTTTTATTATGGCGGAACAGTCTCAGATAGATTCTGCAAACCACGAAAACAATTATGTAAAAATGCTTGCATCCGTTTTTGAATTAAACGAAGGAGTAAAAGCTTTGGTTACTTTGATAAATTCAGGTAAAACAGATATGAACTGGAATAATACTCTGGTAATTGTTACCGCGGATCATGCAACCGGTTTTTTAAGGTTTGATAAAATTTTAGGAAGAGGTCAACTGCCGAAAAAAAATATCATTTTAGGGAAAAATATTTTAAAGCGCAACGAAAGCATAAGCTATAAAACTACAAAGCATACAAATGAGCTTGTCGGATGTTATGCCGCCGGCGCGGACTCAGAACTGTTTTATAAGTATATCGGAAAACTTTATAAAAATAAAAATATAATAAACAATACGGATATTTTTAATGTGTTAAGAGAAACCGTATCAAACAAATAAAACAGCCGTGCTTTTTTCGGCTAGGCTGTTTGTATATGCGTAGATTTTATCAAATCACAAATCAGAAGATATATCCTACAGTTAAAGCGCATGATGCGCTTGCCGGCACTTTTGTTCCGTCTATGGTTGTTATCTGGCTGCTCATTGCGCCCGCAAGTTCTATTGAAAATCCGAAAGTATGAAATCCGAAGCCGGCGGTATATGCCGTATGTGAGTTTACATTAGCTATATTTTTGTTGATTCCTAATCTTACAGGCATGCAAAAAGCTCTTTTGTTTATGATCGGGTATTCCAAGCCTAAAGCCAAATCCTGCGAATCAAAGTTTTTAACCATGGTTTCGTTTGCCATCACGTCGATATCGCATGCAATAATCAAATCAGATACGGGGTTTAAAGAAAGACCGGCTCTTACCTGTCTGCCCATATCGTATTTTTCCGTATTCCATTGCAAATCCGTATATGCCGAATCCGTAGGCTTATCAGGTCTGTCAAATTGAGGACTGTTTATATTTCTTGCTGTAATACCTGCTTTTGGATTTAATATGATATCATGGCTGAAGAATCTTTCAAAGTCTATAAGAACGCCTAAATCAACTCCGAATTGCGTTGTTTTTTTTGTATCTTTCAAAGCTTTCTCTATCGCGTTTCCGATATTTTGTTTATCATCTAAAATCATTATTCCCGTCTCAGCCATTTGTCCCTGAATAGCTTTAACATTTGCGCCGAGCTGTAATCCTTTCATAACTTCGTATCCGTAACCGATGCTTAATTCAGTAAACATTCCGGCATCAATTAAGACTTGTGTTTTGTTGTCTTCATAGCTCCCGGACCCTGCCATCTTTATAAGAGATTCAGCTTTCGGCATTTCGGTTTTTATTGTTTCCGCCATTTGAGCTATCTGGTCTCCGGTTGCTCCTGTATTTACAGCCATATTAACCAGAGAGTTTCCTATTTGCGTTGCGGTTGTTCCTGAAGGAAGTCCGAGAAGCGCTCCTAAAGATTGCGTGACTCCGGCGCTTTCAATAGCTTCCGCTATAATGTTTGCCGAGCTTTGGCATTCAGGAGAAGACGGAGCTGATGTGTCTCCGAGTTTTATTCCAAGTCCCGGATTTGACGAATCCGAACCAAGTCCAAGCCCTATGTTTTCACTGTCTATAATAGGCGTGACTCCGGCATTGACAAAAGTTCTGACCGAAACCGCAAGTTTTTTGATTTTTGCTCCTATGCCTGCATTTGCAGCTACTATCGCTCCTATATTCTGAAAGTTTAAATCCGAAATAGCCGATAATCCCTCAAATATTGTTGACACGTCTTGAGTCGTCGCTTCTGTTCCGCTGTTTATTTTATCCGTTAAAGATTTATATTTATCGACCATATCAGATAATTTATCCACAACCGTCAAAACTTTTTCCGTGGCTTCAATATCAACTCCGACGCTTAAAAGAAGATCGTTTGAGTGTTCTTTTGTATCGGCAAGAGTCGCCGGATTCCAATATTGTCCGTCGCTTCCGTAAGCTGCGGCCACTCCTGCTCCTCCCATCCCCATGGCTCTTGTTCCGACGATTTGCCATTTATCCGCATAAGAAGATGCCGGTGCTGTAAGACAAATAAACATAATAAAAAATAAAAATTTTTTCATTTTCCGCCTCTTTTAACTTAACGTTAAGTTATATAAAACATATCGTTAAACACATATATTACGGCATTACTGAGTTTTCAATTTGTTTTTAAACACTTCCATTTTGAGGTTTTTAATTGATCTGATTTTTGCTTTGTCGTCAAATTCAAGATGTATTTCATATCCTTCCATTTCTTCGCTGCCGAAAACCGTAATTCCCTGTTTTTTTTCATTTATCTGATAAGTCGAGAAAACGGAAAAGTAAGGATTGTTTCTTGCGTCTAACGGCAATTCTTCAACATAAGAGACTTTATCTAAAGACATAAATTTTTTGTTTTCTGAATAATATGCCATCTGGGCGTTCATTATCTGATTACATAAAATTTTACCGTCGGTCAGCATAGTGTCTTTTAGATATTTGTTATAAGTGAAATGAAGAGCTAAAATAATCATAATGATTATTGCGAGAAACAATAATACGGTTTTAAGATTGTCGAATAGTTTTATATTCATTGCGATTTATTATATCAAATTTTATTTTTTAATTACACAATCTTTTTGCGCAAATTGCCGTAATGTAAATAAATTTGTAAAATACCGAAATGAGCATAAATATTAAGCGGCACATTTATTTTATAAATGCGTGTCTTATACTGTTTGTTTCTTTTTCTTACGGCGCTTTTCTTTCAAAAGAAAATGCAGGCACAACGAGCGCGCAGTTTTTAAAGTTGGGAGTCGGAGCAAAAAGCGCCGGTCTCGGAAATGCCGTTACGAGCGTTTTTACCGGAACCGAATCGATTTATTGGAATCCTGCAAATTTGGCGCGGGCTGACAGAAAAGAAATATCTTTCTCGCATACTGCCTGGTTTGAAGATATAAATTACGAATGGCTTGCTTTTGTTCTTCCGGTAAAACAATGCGGAGTTTTTGCCGCAGCCGTGCAGTATGTTTCTTACGGCAAATTGGACAGAATAGACAATACCGGCGTTAATGACGGTTCTTTTTCTCCTTTCGATATGGCGGCATATTTGTCTTATGCAAAAAACTGCGGGAATTTAAAATTCGGCGGAAACCTAAAATATATTTATTCAAAAATTGAGAATTCAGCTTCCGCCTTTGCGGCTGATTTCGGAACAGGTTATGATTTTAGTGACAAAACGGCGGTTGCCGCCGCAGTTTCAAATTTAGGCACTGATATAAAATATAATAATGAAGCCGAACCCCTGCCGCTTCTTTTCAAACTGGGCGTTTCTCATTTTATAACGAATGCCTGGCTTGCGTCTTTGGATTTGAATTTTCCGAGAGATAATGAAATTTATTTTAATTTCGGGACGGAATATATTGTTGCCGCAGGTGAGAAAACTGATTTTGCAATCAGAGCCGGTTATGACGGGAGAAACAAGGATATTCCTGGGTTTAACTGGATTAATTTGGGTTTCGGAATAAAATATTCCGATTATGTTTTTGATTATGCTTTTGTTCCTTACGGAGATATAGGAATGACCCACAGAATTTCTTTGGGAATAAAATTCGGCAGAAAAACAGAGGGAAAATAAAGTGATAATAGGGTTAACGGGTTCTTATTGCTCAGGAAAAGATACGGTTGCGGATTATATAGTGGGAAAAAGCGGTTTTCTGCATTTTTCTTTATCTGATGAGATAAGGCTGATAATGAAAGAGCAAAACATAGAGCCTACAAGAGAAAATTTAATAGTTTTCGGAACTAAGCTCAGACAGGAACAGGGTAATGACGTATTGGCAAAATCAGTGATAAGCAAATTTGAGTACGGCAAAAATTACTGCATTACTTCAATAAGACACACGCAGGAAGTTCAAAAATTAAAAACGGTTCAGAATTTTGTTTTGGTTAATGTTGATGCGCCGCAGTCGGTAAGATTCGCAAGAATGCAGCGCAGAAAAAGACATGGCGATCCGCAGACTCTCGAAAAATTTATAGAACTTGAAAATAAAGAGGCGCAGTCTTCAGGCTCGGGACAGCAAGTCGCATTATGTTCGAAAATGGCCGATATAACTTTTATAAACGATACAAACGACATAAAAGAATTGTATAAAAAAATAGACGGTCTCCTTAAAGATCTGCAAGAAAAATACCATGAATAAAACAGACGTTATTGTTATCGGCGCCGGAGCTTCCGGCCTTATGGCTGCCGGTAAAGCGGCAGAGTACGGGCTTGATGTTCTTTTGCTTGAAAAAAAATCAAGACCCGGGATAAAACTTTCTATAACAGGCAAAGGCAGATGTAATATTACAAACAGCGCAGAACTGAAAGATTTTGTCTCGGAGTTTGGGGACAACGGCAAATTCTTGTTCGGCGCATTCAGTAAGTTTTTTAACAATGATTTGATTGATTTTTTTAAAAAGCTCGGTGTTGACAGCCGTTTGGAAAGAGGCGGAAGATATTTTCCTGAAAGCGACGACGCTCATCAGATAGTCAATGCTCTTATAAAGTATGCCAAACAAAATAACGTTAAAATAAGAACGGCGTCTCCGGTTGAAAAAATCATAAGAGAAAATAATAAGATAAAAGAAATAATTTTAAGCGGCGGAGAAGTTTTGCAGGCTGATAATTATATTTTAGCCGCAGGCGGCAAGTCGTATCCTTTAACAGGTTCTTCAGGAGACGGCTATATGTTTGCAAAATCATTGGGACATACAATCTCTGATCCTTCTCCGGCTTTGGTGCCGCTTGTATTAAACACTCCTTATTTAAAACAGCTTAACGGCTTAAAATTAAAAAATATTGAATTAACTCTTTATGCCGATGATAAAAAAGTAAATAAACTGTTCGGGGAAATAGAATTTACGATTTTCGGTTTGACGGGGCCTCTTATTTTAACAATCAGCGCTCAGGTCTATAAATTTATAAAACAAAATAAAAAAGTTGCGGTATCGGTTAATTTCAAACCTGCTTTGGAAGAAAAACAATTGGATGAAAGATTGGTAAGAGAACTTAATAATTTCGGAGGTCTTCCGGTACGAAATATGTTAAAAACTCTGCTTCCTTTACAGATGGTTGAAGTTTTTATGAAAGAAAATAATATAAAGCATACGGAAAAATGTTCTTCAGTTAATAAAGAAGCCAGAAAAAAAATATTGCAAGGTCTTACCGATATGAAGTTTAACGTAGTTTCGACAAGACCGATAGATGAAGCGATAATAACGAGCGGCGGCATTTGTCTTGATGAAGTTGAACAAAATACAATGAAATCAAAAATAATAGATAATTTATATTTCTGCGGAGAGATTCTTGATATTGACGGTCCGACCGGCGGGTTTAATCTGCAGGCGGCTTTTTCAACCGGATATCTTGCGGGGACAAGCATCGGAGAAAACAAATGAGCATTTATGAAATAATTATGTTGTTGTGCTTTGCAAGCGCATGGCCGTTTTCTATACGTAAATCTTATGCTTCGAAACAAAATACAGGTAAAAGCATAATGTTTTTATATATAGTTCTTATAGGTTATATAGCAGGAATGATGCATAAAGTCGTATATAATATGGACGGAGTGTTTTATCTTTATCTTTTCAATTTCTGCCTGGTTTCAATTGACATGATAATATATTACAGAAATGAGCGGATTGCAAGAAAAGTAAGACAGGAAAAATTTAACGTTTAAAATTAAAAACTTTAGGTTTTTACTCTCCTATAATTTTAATTAAAACTCTTTTTCTTCTCATTCCGTCAAATTCGCCGTAAAAAATTTGTTCCCACGGACCGAAATCAAGCAGTCCGTTTGTTACTGCGACGGTTACTTCTCTGCCCATAATCTGTCTTTTTAAATGCGAATCTGCATTGTCTTCGCCTGTGTCGTTGTGTCTGTATGAATTAACGGGAGCGTGCGGAGCAAGTTTTTCAAGCCATTTCTCAAAATCGCTGTGCAGCCCGTGTTCGTGGTCATTAATAAAAACGCTTGCCGTTATATGCATTGCGTTTATAAGGCAGAAACCTTCTTTGATTTTGCTTTCGGTAATTGCGTCTTGAACGTCTGCAGTTATGTTGATAAACTCTATTCTTTTTGAAGTATTAAAAACTAATTCTTTTCTGTAAGTTTTCATTGTTTAATCCTCCGTGCTTTAGTTTTATATATTACAGCTTTTTAAAACGAAGCATTCTTAAAAAGAATGCATTTTTTACTTTAGCCGCTTTTAAATTAATAAAACCGAATAAGATAGAGATGTGGCAGTTAAATACGTCAAAAAATATAAAAATGAAATTATTGATCATTTTTTTGTTGTCTTCTCAGTGTTTTGTTATTTGTTTTTTTTCTTTGATTTTTTCAAATCTTTTAATAAAGGAACTTCTCCGCAGTCAGGGAAAAGATGGCAGTTAATACATTCGCTCCATATTTTCTGTGGCAGAATTTCTTTTGATATTACTTCATAACCGACCTTTTGGAAAAAGCCCGGTTTAAAACTTAATGCAAATGTTTTCGAAACGTCAAGTTTCAAAGCATTTTTCTCAAGTACGGAAACAATCTTTCTTCCTATGCCTTTTCCTGCGTAATCTTTTGCTATAGCCAAAGCTTTAATTTCGGCAAGATTATCCCAGGAAACATGTAAAGCTCCGCAGCCTATAATAACGCCGTTTTCTTCGGCAACCATATATTCCTGGATATTTTCATATATTGCGTTAAGAGATCTGTGAAGCATTTCTTTGTTGTTTGCATAAAATTCAACAAGTTTATGTATTTGTTTTACGTCGCTGACTTTTGCGTGCCTTATTTTCATATTTCTACCTATTTATAGTTATATCCGGCATTTACGGCTTTTATGTTTAAATCTATCAAAGCCGGTTTTTTTGAGAAAGCCGTTTTAACGGCTTTGGTTACGTTCTCCAAATCAGGCACATTGGTAAGTTTTATCAACGCTCCGACGGCAACCATATTGGCGGCTTTGATGTTTCCGATTTCTTTATCGGCAATTTCGGATATAGGGATAAATTTTATTCTTTTATCTGATTTAAACTCATCTGCGTTTATCATGGATGAATTTGCAATAATTACTGAATTTTCTGACATTCTCGGCAAAAATTTGTTAAGAGACAGCGTATTTAACGCTATAAGTCCGGAAGGAGCAAAAGCTATAGGAGAACCTATTTCTTCATCTGAAATTATCACTGTCGAATTTGCCGTTCCGCCTCTCATTTCAGCTCCGTACGAAGGAAACCATGTTGTTTTTAAATTTTGTTCCAAAGCCGACTGCGCAAGAATCGTTCCTGCCAGCAAAACGCCCTGACCGCCGAGACCGGCAATAATTATTTCATTGTAAATTTTCATTTATTTTGTCGTATCCTTTATAACGCCTAACGGAAAAGTTTTTAAGAAAACTTCTTCTACCCACTTTACTGCTTCCAACGGGGTTTTTCCCCAGTCTACCGGACAATGGGAAATAACTTCAATGAAAGAATATCCATTTCCTTCAACTTGGTTTTGAAAAGCTTTTTTTATTGCTTTTTTAGCCTGAATTACATGAGGCGCATCAAAAACAGTAACTCTTTCTATGTATTTCGTACCTTCTAAATTTGCCAAAAGTTCGGACACTTTAACAGGGTATCCTTCTCTTAAAGGATCTCTTCCGAAAGGAGTTGTTTCCGTTACCTGTCCTATTAAAGTTGTAGGCGCCATCTGTCCGCCGGTCATGCCGTAATTTGCGTTATTTACAAAAATAACCGTTATATTTTCTCCTCTGTTTGCGCAGTGGATTGTTTCGGCAGTTCCTATTGCGGCTAAATCTCCGTCTCCCTGGTACGTAAAAACTATTTTATCGGGATTTGTTCTTTTTATTCCGGTCGCCACCGCAGGAGGTCTTCCGTGAGGAGCTTCCGTAGTGTCAAAATTAAAATAATCATAAGCAAAAACAGCGCATCCTACAGGAGCGACGGCAATAGTTTTTTCTCTTATTCCAAGTTCGTCTACTGCTTCGGCAATCAATCTGTGGATGATTCCGTGTCCGCATCCGGGACAATAAGACAAAGGATTATCTTTTAACGATTCCGGTTTTGAAAGTATTTTATTCATTATTTTTTTAATTCCATAATTTTATTTAAAACATCTTTGTCCGATACGATTCCGCCGCCTGCTCTTCCGAGAAAATCAACGGAAGAAACGCCGTTTACGGCAAGTCTTACGTCTTCAACCATCTGTCCCAGACAAAGTTCAACGCTTAAAAACTTAACTGCAGGTTTTGCATATTTTTTTATTGCTTCTGTCGGGAAAGGCCATAATGTTACAGGTCTGATCATACCTGCTTTTATGCCATTGGCTCTTGCCGCTTTTATTGCATTTTTTGATATTCTTGAAGATATTCCGTAAGAAACTATAATTATTTCGGCATCTTCAACCTGATATAATTCGGCTCTTGCTTCATTTTTTCTTATAAGCTCATATTTTTTCTGCAGATCAAGATTATGCTGTTCCAAAACGCCGTCTGCCATAAGCAGGGATTTTATTGATCTCGGTTCTCTTCCTTTACAGCCGTCCAAACACCATTCTTTTTTAGCAAATGAAGTTTTCTGCTCTTTGTTGAAATCTACAGGTTCCATCATTTGTCCTACTATGCCGTCGCAAAGAAGCATTACCGGATTTCTGTATTTTTCAGCTATATCAAAAGACTCATAAGTAATTTCATACATTTCCTGGGCGCAGTTCGGAGCAAAAACTATCAAATGATAATCTCCGTGCCCTCCGCCTTTAACTGCCTGAAAATAATCTGCCTGTGAACCGGCTATGTTGCCGAGTCCCGGTCCGCCTCTCTGCACGTTGACTATAACGCCCGGTATCTCCATGCCTGCCATATAAGACAGAGCTTCCTGCTTTAAAGATATTCCTGGAGATGAAGAGGAAGTCATTGCTCTTTTACCTGTTGCGCATGCTCCCAAAACCATATTTGCAGCGGCAAGTTCTGATTCCGCCTGAACAAAAGCTTTCCCCAAAGAGACCATTTTATTGGACATATATGCAGGAACTTCGTTCTGAGGAGTAATCGGATACCCGAAATATGCATCAAGACCGGCAGCTAAAGCACCTTCACACAAGGCAATATTGCCTTTAACTAATTTCTTTGCCATAATTGTTTACCTAAACACTTCTATACAGACATCAGGGCACATCTGGTAACAAAAGCCGCACCCTATGCAGTCTTTTTCATTTTTTAAAACGGCATAATGATATCCTATTTTATTTATTTCATCTGAAAAAGAAATACATTTTTTAGGGCAGGCATTTATACAAAGTCCGCAACCCTTGCATCTATTGTTATTAACGGTTATTTTTGCCATAATTAATCTTATATTTTTTTAGACGTCAAAGTCAAGATGCGTTTGAGAGGGAATTTTTTAAAACGCATTGATTTTTTAGTATAATATATAGTAAAAATATATGTGAAATGCTGGCGGAGGTATTTTATGAATTCTTTTAAAACCTTTATTTTGCTGTTTACGATTACGGTTTTATTTTTGTTGATAGGCAATATGATAGGCGGAACCCGGGGAATGATAATAGCGTTTATGTTTGCCGTGCTTACCAATTTTATTTCATATTGGTTTTCCGATAAGATAGTTCTTTCTATGTACGGTGCAAAAGAGGTTACAAAAGAGTCCGAACCGAAACTTTATCAAATGGTTTCGGAGCTTGCCGAATCGGCAAAAATTCCAGTTCCTAAAATTTATTATATAAGAAGCAGCATGCCGAATGCTTTTGCAACCGGCAGAAATCCTGAACATGCCGTTGTTGCCGTAACGGACGGTATTTTACAGCTGCTTAACGAAAGGGAATTAAGAGGCGTAATATCGCACGAAATTTCACATATAAAAAACAGAGATATTTTAATAAGCTGCGTTGCGGCCGCTCTTGCAGGAGCGATTATGATTCTTGCCAGATTTGCTTTTTTCTTCGGCGGAAGCAGAGACGACAACGGCGGTTCAAATCCTGTCGCAATGCTTCTGATGTTTATTCTGGCGCCGGTGGCGGCAATGCTTATTCAGATGGCTATTTCACGCTCAAGAGAATATATCGCCGATTCTTCAGGAGCAGCAATTTCAAAAGACCCTGCGGCTTTGGCTTCAGCATTAAGAAAGTTGACTTTGGGGAACGAAAAACTTAATAATAACGTAAGTCCGCAGACAGCCCATATGTTTATAGTAACGCCGTTTTCTTCAAGATCGGCGATGCACCTTTTTTCAACGCATCCGCCTATAGAAGAAAGAATAAAAAAACTGGAAAAAATGGCTGAGACAGCCGAAAATGAAAAATATAAAACACCTAAGGTGATATATTAGGATAATTATGAAAACAATAAAAAAACCGTTTATTTTGGATGTTGAGCCGAAACAGTTGTCTTCAGTATTGAAACCGCTTATAAAAGAGGAATACAGAATAAATCAAATTAAAGAATGGCTTTATTCAAAAAAAGCGGCTTCTTTCGAACAATTCACAAATATTCCGAAAGACATAAGAGGCAATTTGGAATCGTCTTTTATACTGAGAAGTTTCTCGAACATAAAAAAGGCCGAATCAGTATTGGACGGAACTATACGTTATACTTTTAAAACATGCGACTCTCATTATATTTATGCGGTTTACTTGCCTAGCAACGAAAAAAAAACAGTTTGTATTTCCACTCAGATAGGCTGCCCGGTATCTTGCAAATTTTGTTTGTCAGGAAAAACAAAATTTGTCAGAAATTTATCCAGAGGCGAAATTTTGGAACAGATTATGCACATTGAAAATGATACCGGCGGAAGAATTTCGGGAGTATTGTTTATGGGTATGGGCGAACCGATGCTGAATTATCAAAATGTAGTGTCGGCAATCAATACAATTATTTCAAAAAAAGAAATGAATATCGGCAAAAGGCATATAACCGTTTCGTCAATGGGCGTAATACCGGCAATAAAAAGTTTTGCGAACGAAATGCAGGGCGTCAGATTTGCGTTGTCTCTGCATGCTACGGACGACAAACAAAGAAAAAAAATAATTCCTAATAATTTCGATACAAAAATACAGGATTTGCTGCAGGCTTGCAAATATTATTTGAAAAAGACAAATTCAAAATTGACAATAGAGTATGTTTTATTGAAAGATTTTAACGATACTTCGTCAGATGCCCACAGGCTGGCAAGACTTTTAAAATCAGCTGATTTAATCCAGCCTAATGTTCAGGTTAATTTGATTCCTTATAATGAAACAAACAATACGGAATATAAAACGACCGCGCAGATTTCTGTTTTAACATTTAAGAAAATACTAAAATTAAACGGGATTACCGTTAATGTAAGAGAGCCTAAAGGTTTGGATATAGGTGCGGCTTGCGGACAGCTTGGAATAAAATAAATTTGAGGAAAATAAAATTATGAAAAGAGCAATAGCGTTGGGCGGCGGCGGAGCAAGAGGACTGGCTCATATAGGAGTCTTAAAAGTACTTGAAGAAGACGGAATAAAATTTGATTGTATTGCGGGGACGTCAATGGGCGCTATTATCGGCGCTTTATATGCAATTGACCAAAATGCCGCAAAGCTTGAAAAAACTTTAAAAGAATATTTTTTTAATGTTATGTTTTCAAAACTTAATATGCAGAAAATGCAGGATGAAACTCAGGTTTCGTCTGCCAGAAGCCTTATAAGAAAAGCAAGAGAATTTGTTAAGTACGGATCGCCTGACAGCGGCAACTCTTTTTTATCGCATTCAATGCTTGAAGAAATGGTGAATTCTCTGCTTCCGGATATAGACATTACAGATACAAAAATTCCTTTTATCTGTGTGGCGACCGATATTACCAACGGCAAAGAAAAGTCTTTTTCTAAAGGTCCTTTGAGAAAAATTGTTTTGGCTTCGGCATCAATCCCGGGCGTTTTTCCTCCTGTTAATATAGACGATATCTGGTATACTGACGGAGCTCATGTAAACGTTACGCCTGTATCTGCCGCTAAGTTGCTGGGAGCTGATTTTATAATAGCTTCCGATGTAAAAAGCAAACTTAAAACTTTGGATGCTCTGCCTGCAAATTCAAAAGATATAATGAACAGATGTAATTTTATTGCAAATTATCTTTTCTATGAAGTTCTAATTAAAGAGGCTAATATCGTTATAGAACCTAATATAAAACAGATTTCATGGTCTGAATTTAATAAATTCAATCTGATGGTTTCCGAAGGCGAAAAAGCCGCAAGAGCCCAGTTGCTGAACATACGAAAAGAAATAAATAAATTTAACGCTCCTGTCGCGAAATGCAAAAGATTTTTAAAACATTTTCTAAAGATTAACTGCTTAAAAGCCGCAATATATTAAACGAGTTAACATAAAAAAGAACACTTGCTAAAGACTTTAGGAGAGATAGCAAGTGTTCCCACATTTTACGGTTAAATAAAATGTGTTTTTTATTCTTTAGGCTGAGGCATTTTTTCCATTTGCTTTGCCATTTTTTCTTTCATTTTCTGATGCATTTTTATTCTGTCTTCTTCAAGCTGTTTAAATTGGTCGTAAGTAAGAATATTTCTCATCTTTATTTTGCCGTCAATCTGTATTTGGATAATATCGCCTGAAAGCTGTCTTATCTCTTTTGTTAAAGAGTCAACGGCAGTTTTGTCATACTCCGCTTTTAAGAGTTCATTGTCCAAAGCCTGTCTCTTTTCCTGAATTTGTTTCCTTAAGGCGGATCTCTTTATTTTGTCAGATTTCATCAGTTCGTCCATTTTTGCTTTTTGTTCGTCAGTTATTTTAAGTTTTTTAAGCATTTTTTCGAACTTTTCTTTCATTTTAGAGTCCATTTTACAGCTTTTTTCCTGCATCTTTTTTTCAAATTTAGGATGTTTGTCGGATTCGTTATTTTTCATGTCCGGTCCGCATTCAGGAGGGCAAGGGGCTTCCATACATTGATTGTCTTCATCTTCCGGAGACATAGGGGGCATTGAAAAAGCCGGTACCGAAAAAGCTAAAAACATGGCAAATCCGAACAATGTCTTGGAAAATGCCGGTATTGAATTTCTTTTCATTATTTTCTCCTTTTTTATAATTTGCAATTAAGACAACTTTAAACGGCGAAAAGTTACACAAAATGAAATATTTATGTAAAAATGCTAAAATCACGATAATATGTAAGTATGGAGAATTTTGAATATGCTTATAGAAAGCGTGCATAATAATATTGTTAAACAGGTCGTCTCTTTGCAGGATAAACAAAACAGGGACAATAACGGATTATTTGTTGTCGAAGGTTATAAGCAGGTTTCAGATATACCTGAAACCTGGGATATCGAATACGTGATTTGTACGGAAAAATATAAAGATATTAACTTTAAGGCAAAAACTTATTCCGCTTCTGAAGCTGTTTTCAAAAAGATGTCAGAGACAAAAACTCCGCAGGGTATTTTAGCCGTAGTAAAAAAACAAAAAAGAGACTTGGAAAATATTTTAAAAGAAAAAGGAATTTTTGTAGTAATTGACAGCCTGCAGGATCCCGGTAATTTAGGCAGTATCATAAGAACAGCTGCGGCATATAATTGCAAAGGTATATTTCTTTCGAAAAATACCGTTGATTGTTTCAGCGGTAAAGCCGTAAGGTCTTCAATGGGGGCTGTTTTTAACGTGCCGCTGTTTCAGGAATGCGATTTAATCGTGTTAATGACAGCATTTAAAAAACATAATATAAAAACTTATGCGTTGGCTTTGCAAACGGATAATTTACTGGCAAATACAGCTTTCGCAGACAGTACGGCAGTAATTGTGGGGAATGAAGCTGACGGTGTAGGGGAAAATATTTTGAAAAATGCCGATAAGCTTGTAAAAATAGAAATGCCTGGGAAAGCACAGTCATTAAATGCCGCTATCGCATGTTCAATAGCCGTATATGAAATTTTCAGACAAATAAATATAAAATAATATCAGACATAAGGAAACGTTGCCGGGTCATTTAATTAAAAATAATTTTTTAAAGTGCAGAAATTGATAAAAACGATATATAAATTAATTAATATAACAAGAAAAATCTCTGTTTCGGCGGTAATATTTTTTTTCTTTGTCTCCTCTTCACATTCGGCGGATGTAAAAAATATAATATTTGCAGTGCCTTTCTACACTCCTGGAACAAGCGCAGGTCTTGTTTTAAACGATATAATAATTTTTAAGGAAAAAGAACAAAAATATAATTCAAATATAAACACGTTTTTTATGTATACGGCTAAGAAGCAGACTGTTGCCGGAATCATGCCGAAATTGTATTTTGACGCCGGCAATTATCTTTTCGAATCCAGACTTATATATTCTAACTTTAAACGTAAATTTTACGGCATAGGAAACAATTCTTCGGAAGAGTCGGAAGAAGATTATGTTAAAAGATCTCACGGAATTTATTTGGGGTTGTCTAAAAAAATATTTAAAGACATATCTTTTGGACTGCAGTATGATTTTTCAGACACTACAATGCAGGATTTAGACGGAAACGGACAATTGCGTTTTTATAATAACGACGGCCTTTTATCAGGTGTAGGAGCGACGCTTTCCTTTGATACAAGAGACAGCAATATATATCCTGAAGCAGGGTGTCTGCTGGATTTTTCATATCTTTTATACAATAAAAATATAGGAAGTGATTTTAATTATTCGTCTGTTAATGTCGATTTTAGAAACTACATCGGTTTATACGGGCATGAAATCCTTTTTTCTTATCAGATTTTTGCGGGGTTTATTAGCGGAAATGCTCCTGTGCAGTCATTGTGTGCAGTAGGCGGGCAGAACTTTTTGAGAGGTTTTTATTCAGGCAGATACATTGACAATATAGTTGCGGCGGTACAGCCTGAAATAAAATTTAAAATTTCAAAAAAAATAGATATTGCCGTTTTTACGGGTATAGGGAATGTTTACAAAAATTTGGAATCTATATATTTAGACAAGCTTAAAATCGCATCAGGCGCAGGAATCAGAATCAGAACAAAAGACAGTCCCAGAATAAATTTCAGGATAGATTATGCGTTATCTAATGAATCTAAAGAAATATATTTTACTCTGATGGAGGCTTTTTAGCAGTTTTGTTTAAAAAAATGTATAATCGTTGATATGTTAATATCTTCTTTAAAAAATTACCGCAATATTTTAAAAATATTTCCTTCTCTTGCATGCGTATTTGATTTCATTAAAGAAAACATTCATTCTGATACGGTTGAAGGCAGATATGATATGTCAGACGGTATATACGCCGTCGTACAGAAATGCGTGCCTAAAGATGAAAATGAAAGGTTTCTTGAAACGCATAAAAAATACATAGATCTGCAGTATGTAATTTCAGGAAAAGAAAAAATAGGCTGGAAGTTTGTTGATAAAACTTTTCAAGTTCATAAAAGATATAATTCGAAAAACGATATTTCTTTTTTTTCAAATAAGCCGGATACTTACATAGAACTGAAAAAAAACGAATTTGTGCTGTTGTTCCCTGAAGATGCTCACGCTCCGCTGAGCGGCAGCGGAATCGTCAAAAAATGTATTGTCAAAATTCCGAAAGACTTTCTTTGCCCGAATATTATCTAGACAAATATGCGTGTATATTCTTTGCCGCCTGCTTTCCCATACCCATAGCCTGAATGACGGTGCTGCCTCCCGCTATGTCTCCGCCGGCAAAAACGCCGTCAAGCGTGGTCATGAATTTGTCGTCTATTATTAAATATCCTTTAGCATTCGTTTCAAGTCCTTTTGTGAGAGACGGAAGAATAGGATTAGGATGAAGCCCGAGCGCCAATATTACTAAATCCGTTTCTATAATAAAGTTGGATCCTTCTATTGCCACAGGTTTCTTTCTGCCTGAAGCATCCGGTTCAGTAAGCCTCATTTTTATGCATTCGACGGCTTTTACAAAACCTTTTTCGTCTGCAATAAATTTTACTGGAGCGGTTAATTCTATAAATTCAATTCCTTCTTCAAGAGCATGGTGTCTTTCTTCAAGCCTTGCAGGCATTTCTTCTGCCGTTCTTCTGTATACAAGTTTTACGGATTCGGCTCCTATTCTTTTTGCCGTTCTTACGGAATCCATAGCCGTATTTCCGCCGCCTATTACTACAACATTTCTGCCTTTGTATATAGGAGTGTCGAAATCCGGGAATTTGAAAGCGGACATTAAATTTATTCTTACTAAAAATTCGTTTGCAGAATAAATATTGTTAAAATTTTCGCCTTCTACTCCGGGAAATGTCGGAAGTCCCGCGCCTGCACCTATGAATACTGCTTCAAAACCGTCTTCAAATAAATCTTGTATAGTTTTTGTTCTGCCTATTAAATAGTTGAAAATAAATTTAATGCCCAGAGCTTTAAGAGAATCAATTTCTCTGTCCAAAACTTTAGCGGGAAGCCTGAATTCTGGAATCCCGTATCTTAAAACTCCTCCGCTGTCATGAAGTGATTCGAAAACGGTCACGTCATAACCCATTTTTGCCAAATCGCCTGCACATGTAAGTCCGGCCGGTCCGGAACCTATAACGGCAACTTTTTTCCCGTTAAGGACTGCTTCTTTTTGAGATGTTTGCGTAGCTTTGGCAGCTTTGTCTGCCGCATACCTTTCTAAATTCCCGATTGCTACAGGTTCTTGTTTTATGCCGAGGATACAGTGCTTTTCACATTGGTTTTCCTGAGGGCAGACTCTTCCGCATACGGCCGGAAGATTGTTTTTTTCTTTTAAGACTTTAATTGCGCCTGCAGGGTCGTTTGCGGCTATATGTTTTATAAATCCGGGAATATTGATTTCGACAGGACACCCTGTAACGCAAAGAGGTTTTTTGCATTGAAGGCATCTTTTTGCTTCGGCTGCTGCTTGTTCGTCTGTATAACCTAAGTTAACTTGTTCAAAATCTTTGTTTCTTATCTCAGGCGCTCTTTCGGACATCTTTATTCTTTGTGACATTTGCACTCCGGGTTATGTTTGAAATTTTCGAAAGACGCGCTTTCGAATTTTTTGAAGAGTGACAGCCTTGAAATTAATTCGTCCCAGTTGACCTGATGCGCATTAAATTCAGGACCGTCTACGCAGGCAAACTTAATTTTATCGCCGACGCTTACTCTGCATGCTCCGCACATGCCTGTTCCGTCAACCATTATCGGATTTAACGAAACCAAAGTTTTTATGTTTAAAGGTTTTGTCATATTTGCTACCGCTTTCATCATAGGCACAGGACCGATTGCATATACTATGTCAACTTTTTCTTTTGAAACGACGTCTGATAAAACCGTTGTTACAAAACCTTTAATGCCGTAAGAACCGTCATCCGTAGCTATTAGAAGCCGGGAAGAATTTTCTTTTAACTCGTCTTCAAGAATCAATAAATCTTTATTTCTGGAACCTACTATTGTAATGACTTTGTTTCCCGCTTTCAGCAGATCTTTTATTACAGGCAGAACTTCAGCCGTACCGACTCCGCCTGCAACAGCTACTACCGTTCCGAATTTTTCTATTTCCGTAGGATGCCCCAATGGACCGACAATGTCTCTTATGCTGTCGCCTTCATTAAGCATTCCGAGTTCTGTCGTTGTTTTCCCGGCTTCCTGGAAAATAATATTTATTGTGCCTTTTATCGTATCTTTTCCCGCAATTGTAAGCGGAATTCTTTCGCCTTTTTCATGCAGTCTTAAGATTACAAACTGTCCTGCTTTTGCATTTTTTGCGATATCACCGGCTTCAATTTCATACCGTTTGATGTTTGATGATAAGGATTTTTTGGATATAATTTTAAACATGGAGTCCCCGTGAAAAATTATTTTTTCTATTATATATTTTTTATGAAATTTATTCAATTATTGCTTAATTACAGCGTCGATGTTTTTGAATATTTTTTCGGCTACTATTTTGTATCCGTCAGAATTAGGATGCAAAGTGTCTGAAAACAGCGCTCTGTTATCCCATATATCGTTTAACATTCCGTCAATGAATTTTGTCTTTTTGTTTTTAGCTATTTCTTTAACGGTATTGTAAAGTTCAGGCAGCTGTGTGTCTTCCGTAGAAATTAAAACGACAACAGCTCCGGTTTCCTGAAGTTTGTCTACTATTGTTTCAAGCGCCTGTTTAGTATCTTTCATAGGAACTTTTTTAAAGAAATCGTTGGCTCCGAATTCCACCAAAACCAAAAATGCTTTTTGTTTTATAACATCGTCTATTCTTGCCAGCCCTTGAACGGAAGTGTTGCCGCTTACTCCGAGGTTTATAACCTGGATATTTGTCATTTTGTTCAGAAAATCCGGATAAGTCTCTCCCGGATTTGCTCCTTTCCCTTCAGTAAGACTGTCTCCAAAACAGACTATTTTTCTTTCCAAATTTGGATTAGGCACGCTGTTTTTTGCGCATGAAACAAAAGCAAACATTAAAAACAAAGGCATAATAAGACATAATTTTTTAAACATTTCGGTTCCTTGTTAAATATTGAGAAATTTTGTTATATTCGAATGCAGTATTTTTTTTAAATTGTCTTTTTCTATATCCAAAGATTTTAAAAATTCTATTTCGTATTTTTGATTTCCTACAGGGAAGTCGCTTCCGAAGAAAATCTTGTTTATGTCATGTTTTTTGAAAAATCTGTATATTTGTTCTTTTTTCATAAAACTTATGCTGGAGGAAGTGTCAATATATATATCTTTCCCTATGAGTTCGTTTTCTATTTCATCCCACATTTTAAAGCCGCCCATATGGGCTCCTATAAATTTGATTGACGGAAAAGCTTTTAAAACTTTTAATATTTGGTCCGGGCCCGCATGCACAAGTCCCGTTAAACTAAGCTCATATCCGCAGTGAACAAGCATAGGGATGCCTAATTTCTCCATTTTTTCATATATAGGGAATATTTTTTCGTCATCAATATAAAAATCCTGAAATTCAGGCTGGAATTTTATTCCGAAAGAATTATCTTTTATTCTGTCCAGCTCGTTTGACCAGTCTTTATAAAACGGATGCAGCGAAGCAAACGGCAGAAATCTGTCTGATTTTAATGAAAAGAGCCAGTTGTTTATTGATTTAACCTGATCAGGTCTTGAAGCAACGGAAGCTATAATGCTTTTTGATATTTCGTTTTCATCCATTGTTTTAAGCAGTCCGTCTACTGTCGGCAGAGCCGTCATCGGTCTGCGGAAAACTTTTTCAAGATAATCTTTTGCTTTTTGCGCTACTTTATCAGGCCATACATGTGTATGCGAATCTATTATTTTCATGATGTGCTCTATTATATAACTATATTATTTTATTGTAAAGCAGAACGGGGAAATGATGTTGTAAATTGACAAAGAAGAAATGTTTTAATAAAATGAAGAGTGTTCGGTAAAAATATTTGGTTTTCTTAAAAACAGTAATACAAATACAGACCGTTTAAACCGAGTTTTAAGGTTTGACGGTTATTTTATGGAAGGTAACAAATGTCAACTTTAGTAGTTTTAGGCACGCAGTGGGGAGATGAAGGTAAAGGCAAGGTTGTTCATTATCTTGCTACAAAATCCGATTATATTGTAAGGTATCAGGGCGGCAACAATGCCGGTCATACATTAATATATGAAAATAAACCTTTTGTTTTGCATCTTATTCCTTCGGGAATTTTATTTCCTAAGAAAATCTGTATTATAACAAACGGAGTTGTTGTTGACCCTAAGGCTTTAAAAGAAGAAGTAGATCTTCTGAAAAAGAAAAATATTCCGATTGACGGAAGATTTTTTGTCAGCGAACTTGCTCATGTTATATTGCCGTATCATAAGTATATAGACGGTATCTTGGAAGACGATACGGAAAAGGTCAAAATAGGCACTACAAAAAAAGGCATAGGTCCTTGTTATGCCGATAAAGTCAGAAGAGTAGGCATAAGAATAGCTGATTATTTGGACAAGGAAGTTTTTCTTGAATTGCTCGAACAAAATTTAAAAGAAAAAGAATTAATGCTCGGGAAAGTAATCTCCATAGATAAAGTAAGAAAAGAAATATTGGAAGATTATCCTGTTTTATCAAAGTTTTTGAAAAAATATGTTGCAGATACGTCTTTGCTTTTGGCGGATGCAATGAAGAAAAAGAAGAAAATTTTATTTGAAAGCGCACAGGGAACTTTGTTAGACCTTGATTACGGAACATATCCTTTTGTAACTTCTTCAAATCCTACCGCCGGCGGAGCAAGCGTAGGTGCAGGAATCGGTCCTTCAAAAATAGAAAAAGTTTTGGGAGTTGTTAAAGCATATACAACGAGAGTCGGAGAAGGCCCTTTCCCTACTGAATTATTTGATGAAGTCGGCAGCTTTTTAAGAGAAAAAGGACAGGAATACGGAGCAACTACAGGCAGACCTAGAAGATGCGGATGGTTTGATGCCGTTCTTCTCAGACACAGCGTAAGAGTCAGCGGGATAGAACATCTTATTCTTACAAAACTCGATTGTCTTGAAGGTTTGGAAAAAATAAAGATATGCGTGGCTTATAAATATAAAGGCAAAATTATAAAAGAATTTCCTGCTTCAAGAATACTGCAGAGAGACTGTAAGCCTGTATATGAAGAAATGCCCGGTTTGGACGGAAAAGTAAGAGGCGTAAGAAGTTTCGATAAACTTCCTAAGAACGCCCAGAAATATATAAGAAGACTTGAAGAACTTGTAGGCGCAAAGATAGATTTAATCTCTTTGGGAAGAAAAAGAGAAGAGACTATAGCCGTAAGCAAAAATATAAAGTGGTTCTGATAAACACATATAATAATTTCTATCCGCAGGGACAAAATCCCTGCGGATATTTTATTTATAATGCTTGTCAAGAATGTCTATCTTTACTATAATTTATCAGCAAACATCATTGATAAAAGAGGAAATTCAATTGATAGTAAAACTTTTAAGATTCACAAATGAGCCTGAAAAAACCTGTGCGATAGCCGGAAGATTATGTTATTCGGCGGTTGGAATCGAAGAACTTAACGAAAAATTAACTCAAGCTAAAATCGAAGATATCTTAAAAAGAATAATTAAGTCCGGACATTTGTCTGTTTTGGAACATGCTTCTTTTACTTTCGGAATAGAAGGCGTTTCAAGGGCGCTTCTCGCACAGCTTACAAGACACAGAATAGCCTCTTTTTCAGTTCAGAGCCAAAGATACGTGAATTTTAAAAAAGGCGTTGATTCAGTTATACCTCCTTCAATAGAAAAAGATGCGAAACTCCTTAAAGAATATAAAGAATTTTTAAAAATATCACAGGAATACTATACAAAATTTTTAGATGCAGGCATTTTGGCTGAAGATGCCAGATATGTTTTGCCTAATGCTTCGGCTACGAAGATAGTTCTTACCATGAATGCCAGAGAATTAAGACATTTCTTTGCTTTGAGATGCTGCAACAGAGCCCAATGGGAAATCAGAGATATGGCTTGCAGGATGTTAAAACTTGCAAAACAAGCCGCTCCTGTTTTGTTTGATACTGCCGGACCTGACTGTGTTTCGACAGGATGTACGGAGATGAGTCCGTGCAATACTCCTTGGAAGAAAATAAAGTAACTCTATAGCGACTACAATCTTTTAGTTGCAACTTTGAATTTTTAAAGCTCATTTACTGCTTCGCTTAAATATAAACTTCACTTTAAAAATTCTTCGTTTCACTTACAAATATTGTATCCTTTAAAAACTATATTTCATTTAAAATATTGATTCCAAAAACAGAAATAAAATTTTGAATTTGACAAAACATACATCTGTATGGTATAATAAAATAACTTTAAAATTTGTTAATTTACTAAGTATTAAAAATAAATGTATAATTGTACAAATAATAAAAATAACAAAGGTGTCATGACAACAAATACTATTATAAAACCATTCATAAAATGGGCGGGTGGTAAAAAACAGTTGTTATCAGATATCCGTCAAAAATATCCATTCAATATAGATAATAAAATTAATAAATACTGTGAACCTTTTGTAGGTGGCGGAGCGGTTTTATTTGATATTTTATCTAATTATCAAATAGAAAAAATCTTAATTAACGATATCAATAAAGAATTAATTAATGTGTATACTCAAATTAAAGAAAAAGTTTCTGAACTTATTATTGAATTATCAAAAATTCAAAATAAATTTTGGAAAATGGATAATGAAGCACAAAAAAAGTTTTACTATAAAAAAAGAGAAGAATTTAATTATCTTAAAGTGAACGGCGATGAAAAAGTTAATATAAAAAAAGCAGTGTTATTTATATTTCTTAACAAAACATGTTTCAATGGCCTTTTTAGAGTTAATTCAAAAGGGTTGTTTAATGTTCCTAAAGGAGCATATAAAAAACCTCTTATTTGTGATGAAAATAATTTAATATCAATATCAAAAAAAATGAAAAAAGTGTCTATTCTTTGTGGAGATTACGAAAAATGCTTATCTTTTATTGATAAGAATGCTTTTGTTTATATTGATCCTCCATACCGTCCAATATCGTTAACGGCTAAATTTACTGCATATTCTGAAAATATATTTAATGATCCTGAACAATACAGATTAGGCAAATTTATTGATGAAATAAATAAAAAAGGGTCAAAAGTTATATTAAGTAATTCAGATCCTAAAAATACAAATAAAAAAGATAACTTTTTTGATGATATGTATAAAAATTATAATATTGATCGTATTATCGCAAAAAGATTTATAAATTGTGATGCAACAAAAAGAAGCGAGATAACAGAATTATTAATAACTAATTATTAATAGGCAGGCGTTATGAAAAATACTGTAGATTTAGATTTTAATGAAAGACAAAAATTATTGCAACATTTTTATGAATATTTTCAAGACGGATATCAGTTTGAAGAATTTTTAAAATACTATTTAGAAATATTTGGGTTGGATGAAGTTGTAGTTACACAGAGATCGCGAGATGGTGGAATTGATTTGAAAGCAATAAGAAAAGGTCTTGGCGGATTCAGTGAAACAGATTCTATATCGTATTATGTCCAAGCTAAGAAAAACAAACCAAATAAATCAATATCAGTTAGGAATATCAGAGAATTAAAAGGTACAATCCCTTTTGGACACAAGGGAATATTTATTACTACTGCAAAATTTTCAAGAGATTCTATCAAAGAATCTAATAATGACCTATCCAAACCTATAATTTTAATTGACGGCAAAGCTTTAATAGATAGTTGTATAGAAAAAGAAATAGGCTTCAGCTATAAACCAATATTTAGTAAATCAATCATGGATAAAATATTACAAAACACTGGTATAGTTGATTCTGTAGAAAAACAAATTACTGCAAACGATATAAGAGCATATATTTTACCTATTCCTAGAGATATTATTAATAAAATTCCGGAAAATCTTACTAAATTAAAAGTATCATTTAATGGTGGAGAATTTAAGCAATATAATATTGATAATGGTAGAAGGTATTTGGGCGGAATAGCTCAAATATATCGTCAATATGGACTTAGGACAGAAGATAACATAATTATCCCTAAAAAAGCAAAGTGGAATATAGCAGATGATAACAAAATTACAATTATTATTTAATAATTTAATATTAGGATAAAAAATGACAAGAGATTTTAATGAATGGTTTAGTAAATTTTGTTCCAGTATTTCAGATTATGCATATTATGTAGATTTTGAAAAAGTTTTTAAAAATACTGAGAAAATTAAAATTGAGTTGAATATTCTTAATTCATTGATTGGTTCAAAAAATATAGAACAAGATTTTGAAAAAATCATAAAAGAATATCCTCAAACATTAAAATGTATTCCAATATTATTAGCAGTCAGGTCTTTTGAAATATTTGCTATGGATGCAGATGGCTCATTTTTTTATAATTTTAAGAAAATGAATTATTCTGTAGAACAGTATAAAATTTTTATGAGAAAAACAGGACTATTTGATTTATTGGCAAATCATTTAATTAATAATCTGGTTGATTATATATATGGAGTTGAAACAGGGCTTGATTCAAATGGGCGTAAAAACCGTGGTGGTCATATAATGGAAAATCTTGTAGAAAGTTATCTTAAAAAAACAAGTATAGTTTATTATAAAGAGATGTATTTAAAAGATATAGAAGAAAAATGGCATCTTGATTTGTCTGCTTTATCAAATAATGGCAAGGCTAAAAAGCGTTTTGATTTTGTTGTAAAAACAGATTCTACAGTTTATGCGATTGAAACTAATTTTTATGCTGGGGGCGGTTCAAAATTAAATGAAACAGCTCGTAGTTATAAAATGTTAGCTGTAGAATCACAAAAGATAAATGGGTTTTCTTTTGTTTGGTTTACTGATGGTATGGCATGGAAAACAGCCCGTAGAAATTTGGAAGAAACATTTGATGTTATGGAACATATATATAGTATTAACGATATAAAAAATGGAATTATGGATAAAATTTTTAAATAGCTATGGCGAAAAAATATATTGAATTTCCACCAGAGGATTTTGAACTTGAATTAAATACTGTATGGAGTTTTCCGCAAAGAGGCAATTGGGCAACTCATGATGCTAAATACCGCGGAAATTGGTCACCATATATACCAAGAAATATATTGTTAAGATACTCTCAAGAAAAAGATTTAGTGTTAGATCAATTTGTCGGTGGTGGAACAACTCTTGTTGAAGCTAAATTACTAAATAGAAATATTATAGGTATTGATGTTAATCCTGAATCATTACAAAGATGCAAAGAAAAATGTAACTTTAAAATAGAAAACTCATCAAAAATTACAATCAAAAAAGGTGATGCTCGTAAATTAAATTTTATTGAAAATGATTCAATAGATTTAATATGCACACATCCTCCTTATACGAATATAATTCAATACAGTGAAAATATAAAAGAAGATATTTCTCATTGTGATATCAAAGAATTTTTAGAACAAATGAAACTTGTAGCAAACGAAAGTTGCCGTGTTTTAAAAAAAGATAAATTCTGTGCTATTTTAATGGGTGATATAAGGCGTAAAGGACATGTTGTCCCTTTAGGATTTGATGTTATGAATATATTTGTTAACTCCGGATTAAAACTAAAAGAAATTATCATAAAAGAACAGCATAATTGCAAAGCAACAGGATACTGGAAAACAAGCAGTATTAAATATAATTTTTTATTACTAGCCCATGAATATTTATTTGTGTTTAAAAAATAATAAAATTTTCCTCTTTTAGAAAATTACTTGTTTTGCATTTATAACAATGATATTATATTCATATATTTTTAATTGACCGACTGAAAAATAGAGTAGTATTAGAATATAACAATGATTAAATTATCTTTAAATGTTAACCATAATACATTGACTACCAGGCAAGATGTACGCAATTATTTAATCCAAGAATTTTTGAAAGAAAAACCGGGTACTGGTAATCAAAAATCTGCATATCGCTATGATGTTGAAACTCTTTCTAATGGGGATAAGATTTTTTTGGAAAGACCTGCTCATTTAAATAAAGGAATGGATTTTGTAATTAAAGTAGATAATAATATTTTTCCTCATGCTTCATACTATAAAAAACGACAAAAATGGATTTGGAAAAACATTGAAGCGCCTTCACATAAGTCTATCTTTATTGATTTGTATTATAAGAAAATTGAGAATTCTCAAGTATATCAAAATCTATTTCTGGAAATAGAAAAGATATATAATGTAAAAAACTACTCAACAAGTTTAAATTTTAAGTATGGATATCCGTGCGATATGTTGTTAGGTATTATAAAATGGATGTTTATAGAGCAGGATATTACTTATTGGAATTATTCTGGAAGAGAAATGCTGATGAAAGAAATTTTAAAATATAAATAAACATTCCCAAGAGTAGTTGAAAACAGGTTCAAATCCCATTGGTAGGATTCTCAAAATAAGTTCACAAAAATCTTTCATTTCTTCTTATATCTGGCTTTTTCAATCAGTTCAATGATTTTCTGATCGCCGCTTTCTGTTGCAAGCATAAAAGGCGTAACTCTGTTATAATTTATTGCATTAGGATCTGCTCCGTGATCAAGCAGCATTTTGATAATCGGTATGTTTTTGTTTTGTATTGCAAAGAACAAAGCGCTGCCGCCCGGATTTCTTCTGTGCAGAGTAATCATTATGTTTACGTCGGCATCATAATCTAAGAATAATTCCACAAGATCTGCATTGTTGTTTTTTACGGCAGTTATAAGAGGAGTTCCGCCTGAAACCAAATCCGTTTTTACATTAACGTTTGCTTTATGGTCAAGCAGCATTTTTGCAAGTTTCAGATTGTTCGTTTTTGCCGCAATCATCAAAGGAATATCTCTTGAAAAGCCTGATTCGTTCGTATCTGCGTTTCGGTCAAGCAGCATTTTAATAATTTCAGCATTGTTGTTGCGTATTGCAATCAGAAGAGGAGTTCCTCCTTCAATAATTCCTGTTTTTACATTTACCGCGGCGTCTTTATTAAGCAAAAATTTTACAAGCTTAACATTATTGTCTTTCACCGCAATTATTAAAGGATTTTCAATTGCCGTCTGACCGGCGGCAATATTAATATCGGCGCCTTTGTTCAAAAGCATTTTTATTATTTCGAGATTATTTTTCTTTGCCGCAATCATCAAAGGCGTATAATTGTTTTTACAGACGTTGTTTGGATCTGCTCCGTTATCCAAAAGCATTTTTATAAGTTCTGTGTTCCCGCTCAGCACTGCAAAAGATAAAGCTGTCCAGCCGCTCCTGTCTTTTGCATTAATATCGGCGCCTTTGTCAATTAAAAATTTTACGGCTTCTGAATTGTTTTTTGCGGCCATAACCAATAAGGGGGTTCTGTAGAGAGAATCCCTTGCGTGCAATTCTGCGCCCTTCTCCAAAAGAATCTCGGCATTTTTTATATTATTATGAATTAAGGCAAAAACAATAGGCGTCCAGCCGTTTACGGCTTTCGCGTTTACGTCTGCGCCTTTATCAATAAGAATTTTTACGATTTCAAAATTATCGCCTTCCGCAGCCAGCATTAACGGCGTTCTGTCAA
This sequence comes from Candidatus Praeruminimicrobium purgamenti, assembly GCA_018433585.1. GTDB lineage: Bacteria > Elusimicrobiota > Endomicrobiia > Endomicrobiales > Endomicrobiaceae > Praeruminimicrobium > Praeruminimicrobium purgamenti. Next base: position 126,499 of record JAHDQW010000007.1, read on the forward strand.
ATAAATCGACGGCTTCAATGTCCGATCCTTTCTCAATGAGCAGATTTAAGATATCCATATTTTTATATGTTTCCGTAGAAATTTTATCATTCATTGATTTTACATATTTAACGGATCCTAAAATTGTCATCAAAGGAGTCATATCCAAATAATTTCTTGCATTTACCTCAGCGCCTTTATCCAAAAGAAGTTTTACGTTTTCGATATTTTCACTTTTTACTGCATACAGCAGAGGAGTTCCTTCTATTTGTTCCGGTTTTAAAAAGACATCGTTTTGCAATGCTTCTTTAGTTTCCGGAGCTTCTTCATTCTGAACAATTTTTTTAGTCGGAGTCGATGCGTTTACCTCAGCGCCTTTTGAAATGAGGAAAGCGGCAAGTTCGGTATTATTTGCTTCCAGGGCAATCATTAAAGGAGTTTTTCCTAATTCGTTTTTTGAATTAACGCCTGCGCCTTCTTTCAAAGCTTGTTTTACTGCGTCGACAGAACCTGATTCTACAGTTGTAAAAAAATCTTCTCCGAAAGAAGCGTTTTTAAAAATCAATAAAGAAACAAACGTAACAACTAAAATTTTTAAAACCGTAAGTTTGTTCATTATTTGTAATAGTCTCCGCTATATTTTCATAAATTTATTTTAAAGTTTTGATTAATTAAACGATGAATAACCGTCCATAGCCTGAAGAGCTTCAATTCTCTTTTCCACAGGAGGATGAGTCGAGAGAAGTCCCGATAAAGAATCAAAAAGAGAATTGGTCTCTTTTAAAGGATTTTCTATGCACATGGGAGCCATTATATTATTCCCGTTAAGAGAAGCTACCGACGGATTTGAACTTATTTTTCTGAGTGCTGAAATTAAACTTTGCGGATTTCTTGTTATAAGAGCGGCTGTGGCATCGGCTTGGTATTCTCTTCTTCTTGATACGGCAAGCCTTATTAAAGGAGCTATTATTGTTCCGTACAGATACAATATTAACCCTATTAAAATAAGCACTACTGCGCCCTTGTTATTTCTGCCTCTGAATCTCATTCTCAAAAGAAATCCTCCGGCAAAAGTAAAAAATCCTATAACTAAAATTATAATCATCATAAGTCTGGTATCTCTGTTGCCGATATGAGCCATTTCATGAGCGATTACCGTTTCCAGTTCGGGTTTATCAAGTTTTTTTATAATCCCTGTTGTTAAGGCGATATAGGCGTGTTCGGGATTTCTTCCCGTAGCAAAGGCGTTTAATGATTCGTCGTTAATAATATATATTTTAGGCATTGGAAGACCGGCTGTTATTGCCACATTTTCTGCAAGTCTTATAACTTCTTTATGCAGTTCCGGGTCAGCCTGCGAAGAATTTGCAGCCGATAATAAAAAATCATGTCCGGAAAAAAAAGAAATTAACGTCCATAACGCCGACAATATTATTACAACCGCTAATACGCCGGGATAAATTCCGTTTATTTCCGATAATGCCGAAGCAACCGTCATAGTTTCTCCGGATGATGTGTAGCCTTTTGACAGAAATAGAAAAGCAAACAAAGATAAGTAGGTTATTATTGCAAGAGTAACCGGAAATAATAAAATCAAAAGAATGGTTTTTATTCGGTTTTCATCTATAAAATCATAAGTTGTTTTCATAGTTTACATTTAAAATGATACTTTTACAGGGTTTTTTGCTTCCTGTTCGTTTTCTCCGAGTTCAAAAAACTTTTGTTTTTCAAAATTAAAAATATTCGCTATCAGGTTGCTCGGGAAAAGTTCTATTTTTGTATTAAATGCCAAAACGTTAGAGTTATAAAATCTTCTTGATGCCTGAATTTTATTTTCGGTATCAACAAGTTCTCTCTGCAGTTCAAGGAAATTTACGTTTGCTTTAAGGTCAGGATAATTTTCGCTTAAAGCAAATAATGATTTTAATGTTCCGCTCAGTATATTTTCGGATTTAGCCTGTTCTTCTATTGAAGAATTGCCTGCCGCCATTGCCATGTTCCTGGCTTTTATGACCGCTTCCAAAGTGTTTTTTTCATGCGCGGCATAACCTTTAACCGTTTCAACAATGTTAGGAATTAAGTCATATCTTCTTTTTAACAATACTTCTATGTCGCTCCAGGCTTCTTTGACTCTGTTTCTTAAAACGATAAATCTGTTGTATGTGCTTAAAAAATACATTGCCGTAAGAAAAATTACGAAACACAATAATGCCAAAATAACCAATAAAGTTGTACCCATTTGATTCCTCCGAACACAAAATTAATGCTGATTAATTGTATAAACTTTACAGGTTACAGTCAAATAACTTCTCTGCATAAATTTAATTGTGCGGCTGTAAAAATATGTCCGTTTTATTTATAAGTTAAACGGCAATATCGTTTATCATTAAATCTGAGATTGCATTTATATGTATCTGCGTAGTATTTATTACCGGAACGCTGAGATTGTTTTCTTTTATCATAAGAGGTATTTCCGTACAGCCGAGAATTACGGCGTTAATTTTATATTTTGAAATGTAGGTTTCAGATATAGAAATCATCTTTTGTTTTTCTTCAGGTATTATTATTCCGTTTTCAAGATTGGGGAAAATGATACTATGCAGAATTTTTATATCTTCGAGCGACGGGATAACGGCATCTATTTGATATTTCTGCAAGGCGGTTTCATACATGCCGCTTTTCATTGTGAACGAAGTTCCCAGTACAAGAACTTTTTTATATCCGGCTGAAAAAGTAAATTTACAGGTTTCGTCGATAATGCTTACAAGCGGGAGCGGCGAGATCTTTTTTATTTTATCGAAAATAATATGCGGAGTGTTTGAGGCGATAGCCGCATAAGAGGCTTTTGCATTTTTAAGATTTTGTAAGGCGGAAACGATGAGCCTGCAAATTCCGTCATAATCTGAATGTGTAAAAAAATCCAGCATTGCATTCATATCAACGCTTTCTATTACAAGCTCAGGATATTTATTTGTTTTAGCGGTGTACAGTCCGATAATTCCGTTGTAATAATCAATAGTTGAGGCAGGACCTATTCCGCCGACAATTCCGAATTTCATATTATTTTGCCGTCCTTTATTAGTGAGTGTATCACAGTAAAAGAAGTTTTTCAAATTGCTGATATTAAAAAATACGCTGTCACAGTTAACAATGACAGCGTATTTTCTGTAAATTATTCAAATTATTGTTTTTTTGTTTTTGGCGTTTTTTCTGTTTTATCAGCTTCTTTGTTCTTTTCTTTTTCTTGAGCATTTTCTTTTTTAGCGGAATGTTTACCTCTGATAATCTGTTCTATTTCAGAAGCGATATTCGGATTTTCAGTTAAAAAGACCTTTACGTTGTCTCTGCCCTGACCTAGTTTGTCGCCTTTATATGAGAAGAAAGAACCTGCTTTTTCAATTATGTTTTCAGCAACGCCGATATCCACCAAATAACCGAGTCTGTCTATTCCCAATCCGAACATTATGTCGAACTCAGCCTGTTTAAACGGGGCGGCTACTTTATTCTTCACAACTTTAACCCTGACTCTGTTTCCGAGAACTTCGTCAGCTTTTTTAATGCTTTCTATTTTTCTGATATCTAGTCTTACCGAAGAGTAGAATTTTAATGCAAGACCTCCGGGCGTAGTTTCGGGATTGCCCCACATGACTCCTATTTTTTGTCTTAATTGATTTATAAAAATTATGGATGATTTTGATTTTGATATTGTTGATGTAAGCTTTCTTAAAGCCTGGCTCATTAATCTTGCCTGAAGGCCTACGAAAGAATCTCCCATTTCGCCTTCAATTTCGGCTTTTGGCACAAGTGCCGCTACGGAATCGACGATTATTAAATCGACTGCTCCAGAACGGACTAGCTTATCTGAAATTTCAAGCCCCTGTTCTCCGGAATCAGGCTGTGAAATAAGCATATTGTCTATGTCTACGCCGAGTTTTGAGGCGTATTCAGGGTCCATTGCGTGTTCTGCATCTATATAAGCTACGATTCCGCCTTGTTTTTGCGCTTCTGCGGCAATACACAACGCCAAAGTTGATTTCCCTGAGGATTCAGGACCGAAAATTTCAATTATTCTTCCTCTCGGAATTCCTCCGATTCCTATTGCTACGTCCAAAGGTAAAACTCCCGTAGGTATAACATCAACGTCAACTTGTGCGTTTTTTTCTCCGAGACGCATAATTGCTTCTTTGCCGAAATCTTTTTCAATTTGTGTTAATGCCAGGTTAAGCGCTTTTAGTCTTTCATCTTTAATCATTATTTACCCCCGGTAATATCTTCTTAATTTTTGAATATTATACTTACATTTGTATGTTTTGTCAAATTCTAATATTTTTCCTGGCAAATTTCTCTGAAATTGCAATATTTGCAGAAAAAGCCGTTGTCGGTTTTTTTGAATTCTTCTTTATTTTTCGGTATGTTGTTTTCTATATCGGTTAAAAATTCGTACATTTGTTTTGTTTCTTCAGCAACCTGTTCTTTAAATTTTTCCAATATGTCATCGGTTAATTCTATACTGTATTCTGAATATGAAGGAGCAAGATAAACTATGGTCGGAGCAATGTCTTTGGAAGACGCCGCAAAATGATAGCTTGCCCACAGAGAATATCCTGTTAATTGTTTGGAATGTTTGGAAATATCCTGCTTACCTGTTTTCCAGTCAAGAATATATATTTTATCGTTTACGGGTATGAGAAAATCCACTTTGCAATATGCTTTATAATCGTTAATTCTTGTTTCTCCGAAACCGTCCGGCTCTATTACCCAGTTTTCGTTTGCCGCGACTGCAGTTTCAAATATCCATTTTAGTCTGGGACTTTGCAGAAAGTTTTCGAGTATTTTGCTTACGGACGGAAACAAATCGGAAGCTGTTACAGACTGTTTCTGTCCGTAATAAACTTCAGTAAAAGTTTTTTTTGCGCAGTAATCTTCAGTCATTTTAAGCGCATACTGCATGAATTGTTTTTTTGCTATCGGTTTTGCTGTTTTTTGAAGTCTGAAGAGTAAATCTCTTATTACGTCGTGCGCTATATTTCCTACTTCAAGCGCAAAAGAGGTCAGTGATTTAAGCTGCGTTATTTTTTCAAGAGAATTTTCTTTGTCAAATTTAGGGTAATATGAGTAGAAATATTGCCTTTTACAATTATTAAAAACGTCATAACGCGATACCGACCAGCCGAGAATATTCGTATAAGGAAATTTTTTTATTTTAGGAAGTTTCATAACTTTTTAATTTTACCATTTTAATGATAAATCATCAAACATTTTTAAGACAAGCATAAAAACGGGAAGATTTTAAAGTATTATTGTATAATATTCGTATGAAAAATTATTTTAACATAACATCAGGTTTTAACAATGTTGAATATATTTCAAAAATAAAATCAGCCGGCGCAACGGAACTTTACACGGGTTTTTTCGATCAGGATACAAATAAAAAATGGCCGATAGCTTTTAATATTTTAAACAGAAGAGGCGAAGATGCAAACTTCAGCGATTGGAAAAAATTCGCCGGAGCAGTCAAAGAAGCCGAAAAATTTAATCTTCCTGTATATGTTACTTTTAACGGTCTTTATACCGAGCAGCAGCATAAAATAATTTTGGACACAGTAAATAAAGTAAGCAGGCTTGACGGGGTAAGGGGGATAATTGTAAATGATATCGCTCTTTTGCTGATTTTACGGGAAAAAAAATATTCTAAAGACATAGTCATATCTACAGGCGGAACAACGTTTAATGCCGATACTGTCAGATTTTATAAATCTCTCGGAGCAAAAAGAATAATTTTAGACAGACAATTGTCTGTACGGGACATTATTAAAATAATAAGCGCGGATAACACTCTTCAGTATGAAGTTTTCGCTTTCGGAGGAAGCTGCTTTTTTATTGACGGTTTCTGCTCTTTTTTTCATTGTTCAGAAAATCTTGATTACGGCAAAAAAATAGTGCATACGCATAATGTAAACCAATTCAGCACGGGATGTCACCTTATAGAAAGCAACATAAAAAAATACTGCGCCGAATATAATTCAAAATATAAAAAATTCGGAGCCGACGGACGGAATTTTCTTGATAATATGAGGCACAGCTGTAATCTGTGCAGTCTGTATGATTTGAGAAAATTTAAAAATATATCGTTGAAAATCGTTAACAGAAAAAATTCCACGGTCTCTTTCGTGGAAGCGGTTAAATTAGCCGCGGATAAACTTGAAACGGCAAAAAATAAAAACGAATATGTAAAATACTGCAAGAAAATGCTGGCGGAACGTAAAATTTTAACATGTAAAGAAACGCAGTGTTATTATAAATGATATGAATATAGAAAAAGCAAAAATCATAAACAGTGCGGCAGACTTTTCAAAATGCAAAGGTTATGACAGAATTTATTTCGGGGATGAATTCTGTCAGCTAAAAATTCCGCAAATAAAAGATTTGAAACGCATTGCATCAAAATCGGCTGGCGTCAAAATCAGCCTGGTGCTGCCTTATTTGACGGCGGAATATTTTGACACGGCAAAAAAACTTGCGGATTTTGCGGCAGAGAATGCTTCTGTATTTGACGAAGTTGTTTTTAACGACTGGGGATTTTTTTATTTTATAAGAGAAAATCATCCGGGATTAAAACTTGTTTTGGGAAGACTTTTAACAAAACAAAAAACCGATCCTTTTGCAAATGAAATTATTAAAAATAAACAAAAAATAACGGCTTCTTTACATAATATATTCGTCCCAAAAAAAATATCCGGCGAGACTGTTGAATATTTCGGCGAAACATTTATAAATTCTAAAATTTTTCAAAAGTTTATGCTTCAAAACAATATCGCAAGAGTCGAAATAGATAATGTTAATTGGAATATGAATATTAAACTTCCGTGTAATATTAAAGCCTCAATATATTATCCGTATGTGAAAATTTCAACAACGAGATTTTGCGGATATTTGAATATGCTTGGGGAAAATTGTTCAAAACAATGCGCTAAATTCAGCATAGAATTAAAGAAATACAGATCGCAGTATAAATATATAATCAACGGGAATGCAGTAATGTTTAGAAACGACAAACTGCCTGAAATAAAACTGATGCGGGATAACTGCATAGACAGGATTGTTTTTAATGAATGAGAATAAAGTTTCGATAATAATTCCGTGTTTCAACGCCGTCAAGTATACCAAACAGTGCGTGAAAAGCGTTTTAAAACATTCTGCGTATAATTATGAACTTATATTGATAAATAACGGTTCAAGCGACGGTACAAAAGAGTATTTTAAAACTTTAAAGTTAAAAAATAAAAAAACATTTAAAAATATTTTTGTGATAGAGCTTGATAAAAATATCGGAGTTGCCGGCGCGTTAAATCTCGGCATATCAAAATCTTGCGGCAAATATATCTGTTATTTAAACAATGACGTTATCGTGACAAAAAATTGGCTTGAGGGGCTTGTCGAAGCATGTGAGCAAAATCCTAAGAATGCGGTTGTCGGTACGCTTTTTAACGCTTTTGAAAACAAGAGGTTTGTGGAAAATGCCGAAAAGGATAAAAAAGAAATAGACAGAATAGCGGAAACCGTATTTTTGATGAATAAGGGTAAAGTGAAGAAAGCAAAAACCATACACGGCTTGTGTATGCTGATTAAAAAAGATGTTTTTTCTAAAGTCGGATTTTTTAACGAAAGCTTTTACCCTTGTTTCGGGGAAGACATCGAATTTTGCAAAAGAGTGAAAAAAGAAGGTTATAATCTTGTGGATGCTTTAAGCGTTTTTATTTTCCATTACTGGAATAAGTCGGTCAGATCTAAGGAATTTAATAAACAAAACAAAAGCATTGAAAAAGTTATGCAGAATCATTACAAGAAATTTTCCATACCAAGAAAACATAAAATATAGAATTAATCAACAAATTCTCGGATATTGTTCCAAATCGCTGCTTACTATTTTTCTGTAACTTCCCAAAGGCGTTTTTATCCAAACACCTGGTTTTCCTTTGACTATTTTTCCGATGACTTTTGCATTTTTGCCTAGAGGATTTTTTTTCAAGGCATCCAATACTTTTTCCGTATATTTATGTGGTTGTATTGATATTAGTTTGCCTTCGTTTGCCATATGCAGAGGGTCAAGTCCCAAAACTCTGCAAAATGATTTTACCGCGTTTGATACGGGTATATTTTTTTCTTCTATAAATATTGAGACTTTTGAACTTTGCGATATCTCGTTGAGAACTGCCGAGACGCCTCCTCTTGTAGGATCTCTTAAGACGTGTATTTGTCTGCAGGTTTTAAGAATATCTGATACAAGTCCGCTGAGAATGTTGCAGTCGCTTTTAATTTTTGTTTTAAAGTTAAAATTATTACGGTGCATCATAACGGCCGAAGCGTGTTCTCCGATGTTTCCGCTTACTATGATGTCGTCGCCTTCGCATGCGTTTGACGCCGATATATCGATATCGTCTTCAACAACGCCTATTGCCGAAGTATTTATAAAAATTTTATCGGCTTTTCCGCTGTTTACTACTTTAGTGTCTCCTGTTATTATTTTCACGCATGCTTTTTTTGCGGTTTGGGCTATAGATGATGAAATTTTAAGCAAAGCGCTTTGGCTGAAACCTTCCTCTATTATCATTGCCAAAGACATAACAAGAGGTTTTGCACCCATCATTGAAATATCGTTTACCGTACCGCATACGGAAAGTTTTCCTATGTCTCCGCCGTTAAAAAATATCGGGTCAATCACAAAAGAATCCGTTGAAAAAACAAGTTTTTTGTCTGCGAACATAAACAAGCCGGCATCGTCCATTTTGTTAAGAATTTCGTTATTAAAATTTTTTTTAATTTCTTTTATAAGTAAATTTGATTTTTCTCCGCCGGCGCCGTAGGATAGATCTATCGTTTTATTTATCATTTTGTTCTCCGTATTTGTAATAACTTGCGCATACCCCTTCGGAAGATACCATGCACGGACCTACAGGCGTGACGGGAGTGCATTTCGTCGCGAAATTCCGGCAGTCGGAAGGCTTATATTTCCCGGTAAAAAGCTTGCCGCATATGCACGAATTTCCTGCGGGTTGTTTTTTATCGTTTTTTTTAAAAATATTTAATATGTTAAACCGTTCATACTGCTTATTTAGTTTTAATCCGCTTTCTTTTATATTCCCGAGCCCTCTCCAGACGGCGTCGTCTTTAACGAATACTTTATTCACTATATTTTGAGCTGTCGTATTCCCGTACTCGCTTACAACCGAATCGTAACAATTTATAAGTTTAGAAGTTTTATGAATATACATCTCATATAATTTATCAATTGCCGTTTTTAAATCGGAATGGTTAAAACCCGCTGTCACGCAGGCAATATTATATTTTTTTACTATAAATTCAAAAGGCTTATAACCTGTTACGGAACATACGTGTCCCGGCAGTATAAAACCGTCAACATTTATTTTTTTTGCCTGCAATAAAGAATCTATTGCGGGTATTATTGTTTTTAGCGCCGTAAAAATAAAAAAATTTTCAATATTCTTTTCTTTTGCTTCAGCGATGATACTTGCAATTAAAGGAGAAGTCGTTTCAAAACCTACGGCGATAAATATCACGTTTTTTGACGGGTTGCTAAGTGCGGCGTTTAATGCTTCCGCTACTGAGTAAATGATTTTTATGTTGTCCTGAGGCAGTTTTTCCAAAGACATTTTTAAGTCGCCTGAAGGAACTCTTATCATATCTCCGAAAGAAACGATAATATTGCTTTTGTTTTTTGCCAGTTCGATTATGTAATCAATGTCTTGCTGAGAGGTAACGCATACCGGACAGCCGGGTCCCGATAAAAAATTTATAGTTTTGGAATATATGCTTTTAATGCCAAACTTTGCTATTGCAAAAGTATGTGTCCCGCAAACTTCCATAAATTTTGCTTCTTTCTTTTTTATCATTTATTTTAAAATTTCGGCACATGCCCGCCGCAGGTATAATTTTTTAATCTGGTTATTATTTGTTTATAATCCGGTTCAACTATCAAATTGTCCAGATGGCTTTGATTCATGAAACCTTCGGAAACAGTTTTTCTAAGAAAGTTTATAAAATCGTCAAAAAAGCCGTTGATGTTCAGTAATGCGCACGGTTTTTGGTGAAGAAAAAGCTGTCTCCATGTTAATATTTCCGTTATTTCTTCGATTGTTCCTATGCCGCCCGGCAATGCTACGAAATAATCGGAAATTTTATACATTGTCGCTTTTCTTGTATGCATATCGCAGACGATTTTTAATTCGGTTACGTTTGTGTTTCCTAATTTCTTTTCCGACAGAAATTCAGGAATTACTCCTGTAACTTTCCCGCCTGAATTGATAACCGTGTCGGAGATAATACCCATTAAACCGCGGTTGCCTCCGCCGTATATCAGCGTTAAATCGTTTTTGGCGATTTCTTTTGCAAACTGTTCAGCCGCATTTTTGTATATGTCGTTTAAGCCTGTGCTCGAACCGCAGAATACGCAGATAGATTTATTCATTTTACAGTAATGTTTCCTTGATGTCTTTTATCATTTTTAAAGCGTCTTTTTTTTCTACTTTTTGAAGAGCGAATCCGGCATGTACAAGAAGAAAATCATTCACAGAGATTTTTTGCAGAAGTCTGGTGTCAACAATATCTTCCAAACCTGAAAAATCTGCAAGGGCTTTATTGCCGCCGAGAATTTTTTTAACTTTACAAATATTTGCTATACACATTTAGTTTCTCTAAAAAATTAAAGACTATCCGTAAAATATGCAGATAGTCTTTAAATGAAATAATTTAAAATTTTATTACTTTTGCTGAATTTTTTGTAAAGCATTTTCTGAATATTTTCTTACTTCTTTGTTTGAATCCTGTAATAATTTTTTAAGAGGTTCGACTGCGGAATTTGCTTTTGGTCCTATAGCCGCCAGCTCCGAAATCGCTCTTAATCGTATTTCCGTATTCTGTTCATTCAATAATTTTATTAAAGCAGGAACCGATTTTTCAGACGCTCCGCCTATTTTCATCAAAGTTTCTCTTGCTATCTGGGCGATTTTATGGTCTTTATCCTTCAATAAGAGAAGGATATCAGGCATAAAATCGTTTGCTTCAGGACCCATCTGGGAGAATATTGACAGTACAAGGGATCTTACGGCAAAAGATTTGTCCGCATTCAGATAACTTACCAACTGTGCGGCCTGATCTCTTGAAGGCAGCCCTATCTTTCTTATTGCCGTATAAGCCGGACCTTTAAACATTTCCTGCTGGTCCGTCAACTCTATCAATTGAGGAAGAGCTTCCATAGAATATCTTCCCATATCGCCTAAACATTCGATGGCGTTGACTTTAACAAGTTCGTTATCCTGTTTTAAAAAAGCTTTTATTTTCTCCAAAGCTCCCGCCTGTACGACAAGCGAGGCCATAGGAGGCAGAACCGAAAGAGTTTTTTGTTGTATTATCGGATTTTGGTCATCAAGCAATACGAGAATGTTGTTTAATATAGGTTCGCAAAGAGTTCCGAATTTTGCTACTACTTCAAGAGCGTCTATTTTTTCATGTTGTTTTTGTGATTTTAACATTGTGGCGATCGTCGCCATAATTTTTTCTTTCGCCGCAGGATTTTTTACTTTAAACAACATTTCAATCGCTATTGAACGTACGTCTTTGTCGTTATATGAAATAAATTTAATGATTTGGTCTAAAGCAAGGTTTGGATCTTTTTCTATGGAACGCTTATAGCAGTTGAAAGCTTTTTGAAAATCGCCTTTGGTAAAAAATATATCTCCGCTGTTTTTTTCGCATAAAGCAACATCTTTCCCCGCTTCAATGGATTTTTTGTAAAAAACAAGAGCTTTTACATATTCTCCGTCAGCCTGGTATTCAACGGCTTGTTTCAAATTTGAATTTCCGCATGAACACAGAAAACAAACCGAAAACAGCGAAAAACATAAACATAAAGAAATAAAATTATTTTTCATTCGATATATCCATTATAAATTACATCTATTTTACAAATTTCTTACCTATTTTACAATATATATAATAAAGATGGAAAATAAGTTTGGAATATGATATAATACTCTAAACTTAAGATAAGTATTGATATGGATTAGTCGGTTGCGGCAGACTAATTACGTGTGATACTTGACTTATGTAATAAAAATATATAAAATCTGATATTCATATATTAAAGAAGGCGGTTTTGGGAAAATGAAAAATAGTAAGACTTATCTTCCTAAAGTGGAAGAAATAAAGAGAAAATGGCATTTTATTGATGCCGACGGTGAAGTTTTAGGCAGATTGGCGGTAAGAGTAGCGGCTTTGTTAAGAGGTAAAAGAAAAGCAATTTATACTTCTCATATAGACTGCGGTGATTTTGTCGTTTTGACAAATGTTTCCAAAGTTGTTCTTACAGGTAAAAAATTGGAACAGAAAACGGCATTTTCTTATTCCGGCTATCCTGGCGGATCAAAGTTAGTTCCTTATTCAAAATTAATGGCTGAAAGTCCTGATAAAGCTGTTCGTTTGGCTGTTAAAGGCATGTTGCCTAAAAATAAACTTGCCGATAAGCAAATGACAAGATTGAAGCTTTTTAAAGATGCCGAACATACCCATCAGGCACAACTTATTAGTGAAAAATAGTAGAATATTTAGGAGAAATAACAGATGAATAATGCAGGATATTTAAGTACTGGAAGAAGAAAAAATGCAATCGCAAGAGTAAGAACTTCAGAAGGTAACGGTAAAATTGTTATAAACGATAAGACTGTTGACGATTATTTTGCAGGTTTGGAAAGACATAAAAAAACAGCTTTGAAGCCTTTTGAGTTTTGGCCTGGAATGAAGAAATATGATTATTATATAAATGTTGTAGGCGGCGGTATTACCGGTCAGGCCGGCGCAGTGAGCCACAGCATAGCAAGAGCTTTATTGGTTTTGGATCCTTCATTGAAAGACGCGTTGAAAAAAGAAGGTTTGTTAACCAGAGATTCAAGAATGGTTGAAAGAAAGAAACCTGGAAGACCAAAAGCAAGAAAGAGATTCCAGTTCTCAAAGAGATAATACCATATACATATATAAAAACACTCTTTACATTATGTAAAGAGTGTTTTTTTTATTAACAACAAAAATAAATTTTCTTATCTGTAGTTTGTAAATTGTAAAGGCAATGAAAAATTAGCTGATTTTAAATATGTTATAACTGCCTGAAGTTCATCTTTCTTAGGGGAAGAAACTTTTATTTTGCCGCCTTCAATCTGCGTGTTGACTTTGAAATTCGAACTTTTAATTAACTTTGACAATTCTTTTGCTTTTTCTGAAGGCAGTCCGCTGACAAGCTCTATTGTCTGTCTTACGGTTCCTTCAAAAGACTGTTCTTTTGCTTTGTATTCCAAAGATTTAAGAGAAACTCCTCTTTTTGCGAACTTTCCTTCTACAATGTCTGTCAAAGCTTTAAGTTTAAACTCGTCATCTCCGATTAAAGTTATTTTTTTATCAGTTTTATTGTAGTCTATCGAAGATTTTGAATTTTTAAAATCAAATCTTTGGGAAAGTTCTTTTTGAGCCTGATTAATCGCATTGTCAACTTCCATGAAATTTACTTCCGATACGATATCAAATGAAAAATTAGATGCCATAATATAATATCCTCCTGAGCTTAAATGACTAAATATTATTATACATTTTACTGTAGAAAATGTACAAGATTTATATTTTTTCCAGACTTATTCTTGCCAAATCCTGATCAATTTTTAATACTTTAACTTTTATAGTATCTCCTACGGAGACAACTTCGTGAGGGCTTGAAATGAATTTGTCGCTTAACTTTGAAATATGGACAAGCCCGTCCTGGTGCACTCCTATATCTACAAAAGCTCCGAAATTAGTGACGTTTGTCACGGTCCCGTCCAAAACCATATTTTCTTTTAAATCGTCTATTGAATTTATATCGGCGCTGAATTCTGTCGATGAAAAATCTTTTCTCGGATCAACACCCGGTTTCTTTAACTCGGCTATAATGTCATTTAAAGTTAATAAGCCTGCCGTGTCAGAAATATAATTTTTTAAATTTATTTTCGATATGGCTGACGTATTGCCTATTAAACTTTCAGGGGTTATTGATAAATCAGATGCCATTTTTTCGATTATTGGATAACTTTCAGGATGTATCGCCGAGTTGTCTAAAGGGTTTTCGCCGTCAGGAATTCTCAAAAAACCTGCGCATTGTGTAAACGTTTTCGGACCGAACATGCTTACGTTCAATAATTCGTTTTTATTTGTAAAAGAACCGTTTTTTGTTCTGTACTGAACAATATTTTTTGCGGCAAGTTTTCCTATTCCCGCCACATAGCTTAAGAGTTCGCAGGAAGCGGAATTTAAGTTTACGCCTACAAAATTTACGCATGATTCTACGGTGTCATCAAGATTTTTCTTCAGCTGCGTCTGGTTAACGTCGTGCTGGTATTGCCCTACTCCTATTGATTTCGGGTCGATTTTCACAAGCTCGGCCAAAGGGTCCTGCAGTCTTCTTGCTATGCTTATGGCTCCTCTGACCGTGACGTCTAAATCAGGGAATTCGCTTACTGCAAGAGGAGATGCCGAATACACCGAAGCTCCGGCTTCGCTTACTACTATTGCTTTTGCTTTAAGCTCATTCTTTTTTAATACAAAATTTATAAAGGTAACGGTTTCTTTTGACGCCGTTCCGTTGCCTATTGCTATAAGTTCGACATTGTATTTTTTTATAAAATCAACGATAATTTTTTGTGCTTCTTCCAGTCTGCACATAGGTTCGTGCGGGAATATAGGTTTATATTCTTTAAAATTGCCGTTTTTGTCTATTATTGCGACTTTGCATCCCGTTCTAAATCCCGGATCAACCCCCATAATGACTTTATGACCTGCAGGTGAAGCAAGCAGAAGGTTCTTTGCGTTTTTTGCAAATACGTTAATGGCTTCTTTATCTGCTTCTTCCATTTTTAAAAGGAATATCTCAACCTGAAGAGACGGATAAAGATGTCTGTCAAAAGCCGTCTTCATAGATGTATAAAGCTCGGGATAAAACAGGCACATGTTGCTTTTTACAGTTTTCTTGGCTATTATGTCTATGGCTTGTTCGGAATCGACATCTATTTTCCATGTCAGCACGTTTTCTTTTGCGCCTCTTCTTATTGCAAGTATTCTGTGAGAAACTATTGCTTTAACCGGTTCTGAGTAATCATAGTACATTTCAAACTTTGTTTTTTGGTCTTCAAAACCTTTTCTTACTTTAGATTTTAAAACGCCGGTATTTAATATGAAACTTCTTATTAACCCTCTGAATACGGCGTTGTCCGATATTTGTTCGGCAAGAATGTCTATTGCTCCAGATAAAGCCTGCTGTACCGTTTCGATGCCTTTTTCTTTATTCAAATACTTTGATACAATTTCATCTTTATTTGCTTTTCCGACCATTATTTTTTGTTCAAGTATTTCATTTGCCAAAGGTTCCAGACCTTTTTCTTTCGCTACGGTTGCTTTTGTCGTTTTTTTAGGTTTAAAAGGAAGATAAATATCTTCGAGTTTCTGTTTTTCTTTACATTCCTGTATTTGTTTTTGTAATTCCGGGGTAAGTTTCTTTTGTTCTTCTATGCTTTTTAATACTGTTTCTTTTCTTGTTTCTATTTCAATATAATACTGGAGCTTATCCGCAACGTTTCTGACTTCAGTTTCGGTTAAATTTCCTGTTTTTTCCTTTCTGTATCTTGAAATAAACGGAACAGTATCTCCCTGTCCAAGCATGCTTACTGTGCTTGAAACGGAAGCTGTATTTATATTAAGGTCTTCGGATATCCACTGAATGATTTTTTGAGCGCTCATGTTGTTAGTTCCTTTTGAACATAAAAAAGGAGTTAATCATAGAAAAGGGCATTTTTCAGGATTAACTCCGTATTTTATTATTTTTTTCCGACAATTTTGAAGACTTTTGTTCCGCAATCAGGGCAAACTCCTTTGATTGCCTTCATTCCGTTCTTCATAATGACATCTTCAGGATTTTTAACTTCTACTTGTTTTTTACATTTCATGCATCTTGCTTCTGCCATTTTCGGGCCTCCGTTACTAAACTATTGAGTGTCAATACTCTACTTTTTTTTATTTGATTTGTAAAGAGGCAAGTATGCGTGATTTTAAAAGGCGCGGCCGGTTTTTATATATGCAAAATAAAAAAACCCGATTGTTTTATCGGGCTTTTTTATTTTATTTTTTAAACAATATTATTTCTTTTTTGCTTTCTTAACTGCTTTTTTAACAACTTTCTTAGCAGCTTTTTTTACAGCTTTTTTTGCAACTTTCTTAACAGCTTTCTTAGCGGCTTTTTTCTTCTTTGTTCCGCCTCTGCTCATCTTTGCTCTTGAAATGTCGCCGTTTTTGTCTAAGAAATAAAGATATCCTTTTTCTTTCTTTACGCCTGCTTTAGCAACTTTGCTGGCTTTTCCGCCTTTTTTTCCGCCTCTTGCCATTGCTGCTCTTGAAACGTCACCGTCTTTATCGATGAAGTAAAGATATCCGTCTTCCCTTTTTACACCAACTTTAGCAACTTTTTCTGCCATTGTTTTGCCCCTCCTTAATAAAATTACTACTATTAATAATAAGTCTGCTAAACTGCATTAACTGTTAGTTTTTGAGCCGGACGAACATTCTTTTTTAGTAATTATTTTATCTTTTAACCAGCTGTCCACAATGTCTTTTGAAAACCTGTATTGTTTGCCGATTTTGGAAGCAGGAATTTTTTTTTGTCTGATCAAGTTGTATATCGTAGATTTTCCTATACCTAAGTATTCGGATAATTCTTTGATATCCATAACTTGTTTATTATCAGTTTTATTTTCCATTTGTTATCACTCATTATCTTTATTTTGTTTTTACAGCTGTAATTTTATTTTATTTATTTAATTTTGTCAATAGGTATTGTTTATTATTTAATTTTGTAATTTATTTTTGTTTGTTTCTTTAATTTAGTAAACAGTATTATTTAGTTCTATTTAAAACTTTTTAAATAGAATTAATATTAATTAAAGTTATTATTTTCTGTTTGTTGTGATTTGTTGTAAAAATAGAAATGTTTTTTATGTTTGGTTAATTTTTTAATTTTACAGAGTTTTTTATTTAGGATAAGTCAGCTGTTGTTCAAAATAAGAAGGTTCCAAAGAGTCAATGCCTTTTCTGTATAAGTTATTGAAAAGATATTTTGATATTGACTGCATTGTCAAAACGTCTGCCATTGCTCTGTGCTGTTCTTTTACTTCAATTTCCAAAATTTCGGCAATATTGCCGAGTTTATTTGAAGCAAAAGAAAAGTATTGTCTTGATATTGTCAGAGTATCTATAAAATACATCTCCGGAGGTTTAACATAATTTTCCATAATTTCTTTTGAAACAAAATTTAAATCGAAAGAAGCGTTATGGCAGACTAAAACAAAGCCGTCTATAAACTTGGCGACTTCATCCGCAACTTCCGAGAATTTAGGCGAATCTTTTACCATATCGTCGGTAATACCGTGTATTTTTGAACACGCTTCCGGTATAAGCTGGTTTGGGTTTATTAATTTGTTAAAAGTCGTTTCTGCTCCGTCGCATATTTTAAGCATTGCAATTTCGCAGATTTTAGCGCCCTGACTTATTGACAAACCTGTTGTTTCTATGTCCAAATAAACAAGATTATTCGGATTGTTTGTTCTCATTAATGGAGGTATCATATATTTCCTTAAAAGTCTGTTTATTCATTATAACATTTTTTTGCGCAAAAAATAAAAATATTTGTCCGGATATTGTATAAGTAAAAAAATATATTGTAGAATATATGAAATATATCACATATATTACATAAAAAGGAAACGTGGAAAATGGATACAAAAAAAACAGAATCAAAATATTTGATGCAAACATATAGCAGGTATGACTTGGTTGTAAAAAGAGCAAAAGGACAATTTGTCTGGGATGAAAAAAATAAAAAATATCTTGATTTCTTTTCAGGAATAAGCGTATGCAATCTTGGACATTGCAACCCTGTTGTCAATGCCGCAATAAAAAAACAAGTTGACAGCTTTGTTCATGTTTCAAACCGTTACTATGCTAAAGTTCAGGCGGAGCTTGCCGAATCTTTAATGAAAAAATCTTTTCCTGACGGTAAAGTTTTCTTGTCAAATTCCGGCGCGGAAGCAAATGAATGCGCCATTAAAATAGCAAAAAAATGGGGTATAGACAATCCTTCAAAAGAAGGTGAAAAAAGGATTGAAATAATAAGTTTTGAAAATTCTTTCCACGGAAGGACTCTTGCAACCCTTTCGGCTACCGGACAGAAAAAATTTCATGAAAGTTTCAGGCCTTTGCCTGAAAAATTTGTTTTTGCGAAATTTAACGATATCGATTCCGTAAAAAAATTAATAAATTCAAAAACGGCCGCTATCCTTGTTGAAATTGTGCAGGGAGAAGGCGGAATACAAATCGCAGATAAAAATTTCATAAAAGGATTAAGAGAGCTTTGCGACAAACACAACCTTCTTTTGATATTTGATGAAATACAATGCGGTATGGGCAGAACCGGAAAACTTTTTGCATGGCAGAATTTAGGAGTAAAGCCTGACGTTTTTACTTTGGCAAAAGCTCTTGCAAACGGACTGCCTATAGGAGCTACGGTAGCAAATAAAAAAACTTCCGAAGTTCTTTTGTCGGGAGACCACGGTTCAACGTTCGGAGGAAATCCTGTCTCTTGCGCTGCGGCGGTATCCGTGCTGAAATTGATGACGCCGAAACTTTTAAAAGACGTTTCGGAAAAAGCGAAATATTTTGTTAAAGGTCTCAATGGCCTGAAGAAAGAATATAAAATGATAAAGTCCGTCAGAAATATGGGATTGCTTATCGGTGTTGAACTTGATTTGCCCGGTAAAGATATAGTAGAATTTTGCATGAATAAAGGCCTTCTTATAAACTGTACGCAGGGAAACGTTTTAAGATTTCTGCCTTCATTTGTAATCACAAAAAAAGATATTGATTTTACAATTAAAATACTGGGGGAAGCATTCAAATGGCAAATGTTAAAAAAGTAGTCGTAGCTTATTCCGGAGGTCTTGACACTTCAATTATTATTTCATGGATAAAAGAAAAATATAATGCTGAAGTAGTAGCTTGCTGCGTAAACGTCGGTCAGGGGAAAGAACTTACAGGTCTTAAAGAAAAAGCGATAAAAACAGGAGCGTCAAAAGCTTATATAATTGATGCGCAGAAAGAATTTGTTACGGAATATATATATCCTGCGATAAAAGCAAACGCTCTTTACGAAAACAGATATCTTCTCGGAACTTCTCTGGCAAGACCTGTTATCGCAAAAAAAATTATTGAAATTGCGAAGAAAGAAAAAGCCGACGCAATCTGCCACGGCGCAACAGGAAAAGGAAACGATCAGGTAAGGTTTGAACTTGCTTTTAAAGCATTGATGCCTGAAGCAAAAATTATCGCTCCTTGGAGAGAATGGGATATAAAATCGAGAAACGACGCAATAGATTATGCAAAGAAAAGAGACATTCCGGTTCCTGTTACTAAAGCAAAACCTTATTCTTCAGACGCCAATTTGTGGCACATATCTTATGAAGGCGGAATATTGGAAGATACCGAAAACGAATATGATGAAGATATGTTTCAGATGACTGTGTCTCCTAAAGATGCTCCTAATAAGGAAACTTATGTAAAAATAGATTTTGTAAAAGGTATTCCTGTGGCAATTAACGGGAAAACTTTCGAGCCTGTTTCACTTATAAAGAAACTTAATGAAGTCGCAGGGGCAAACGGAGTCGGAAGAATAGATATAATTGAAAACCGTTTGGTCGGTATGAAATCAAGAGGAGTTTATGAAGCTCCTGCAGCGACGGTTTTGTATTTTGCGCATAACGAGCTGGAATCTATGACGATGGACAGAGATACGGCGCATTATAAAGAAATATTGTCGCATAAATATGCAGAACTCGCTTATAACGGAGTATGGTTCTCTCCTTTGAGAGAAGCTTTAGACGCTTTCATAAACAGCACTCAAAAATACGTAACCGGTTCTATAACTCTTAAGTTATATAAAGGTAATATTTTTGTAGTCGCAAGAAAAGCGAAAAGCCCTTTGTATTGGGAAGAACTTGCAACGTTTGACAAGGATGAAATTTATAACCAAAAAGACGCAGAAGGTTTTATAAACCTTTTCGGCTTACCTACAAAAGTTAACGCAATTTTAAGAAAAGGCAGATAAATGGAAAATTTCGAACAATTTATAGGATCTTTTTCTTTTGACAACAGGCTTGCGCATGCCGATATTATCGGTTCAATAGCCCACACGCAAATGCTTGTCAAAACAAAAATTATTTCTGCGGCGGAAGGCAAAAAAATAACAGCCGGATTAAACGCCATACTGAGAGATTTGAACAAAGGATGGAGTTTGCCTCAGGAAGAGGATATTCATTTTGCAGTTGAAAAAGAACTTATAAGAAGAATCGGCGCAGTAGGCGGGAAGATGCATACTGCAAGAAGCAGAAACGACCAGGTTGCCACAGATTTGAGATTGTATGTAAGACAAGAAATTAATGAAATTATTGAAATGATAACGTGTTTTCAGTCTGTTCTTGTAAAAAAAGCGGAGGAAAGCATAGACGTAATAATGCCCGGCTATACTCATTTGCAGCCTGCCCAGCCTGTAATCGGTTCGCATCATCTGCTTGCATATGCCTGGATGGCGGAAAGAGACAAACAGAGATTTATTGACTGTTTAAAAAGAACGAATGTTATGCCTTTGGGGAGCGCGGCTCTTGCCGGAACGTCTTTTAAAATAGACAGAAAATATACAGCTGAACTTTTGGGTTTTGATGCTGTCAGCGATAACTCTCTTGACGCTGTGAGCGACAGAGATTTTGCCGGAGAATATATTTTTGATCTTTCAATGACGGCAATGCATTTGTCAAAGCTCAGCGAAGAAATAATTATTTGGTCCTCGGTTGAATTTAACTTTATAAAAATAGACGATAAATTTACTTCAGGCTCTTCAATTATGCCTCAAAAAAGAAACCCTGACTGCGCGGAAATAATAAGAGGCAAAACGGGAAGGGTTTTCGGCGATTTGATTGCAATGCTTACAATTATGAAAGCTTTGCCTATAGCTTATAACAGAGATTTGCAGGAAGACAAACCTCCTGTTTTTGACGCTACCGATACGGTAAAATTATGTTTGGGCGTAATTACCGATTTAATGAAAACTTTTTCATTTAAAAAAGAAAATACTTTAAAAAGTACGGAAAAAGGTTTTTTACAGGCTACGGAAATAGCCGATTATCTTGCAAGAAAAAACATCCCTTTCAGAACGGCCCACGGAATAGTAAAGGACATTGTTCATTACTGTATAAAAAATGAAAAGACTTTAGAATCTTTGTCTGTCGCCGAATATAAAACCTTTTCTGAAGTTATAAACAAAGATATATATTCGTTTATAGCCGTAAAAAATATAGTTGATGCAAAAACTTCTTCAGGCGGTACGTCTAAAAAGTCGGTGCTGAAACAAATTTCGGATTTAAAAAAACTTATAAAAACAAAAAGGTGACAATGGTTAAAATCAAAATAGTATTGTTGGTTGTTTTGTTTGCCGCCGTTCCTCTGTTTTCCGAACAGACGGAAAGAGTATTGACAGAAGAAGCTTGTATAAACCTCGCGTTAAATATAAATCATGACATTTTGATATACAGCCAGAATATATTATTTGCAGAAGAAAGAGTTAAAGAAGCAAAAACTTTATATCTGCCTATAATGGACTTAAATTTAAACGCTTCAAAATTCAGTAACGACGCTCCTACCATTATAAATTCGACTTCGCTTCCTGCATCTTTTTATCTTCCGGCAGGCAACAGGGATTCTTTGTATTCCGCAAGGATTGCTTTATGGCAGAATATTTATAACGGCGGCAAAACGTCTGCCATAAACAGATTGGCAAAAATAAACCTTTCACAGATTAAAAATAATTCAAAAATTAAAAGAAACGAAGTAATTACAAAAGTAAAAATAGATTTTTACAAAAATATAGCGTTAAAAGAAAAAATGAATGTTTACAAACGCGAAATAGAAAGATTGTCGGCGTATAAAAGTCAAAAATATGCCGACCAAATAGAAGATTTAAAAAACAGCCTTGATATGGTTGCCCACCAGTATGAAATCCAGATGCTTGATTTTATAAGTCTGCTAGGATTAAGCCTTGACACAACAGTTGAGCTTATAGGAAGCATGGAAACGGTCAAAATAGACCTTACCCTGCAGCAGTGCGTTTTATGGTCTTATCAGTTCAGACCTGAAATGAAAGGAACTCAGTATCAGGAATCGATAGACGGTATAGCCGTAAATCTTTTGACTATGGAAAAATATCCTACCGTTATGCTCGGAGCTTCTTATGACTGGATGGGTAATGAAGTTGACGGCACCGAAAAAGACTGGTATTTTACCTTGAATATTAATTATCCTATATTTGACGGCGGAGCAATATTCACAAAGGTAAAACAAAAACAGATTAAGGCAAGACAGGCTACTCTTGAGAGATCAAAAGCCGAAGAAAAGATAAAGCTTGAAGTAAGAAAGGCTTTTAACGAATACAGCTTTTGGTACAACAAAGCGCTTACGGCCAAAAATACAAAAAATGATGAAAATAACGTTGAAAAAGCCATATCGCAGATTGATATTAAATACAATTATCTGAAAAGTTTATTTGAGCTGGAATTGGCTATAGGTAAACAGATTTCAGATTCAAATCTTAAAACATTAGAATAAATCTTATGAAAAATAAAAAATTTTTTTCAATAATATTAACAACGGTAATATTATTTTTTTATACTTCTGCGTTTTGTTTTGACCAGGAAGTTTTCTTGCAGGATTTCCTTTGGGATAAAGTGTCGAATCTTTCGGTTTCACAAAGACCTAAAATTATTTTGGTGCTCGGCGGCGGCGGTGCCAGAGGTTTTGCTCATATAGGCGTTCTTAAAGCTCTTAGAGAAGCAAACATCCATATAGATATGGTTGTCGGAACAAGTATGGGAGCGCTTGTAGGCGCTTTGTACTGCGCCGGAGTCCCTGTCGAAAAAATAGAAGATATAAGCGAGAAAACGAAATGGGAAGATATAACGAATATGGGTTATATTTCTCTGTTTAAAATGCTTGTCGCCGAAAAATTACTGTCAACTGAAAGACTTGAAACATATGTAAGAAAAAATATCGGAGACTTACAGTTCTCACAGCTTGACATTCCTTTTGTATGCGTTGCCACCGATATTACTACCGGAGAAAAAATAATTTTGAAAGAAGGCAACGTTGCCGTGGCCGCAAGGGCAAGCGCTACGATTCCGGGCGTTTTTGCCCCGGTTGAATATTCCCAAAGATACCTTGTAGACGGCGGGCTTGTGGAGAATATTCCTGTTTCTGCCGCAAAATTGTTTGATCCCGACGTGGTAATAACAGTTGCCGTCAGCGCAGATATAACAAAAAACCAGTTTAATAATGTTTTTTCAACGCTGTTCCAGGCTATTTATATACAGGGGCAGAAGAGCGATGAAATGAATTTGAGCATGTCTGACGTGGTGATAAAACCAAGAGTCGGAGATATAAGCGCAGTTAATTTAAACAGGGCAAAAGACTGTATAGATGCCGGTTTTATTGCTGGCAAAGAAAGTATCAGTAAAATAAAAGAAGTAATAATTAAAAAGACATATGAAAAAAATATACAATAAAATTATAATTTTGATAATTTTGTTTGTTTCTGTTTTTGTTTTTGCTGCGGAAACGTTTTACAATGAGCAGACGCTTGTTGATGAAGCGTCAAAAGCAAAAACGAATAAACAGCAGGTTTCTTCGAACAGGAATTTGCTGTCTTATTATATGAACCAAAAAAATTATGAAAAAGCTTTTCCTGTATGCGAAAAACTTTTAAAATTGAATTTGTCAAAAAAACAAAAATATTATCTTTATATGGATGCGGCCGTAACTTGCCAAAATCTCGGTCATGTTGAAGATTCGATAGAGTATTTTAAAGAAGCGGAATATATATATCCTAAAAAAATTGATCCGAAAATAATGCTCGGAAAAATATATTTTGAAAACGATTTATACGAGCTTGCAAAAAACAAATTTTACGAAGCTCTTCAAATAGATATTAAATCAGTTACGGCAAGCATATGGCTTGGGGATATATACAGATTGCAGAGTAATTTTAAAGCGGCTCTTGAGTATTATGAATATGCGCAAAAATTAAGAGACAATCTGGATATATCAGTATATCTGCATACCGCCGAAGCAGCGAAAGAGCTCGGATTGACGGATAAAGCGATAAATATATTGGAAAAAATATATAAATCCGATCACAGAAAAGACGTCAGTCTTATGCTTTCTTCATTATATAAAGAGCAGGGAAGATACAAAGACGCCGAGGAAAAACTTTCTTATTTGATAAATAACACAAACGTTAAAGACATTGAGTTATATGCAAATCTTGCGGCGTTGTGCATCACGTCAAAAGAATATGAAAGAGCAAAAAAACTTCTGCTTGATTTTAAAAGCTCAAATAAAACAAAAGAGAACAGGGAAGTTATAGATTTGCTTTTGGCGGATGTGTATTTCAGCTTGTCGGAAAAAGAAACTGCAAGGCAGCTGCTGAAAGAAGTTGATAAGTATACGGACTCTGATTATATAAAACTTCATACTGAACATTTTTTAAAAATTTATAAATAAATATGTCTTTTTGAGAATATGAATTAATTGACACATTTGTTAGTAATTGTTAAAATCTTCAAAGCTGTTAAGATATTTTGAACATCAAAAAATGGAACAAAAGGAGTTTTTACATGGCTAAGTTTGTGTATTTTTTCGGTGGCGGAAAAGCAGACGGTAACGGCAGTATGAGAAACCTTTTAGGCGGAAAAGGTGCAAACCTTGCTGAAATGGCAGGACACAAAGCACTTAAACTTCCGGTACCTCCAGGATTCACAATTACGACGGAAGTTTGTACATATTATTACGATCACAACAAATCTTACCCAAAAGAACTTACAAAACAAGTAGATGCGGCTTTAAAAAATGTTGAAAAAATTATGGGCAAAAAATTCGGAGACGAAAAAGATCCTCTTTTAGTGTCCGTAAGATCCGGCGCAAGATCCTCAATGCCGGGCATGATGGAAACGGTTTTAAACGTAGGTCTTACCACAAAAACAATCCCTGCCTTAATAGCAAAAACAAAAAATGAAAGATTTGTATATGATGCATACAGAAGACTTATAATGATGTATTCCGACGTTGTTATGGAAAAAGCCGCCGGAATAGAACCTGCCGACGACATGGGAATCAGAAAACAGCTTGAAAGAATAATGGAAGAAGCAAAAAAAGCAAAGAAAGTTTCGTTAGATACGGAACTTGATACCGAAGATTTAAAAAAACTCTGCGATCTCTTTAAGAAAAAAGTCAAAGAAGTTTTAGGCTCGGCATTTCCTGACGATCCTATGAAACAGCTTTGGGGCGGAATATCGGCCGTATTTGCTTCATGGAACGGAAAAAGAGCAATTGCTTACAGAAAAATAGAAGGCATTCCTGACGAATGGGGTACTGCTGTCAACGTCCAGTCGATGGTATTCGGTAATATGGGCGAAAATTCCGCAACAGGAGTTGCT
Source organism: Candidatus Praeruminimicrobium purgamenti (assembly GCA_018433585.1). Taxonomy (GTDB): domain Bacteria; phylum Elusimicrobiota; class Endomicrobiia; order Endomicrobiales; family Endomicrobiaceae; genus Praeruminimicrobium; species Praeruminimicrobium purgamenti. Next base: position 152,148 of record JAHDQW010000007.1, read on the forward strand.
TTTACAAGAAATCCAGGCAACGGTGATTCGAGATTTTACGGAGAATATCTTGTTAACGCCCAAGGCGAAGACGTTGTAGCGGGTATAAGAACGCCTGCTCCGATAAATGAAGCTTCAACGAGTATTCAAAATAAGACTGAAAAAACTCTTGAAAAACTTATGCCTAAAGTATACAAAGAGCTTTTTACAATACAGAAAAAATTGGAAAAACATTATAAAGATATGCAGGATATAGAGTTTACTGTTCAAGACGGCGTTTTGTGGATGCTGCAGTGCAGAAACGGTAAAAGAAACGGTCCGGCTGCCGTAAAAATGGCTATGGACATGATAAAAGAAAAGCTCATAACGAAAGAAATGGCTATTATGAGAGTTTCTCCTGCACAGCTCGATGAACTTTTACATCCTATAATTAATCCTAAGAGTGAAGCTTCCGCAAAAATTTTGGCAAAAGGTCTTCCTGCAGGTCCCGGCGGAGCTAACGGGATGATAGTTTTTTCAGCTGAAGATGCTGTAGAATGGAATGAAAAAGGCAAAAAAGTCATTCTCGTAAGAGAAGAGACAAACCCTGAAGACGTTGAAGGTATGAGATCTGCTCAGGCCGTTCTTACCGCAAGAGGCGGAATGACCTCTCACGCCGCTCTTGTCGCAAGAGGCTGGGGAAAATGCTGTATCGTAGGATGCAGCGATATCAAAGTCGATTTGGCTAAAAAAACAATGACAATCGGAAATAAAGTTTTTAAAGAAGGCGAATATATTACGCTGAACGGAACGAAAGGTAATGTTTATGAAGGAGCGTTGGAAATGGTTGACGCGACTAATAATACTCTTTTGTTCGATTTCCTTAAGATATGCGATTCTGTAAGAAAATTGAAAATCAGAACAAACGCCGATACGCCGGAAGATGCAAAAAAAGCAAGATTGTTCGGCGCTGAAGGTATAGGCCTTTTCAGAACGGAACATATGTTTTACGGCGAAAATGCCGATAAACCTTTGTTTGCTTTGAGAAAGATGATAGCTTCAACTACAACTGAAGAAAGAAAAAAAGCTTTAAAAGAAATGTTCCCTTTTATGAAAGCAAGCATTAAAGGAACAATGGAAGCTATGGACGGATATGCCGTAACGATAAGACTTTTGGATCCTCCTCTGCATGAGTTTATTCCTAGAGAAAAAGCTCAGCAGGAAGCTATTGCCGCAAGCTTGAAAATCAGCCTTGCCGAATTCCAAAAAAGAGCAGAAATGCTTCATGAAAGCAATCCGATGATGGGACACAGAGGCGTAAGACTCGGCGTTACATATCCGGAAATAACGGAAACGCAGGTCAGAGCTATATTTGAAGTTGCCGCTGAACTGTCAAAGAAAGGAAAGAAAGTTCATCCTGAAATAATGGTTCCTGTTGTATGTTCTGACAACGAATTAAAAATGCAAAAAGAAATAGTCGAGAAAGTTCATAAAGAAGTTTTGGCTGCGATGAAAATAAAAAAACTCGATTACTCTTTCGGAACTATGATAGAAATTCCTAGAGCCGCTCTTTTGGCTGATAAACTTGCCAAGACGGCGGAATTCTTCTCTTTCGGAACAAACGATCTTACACAAATGAGTTTCGGTTTCTCAAGAGATGATATCGGCAGCTTCCTCGGAGATTATCTGAATGCGAAAGTTCTTCCTTCGGATCCTTTCCAGACAATAGACCAGGATGGAGTCGGAGCATTAATTAAGACGGGTCTTACTTTGGGCAGAAAGACAAGAAAAGATATGAAAATCGGTATCTGCGGCGAACACGGCGGCGAACCGAAATCTATAGAGTTCTGTAATTCTATAGGAATGACATATGTTTCTTGTTCTCCTTTCAGAGTTCCTATAGCAAGACTTGCCGCAGCGCAGGCAGTCATTAAGCAAAAAAGTAAAAAATAATAAGTTTAATAATATTATCGGTCCGGCATAAATTATGCCGGACCGATAAAAAATTTACAAGGATTTTTATGAATTTCATAAGCAAAGTTTATGCATTTTTATTTTCGGCGTGTTTTTTGTTTTTCGTTTTGTCTTCGTATTGTTATGCGGCGCAAAAATCCATTTCTTACAACGGAGAAGATATCCTTAAGATCAGCCTTTTGAACACAAGCTTTTCTCCGAACGGAGACGGTATTGCCGACGAGCTTGTTTTTAATTTTAATTTTGTGACAGATAAGGTTAAAATCAAAAACTGGCAGATAGAAATTATTAATTTGCAGACGAATGAAGTCGTAGAAACTTTTTCTTCCGATAACGGAATTCCTAAAATATTAAAATGGGACGGCGTACAAAAAAAGAAAGGAATAGTTGAAGGCGTTTATAAATATGTTTTTACCGCTGTTATAAATGACAGGAATATAGAAATAGAACAAAGCAATATAATTTTGGATGTTACGCCTCCGTATTTATCGTTAAGAACTTCGGCTAATATGGTTGTTTTAAAAGAAAACAAGTTCGCAAAGAATATAATTTTTTCTTTAAGCGTAGGAGATGAATCTTCAATAGATATTAATAAAAGCAAACTGGGGATAGAAAACTCTAAAGGCGAGCTTGTCAAAGAATGGCTTTTTTCTGCGACGCAGTACATTCCTCAGAAAATTGTCTGGAACGGGAAAGACGGCAAAAATAAACAGGTGCCGGCAGGAGTATATAAAGCCGTTTTGTCTGTATATGACATAGTTGATAATAAAGGAACTGTTTCGCAGGATATAACCGTTTTTGACAAAATGCCTTCGGAAGATCTTTCGGAAATAAAGATAGAAAGAGATCCGAGAGGTTTGGTTATAAATTTATACAGCGATGTTTGGTTCGGGATTGACGGCTCAAAATTTAAGAAAAATGTTCAGAAATCTCTGAAAAGAATAGTCAGATTGTTGCAGGAATATCCTGAAACGCATGTCTTAATCGAAGGTTACTCGAATTTTGCCGAAGCAGACGATGAAAACATGGGACTGTCAAGACAAAGAGCGGCAGATGCTTTTTCGTTTTTTGTTAAAGAAGGAATATCGGCAGACAGATTGGAGTTTGTCGGTTACGGAGAAGATACCTCTGACTATGCGGGCATAATTTACCGCGGGAAAAATTTAAACAGAATAATAAGCGTTGTTATGCCTCAGCAGACAAATAAAAAATTTGCGCCGAAACAAAAATAACCGCCATTAAAATAACATTAAAAAACAAGAGGAAAGAAACATAATATTCTTTCCTCTTGTTTTATTGTATAAACAATCCTTTTTTTATAAAATAGTATGATATAATAGAATAAAATATTTTTTGATAAGAGGTAGTATATATGCTAAAACCAAAAGTTTCTATAATCGGGTGCGGTAATGTCGGCATGAGATATGCTTATGCTTTGATGATAAGCGGCACTGCAAGACAAATTACGCTTGTCGATTATAACATTGAAAAGGCCGAAGGAGAAGCCATGGATTTGTCTCATGGTGCTCCTTATACAAACCCTGTTGAAATAGTCGCAGGAACATATAAAGACGTCTCCGGTTCCGATTTGGTTGTCATAACAGCCGGCAAGAAACAAAAACCTGGTCAGACAAGGGTTGATTTGTTAAAAGACAATATAGATTTGTTTCGAACCATAATACCCGAGATAGTAAAATATGCTCCGAACGCAATTCTTCTTATAGCGTCAAATCCGGTGGATATTTTAACCTATGCGGCATATAAAATATCCGGTAAAAAAGCGTCATCAGTTATAGGTTCCGGAACTTTGCTTGATTCGGCAAGATTCAGATACGAGATTGCGAAACACTGCAATATTGACCCTAGAAGCATACATGCCTATATACTTGGCGAGCACGGAGATACGGAATTTCCTGTATGGAGCAAAGCGACTGTCGGCGGAGTCAATATAGATAAATATTGTATGCTGTGCGATAATACAGACGGGTGCAATCATAAAGAAAAATTGGATGAAATATTTAAAAACGTAAAAAATTCAGCATATAACATCATTGAAAAAAAAGGAGAGACTTCATACGGGATAGGGCTTGCTCTGGTAAGAATTACGCAGGCTTTGCTCCAAAATGAAAATGCGGTGCTTCCAGTATCTGTCCTCGTCGAAGATTTCTGCGGGATAAACGACGCCTATTTAAGTTTGCCTGCCGTTATTAATGCGGAAGGTATCAGACAAGTGCAGAAACTTGAGTTTAATGATGCGGAAAAGCAGGCTTTTGTAAGCTCTGCCGAAATATTGAAAAAATTGTTAAAAGAAGTAGGTTTTTAACAAAAAGGAACGTAAAATGGATAAAAAAATCGCCTATGTCATATCATCAGCATTGGTCATATCGTCTGTTGTTTTAGGCATATTTTTCGTAATTGCCAAACAGCCTGAACAGACTATAAGAGTCGTCGGACAGGGAACAAAAAACATAATTTCTGATGTTGCTAAATGGAACATAAATATAAGCAAAAATACAGGCATCGCTAATCAGCAGGAAGGATATTCCCAAGTACGAAGCGAACTCAAAAAAATTAAAAAATTTCTAAACGACAATGCTGTCGAAGATAAAGATATTCTTATAGAGCCGGTAAATTCATATCCTCTCTACGGCAATAACGGCGTTAACGGATACTCTTTTAACCAGAGAGTCGTTGTGAGATCAAGCGACGTCGCAAAAATAGAAAATATGGCTTTGGATTCAGACCGAATGTCTCAGGCCGGCATTTTTCTGCAAAATTCGGCGATAGAATATTTTATTTCAAATCTTGCCGAGATGAAAGCGGAAATGTTGGCTATTGCGACTTCCGACGCTAAGTTGAGAGCGGAAGAAATTGCAAAGAGTACCGGCAATAAAGTCTGCAGTCTTGTTTCTGCGAAATCAGGAGTGTTTCAGATAAGGCAGCCTTTATCCACTGAAGTTTCTGATTACGGTATATATAATACGTCATCTAAAGAAAAAGAAGTAGTCGTAACTGTTTCGGCAGTATTTAACATAAAATAACGGAGAAAGATATAATGTCAAAAATAGACGGAAAATTAAAAACTGAAAGTATTTTGGTGCACGGGGGACAGGAACCTGATCCTAATACCGGGTCAATTGCCGTACCTATTCATCAAACGACTGCTTATCAGTTTGACAGCACTCAGCATGCTGCGGATTTATTTGCTTTAAAACAGTTCGGTAATATTTACGTAAGACTTCAAAATCCTACTACGACGGTTTTTGAGAAAAGAATGGCTTTGCTTGACGGGGGAGTAGGAGCTCTTGCCGCCGCAAGCGGCATGGCCGCTGTATCTCTTGCGGTTTTAAATATTGCTCAGTGCGGCGATGAAATAATTGCGGCAGACAGCCTTTACGGAGGAACTTATACTCTTTTCTCAAATACCTTTAAGAAGTTTGGAATTAAGGTTCATTTTATAAAAACGTCGGATTTGGCCGGCATACAGAAACTTATAAATGAAAAGACAAAAGCGATATATGCCGAAACTTTAGGTAATCCGAAACTTGATATTTCTGATATTGAAGAATTGGCGGAACTTGCGCACAAAAACGGGATTCCTTTAATAGTTGACAATACTTTAACGCCTTATATTTTGAAACCGATAGAGTACGGCGCCGACATAGTAGTTTATTCGGCGACGAAATTTCTTTGCGGACACGGAACTTCATTAGGCGGAGTTATCGTAGATTCAGGCAAGTTTAACTGGGATAACGGTAAGTTTCCTATTATAAGCGCTCCGGACGAGTCGTATCACGGCTTAAAATTTACGGAAGCTTTTAAACCTTTCGGGAACATTGCTTACATAGTGAAAGCAAGAGTTAATTTGATGAGGGATTTAGGATCGGTAATCTCTCCTTTTAATTCTTTCCTGTTTTTGCAGGGACTTGAAACTTTGCATTTGAGAATGGAAAGACATTGCGAAAACGCGGCAAAAATCGCGGAATTTCTCAGAGGCAACAGTAATGTCGCGTGGATTAATTATCCCGGTTTTGAAGATAATTCGGAGTATAAAAGAGCAAGAAAATATCTTAAAAAATATTCAGGTTCTCTTATCGGTTTCGGTATAAAAGGCGGTATAAACGCAGGTAAGAAATTTATAGAATCTTTGGAATTGATTTCTCATGTGGTTAATTTGGGAGATGCGAGAACTTTGGCTACTCATCCGGCTACAACTACCCATCAGCAGCTTTCGAAAGAAGAGCAGCTGGCTTCCGGTGTAACCGAAGATTTTATAAGATTATCTATAGGAATAGAAAACACTGAAGATATAATCGCCGATCTTGATAATGCTCTTAAAAAATCACAAATTTAGCGAGAGGTACGAATTTTGGTTATAAAAACAAACAGAAGCGTCGGTATAGTTGAAACGAAATATTTTACTTTTAATGATTTAATTCTTGAAAATAAACATAAATTGCCGAACGTTACGGTGGCATATGAAACTTACGGGACGTTAAATGAAAAAAAAGACAATGCTATTTTGATAGCCCATGCTTTTACTGGAGACGCCCATTGCGCCGGATATCATGAAGGCGATGAAAAGCCGGGCTGGTGGGAAGGCATGGTAGGTCATAAAAAAGCTTTTGACACGGATAAATATTTTATTATCTGTTCAAATGTTCTCGGCGGATGTCAGGGAACGACCGGGCCTTCTTCAATAAATCCTGAAACAGGAAAAGAGTACGGAACTGATTTCCCCGTAATTTCAATGGCTGACATAGTAAAAGTACAGAAAAAACTCATAGATTATTTAGGCATAGAAAAGCTGTTTTGTGTTGCGGGCGGGTCAATGGGAGGTATGCAGGTTTTACAATGGGCAATGTCTTATCCTGAACAAATACGTTCTGCGATACCTATTGCTTCTACAATGAGGCATACTCCGCAGCAAATCGCTTTTAACGAAGTCGGCAGACAGTCCGTAATGGCTGATGTTACATGGAAAGACGGTCATTATTATCAAACAGGCAATCCTGACAGAGGGCTTGCCGTGGCAAGAATGCTCGGACATATAACTTATATGAGCGATGTGTCCATGCAGAAAAAATTTCCGATAAAAGAAAAAGAAAAAAGCGTTAATTTTAATTTTAATGCTGATTTTGAAGTAGAGGAATATTTAAGATACAGAGGCAGCGCTTTTGTTAAGAGATTTGATGCCAATACTTATTTATATATCTCAAAAGCGATGGATCACTTTGACGTTCAGAAAGAAGAATTTCTCCCTTTAGGGAAAAACATAAAAATAAAGTTTTTGGTTATATCTTTTAAATCTGACTGGCTGTATCCTGCTTATCATTCCGAGAATATTGTTAAATATTTAAAAATGAGAAGGCAGAGCGTAACGTATTGCAATATACATTCTACTTACGGACACGACGCTTTTTTGCTGGAAATAAAAGATGAAACAAATTTAATAAAAAATTTTTTAGGTAATTTATATAACGAGGTTAACGGTGTCAAATAAAAATATTTTGTTGTCTCATTTAAAAATAGCCGATATTATTGACGCAAATTCCGCTGTTTTAGATTTGGGTTGCGGCAACGGCGATTTGATGGAATATCTTGAAAAAAACAAAAACGTAAATTCACAGGGCGTTGAAATATCCGAAGACGCGATATATAAATGCGTTGAAAAAGGGCTTTGCGTCTTACATTCAGATATTGACGGAGCTCTTGAAGATTATCCGAGCGGCAGTTTTGATTTTGTCATATTGAGCCAAAGTCTTCAGCAGGTTAAAAGAATAGATAATGTTTTGGAAGAATCATTAAGAATAGGGAAAAAAGTTATAATAGCTTTTCCTAACTTTGCGCATATATCTTTAAGAATGATGCTTTTTTTTCAAGGTATGGCGCCTGTTGCCAAAGCATTGCCGGACAGATGGAACGATACTCCTAACATAAGATTTTTAAGCATAAAAGATTTCGAAAATTTTTGTGCGGAAAAGAAATATAAAATAACGGAAAAATACTTCATAAGCAACAGCAGATATACGTATATTCTGCCGAACCTTTTAGCGCAGCAGGCAATATTTGTAATAACAATATAAAAATATAATAAGTAACAATTGAGATTTGTTTATGAAAATAATAATAAATAAAATTCTCTTTGTCTTTACTTCATTGTTGATTGCGCTGCTGGCTTTTGAAATTATTTTAAGGATTTTGGGCTTTTCCGTATCGGCTTACCAAAATTACGCAAATAATAAGAAATTAAATAAAGCTTCCCAGTGCAGAATAATGTGTTTAGGCGAATCCATGACAGCCGGACAGTACCCTTTGCAGCTCCAGAAGATATTGGATAAAAAATATCCCGGCAAATTCGCTGTTATTGACTGTGGCATAAGAGGAACAGTCCTTGAAGTGATTTACATGCTGCTGGACATGAATATTGGAAAATATAATCCTGACATCGTGATATGTATGATGGGCAACAACAACGGTTTTTTTATGAATCAGGATTATATTAACAAAATAAATCTCGACAACAGTAGAAGCAGAATAAAACTTTATAAGTTATATTTGCTGCTTATCAAAGGGCATATAGATAATTTGAAAGATTTGTATTTCAATAAAAAAACGCTTAATGCAGATTCAAAAAATGAAAGAGCCTATTATAAAATAACAGACACTTACAGAAAATATAAAATCTTCAATAAAATAGTCTATGAAAGAGCATTGAAAGCTCTTGATATGAATTTTAGATTTCATAAAATTGATTATTACAGAATAGTTATTGTCAATAATTTAATAAAAGATAATTATAAAAAAGCCGTGTTTTTTATAAACAAACTGCTTGATGATAATGAAGTGATAGAACCTCTCTCGGATTATTATTCGTTAATAGAAATTAATTCAATGGTGCGCCAATTTCTTACTGAAGAGCAAAAAACGAAAATGCTTGATAAGATATCTTCAATAAAAACGGACAGATCTCTGGGCAGCGTTGCAGTAGATTATATAAGACAGAAAAAATTCTCTAAAGCCGAAGAGTTTTTTGATATGACCGACGAATTAAGAATGAATTTTCCTAATCAGGAAACAAACAGAATGTACAGGCTGATTGTAAAACAACTTATAAACAATAATATAAAAGTAATCTGCATGCAGTATCCGGTAAGAGATGTCAAAATACTGCAGAATATTTTTAAAGATGAAGATTATTATGATAAAATAACGTTTGTAAGCAATGAGGATAACTTTAAAAAAGTATTAAAAACACGCGGATACGACAGCGTGTTTAAAGACCAGGTGTCCGGGGATATAGGTCATTGCAATAATTACGGAAATACTTTAATAGCGGACAATGCGGCTGCAGCATTGGAAAATTTAATGCGAAGCCGTTGTTTTAAATAATAAATTTTGTTTATTGAACTGTTTCATAAATTAAACGTCAATATGCGTTTTACATTAAAATAAAGTGTTAAAAAAAAGTCTGCTTATCATTATCGGTGTAATACTCTCTCTTGTCATGCTCGAAGTCATTATGCAGACGGCAGGGTTCGTTATTTCATCATACCAAAACTATGAAAACGGCAGAGAATTAAGAAAAAAAAGCCATTATAAAATAATATGTTTGGGCGAATCGACCACTTTCAGAGCTTATCCTGTTTCTCTGCAGAGAATGCTTGATAAAAAATATCCAGGTATGTTTTCTGTAATTGACTGCGGTATTCCGGGTTCAAAAATTCATATATTATTTGACCAACTCGGAGGAATGATATCAAAATACAAACCTGATTTCGCAATATGCATGATTGGCATTAACGACGGTTTTATTGCTTCGGATTACGACGGGCTTTCGAAAAAAAACAAATACGAATCTCTGAAAATATATAAATTGTACGAACTTTTAAAACAGCATTTGTCTGCGGAACGCAATAATATAAACGCTTTCAAATCTGAAAATGAAATTGAAGACGAGATGAAAGATGTTTACCGTTTTTACAATCTCAAAAAATATTCAGAAGCAGCCGATATATGTAAGAAAGTGCTCAGCGCAAATAATGCAAATATACATGCATCCGCTTTTCTTGCAATGCTGTATTCAAATCATTTGGGAAATCCTGACGGCGGTTACAAAATTGCATCGGATGCGCTTGGAAAAATTGACGGCAAAATTCCTGCCCGTATAAAAGATATGTTGTATGAGATTGTAATAGAGTACAGAAAAAAGCGTAACATTCAGCTTCAAGACATAATAGAAAAATTAATTGATGAGGAGCCTGAAGCAATAAATCCTAAAATATACAGTTTTATAAAAGATTCCGCATATCCCGGACAAAAAGAAAAGATTTTGAAAAAAATGACGGAATTCAAAAATTATTCGGACCAGTATTACGGTTTAATGGCTATAGAAAGCATGGACGGAAAAGATTATAAAACAGCCGAAGAATATTTTAAAACGGCCGAAGAAATAAGAATGAATTATCCAAATAATTATACTTACTATTATTATAAGCTTATCGTAGGGGAATTGCTGAAAAACAATGTTCGCGTAATATGCATGCAATACCCTGTAAGAAGTATAGAACCGTTAAGAAAAATGTTTGAAAAAGAATCTTATTACGGCAGTCTTACTTTTGTGAGCAACGAAAAGAGTTTTAAGAGTATGTTAAAGAAAAATAAATACAGAGACCTTTTTTTCGACCAGTTTGCCGGAGACTTTGGACATTATAATGAAAAATCAGGAACGGTTATTTCAAAAAATATTATTGCGGCTGTTGAAAAAAAACTTAATAAATAAAAAATAACACGGCATAAAACAATATAAAGATATTGAATATATATATAACCTGCGGGGGAGAAATAAGCTTTAATAAGCATAATTTGCTATGAAAATATCCGTTATTTTAGGACATCCGTACGAAAACAGTTTTAATTCTGCCGTTGCAAAAACGATAGTTGATACGTTAACGCAAAAAAAGCATAAAGTGATGTTCCATGATTTGTATCGGGAAAATTTTAATCCCGTCATACCTGAAAATGAATTAATAAATGATTTCACTGAAGATGATCTTGTTAAAAATCATCAGCTGGAAATTAAAGAAGCAGACGGAATTATTATCGTGCATCCAAATTGGTGGGGACAGCCGCCGGCAGTTTTAAAAGGATGGATTGACCGCGTATTAAGAGAAAATATAGCCTATGCTTTTCAAAAAGGCGATAAAGGAGGCGGTCTCCCTGCAGGACTTTTAAAAGCAAAAACGGGATTGGTTTTTAATACTTCAAATACACCTGAAAAAAGGGAAAACGAAGTTTTTGGCGACCCGTTGAACCGCTTGTGGAAAGATTGTGTCTTCGGCTTCTGCGGAATAACGACTTTTGACAGAATTGTTTTCAGAGTAATGGCTGACAGCAGCAAAGAAGAAAGAATGAAGTGGCTTAAGCAGACAAGAGATATGGTAAATCATTACTTTATGTAATTTGTTGAAAATTATTATTTACTGTCTTTATTATTTTCGCAATATTTCATGATGATTTTTACTTGTAAAATCAATAAAAATCACTTACGGCGTAAAGCCTGACAAACTCATCGTTTCGATAATTTTTTACTTTAAAGTTATTAATAATAGAAAAATTTCCCCGAAATATGTAAAATAATATAAATACGCTGAGTAAGAGATATTCAAACGTCAGTAAAAAAACAGAAACAGAGGTAATCAATGACAGAAATGAACAATTGGCACAGTGTTGCAGGTGATGAAATTGTCAAAAAATTTGAAAGCAATATCGAACACGGTTTAAACCAAAAAGACATAGCGGCGTTTCAGGCAAAATACGGTAAAAACATTTTAACCCAAAAGAAAGGCGACGGTCCTTTAAAAAGATTTTTTCTGCAGTTTCACAATTCACTTTTATATATTCTTATAGCATCCGGTTTTATAACTCTGCTGCTTCGCGAATTTGCTGACAGCAGCGTAATTTTCGGCGTTGTTCTTGTTAATGCTATTGTAGGTTTTGTACAGGAATCCAAAGCCATAAAATCTTTGGAAGCTCTTGCTAAATCAATGACTACGCAGGCTGTTGTTATGAGAGACGGAGTCAGAATGCACATAGATTCCTCCGAAGTTGTTCCGGGCGACATATTGTTTTTTGTTTCAGGCGATAAAGTTGCCGCAGACGTAAGACTTATCTCTTCAAGAGAACTGCAAATAAACGAATCGGCTTTAACAGGCGAATCTCTTCCGGTAGAAAAAAACATAAAGACGCTTGACGAATCGACTGTGCTTGCCGACAGAAAAAATATGCTGTATGCTTCAACGCTTGTAACTTACGGAAGCGGAAAAGGAATTGTCGTTGCTACAGGCGATAATACTGAAGTCGGTAAAATTTCACAGTTGATTTCTACGGCTGATGTTTTAGATACACCTCTTACTGAAAAAATGGGGAAATTCAGCAAATTTTTATTGTGGCTTATCCTTTCAATGGCTGCGGTAACATTCGGCGTAGGTTTATTCCTCGGACAGGAAGCAAAACTTATGTTTCTTGCCGCTATAGGTCTTGCCGTTGCGGCAATACCTGAAGGCCTTCCGGCCGCAATGACAATTACGCTTGCTATAGGCGTTTCAAGAATGGCCAAAAGAAAAGCAATTATAAGGCATCTTCCTGCTGTTGAAACTTTGGGAAGCACAACCGTAATTTGTTCGGATAAAACGGGAACTCTTACGGAAAATCAGATGACGGTTACGGAAATAGTCGCAGGAAACAAAAAATTTAACGTTTTTGGAACAGGATACAGCACTGACGGACAAATAAAATATAACGATGCTGTTGTGGATATTGAATATTCAAAAGCTTTCAGGATTTGTTTAAAGGCCGGATATCTGTGCAATGATGCAAAAATAATAAATATTGACGGCAGAAACGACGTGCAGGGCGACCCTACCGAAGGGGCTTTGATCGTCTCCGCCGTGAAATCGAATATAGACTCAAACGTCAATGCAAAGTTTCAGAGAATAGATTCAATTCCTTTTGAATCGGAATACCAGTATATGGCGACTTTGCACAAAACCGAAAGCGGCAATATAATTTTTGTTAAAGGAGCAGTTGAAAAAATTGTTTCAATGTGTTCTTTAATGATTGACGAAAATGGCGAAACGGTAGCGTTTGACAAAAAAAACATAATGGCTACGGCTGAAGATATGGCTTCAAGAGGTTTAAGAGTTTTGGCGTTTGCTTATATACAGAAAGAAGAAAATATGATGCAGATACATCATAAAGATGTTTCCGAAGGTCTTATTTTTGCCGGGCTGCAGGCGATGATAGACCCTGCAAGGCCTGAAGTTATAGAAGCTGTTAAAAAGTGCCACAGCGCCGGAATAAAAATAAAAATGATTACGGGAGACCATGCTTTGACCGCTTCCGCTATCGCTAAGGCAATAGGAATCATTTACGGCGAACATGCAAACTATAAAGCAATTACGGGCAGCGAACTCGAAAAAATAGACGATGAACAGTTAAAAGATACGGCTGAACAGTATTCTGTCTTTGCCAGGGTAACGCCTGAACAAAAACTAAGGCTTGTAAGAGCTTTGCAGGCAAGAAACAATATATGCGCAATGACGGGAGACGGAGTAAATGACGCTCCGGCCCTGAAACAGTCAAATATAGGCGTCTCTATGGGAATAACGGGAACTGAAGTGGCAAAAGAATCGGCGGATATGGTTTTGACAGACGATAATTTTGCTTCAATCGTTTCCGCAGTTGAAGAAGGAAGATGCGTTTTTGACAATATAAAGAAATTTGTTTTATGGACGCTTCCTACTAATCTTGCGCAGGGTTTTGCAATGATGACGGCTATATTTTTAAACAGGCCGGAACTTCCGATACTTCCTGCACAGATTCTTTGGATAAATATGTCAACGGCATTATTTTTAGGAATGATGCTTTCCTTTGAACCGAAAGAAGAAGGCATAATGGAAAGAAAACCTATAAACCCTAAAATGCCTATAATGGATAAATTAGTTATAGCCAGAACGGTTGTTATAAGCGCTTTGATTATTTACGGAGTATTTTTCTTATTCGATTTGGAAATAGCAAGGGGATCGTCTCTTGAACAGGCTAGAGGCGTTGCCGTTTCAGTGTTTATAATGTGCCAGAGCTTTTATCTGCTCAACTGCCGTTCAATGGATAAGTCAATATTTAAACTCGGTTTATGGTCCAATCCTTATATATGGCTCGGAATTCTTATAATGTTCTCGTCACAGTTTGTGTTTTTATATTTTAAGCCTGTAAGCGGCTTTTTCAGCGTTGCAGGATTCGGCTTTGATTCATGGATGAGACTTTTGATTTTGGGCTTTATAATATATTCTTTTATCGGGACGGAAAAGTTTATTACTAAAACTATAAAAAGCAGAAAATAAAAATATTTTGACCGGAGAATAATTGAAATGGAAAAAATTTTTGAGAGGCTGGAAAAAGTAAGAAAAAATTCGCCTTTGGTGCATCATATAACAAATTATGTTACGGCGACTGACTGCGCAGACATAACAAAAAATTTCGGGGCATCTCCGGTAATGGCTGACGCAAAAGAAGAAGTTCAGGAAATGGTTGCTCTTGCCGACGCTTTGGTAATAAATATCGGGACTATCAATACGTTTACTTTCGAATCTATGAAACTTGCCGGCGTTGCCGCAAACAAAAAAGGGATTCCTGTTGTTTTGGATGTCTGCGGAGCAGGTTCTACAACCTTTAGAAATGAAAAATGCAGAGAGTTAATGAAGACGTTTAGAATAGAAGTGATAAAAGGAAATATATCCGAAATAGCGACCATAGCCGGTTTTAATATAAAAACTAAAGGCGTTGACGCAAGCGCGGTTGAAGTTGATAAGTACAACCTGGCAAAAAAGCTTGCGGAAGAATTGAGCGCCGTTGTAGTTATTACGGGAGCTGAAGATGTCGTTTCAAACGGACAGGATATTTACAGTATAAAAAACGGCACAAATATAATGGGAAGAATTGTAGGCACAGGCTGTATGGCGGCTTCTGTTATAGGAACTTTTTGCGCCGTTGATGAAGATTATGCCATGGCCGCCGCATCGGCTCTTGTATGTTATGAAATAGCAGGCGAGAATGCCGAGAAGACTTCAGACGGACCGGGCACGTTTAAAACAGGGCTGCTTGATAAAATATCAAGTCTCAGCGAGATATCTGTTAATAAAATGAAAAAAATAGAAAAAATAGGATAGAGATATGTCAGAAAATTTAATAAAGAAAATTGAAGAACTCAAAAAACAGCGCAATGCGGTTATACTGGTTCATAATTATCAGAAACAGGAAGTAAGGGATATTGCTGATTTTTCAGGAGATTCTCTTGAACTCAGCAGAAAAGCGTCACAGACAAACGCTGATGTTATAGTGTTTTGCGGCGTTCATTTTATGGCTGAAACGGCGTCAATACTGAGTCCTGATAAAAAAGTGCTTTTGCCTGATATAGAGTCCGGCTGTCCTATGGCCGATATGATAACGAGAGATCAGCTGGTGCAGTTTAAAAAAGAAAATAAAGGCGCAACGGTAGTCACGTATATAAATTCTTCCGCCGCTGTCAAAGCCGAAACTGATATATGCTGCACTTCTTCAAATGCAATAAATGTTGTTCGCAGTATTTCAAACGATAAAATTATTTTTTGTCCGGACAGAAATCTCGGCTCTTATACGCAAAAAAAATTAAATAAAAAACTTATTTTGTGGCAGGGATTCTGCCCTACGCATATGAGAATGCTTCCGGAACATGTAATTGAACAAAAGAAAAAACATCCTGATGCGGAAGTCCTAGTGCATCCTGAATGTATGCCGCAGACTGTTGAACTTGCGGATCAGGTATTATCCACAACGGGTATTTTAAATTATGTTGCCCAAAGCAAGCAGAAAGAGTTTATTATAGGAACGGAAAATGAGATTGCGTATGAATTGCAGAGAAAGTATCCTGACAAGAAATTTTATCCCGTAAGCGATTTGGCCGTATGCCCTAATATGAAAAAGAATACTCTTGAAAAAGTTTTATGGGTTTTGCAGGAAATGAAAAATGAAATAAAAGTCCCTGAAGATATAAGAGTCAAAGCTTATCTTCCAATAAAAAGAATGCTGGAGATAAAACCGTAATGCAGGAGCTCGGCAATTTTCCTGTTTTTGCAAGTTTTTTAGCGGGTATATTGACATTTATAAGCCCGTGCGTTTTGCCTTTAATACCGGCATATATAACCTTTATTACGGGGTTTTCTTTGGATAAGTTAAACGAAAACAAAAACTCCGCTCTGATTTTTTTTCATTCTTTGATTTTTGTTTTTGGATTCAGTTTTATTTTTGTTCTGATGGGATTGTCTGCAACTTATATAGGTTCTTTTTTTTCCGATAATATAAATGTTTTAAGATGGATCGGCGGAATTGTAATAATAATTTTCGGAATTCATTTAACCGGTCTTTTTAAAATATCATTTTTATATAAACAGTTGTCATTTACAAACACTGCCGGCAGGAAATTGAATTACGCGGGCGTATTTCTTATAGGATGCGCTTTTGCCGTCGGCTGGACTCCTTGCGTCGGTCCTATATTGTCGTCAATATTAATTTTGGCTTCAACTCAGGGCAAAATGTTTAACGGAGCTGTTTTGCTTGCTTCTTATTCTTTCGGTCTCGGCATCCCTTTTATATTGACTGCGTTGTTTATAAATAAGTTTTTATCTTTTTTTAACGCAATAAAAAAACATTACAATCTTATTGAAATTATAACCGGAATTTTGCTTGTCCTTATCGGAATTCTGATAATAACCGACAGCTTTACAATTATCACCAGATATTTTATGAGCCTTATGTATTAATTATCCTGCTTTAAGCAAATCTTCAATATCTTTCATTTTCGGACGGCTGTTGATTTCTATAACAGAAGGAGACAGTATTCTGTTTTTTAATTCTTGGGCGACATTATCAGGCTTAAAAGCAGAATCAACGGCTATTTTTCCTATATTGTCTTCAATAATTTCAAGGATTTTATTTTGCAGAGCGATACTTCTGTTTATATTGGAAATAGAATCGACCTGCTTTGAAAAACCCGGCAGTGAACTCAGCGATATAAAAGTTCCGTCAAACTGCTGTCCGTTTGTATTTATTACTACCATCTGTTCGTTGCCGCGCTGCTGCTGCAACTGATAGAGAGGATAATCAACTCCGGCGGAGTTAAATTCATCGCCGGTATATATGATATATTCGCTTGGAGTCCCGCGGAGTATTGCATATTCAACGGGTATTATTTTATTAATATCTTTTTTGTATATGGTAATTGTTGTCTGTCCGGCGCTTCTTGTTATTATGCCCGGATACTTCTGTTGTATTTTTCTGTTGTAATAATCGGCGACTTTGATTCTTACCAGCGTAGGCCTTACCGGGCTTACGGCAACTCTCACATTGCTTTGGAATTCTGTGCGTATCTGTTCGTTATTGTCGACTTTTTTAATGTCGATTATAACGCTGTTGCGTTCTTTTACGTCAGCCGGATCTTTTGAAAGATAGAGCCTTGACATTTCCAGAACGGACAAAGTTTCCATAACGTTCAGCATTTGTTCTTCGGAAATATTTATAATCATCATCAGATTGTAAAATTTGTTTATTTCGTTCATAGCCTGGTCTCTGCTTAAAGATCCGTAATAAGCAAGAAACTCTGATTTGTCTTTTACTTCTATTCCCGCTCTGGCCATTAAAAAGTTAAGCGGTTCGGAATGTTTATTTTTTGCCGTTGCCGCTTCAACCATTTCCTTATAAGACAAATCGGTTTTCTTTCTGATTTCTCTTGTATCTGAGGCAAAATCGGTAAAAAGTTTATACCATTCGCTTTTTACTTTTGCCATTGTTGTTTTTATATCGGATATGGTGCTCTCTTCAATGTAAGATTTTGCTATATCGTTGCTGTATTTTGTATTTTCTGTAAAACTGCCGTCTGTACTGTATTTGTATTCCATCGCCGCATTTTCAATGTAAAGTTCAGGCATGATTGAATTTATTACGCTGCCCAAAGGTTTGAGCCTTAAATTTGTTTCGTCAAGCGTATTTCCTGTAATAATAATAGGCTGGGCTATGCCGTATAAGTTAAGAGTTGAATAGATAACAGACATTTCTTCGTTAAGTTCTGATTTCCTAAGGGCAAGATTATCATCCATATCGGCAAAGTTTTTTACTTTTGCCAATACCCCCATTTTTGCCATATATTCGTTTGATGCGGAGAATCGTCCGTTTGAATTTATATAAAAATTGAAACGTTTATTGTTTTTGTCTTTAAAATAAATATTTCCGTTTTCGGTGAAAGCCGTAATGTTGTTTTTTAAGACGTAAATCATTCCCGCTCTTTTAAGAGGGTTTTTCCAAGCGTCTATGCGGTCTAAAAATATTTGGAGTTTAGACAAATCTTTATCCTGAAGGAACCGATCCCAGTCAATATTTGTCTGAAAGTCTTTTATCATTTCGACTGTTCGTTCCAGTCCTAAACTGAGAATGTCAGAGTACATATGTTCTTTAATCTGTTTGTTAGGCTTATTAAATATGGAAGAGACGGTTCTGCGCGTCAGTTGGATTAAAGAAGCTGCCTTTGTTCTTAAACTGGAAGAATTCATAAACTTATAATTTGAAATGTATTTGTCAGTTTCATTTTCCAATATATTTTCATCAACAAGTATTCCGTTTTTAATAAGATTGTCTATGCTCTGATGATTTTTATTTACGGCAGATGAACCGTATGCAAGTTTCTCTATTCCTAAAGTTGCCATTGTCTTTATACATTTATTGCAAGGCGCAAGAGTACATGATAATGAGGCTGTCCTCAACGGGTTATCCATCTGGTCATCTACAAATTTAAGAACGAGATTAGTTTCGTTAAAAACATCGTCGATTGTCCTCTTTTCAGGATATTCTATATTGATTCCGATGTTTTCAAGAATTAACGGCCTGTTCTGAAAAATTTTGTTCCCTATATTTTGCCCGTTTAAAAACGCAAGCTCAAGCAGAGAATAAAGTTGTTTGCCTTTAGTGCTCAGTTCGCCGTCAGGCATAAGTTCTTCCTGCACAATACAATTCTTTAAGAAACTTATAAAAGTAAGAGTTTCGGCATGCAGAACGCTGTTGTCCTGGTTGTAAGCCTGCCCGGTGAATCCGTCGTCATTGACAATAAAAGCTCCTACGGGAGGCTGAAAAAATGTCTTTAGAAATTTTCTTGACTGTTTTGCCAGTTCCGCCTGTTTCAATGCTTCTATCATATACTGTTGTTCCGGCGTCTGATATATTTGAGAAAGTTTTTTCAGCTTTTCATAAGATGTTGTTTGTTTCTGAAAAAATAAAGCTGCAAATTTGTTTATAAATGCTTTAATTTTGTTTTTTATGGCTGAGAAAAAACCTTTGTTTATACTTTGCAATTGCCTGTTGATGGAGTATATTTCTTGAAGTTTATTGTAATTGTTTGTGATAAACTGCTGGAATAAATCTGTGTTTTTATCAAGAGATGAATAAAAATACAGCAAATGCACAACGGTTTCTGTCAAACTTTCGTCCTGAACCGCTAAGGCGTTCAAAAAAGACTTGTTTATTGAAATCTTATTTTCTCCGTTTTCCGATATGACTCTGACCGGCAATAAAACCGACGAATCAAACAGAGAATTGTCGTTGTTGGTCGTAACTGTCGTTTTTTCTCCGAAAAACTGGCTTTTACGCGCAATCCTGGTTATCATTTTCAGCGTTTGTTCAACCTGCTTCTTTGACGGATTGAAATCTTCAGCAGTTTTTTCCGGCTCTAAATGCGCATCGTATGAAAATGTCTTATATTTGTTGGTATCGTTATAAGTTACGTCTATTAAAAAACCTTCTTTAACATCCAGAACTTTTATGTTCATGTCTTTTAATTTAGCAATTTGTCTTGTCCAGTTTGTAAGTTCGTTTTGAAAACTCTCTGCATCTGTAAAAAATATGCCCCATTTTTCAATAACTGAAAAGAAATTGTCTATTATTTGGGCGTCTGTTCCTTCTTGAAACCCGGAAATAAACAATTGATTGAAAGCGTTGTTTGACGATATTTCAGGCGTAATTACAATATAAGATTTGTTTTCTTTTTTCAGGATATCGGTAATTCCGGAATGGAAACCGCCCGCCACAACTATTTTTATTCCGTCTCCTGAATAATTTATATTGTTTACAAATACTGCGTTCCTTTCTAAATTGGTGTCGCAGAAATTAAAGAAAGTGTCATTGTTAAGCAAATTGACCGCAAAATTCTTTATTACCGAAGGCAGATATTTTGCGTAAAGATTTTCGGCGTAATTTTTATTGTTTTTCAATTCAGAGTATTGTGCCGGAGAAATTGTCGAATTTACTAAATTATTCAATAATCCTGAAAAATAATCCAAATCAAAAATTTCTTTTTCTGTTCTGTTTAAATCTTCCGATGCGAGCACCTGCCTTTTTAATAAATCTCTTTCATAAAGCAAACTGACAGGATTTATTTCAAGAAGCGTTTTGTTTGCTTTCAGGAAAAGGAATAAATCTTTTCTTTGAGAGTTAAAATCCGGCATGTTTTTTTGTATATAATCGTAAGCTTTTGCGTATCCGTAGTTTGAATTGCTGCTTATAAATTTAGAAAGTTCGGCATAATTGTCTGAGGAAATATTCTGAGATGAATCGGTTAACAGTTTATTTATCTGTTTATTCAGCTCTGAGTAATCAATTTTATCAAAAATTTTTAAAACGCTTTGCTGTCTTTGCAAATTAGGGAATAAATCTGTTAGAGATATTGTCTTTAAATTTATGTTTTCGGCTGCGAGAATGCTGTTAAGAATATATCTTTTTTTTATTGAATTGACCGAATCGGCTATTTTTGAAACGATATAATTGTTAAACTGCTTTTGGGAATTGATTAGTTCCAGATTTTTTAAATTGTTTTTGTAAGTGTCTTCGTTTTCAAGTCCGTAAATTTTAACATTGTCGTTTACAACGGCGTAATACTCGCTTCCGCTTAAAATGCCTTTAGCTAAAAGGTTTTTTGCTGAAATATTTCTTAATTTTTTATCGGTTATGGCTTTAAAAACAGATGTGTCAAATTCGCCGCGCGCCGCGCCTTCAAGATATATTTCAGCATCAGAATTTTGTGACAATATATTTAAAATGTTGTAAATATTGTTTTGTACCGCAGGGTCGTTATGCAAATCCTGCACCCAGATTACGACAGATTTGCCGCTCCCGCAATAAGAATCCGTTATTTTTCCGTAATTAAAAAGGGTTTCATTGATTTGTCGGCTTTGTATAACCGTCGGACTTACGTTTGATGCGAAGACAATATTTACGCTTAAGACAAAAATAGTAAACAATGAAATAAATTTTTTCATTTTTCCGCCGTTAATGTATAATTTTATATTATCTCATATAGTATAGTACAAAAAAACAAAAAACTAAATAGTTTTAAAGCTGTAAAATTATTTTATTTTTCAATGCGAAGAAGATTTGACATCAAATCAAAAGCATGTTGATAAGAGAAGTGTTCTTTTGCGAAATTCAGAGATAATCCGCTTGCTTTTTCCAAATCAAAGCGGTTATTGTACATTGAGACAATTTTTTCGGCAAAAGATTTTTCGTCGTTTGCGGCGGATATTATCGATTCGATATCAGGTATGCCTTCAATGCCGAAATCTGTCGACACGACAGGAACTCCGAGACTTAACGCTTCAACGACTTTTCCTTTTACTCCTGCTCCAAATCTTAAAGGAGCTAATGAGAGCCTTATTGAAGAGTATAATGAGTTTAGTTCGGAATCAGAGATATTGCCTTTAAATATTATGTTTCCGCAGGAATATTTGCCGATAAACGAATCTTCATAATAACCTACTACAAAAAGTTTAATATCGCTTATTTTTTGCAATATGTGCGGCAGTATTTGTTCGCAGAACCATTGTATTCCGTCTTTATTCGCTAGTTCTCTTTCTCCTCCGACGAATATTAAGTCTTTCCTTGCGTTAAAATCGTATTGCGCATTAGGGAAATCTTTATAAAAAAAACACGGCATTACGTATATGTTTTTATTTTTTGTAAAAGCAGACATTTCCTTTGCTTCTTTTGCGCTTATTGTCAGCAGAATATCCGCTTTATCATATAAAAGAAGCTCTATTTTTTTATAATATTTTGAAGCTTTGAGATTTTTCTTTTGACCGTTAACGGCATAGATGCTGTATTCTCTTATAAAATACATGTCCATTCCGTAGTAGAGAATTTTTGCCTTTGTATATTTTTTGAACAGATCTATATATTTTATGCTTCTCGGCGCATTCAGCATGACGAAGTCAATTTTTTCTGCATTTTTACAAATCCATTCTTCGTAATGTTTTTTGCAGTATTTCCCGTAAATAACTTCTACTCCCATTTGTTCCAAGAGTGAAGTATACGGCTCTCTTTTTGTAAAATCATCGGGAATAAACTTAACCGAAAAACCCATATCTATGTAAAGCTGTATATATTGGAAAAGAGTTCTGTCTCCTGCTATATGGTCGAATTCGGGAATTTGATCGTCTATTACTATTATTGTTTTCTTTTCGTCGAAAAGTTTAAAATATTTTTCTTCGGCATTTGATTTTTTGTTGTGCCGTTTATCTTCAATAATTAAAAACAGGACTTTTAAAAAATCATAAGGGGAAATATAAATGTGCGCAAGAATTTCAAATATTGTATATTTGAGCCTGTAAAATTTTTTCGGTAATATATTCATTAGCTTAATTTGTTGTTATATTTTCCGGAAGCTTTAACGGCAAAGAGTATTGCTTCCGTCATTGAAGAAGAATCCGCTTTGTTTTTTCCGGCGATATCAAAAGCCGTTCCGTGTCCTGGAGATGTCCTTACAAAAGGAAGTCCTGCCGTAACGTTAACGACTTTTCCTGAGTCTATTATTTTTAAAGGTATCATTACCTGATCATGGTACATTCCTACTAACAAATCAAATTCTTCTTTTGCGGTTTTTACCCATGCGGAATCTGCAGGCATAGGTCCGTAAATATGAAAATCTGTTTTCTGTTTTAATTCTTTTACGGCGGGAATAATTGTTTTCTTTTCGTCAGCGCCTAAAATGCCGTTGTCTCCGGCGTGCGGATTTAAGGCGCAGATTACTATTTTTGGTTTATTGTTTGAAGTTTGTTTAATAAAATTTCCGGCAAGTTTTGTTGTCGTTATGATGTCTCTTTTTGTTAAAAGTTCCGATATTTTTGACACCGGCAGATGTCTTGTAACCATAACCGATTTTATTTTGCCGCAGACCATCATCATACAGTATCGTTTTGACTGCGTAAGGTCGGCGAGAAATTCCGTGTGTCCCGAATAAGGCATCCCTGCAAATTTAAAAGATTCTTTTGATACGGGCGCCGTTACCATTGCCGCCGCATTTGCGCTTAAGCAGAGAGTTACAGCCGCTTTTATTGCGTCACAGGCTATTAACCCTGATATTCTTGAAGGTTTTCCCAAATGTATTTTTTCTTTATAATCTGATGTAATTTGAAAAGCGGCTTTTGACGACATTCTTTTAAAATATTTTTCTATTATTCTTTTATCGCCCAAAACTATAGGGCTACAAACTCTTTGTACATCTAAAGAATTTATAGCCCTTAACACTATTTCAGGACCTATGCCTGCAGGATCACCAATCGTTATAGCTACTTTTGGCTTTTCCATTTTAAACTTTAATTACCAGACTTTGTTTATTTTTATGTTTGCTTTAGCTTTTAAACCTGATATCCATTTATCATAAGCTTTTTTGCCGTTCTGCTGGTATAAAACTTCAGCTAAATCTTTTTTTATGTCGTCAAATGTGAAAGAAGAACTTGCTTTTCTTTCTTCAACTCTTATAAAGTGATAACCGGCATCTGTTTTTATCGCTTCTTTTGTATATTGTCCTACATTCATTGTAAAAGCAGGAGTTTCAAGTTCTTTTGTCAAATCTCCTCTTATTACAAGACCCATATCTCCTCTTCTTTGTCTTAAAAGCTGGTCTTCGGAATATTTCTCAGACAAATCTGCAAAACTTGCTCCGTTAGCCAGTTCTTTCTTTACGGAAGCGACTCTTGACAAAGCAGCTTTTACATCTGCAGGATCGGCATTTTTATCGCATTTTATAAATATCTGTCTTACTCTGATTTGTTCAGAAGACATTCTTTTTAAAAGTTTTGCTACGGCATCAACCGTTTCTGCATCTTGTGCCGAGAGATTTACCGGTTCGCCTTTCATTTTTGCTCTAACGTTATTATAAAAAGCCTTAACGTCAGCTTCGGTAGGCTGGTTTATAGTGCTTTTCATTTCTCTTTCGACAAGCTTCATGCTCATAAGCTGTTCTTCAAGTCTTTTTTCAAATTGAACCTGTGATAAACCTTCTTTTTTCAATTCTTTGTTAAAGTCATCTTCGCTAGGGAATCTTTTTTTTACCTGATTGATGGCTTCTTCAATTTCTCTTTTAGGAATTTTTATCTTTGCTTTTTTTGCTTCCTGTATCAAAAGCATCTGTTCTACTTTTTGATCTAAAACTTTATTTTTTAATTCGTTTATTTTAGCTTCAGACTGTTCCGATATAGGCACCATAGTTCTCTGCTGCTCAAGGATAGGCATCAATATCTTATTGAATTCTGAACTCATTAGCGGCTCGCCGTTTACTATTGCCAAAGTATTATCTACTACTTCCGCCGCAAAAGCCGAACCGAACATTAATACGGTAAAACACAAACTTATTAAAAATTTTTTCACCTTTACCTCCAAATATTTGTTTTATAAATTAATTGCTGAATTCTCCCAAAGGCTCTTCCTGCTGGTTGTTTGCAGCCGCTGCTTCCTCATTTCCCGTGTTCTGAAGATTGTCGAGTTTTGAATAGTCGACATGAACGTTGAATTTTTTCTTTGCGTCTTCAAACCATTTTTCGAATTTATTCTTTTCAAGAATTTTTTTGATTTCGGCTTTTGCTTCATCTTTTGATACAGGAGGAAGGTTTTGTTCCGAAACCTTCATAATTATATGCATACCGAAAGGAGTCTCTACAATGTCTGATACTTCTCCTTTCTTTAATTTAAATGCCGCATCTTCAAATTCTTTTACGAGTTCACCTTTTTTAAAAGGACCGATTAAACCGCCTCTTTCGGCAGATATTTTATCGGTTGAAACTTCTTTTGCAACTTTTTCAAAAGACTCTCCGCTCTTTATTCTGTCAAGAGCTTTCTGGGCTTCTTCTTTTGAAGGAACAAGAATATGCCTTGCCGTTACGGCTACAGGTTTTTCAAAATCATTTTTGTTTTCTTCATAATATTTTTCTATTTCGCTGTCGCTTGCGGTAATGGAATTTTTCTGTATTTCTTTTATATACATTTCCATCATTATTCCGTCTTCATATTCTTTAAACTGTTTTTTCTGCTCTTCTTTAAAGTTTGCGACGGCTTTTTTATAATCTTCTCTTTTTGTGACTCCTGCCTGTTTTGCCGATTCCAATATCAATTTTTCTCTGATTAACAAATCTGCGAACTGTTTTCTTCCAGGTTCGGTATTTATATATGCCTGATATGCCGGAGGCGTAGACATTAATCTTTCAGAAAAATTTTCTGTAGTTATTTTTTCACTGCCTACCTGGGCAATGATATCCTCTTTTTGCACGCACCCTGCAAGAAACACAAAACTGAAAATTGAAACCAATACGACGTTAACGAATCTCATTTACATATCTCCTAGAATAAAATTACTTCAAAACTTTTATATATTTGCTGTCCAATAATTCTTTAATTATTGAATTGACGTCTTTTTCGATTACGGAAACATCTTCCTTGTATTCTTTCGCCAGCGTCTCGATAATCTTTTCGGTGTCAAAGCCTTTATCGATTAATTTCCATACGTCGCTGCCGGATTCATTAAGGTATGCAGGATCCTGTTTCGGTGCGACAATGACGATTTCACCGTCTGTTTCCTGCCATAGTACGTTTTTAATTACTGAATACTTCATCTGTAACCTCTGTCGAAATAAACAACTTCCGTTATTATACCAAAAAAAAGTTTTTTTCAATAGCTTTAACCGAGCTAAGCAATATTACTAAATTTTGAAAAGAAATCAAATGATTTTAACCGCAAAAACAACTGTCTGATTATTTGCGGCTGTCAGATGAAAGCAGTTCTATCGCTTTGTTTGCAAGAAGAAGTCCGAAAATCCCTGTAATTACCGGAGAGCTTCCGAGAATTTTAGGTCCTCCGTTTTTACCGAAATTTTTATTTTCTTCTTCGGACAGAGGAATAGGCTTTATCTGCGGAGACTGTTCGGAGAAGACGCATGGTATTCCTTTTGAAATGCCCAGTTTTCTTAAATCTCCTCTTAGTCTTTCGGCAAGCTTGCAGTGGTGTGTGTCGAATAAATCGGCATATTTTACGGCAAAAGGGTCTGTTTTTAATGCCGCGCCCATTGAAGATATTATTTTAATGTTATTTTTGAAACAGTATTCTATAAGCCTTAATTTAGGGTTGTAAGAGTCTATTGCGTCTATAACCATGTCAGGCTTGTTTTGAAATATTTGTTCAAAGGAGTCCGAGTTTGCAAAGACCTCAAAAGTTTCCACTTTGCACTCGGGGTTTATGTCCAAGACTCTTTTTTTTGCCAGTTCTGCTTTTTTCTGTCCTACAGTTGAATGCAGCGCATACAGCTGCCGGTTGAGATTTGTTATCTGGATTTTATCAAAATCGACAAGAGTTAATCTTCCTGTCCCTACTCTGGCAAGAACTTCCGTACAGAAACTTCCTACGGCGCCAAGACCGATAACGGTTACGTTCGCATTAAAAATTTTGTTGATTTTTTCTTTTCCGAAAAGGAGTTCTGTTCTTAAAAATTGCTCCATATATTTTACCCGTTATTAATTTGTTGCTAAAATTTAAGGAAATTCTTTTTGTTAAAGTTCAACAGCCAGACTTTTCAGCCAGACTGTAATTTTATCGTTTAAACTGTCTTCTTTTTCTTTTTTGACTTTTTTAAAATCTTTTCCGTTAATTATGACTGCATTTTTTGCTTTTTTTGCGAAATCTTCAAAAAAAGAACCGTAATTTCCGCCGTGGGTGGCAAAAGGAACAACAGTTTTTCCTTTAAAATCGGCCTGCGATAGAAAAGAAAGCACCGGAGCCGCAGCGGTATACCACCAAACCGGAGAACCTACGAATATTAAATCATATTTTTCAAAATCAGGCATTTTGTCTTGAAGCTGCGGATAATTTTTAGGATTTATTTGTTTTTTAGCTGTTATATAAAGGATCGGCGCAGGAGGATACTTTTCTACTGTTTTTATTTCATAAACATCCGCATTTGTTTTTTCTTTTATTCTCATTGCGATGTTTTTTGTGTTGCCGCTTAAGGAGTAATAAACGACTAAAACTTTTCCAAAACCGTCAGAAGAATCAAGTTGAGCGTTATTCATCCTAGATTCCTGTGCAAAAAGCGCCGGTTTTTGAAAAACAACGGCTGTAGTTAAAAGAAAAGCAGCCGGCAAAGTTAATTTTAATAATAATTTTAACATTGTTGATGTCCTTTAAGCAAAAATAAGCAAAGTGATAAAGTAAACAAACATAGTTAAAAAACCGAAAGGCAAAGCTGCTTTTGCCCATTCCTTGCTTTTTATTTTAAGTTTTGAAGCGCAGATAATGTTTGGGATGTTGCCGGGAATAAGCATGCCTCCGGAAACTATAAGTCCCATTAATAGAAATTTTAACGTTTTAATGCTGATGTCAGGCGTTATTTCTATGGCTGCTAATGTCGCGTTGTCCAAAATTGCGGAAACCATGTTAACCCAGTATAAAACTGCATAATGCAAATGAGCGACCGTCTTGTATGCGAGAGGTCTTAATCCGTCTCCCAGCAAAACCAATGCCATAACGAATAAATATACTTTTGCGGCTCTTAAAAAAACTTCTTTATTGGTGCAGTTTCCTTCAGGTTCCTGCGCTGTTTCTGTTTCATTGCAGTCGTTTTTATGTTTTCCGAATACGGCCCATAAGGCTGAAAACAGGACGCCTGCAAAAATATATACACCGAAATGCTTAATTAAGAAAGAAAAGCTTGCATAATGAGGAGCTCCGCTTAATTTTGATATTACTATCGTTCCCAAAGGTTCTCCTATTGAGGTCAGCACCGCTCCCAGACCTATCGAATAACAGCTTAAAACTACAAATCTTATGCGTTCTCTCCTGCTCATAGGGATTGCCACGGCTACCTGGGATAAAATTAAAGCTGAAATTATCGCCGTTATTATGCTTGAAAATATTCCCAGAATCATTATTGTTAAAAAAATACTCAATTTAAATCCGAAAAGTTTGACGGTTTTTTGCATTATGAACTGAAAATGAGAATGGAATATTTTGAATAAAAATCCTGCAGCCAGTACTGCGGCGGCTATTTTAACCGGAGCCGTAAAAGATTCTTCCAGTAAACGTACGGACCATGTTTGTGAAACTGTAACGGCGAAAATGCCGCATAGAAATAAGAAAAATTCAAGATTTTCTTCGATTTTTTTTACGGTTATGGGTAAAATCAGAACCAGCAGTATTAATCCTGAAAGCAAGAGCGTTTGTAATAAATTTAAATACATTGTTATTCCCTTTTTTTTGAAAGAAACGGTAAATCTAATTCCGTATATTCTACAAAAAAAACAAAAAAACTCATAAAATATGCGTAAATAAAAACCCTGTGTTTCCAAAAAAGAAAATACAGGGTTTTATTATCAGATTTTACAAGTTATTTCTTAACGGTAGCTGCAGGTGCGGCTACAGCTTTTACGGCGACTGCCGCGGTTGACACTGCGACTCCGCTGTCTTTCAAAGCTCCGGCTTTCTTTATGGCGTCATTGACTTTTGCTTCCGAAGATGCTGTTTTGATTTTAACGTTTGTAGAAACTTTTGACGTCTTTGCTTTTACCTTTTCGCTGCCTGTGGCGTTTGCGATTTCATTTGCAGTATCGGCTTTTTTCTGAATTGACGCAGAAGTGTTTTGTGTTTTTGTTTTAATTGTTCCTGCAAGATCAGTTTCTGCCGCATAAACCGCGATAGAACAAAAAAATACTGCCGACAAACTCAATGCCAAACTTTTTTTCATTTTTTTCTCCTTGTTTATATAACGGAGGCTGAATTCACAGGATGCAGAAGTTATATAACCGTTAAATATGGTAATAAATCAATAAATAAAAATCAATCGGCGTTTGAACTGATTTTCCGCTTGAGTATTGAAAAGCATAAAGTTAAAAATTCACAAATTTTTTTGATGACAAAAACAAATATATAGACTAAGCTTTAAATATGACAAAAAAGTTATATTTTTTGAAATTACGCCAAATAATTTCAATAGTGACAGCGTCGTGTTTTCTTGTGACGACGCTGTATAGCGGTTCATATTCGCAAATCGTTCAAAAAACATATAATATCGGCGATGTCTTTGATAAAATGAGCGTTATTGAGTCTGATGTCGGCAAAATAACCGGGATAAACGACATTTCAAGCGATATAACCGTCATAAATATTCAGGATTTGCATTGTCATGAGCAGACACAGCATAATATAAGCGAAATAATAAAGGAAATAAATGATAACTTTCCTCTGGAATCAATTTATGTAGAAGGCGGATACGGAAGCATAGACATAAGCTGGTTAAACAGAATTTCAGATGAAAATTTGAAAAACAGAATAATTGAAGAATTGTTGAAGGAAGGTTATTTGTCGGCAGCTGAATATTTTGCGGTTAAAAATAAAAAAAACAACTTGTTGAGAGGTTTGGAAAGTCCTGCTCTTCATACTGAAAACTTACAGAGACTGTCGGCTATAATCCAAAATCAGCCAAAATACAAAGAGACGCTCGCGGATATGGCAAAAGAACTGAAAATATTAAATTCTCAGTATGTAAACAGTAAAAATAAAAGATTTACAAAATACATATACAAATATTTAAACGGAAATATCGACAGCACAAAATTTTATACCATTCTTTTTAAATATGTAAATAAAATTAATCTGAATCCTTCCGATTACAACAATATTACCTCTGTGAAAACTGAAGATTACCCGAATATTTCAATGTTTTTGTGTTTGTCAAAAGAATATAAAGATTTGGATGTTAACCGCGTTAATGCGGAGCTTGGAAGTTTTATAAGTTCTTTAAAAAATAAATTAACTTACAGCGATTATAAAAGATTGGCCGAAATTACCGGTAATTTTAAAGATACGGAAAGACTTTTTGAGTTTTTAAGCAAAATGCCTCATGAATTCAGTTTAGATATGTCGAAAAATTATGCCTGTCTTGACGTTTTTTTTGAAATAAGAAGGATGAATGCAAGAATTAATCCTGTAGCTCTTGTAAATGAGGAAAGAAAGCTGATAGAACAAATAAGAATGGCTCTGTCAAAAAACAGTACAGAACAGGAAATAGCGTATATAACTGATTTTTCCAAATATTTCAAAGATTATCTTACATATTCTTTAACTGCTTCTGACTGGAAGTATTTTAAACGCGGTTTTGATAAATTCTATGATCTGTATGCTAAATATGCTGTCGTGGACAGAATAAAACCTTTTGAAAAAGACATAAAAGAATTGAACAGGTATTATGAACTAAATGACGGAAGAAATTCGGTCTTTATGTCAAATATAATGAAAGACGAGTCTCCCGAACTTCTTCAATTGAACGGCAAAGTCCGTACAAGCGAAGAAATATTAAAACAGTCAAGAAAAGTAAAAATAGTTATAACGGGCGGTTATCACAGCGAGGAATTGACAAGACTTCTTGAATCTGAAAATATAAATACAATAGTTGTAACGCCAAACGTACAAAGCAAAGTTGAACAGGCAAACGAAAGATACGCCGAGATAATCAGAGAGCAGAATAAAATAAAATCGCAGGCGTTGGCTTTCAGGCTTGCGTCATGTTCCGCAGACACAGAGCAGAAAATACTGCTCGCAAAAGCCGCAATGAATGTGCTCGGCGTTAAAGACATTAATATGGTCAGGCAGAAACTCGGGGAATATGGTATCAAAATGGAAGACGTTGAAATCCCTGTTCAGTCATATGATATGCAGAAATACGGCAATGACGGAAAAGTTAAAAAAATTGAAAGTTTAATGATGAAAATCATAAGCCTTATGCTTACTCCCGATATATTTTTAAATCCGGGAGAAACCATAGATTCGGCGTTAATAGCAATGTTTGAAATTCTTGTAATTCAGGGATTCTATTTCAGCAGGGGATTATCTCCTTTTATAGAGGAAGCGGCTCCTTCCGAAAAGCAGACTCTTTTTAAAAATTTTGACGCTGTTGTTCTTTCAAGGCTTCCTGCATCCGTACAGCATGGAATACTTGATATGTCAGAAGACTTATCGGCGGTCAAGAACAAAGAGTCAAAATTATCGGGAATAGAAAAAATACTCAGGAAGGATTTAAAAGAGCTGGTGTCGGAACTTAAGAAAAAATCAAAGAAAAGCCGCGGTATTGAAAAACCTGCTCTTATGGATAAAATAATATTTAGATTCGCTCCGAGACAATACAAGCTTGAGAGTATCGAATACCAATTAAAACATTTGGACGAAGCTGTGCTTGCGGCAAGAAAAGATATTGAAAATGCAGGGGTAGAACGTCTTGCCCAGCTGACTGATATCAATATGCGCGAAATGGCTGAGCGGAATACGGTTGAGCTTTTGAAAAAATTCAGATCTCAGATGGATTCTGTTAACAGGCTGAAAGTCGCAATAGAGGAAATCAGATTTCAAATGCAGACTATTAAACCTGAAAGATATGAAAGCGCTGTTGATGAACGTTTAAAAATGACAACAGATAAATTTGAAAACGCCGAACAAAATTTTAATGTCGTGCTGAATAAATTTATGAATTTGCTGGCAAACGTATATTCTGACGACAATACTAAAGAACATGCAATGAAGGTTGCCCAGTATACTCAAATAATAGCCAAATACATACCGAAAGAATACAAAAAAAATTATGCTCCTTATTTTGAATATTATTCTGTAATAGCCGCATTGCTTCATGATGTCGGTAAAAATACCGTTCCTGACGGTATTTTAAATAAAAAAGGAACTTTAACCGATGAAGATTTTTACGTAATGAAATCACACGCCGCTGCCGGAGCCCGTATTCTTGAAGAGAGCGGATTCGGGCTGTTCTCGTTCGGCGCACGGTATCATCATGAAAGATTTGACGGGAAAGGGTATCCAGAAAAATTATCAGACGGGCAGATTCCTTTTATAGCGACAATAATATCTTTAGCCGATTCTTATGACGCGATGACTTCAAAAAGAATTTACAAAGATGAATTGCACCGTTATATTGCCATAGGAAGAATTAAACACGATGAAAAAATATATTTCAATCCTGTGGCTGCTTCGGCTTTTATAAAAGCCGTCAACAACGGCGAATTTTCTCCTTTGAAAAAAAGCGAAATAGATTATCTGCTCGAAGCTTCGCTTGAAGATACAGATGTTGAAATTACTCCTGAAACATTTGAAATCCTAAAAGAAAGCATACAGAAAAGGCAGGGAATGTGGGAAGCGGCATTCAGAACGGCTGTAAAAGAGCTGCCGAATGCTTTTTATGAAAAATCCGCTGAAACAAAAGCAGAAACGCAGGATGTTCAAAACGAAGAAATCAAGATTCCTTCGGCTTCGGGAATATCGAAAATATCGGTAAAAATCGTTCAAGTATTAAAAAATATCTTTACGGTGGAAACCGCGGCTGTAAAACATGTAGTTGTAGGCTATAAATATATAAAATCTACAGGAATATCGGAAGCGCTGAAAAAAATCGGCGACGGAATTTGGATGGACAGAGAAGGTAAAATTCATATTCCGCCTGTGCTGATAGTTGAAGATATAGAAAAAATACCTGCAGAAGAAAGAAAAAGTACCGGCTTAAAAGTAAAAGGGAAAACGATTTGGAAAATCGAAACAAAAGGCGTGCTGGCATACGGCGCAAGCGGAATTATGTATGATGATATAGCAAATACTTTAGGCGTTGACGTCATAAAAGAAGAAATCGAAAGAATTTTTAAAAAAAGCGGGCATAATGTAAATTTGTCAGTTGATTTAATAACGGCAAGCGACGTCCAGCAGGAAAAAATATTGTTTAAAAAGGATTTTACGTCTGTCAGAACCGAAGAAATGGCGTCAAGAACTCCGTCACAACAGACTGAATATTTGGGATCCGTGCTGGAAATAAGAAATGCGATTTCTTTGTCCCAGGGCGAAAAGATAATAATTTCACTGGAAAAAATAGAGGACAGAGAACTTTTAATGCAGAAAATAAAAAACGGTAAATCAAGAAAAATCATTACCGAGTCTCAGTATGTCAAATTGAAAGCGAAAGATGAAAATATAGACGATTTTTTTATGAGTTTAAGAAAACAAGGCATAGATTTATATGTAAAGTTTGAAGACGGACAAATCAAACCGGAATACAGCCTGAAAGGATTTTGCGGATATATATCCGGAAATACCGTTACCGATTATTACAGCGGAGACAGCATAAAAATTAAGTTTATAGAAAACGAGAAGTCGGTTACTTTAAAATATCTTGAAGAAATGATGACATCGTCCGGAGAACCTTTGGTTGTAAATATTGATATACTAGAAAAAGTATTTAAACAAAACAGAGATATTTTGGATTCTTACGATATGCTGAATTTTCTTATCGGCAGCATAGAAACGACTTTCAGAATAAGGGATTTGAATTCTTCTTCTGTAAAAGAAATGGCTTATAATATAAACTTTGCGAAGATACCTGATTTGCCAAAAGAAAAAAGAGATGAATTTTCTTCTTTGCCCGACTCGGAACTTACCAATGAAGACAGAATAAATGAATTTTTGCGTCTTAGCGGCAGCGATATAATAAGCGTTACTTTGTCAGATATCGAAGATGAAGAAGTAAAAAAAATATTTATGAAAACAATCCGAGAAAGAATACTGGCGAAATCCGTACTGTCGGAAAAAAATAAAAAGTACGGATTGAAGGATAAAAAGCTTGAAATATTGCTCGGCAGAACTATAGCCGAACAATTTAAAAACAACGACAAAACAACAGTAAAAATTCCGGATGATTTTATAGGGAACGAAGAAAATATGATGAGGTATATAAATAAACTGCAGGGTGATATAGAAATTATAAATGCCGGTTTGTCGCAGGAACGAGATAAAGCGAGAATAGAAATGTTATCCGCTGATAAAGCTGTTGCGCTCAATACGACAATAGAACTTATTGTGGTTTTTGCGGATGATAACAAATTTAATTCGGTAAGAAAAGCAGAAAGAGCAGATGATGCAAAAAATTACAGAGCTATGCTGTCCGCCGCTTAAAGAGCAGACTCCGTTTTTCCATTAGGGCTTTTCGTCGTAATTATTGAAAATTATTATGTTTTAAGAAATCTTCAAAATTTTGACGGTTTCTTTTATTACGCTGAAGAAGGTATTGCAAAATGAATGAAATATGAAAAATAATGACTGCTCATTTTTTGAATTATGAATTTGGTTATATCTTTTTATTATGCAGTTTGATATTTTTAATTTTTTCGTTTTTAATAAAAATCAAAGCATTGAAAAAGACATGCATAATCTTTTTTTCGTTTTTTCTGTCATTAACTTTTGTTGAATTAATTCTGTCTCTTTATATGCAGAAGCCTCAAATGGAGAAAAAAGAAAATTATATCTATAAACTTGAAAATTTTACTACTCATCAGGTAAGAGAAATAAAATTGATTGACGGCAAAGGCAATATGTCTGCTTTTTATAATTCTGACGGCAGTTCTGATTTTGGAGGTTGTCAAAAAATATACGATGTTTGTTATACAATGTTCGGGAACGGCTTCAGGTATACAAAATGTGACTATAAATCTAAAGAGGCGTATGTCTTTTTAGGATGTTCTTTTGTTTTCGGAGCGGGAGTTAACGATAATGAAACGCTTCCTTATTTTTTTTCGGAGGAAACAAGTTTTAAAAGCAACGTATTAAACTGCGGCTGTATCAGCAAAGCCTCTTCTACAAGTATCAATATTCTGCAAAATGATACTATCGGCGAGTTTCTCAAAGACGTTGAAATAAAACATTTCTTTTATTCTTTTGTCGGCGACCATATTGAAAGAAATTTTAGAATTGAGACAAGTACTTGTTGCATGGATAATTATAAATTTATTAACAACAGATTCTCAAGAATACCTCAGCCTTTCGGTACAATAAAAGTCGCTTTTGCGAGAAGTTATATCTTTAGAAAAGTTTTTTTACGGCAGATAGATAAACATAACAGACGTTTCTATGAAAACTATATGATTGAAAGTCTCAAAGAAATGGAGAAAATCATTAAAGAAAAATATAAATCAAAATTAACGATATTGGTTTGGAAATATTTTTTAGAAAAAGATTTGATAAAAAAAATAAAACAAACAAATCTAGACGTAATTTTTATTGATCAGTCTTTAAATTCAGAAGAGTCAGGCTATTCAATACCTTTTGACGGTCATCCTACGGCAAAAGCAAATAAAGAAATAGCACAATATTTATATAATAAGTACGTTAACGGATATTAAACTGCGGCAGCGGGCGTCTTTTATAAGCAGTTATTCCTGCAGGTGTTCGCTGCGTTCATTTAGCTGTCTTTATTTATTCTTTCCAATATAACTACTTTAAAAAAATATACGTTTGTTATATCTTCAATAATTTGAAAATTTTTGTTCACGTCTTCTTGAATTATTAAAACATTTTCATATAAAAATTTGTCTTCCGGTATATAATTTTCAAGCAAAACATTATGAGGGCTTTTTTTGTATATTGATATTACCATGTCAGGAATCTTACCGCTGAAATAATCAAGATTATAAACGCACGGAATGTCATTTAGACAAAAAAGAGTGTACAGCATTTGGTTGTCGCCGCTGTATCTGTCTAAAAGATAAAAGCTTTTATTAGGATATCGCGTGTTCAAATAATTTGTCAGATGTTTAAACTGTACGCCTAAACTTGGTTTGTATATTATATTTCTGTAAGCTAAATCAAAATATTTTACCGTATGATTTTTATAGGTATATTTTAAATCAAATAGAAAACTGTCTGCAGCGTAAGAAAAATAAAGGTATTGCAGAGAACATATTACTATAAGCAAACTTATAAGTGTTTTTTTTATGTATTTTTGTTTGATTGAAGATAAATATAACGATGCTATTAATACCATCGCCGGAATAAATCCTGCTCCGTATTCGGGTAATTTATAATGCGGCATAAGTATTATTGCCAGCCAAGGGAAGAATATCCACAATAACATCAGATATTTATAGCTGCCTTTATATTTGAAAAGATACCATATCAGTCCGGCTAAAAATATTATAAATATCGGGGGAGATAATAAATTTTCCCATAGTCCCGTTGTCATTGCGCGCATGTTGTCAAAAGAAAAGATTGTTTCCACGGGGTTTTTACAAAAATCAGTTAATACTTTTTGTATTATAGGCTGCCTGAAATAATGGAATCCCGCAGTTAAACAAGCTGAAATTACTGACAGTAAAATATTCGCCGTTTTATTTTTGTTTATATTTTCAAAAAAGCTGCAGAATATTATATAAGCAAAAGGAATAAAAAAATATGCAAGGAATTCATCTTTAATTAACATTCCTAATCCTATTGATATTCCGTATATGAGCGACCATTTACGGTTAGTGAAATGATTTGTTCTTATTAAACAGTAGATGTTAAATGTTATGGCGGTTATAAGATGGTATTCCAGTCCCCCGTATTGCCTGCTCATTCCGTAAATTGCCGGAACCAGCGCAAACAATATTATTGAAATAATGCCTGTCTCTTTGTCTTTTAAGACAACTCCCAATTTGTATATATAATATAAAGCAATAAGAAAAAAAATATAATTTACGAATATAACTATTAAATCAAAGTATTCTTTGCCGAATACGTAAAACATAATTTTTATTATCCATGTTATAAGCGGCGCATTGAAAAAAAGCCATCCGCTTTCAAATATATCGTTAAAATGCAGGGCTGATGAATCATAAGGAAAAACAGGAGTGTTTAACTTCCACCATATAATATTGGCTGCGGCATAAAATATTGAAATAAAAAAGAATATTGTTCTTGAATTGCAGTTTTTTATATTCATTAATGTAAAAAATTAAATCCGGCTAATAATTTTAAGGTTAACAGACAACAGCTGATTTGTTTATTATAGCAAATTAAAAAAATCAGCTTAAAAACTGATTTTTTGCATCAGCCGTTATGCTTACCGTAAAAATTTTAGACAAAAATGTACTTACAAATACGGTTTTTATTTCTTTTCAAAATAAATCTTTTTAAAATCATTTACAAAGGCTTTTAATTTTTCAATATTAACCGTATCCGTTGATTGCTTGGTTTTCATCGAATAAACTGTTATTTGATGCAAAAGAATAAGTTTGTCTAAATATTTTTTATCTTTTTCATTATCGTTCAGACTTATTCTTTGAGCTAGAAAATATTCTCCGGCAATGCTTATTATGTTGTCGGCATGTTTGTCTTTAGTTGATACCCATCTTATAAGCTGATTATAATTTTTAATGTCCTGTCCTGAAAGCTTTGATATCTCGTTTATTGATTTTTCTATGGTTAAGATATCTTCGTTAATCATTTCAAAACGCATTTCATCGTCGTAAATGCCGCACGGAACCTGGCAATGTGAAAGTCCTGTCTTTACAAATAAAAAAAATACAGTAAATACAATTGCGATACATATTAATATTTTACTCATGTATTCCCTCCTGTTTTTTTAATCGAAATATACAATATCTATGTAAAGAGTAAGATTCCCGTTTATGTTTATTTTTGATTTATCATATGACGGTTTGGATTTTTTATTTCTATTATTTGAAACGCCGAATCCTTCTTTCGGTATTCCTATAAAATTAAAATCCATTTTATAGTTGTCATTTTCATCATGTAAAATGCTTACGGCGTATTCTCCGTATAAAATATTTTCAAATGTTGCTGTGGCATTATTATTTACTATTGGGGCTGATACTGTAGCGTTTGCAAATTTATATTTTTCAGGAAATCCTTTTGATTGGCTGAATAAACTGAAGCGGGCAGTTCCTTTATCGTTTTTAAAATCTGATGCGTTTATTACGATTTTTGCCTTTTGCCCGGTAAAAGTTTGCGATGGTATAAATAAAAATAAAAAAAATATAATTAGTATTTTTGGAATTTCGGATTTTCCTGATTTTAACATTCAGATTTTCCTGTTTTCTTGTATGCAAAAATTAAAAAATACCAATGCAATTTTCAATTGAATTATAAATTATTTTTTTATATTATACAACTGCAGATTATTAAATGCTTACAGGAGATCAACGTGGCGCAAAAGCATATTGCAATAATAGGCGCAGGTCCCGGAGGCCTTTCATCGGCAATAATTTTGGCAAACCGAGGTTTTAAGGTTTCCCTGTATGAAAAAGAATCTGAAGCCGGAGGAAGAAATGCTCCGATAAAAATCGGAGATTATACTTTTGATACCGGACCGACTTTTCTTATGATGCCGTTTGTCCTTGAGGAAATATTTTTACTTGCCGGCAAAAAGCTTGAAGATTATCTTAATATAACAAGACTTGATCCTATGTACAGGCTTGTGTTTGATGACAAAATAATTCTTCCGAGCGATAATAAACAGACTATGAAAAATACTATAAAAAATATTTTTCCGGGCAATGAAAACGGATATGAAAAATTTTTAAAGCGTGAAAGAAATAAATTTGAGAAAATGTATCCGTGTTTAAAAATTGACTATTCGTCTTTTTTTAAGCTTTTTCATCCAAATCTTTTAAAGGCACTTCCTGTTATGGATCTTGGGAAAACGCTTTACAAAAATCTTGCAAGATATTTTTCTGACGAAAAACTTATTTTATCTTTTACTTTCCAGTCCAAATATTTGGGGATGTCTGCATGGGAATGTCCTGCTGCTTTTACAATGATTCCATATGTCGAACATCATTTCGGCGTTTATCATGTTCAAGGAGGTCTTCATAAGATTTCGTCAGCAATGCAAAAAATCCTTGAAGAAAAAGGCGGGCAAATATATTTTAATACAAAAGTTAAGTCTTTGCTTATTGAAGGCAAAAAAGCAAAAGGCATAGAACTTGAAAACGGCGAAAAGATATATGCTGATGAAGTTATAATTAATGCTGATTTTGCACATGCCGCATCAAATCTTTTTCCTGAAGGATTTTTGAAAAAATATTCAAATAAAAATTTAAAAAAGAAAAAATACTCATGTTCTACTTTTATGATGTATCTTGCTGTCGATAAAAAATATAATATTCCTCATCATAACATATTTTTTACCAAGGATTATAAAACAAACATAGAAAATATATTTAATACTGGCAAACTTACCGATGAAATGTCTTTTTACATACAAAATGCATCGATAACAGATCCTACTTTGGCTCCCGAAGGATGTTCCTCTGTATATATCCTTGTCCCGGTTCCAAATAATTCTTTCGGCATAGACTGGTCTGAAAAGAAAAATATGTATCGTGAAAAAGTACTGAATGAATTGGAAAAAAGAACAGAATTAAAAGATATAAGGCAACACATAAAAGCTGAAAAAATAATAACACCTGCAGACTGGCAGTCGGATTATTCAGTTTATTACGGCGCAACTTTTAATTTAGGTCATAATCTCGGACAAATGCTTTTCTTCAGACCGCATAATAAATTCGAAGAAGTTGCAAATGTGTATTTGACAGGCGGAGGTACCCATCCTGGAAGCGGACTTCCTACTATTTATGAATCCGGCAGAATCGCCTCTAATATGATATCAAAAAAATATGGCGTGAAATATGAAGACGTTGATGTCATAAAAAACTCAGGCATTTAAATTATTTAAGTTTTTTTGACCATACGTTCATGCTTTCAATGCTTCCTGAAATATTTGTATTGTTTATGAGAGTTCCTGAATAAGAGTATCCGTTTCTTGCAAAGGTTATATTCATCGGGACCGATACCGCTCTTGCAATGGTATAAACTGTTATAATATTATTTTTAATCATAT
This sequence comes from Candidatus Praeruminimicrobium purgamenti, assembly GCA_018433585.1. Taxonomy (GTDB): domain Bacteria; phylum Elusimicrobiota; class Endomicrobiia; order Endomicrobiales; family Endomicrobiaceae; genus Praeruminimicrobium; species Praeruminimicrobium purgamenti. The sequence continues at coordinate 192,188 of JAHDQW010000007.1, forward strand.
TTGTTTCCATAACTTTTAAAAGTTCTAAAGCTATTCCGTTGCCTGCATATTTAGGATCTGTGGCAAAATCAGTCATTTCTGCGCTTTGCGATTTAATATCTGTTTCACATGAAGACAGGGCGATTATTTTTTCGTTTTTTACTGCGGCAAAATATATTATGTTTTCATCCATAGTTTTTTCTATATATTCAGGGTCGTCTATTGCAAAAGGGTACGTCTTAAAAACAGATTTATACAGTTCGCTCATTTGTCTTGAATGCAGTTTCGAACATTTTATGATTTCAAAATTTATAAGCGTTTTCTTTAAATCTGTGTTTTTTTTATTTTTTGCAATTTGAATGACAGATTCTATTTCCGGTTTGTTTTTTAAAACTGCGCGTTTGGCCGATAAATATTTTGTCATAAATAAAGCATCCGATACCCCGTTAAAATAATTTTCTATGCGGGCTTCTTCTTTGTAGCCGTCTTTTAAAAAATCGTCTTTTTGGCTTGCATGTATTTTTGCAAATATTTTGGAGTATTTATTTAGGGCTGCAAGTTCGTTTACGCTTTTTATAAGGGTATCCGTATCTTCTGTATTTATCTTCATTATGTATATCCGGTCGTTGTTTTTGCCGTGTTGTATAAGCGAACCGTTAATGATTTCTATTTTATCTCTTATCATTTTTTTTAATTTTCTTCCTTCTTTTTAATCTTTGGTTAACGCTCGGTATCAGAGAAATAGTTTTATCCGTATCGGATAAAAGTTTCTCTATTCCGATTGTCGAAAATTTATTAGCTTCATCAAGGTTAAGCTGCAGTTTGCAGCTTATGCAGTCTCTGTCGCAAAAAGTCGCTTCATAATAATCAGGTTCTTTATAAGTGGTTATTATTCCTTCATAGTTTCTGAGTATAACTTTATTTGTTCCGTGCGAAATAACATAATTAGGCTCGACAGGAATTTTCCCGCCTCCGCCCGGAGCGTCAATAACATAAGTAGGCCTTGCAAACCCTGAAGTATGACCTATAAGGCTCTCAAGTATTTCAATTCCTTTATTTATAGGAGTTCTGAAATGAGTGAGACCTTCGGATAAATCACATTGGTACAAATAATAAGGACGGACTCTGTTTTGAACTAATTTCTGGCACAATGTTTTTATTATTCGCGGACAGTCGTTTACTCCCGATAACAGTACGGACTGATTTCCCAGCACAATCCCTGAATTCGCAAGCATGGCAAGCGCTTTTTTTGCCGAAGAAGTGAGTTCTCTCGGATGATTAAAATGCGTATTTATGTACAAAGGCTGGTATTTTTTTAAAACTTTTATAAGGCTGTTGGTAATTCTGTAAGGAAGTACTACAGGCATTCTGGTTCCTATTCTTATTACTTCAACGTGCGGTATAAGAGATATCCTGTTAAGAATTTTATCGAGATATTCGTCCGAAAGCATCAAAGGGTCTCCTCCGGAAAGGAGAACGTCTCTGATTTTCTTATTGTTTTCTATATATTTAAAAGCCGCTTCAAGCTCTTCAAAAACTGGTATTGAATCTTTGTCTCCGACTTTTCTTTTTCTTGTGCAGTGTCTGCAGTACATTGAACATAAGTTGCTGACATGCAGTAAAACTCTGTCAGGGTATCTGTGCGTCAGGTAAGGAGCCGGCGAATCTTTATCTTCATGAAGAGGATCCGGCATTTCATGTTTGTAAACGTTCATCTCTTTCGGAGAAGGGAACGACTGCAGATAAACAGGATCTGTTTTGAAATTGTTTAAATCTATTAATGACAAGTAGTAAGGCGTAATGCTGAGAGGGAATTTCTTAATTGTATTTTCAAGGACTTGCTTCTCTTCGTCAGAGAATTTTATCCCTGTGATATTTTCAAATTGCTGAAGTGTTTTTATGGTATGTTTTATTTGCCATCGCCAGTCTTCCCATTTAGTCTTTTTTACTCTTTTTTGTTTCTTTTCCCGGTTTATGGTAAAAATCAAAAAACCTCCCTGATATCTATGAAAGCATAAATATACATTTTTTTATTTTTTACGGCATATATAAAAATCAAAATGTCAGTAATAAATTGTTTTATACAAAAGCAAAATATTTATTATTATAATGATGCCGGAAAGATAATTAATGTTTTATCCTTCGTATTATCCGGCTTTTTTTAGTGACTTACACTGCGCGCCGCAGATTATGTTTTATCTATAAATAATATAAAGCGGCTTAAAAGATTGCAGTCGTTTTTCTTGAGATACGTCAAACAGGAATAACCTTAGATTTGATTCCGGTTCTATTATACCGTTATCATGGTTTTTGTCCCGCCAAAAATAATGTTGCATTTCAAAAACTTCTTTCTTATATTATAAAAAATATCGAATTCTATATCAAGAAAAAAATTAGGTTACATCTGTATTTTTGAAATTTTCCCTGTATTGGAGTCTATTTTGCGCGAAGCAAACCATCTGTCCATGGCTCTTGCTTTTCCGAAAGGCATATGACCGTACAATATTGACAATTGTTTTTCGGCTTCGAATCTTGGCGTTTTTTCTATTACAGTTTTCCATACGGCGGAAATGAGCCCTGATCTGTCAGAACCGCCCAGACAGTGTATTAAAACAGGTCTAGGCGCGGTTTTTAAAAACTTTATAATTGTTTCAATATCTTTATCTTCAGGTTCTTTTAATGCGGGCAGCTCTAAATCCAAACGGATTATGTTATTTTCTTTGCTTACTTTTATTTCATCTTCATACCATTCGGCGCCGGGTTCGTCTCCGCGCAGATTCAGTATGCTTTTTATTTTATATTTTTTTATGTAACTATTAAGCCTTTTTTTATCAGGCTGTCTGCAGCGGTAAGCCTGCCCTGTCGTAACCGTATGAAAATTTCCTGTCAGCCAGTTGTTATAGGCAAAATAAATTCCTGTTATGGACAGCATAAAGCATAGAGAGACGGCAATAATTTTTATTATTTTTTTCGGCATTTTACGGCATTCCTATGAAACACATTATACATTCTGCGAAGCGCTTGTTTTTTTGCTTAGTTTAAATTTAAGGAATTCTATGATTCCGGGTAATACTGAAATAAATATAATAGTCAAAACGACAATCGTAAAGTTATTTTTAATTACAGGTATGTTGCCGAAAAAATAACCGGCGGATATTACAGAGCTTACCCATAAAATTCCGCCTGAAACGTTATACACTATGAACTTGGAATAACTCATTTTACCGATGCCGGCAACAAAAGGAGCAAATGTTCTTACTATTGGAACAAATCTTGCAATAATAATTGTTTTGCCGCCGTATTTTTCGTAGAAAGAATGAGTTTTATCCAAATATTCTTTTTTTACGAATCTGCCGAATGTTTTGTTGATTATTTTATCGCTGAAATATTTTCCGATAGTATAATTTATGCTGTCGCCTAAGATGCTTGCTGCCGATAACAAGATTATAAGCCACCAAATGTTAAGTATTTCTTTGGCGGCAAGCGTTCCCAAAGCGAACAGGAGAGAGTCTCCGGGCAGAAAAGGGATAATTACAAGACCTGTTTCCGCAAAAATTACCGCAAAGATAACCAAATATGTCCATATTCCGAAATTTTGTACAAAAAAGTTTAAGTATTGGTCAAGATTAAGCAGTATTTCAAAAAAAGTTTTTATCATATTAAGACATTATTATAACAAATGTATTGCAATATTTAAAAATTATAGTTTATATTATTTTTAAATCATAGAAGTTTAAGGAAATACTTTGAAAGAATTTTTAAATTTCTGCTTTGAGATTTGTGCTTAACAAAGTTTACGGATGATTTTTTCTGTAATGGGCCGCCGTAAACGCCGCAACAGCGGCAAGAAGAGAACTTATCATAATTGTAATGCCCGTAGGAACGAGAATATTGCCTAAACCTGCAATAGGCGAAACTATGCTGCCCGACAGAAATCCGGAAGCTCCCAGTATCGCCGATGCCGTTCCTGCCTGCTTTCTTGCCGAGTTAAGCGCAAAAGATATTGTAACCGGAAAAGTTGCTCCCATCATAGCGCATAAAACGAGCAGTGACGATTCAAATAAAATTATAGATAAGTTGTTTGACAGCACAAACAAAAGGAAAACGCTGCAGATTATCATGCCTGAGTTGCTGATTATTAAAGATCTTTCGTGGTTTTTAAATCTGGCGGATATTGCGGCTCCTGCGCCGAGAGCTATTGCGTTTACGGCAAAAAATAGGCTGAACTCAAACGGCGTAAAATGATAATGTTTTTGAATTATAAAAGGCGAAGCGGAAATATATGCAAATAAAATTGCCATAGTGAAAGCCATCTGTAAAGTTGAGAAAACAAAAACTTTCTTTTTTAAAACTGTTTTAAACATATTAAATGCTTTTGAAAGCTTTTCTTTTGACCTTCTGCTTTGCGAAAGAGATTCTTTAAAATTTAAAGAAACGAACAGAAGAAGTATTCCCCAAAAAAACAATATTGCAAAAATTCCTTTCCATCCGGTAATTCCGAGTACAGTTCCTCCTATGATAGGAGCAGCTACGGGAGCAATTCCGTTTATAGAGCCTATTATTGAAAAAGCTTTTGTCAGATTTTTGGCTTTAAATTTGTCGGTGGCTATTGAACGCGCTATTACTATGCCTCCCGCTGCGGAAATACCCTGAATCAGCCTTAATAAAATAAAAATTTCTATTGACGGAGCAAAAATGCAGGCAAAAGTCGAAACCAAAAACATCGCCATTGAAAAAATAAGCGGCTTGCGTCTGCCGTATTTATCGCTCAATGGGCCGAAGAGCAGCTGTCCGAAAGCCATTCCGAACATTGAAAACGTAAGTCCGAGCTGTACCATTGAAACGCCTGTGTTGAAGTAATCGGTCATAGCAGGCAGACTCGGCAGATACATATCCGTTACAAACGGACCGAAAGCCGTAAGCATTCCGAGCATAATAAATAAAAAGTAAATAGAATTACGTTTGTTCATAATAATAAGTTTGATTATTGTAATTATAGATAAAACTTTCAAAAAGAGAAGTGTTTGCCTATAAAAAGATTATATATTTTTTAAAATAAATTTTCATATTGCCGCGGCTGTAATTAATTATCCGTTAAGGCTTAGCGTTGTTTTTCCTTTAAGATATGTTCTCTTACAAAACGGTCGTATCCTGAAGGATTTATTCTGACGTATAAATCCATAAAACGAGCATCTTTTCCTATCAGCAGTCTTTTTTTACGCCGTTTCATTGCCTGTAAAATTTGTTTTGCCGCATCTTCAGGCTCTGTTTTTGCCGAATTTTCAAATCTTGCCAGCTGGCGCTTTTGTCCGTCCGTATCTCCGGTTTCTCCAATCCATCTGGAGTTTTTTGCGATATTTGTTTTTATTCCTCCGGGATAAACGGTCATTACGTTTACGCTTGTTCCGTGAAGTTCCTGAACTAAAGCTTCGCTGAATCCTCTTACGGCAAATTTGCTTGTCGTGTATGCCGCCGCATTTTTCATCGCAAAAATTCCGTATATGCTTGAAGTGTTCACCAAATAAGAATCGCGGCTTTTCTTAAGAGAACCGATGAAAGCTTTTGCCGTATTTACAACGCCCCATAAATTTATATTCATCATCCATTCAAAGTCTTTAAAATCAATATTTTCTGCGGGAACATCGCTCATCGCAACTCCGGCGTTATTTATAACGATGTCTATGCTGTTATTGTAATAGATTGTTTTTTCGGCAAATTCAAAAATCTGTTTTCTGTCTGAAACGTCCGTAATATAACATATTATGTTTTTTCCTGCGGCTCGTACGGCGTCTTCAGTTTCGCGCAGTCCTTTTTCATTAATGTCTGCAGCGGATATATTGCACCCTTCTTTTGCCAGTTGAATGCATAACTCTCTTCCTATGCCTGAACCTGCTCCCGTTATTACGGCATTTTTGCCTTTAAAATCAAACTCATTCATTTTTGTCTCCTATATACCTACCATTCGGTATAGTAAAAATATGCAAAAAAATATAACTATGAAAAAATTCCGTGCATAAACTGGTGCAAAACAGTTTGTATAAATTTTTCGTCAGGTTTTACATATCCGTTAAAATACATTCCGATATGAGTGTTTATAATTCCGAGAAACGTCGCAGCGTACAGCGCCTGTCTGCCTTTCATATTCCCGTGGTCTTTTGAAGCCTGCTCAAAAACATTTTCAATAAGGTTAAATATCTTTGTGTTTTGTTCGGTTACGGCTTTATTTGAGGCGCTTTCCGCAGGCGCAAACCACATTGAAAGCTGCATGCGGTAAAAATCTTTGTTATTTTTTGCAAAGCCGACCAAAGCTGCGGTTATTTTTTGCAAAGTGTTTTTAATGTCTCCGTTATAAACTGCTGCGGTTTCCACGGCAGGATAAAGCTTATCAAAATATTCTTTCAGAACGGTTTTCAACAACCCTTCTTTGCTGCCGAAATAATGATAAAGCGTAGGCTTTGCAATGCCGGCCGCATCTATAATTTCCTGAACGCCGACGGCATCATACCCTTTCTTTGAGAATAATTCAAGAGCTTGTCTGCTTATATTTTCACGGTTATTCATAGAAGTATTGTACCAATCGGTATATGGTTTGTCAAGCAGTTTTACTAATATGTATTTTCCATTACTTCAATTTTTTTATTTTTTGCAAAAAGAAGCCCGAACATCATTAACAGGCTTGTGGTGATTACGACAAGAAGGACAATACCTTCTCCGTAAGAACCTATGCTGAATTCAGGCGGTATGCTGTAATATAACAATATTGTAATCAGACCGCGCGGAGCGATCATAATTTCCGGAAATAAATTTTTTTCGGAAACAATTTTCAGGTTTACGTACCGGAGAACGAAAGTGAGGAGTATAATTATAAATCCTATTGTTAATACGTCTATGCTCAAAAGATTTTTAAATATAAGCATATATCCGAAAATGATAAAGAAAAACGTTCTCACTATAAAAGAAGATTCGTGAATTAAAAGTTTAAATTCGCTGAATATTTTATTGTACGATTCTGCCGATATATTTAATTTTTCAATCCATTCAGGTTTCATAAAATTTAAAACATTTCTTAAAGTCAGCCCGAATACGAATATCAAAAGAAGAGTCGATAAATGTATAAATTTGCCCAAAGCGTATGCTAAAATCAGAACGGCTATAATCGGGAACAGCTTAACGGTTGATTTAATCTTGATTAACGCAAAAACAAGAAGGAAAGAAATAATAAAAGAAATAATAACCGTTCCTAAACTGTCAAGAAAAACTTTAAGGGCAAAATTTGATTCGTTTGCAGAAAACATAATGGCAAAATTGAAAAGCATAATGCCAAGAATGTCTGAAAATATTGATTCGCATACCATAAATTCTTTTTTGTCTTTGTCGAGATTCAAAACCCCGGGTATTACTATCGCGCTGCTTATTACCGATAAAGGAATGGCGTATAAAAAAGCCGAAATAAAACTTACGTTCAAAGAATGTGAAATTATATATGCTATTAAAAAACTTGAGCAGCAAAGCATAACAAAAGCAGTTATAAGAGAACGTATTATAACGGGCATGCTGTTTTTATCAAGAGACAAATCAATGCTTCCTTCAAGCACTATAAGTATAAGTCCGACAGTTCCGAAAATATTTAGATAATTCTGGGAGGGGGTAATATTAACGCCGAAAAATTGAAGAACGATTTTTGTTATTATGCCTGTTGCCATCAGTAATAAAACGGACGGTATTTTGTGATGATATGCGATAATATTATAAATATAAGAAAGTATTACAAAAACTGAAAAAACGATTATTATTAAATAATAGTTCATAAAAATATTATATAAAATTCTTCTTATATTTAGACAACAAAGATTGTTTATATTTGACAATATACAAATATTAGTATATATTGATATTTATGAAAATTAAAAACAAATTCGATATTAACGGATATGCGGAAATATTAAAAGCTTTGGGACATCCGCTTAGGCTTAAAATAGTCTGCGGGCTTTCAAAAAAAGAAAGCTGTAATGTCGGAACAATAGCAGAAAAGCTGTCCGTGCCTCAGCCTACAGTTTCACAGCATTTAAATATTTTAAAAAGTGCCGGCATTATAAAGGGATACAGAAACGGAACGCAGGTCTGCTATAAGATAGAAAATTGTGAAGTTTTAAAAATAATAGAAAGCATGAATATAGATTTTTGCAGTGAAAAACTTATATAAAGTTCAAAAATTCGGGAGACAATATGATTACAGTCGATAAAAATTTATGTCCGCAAAACCACAAATGTCCTGCAATCCGCGTTTGTCCTGTAAATGCAATATCCCAAAACAATTATGAACTTCCTCAGATAGACCAAGATAAATGCATTAAATGCGCAAAATGCATAAAATTCTGCCCTATGGGCGCTATTCAGCAAAAATAACCGATATTTTATGACTTTTTGATATGGTATTAATTTAAAAGTGTTTTTATTTTACGGTTTAAAATATTGTGTATTTAATTAACAAATGATAGTATTAGTGGCAGAAGACGTATAAATACTAATTAATTATGGCTTGTTAAAGAGCTTTTAATTTAAAAATTGCGGCTTGTGCATCCTTCACGTTAATTGAATATGATATAAAGAATTTCAATTCTTTAAAATCCTCTTTGTCGATTTCCTTTTCTCAGAGAAAATATTTAATTTTTATTGGTGATAACAGAATCAGAGATACTTTAAAAAAAGTATCTTTAGTGTTAGCGTATTGCTGAAAAAATTATTTATCTGCGAAGATTGGTAAAGGGGATTTATGATAATTAAAAATAACTGTTTGAAAATAGATGATTTACAGGTCTCAGTGCCCATTATACAGGGCGGTATGGGAATTGGCATTTCAGGAGCAAATCTTGCTGCCGCAGTCGCTGAAGAAGGAGCTGTGGGAGTTATATCTTCCGTTGGATTAGGATTGTTTTGTAAAGATTCAGCATTTGATTACAGGACGGCAAATAAGGAAATGCTGAAAAGGGAGATTCGCCGCGCAAAAGAAATGACAAAAGGCATATTAGGCGTAAATATTATGGCTGTCGTTTCTGATTTTGAAGATTTGGTAAAAGTTGCAGTAAATGAAAAAATTGATTTAGTAATTGTAGGAGGAGGTCTGCCGTTAAAAAATCCTCTTAAAAGCTTTGGAAAAATAAAAACAAAAATTTTGTTAAAAATATCTTCTGCAAGAGCTGCAAATCTTCTTTTTAAGTATTGGGATAAGAATTATAATAATGTGCCTGACGGAGTCGTCGTGGAAGGTCCTCTTGCCGGAGGACATTTAGGTTTTAAACCCGAAGGCATAAATGATCCTGAAAATAAGTTGGAAATTTTAGTTCCGGAAGTAATTAAAGCAGTTATTCCTTTCAGAAATAAATTCAAAAAAGATATTCCTGTAATAGCGGCAGGAGGCATATATACGGGAGCCGATATGTGCAAATTTATAAAAATGGGAGCAGGTGCTATTAAAATGGCGACAAGATTTGTTGCGACTTACGAATGTGATGCAAGTGAAGAATTTAAAAATATATATGTAAATTGTAAAAAAGAAGATATAGGGATTATAAAAAGTCCTGTCGGATTACCTGGCAGGGCGATATTGAATGATTTTACAAGAGAAATAGCGGCAGGTCATAAAAAACCGTTTACGTGTTTGTGGAAATGTTTGAAAACTTGCGATTATAAAGTATCTCCGTACTGTATTTCTATGGCATTGGTGAATGCAAGAAACGGCAATCTTAATGACGGTTTTGCTTTTGCCGGCGCAAATGCGTATCTTGTAGATAAAATAGTTTCCGTAAAAGAGCTTATTAAAAGCATTATGCAGGAATATAATGCCGCTTGCGCTATGCAGTTCTAACCTATTATTTTATTTGAAACGACTTTTTGAAATTATTAAACCGAATATGTTTATAAATATAGAGAGGCTGTTATTATTAATTTAAGCAAGTTAACACCATTTTGGTTGCAGGCAATTTTTCTTAAACACTGCGCAGTACTGGTTAACTCCCGCGTCAAAAGAATTAATTAAAATATATCCGTAAGGTTTCAATATATTTTCGAGCTCTTTTATATCAAGCCTCATTTCAATCGGCGGACCGAAAGATAAATCGTCTTTTTTAAAATCAATAATTATAAGTTTGCCGTCATCTTTAAGGACAGCGTTTAAGTTTTGCAGAATTTTTTCCATTTCGTTGTTCGGAACAAAACCGTGGACAACATTTGACATAATGCATATATCAACAGAGTCTCTTTGAACGGGTAATGCATTAACGGCATCTGCTTCTACCGCAAAAATATTTTTTATACCTTTATCCGACAGCTCTTTTTCTAACAATTTTACAGAGTCTTTATAACTGTCTAAAGCATAAACGGTTGAACTGTCTCCCATAATTTCGGCAGACAGTACGGAAAGATAACCGGAACCTGCTCCTATATCAAGCAAAACATGAGCTCCTTTTTCAATTCTGGCTTTAACAAGAACTTCTTTAGGATTTTCAAGAGTCTTTCTGGGACAGCCTGAATGCTCGTGTTTTTTCATTTTATTTTCCAAAATATATGCTTATTAATTTGTATTTAATATTTAAAATTTTGACAGAAATAAATATCTCTCTTGATGTCTGCAATGCGGCGCAAATATTAACAGTTTATAATCCGCAATAATTATTTTTTCAGCGCTTGGATTATATTTGCAACGCGTTTATCAGAAATGCTGAAACAGGTTTTAGTTCCGTTTCTTGTAGCTTTTAAAATGCCGCTTCTTTTTAAAATAGCAAGATGCTGCGAGGCGTTCGACTGCGATATTCCGAGGTTATCAACCATTTTTGAAACGTTGCAGCCGTCATGCTCCATAAGACCGGCAACTATTTTCAGACGAATAGGATGTCCAAGCGCTTTTAAAAGTTCGCTGTCTTTTTCAGCGTTAAAACTCATGTTTTAACTCTCCTTTTTTATGCCGCACCGGCATCTTTTTACTCCGCATTTATCGAGAAAATACATTGCGGGGCACCAATGCGTAAATGAAGACTGCAAAAGATTTAAACCCGCAAAAGCCGTAAGAAGAAACCATCCGGCGTTAACAAAATAACCAAGCGTAAGTCCTGTCAAAACGACCGTTCCTGCAAGCATACGTAAAAAATCTTCCCGATACATTTTCTTCTCCTTTTCATTATACATTATTTTTCCTGAGAGCGTTTTTTTGCCAGATAATAAAGAACGGGCACGGTTGTTAATGAAAGCAGAGTAGCCGCAACCTCTCCTGTTATCAAAGAAAGCGCAAGTCCTTGGAATATAGGGTCAAACAATATCACTCCTGCCCCTGCAACAACTGCTGCCGCGGTTAAAAACATCGGCTTAAAACGAACAGCTCCCGCATCTATCGCCGCTTCTTTCAAAGTCATTCCTTCTTTTATTCTCAGTTGTATAAAATCAACGAGAATAATGGAATTTCTTACAACTATCCCTGCGCCCGCTATGAAACCTATCATTGATGTCGCCGTAAAAAAAGAACCTGTAAGCCAATGGGCAGGCAGTATTCCGACAAGCGTAAGCGGAATAGGAACCATGATAATCAAAGGTATTAAAAATGATTCAAACCATCCGACAAGTATTAAATAAATAAGTATCATTACCACTGCAAAAGCAATTCCCATATCTCTGAAAACTTCATAAGTAACCTGCCATTCGCCGTCCCATTTTACGGCTGTTTGCCCCGGGGTTTCAGGCTGGCGCGTAAAATATTGTTCAATAGGAATTCCCGTTTTCTGAGACAGTTTGTCTATTTTTGAACGCAGTCCTAAAATTGCATATACGGGACTTTCCGATTTGCCTGCGACTTCCGCAATCACATAGGCAGTTTTTTGAAGATTTTTATGATATATAGGCATATCAAGACGGGAAGATTTCAAATTAGTCATAGAGCCTATTGCCAGTAACTGTCCGTTGCGGGCTGCCATTTTTATTGATGAGACATCCTTCAAATTTCGTTTAGACGCCGGAAGCCTGAGGTTTATATTTACAGGTTCAGGTTCGCCTTCTATGTGGGCAAGAGCTATATCGGCTCCGTTCACGGCCGTGCTGACCGTTGAGACGATATCCGAAGAAAGTATTCCGTTTAAAGCCGCTTTTTGTCTGTCGACGTAAAGTAATTCCAAAGGCTGGGCGCGCGGAACGTAAGTGTCGATATCTGCGATATCTTCAGTTTCTTTAAGTATTTTTATTATTTCCGAAGAAAGATATTCAAGTTTATTGCTGTCCTGGTCGTATATTTCAATAACCAAAGTTGACAGCACCGGAGGTCCCGGCGGAACTTCCGACACATGAATTCTTGCGCCGTAAGCATCGGCTATTACTTTTATAGGAGCGCGAACTGTTTTTGCTATTTCATGGCTCTGTTTTGAACGTTCTGAAGCATGAACAAGATTTACCTGAATATCCGCCTGATCTGTTCTGTTTCGTAAAAAATAATGGCGCACAAGTCCGTTAAAGTTATACGGACCTGCCGTTCCGACATAACACTGTATGTTTTTTACTTCAGGCAGCGTTTTAAGATAATCTGCTATTGATAAAGTTGCTTCGCGCGTTTTTTCAACGGAAGAACCTTCAGGCATATTTATTATTACCTGAAATTCGCTTTTATTGTCAAACGGAAGCATTTTCATACGCACTGCTTTTAAAGGTATAAGAAGAATTACTGCCGTTATAACTGCTCCGAGCGCGGCAAAGTACCAAATACGATTTTTTCGTTTTGTCATAAGCGACTGCATAAAACCTCTGTAAGCGCATATTGCCCATGACGACGATTTTTTTGCATGGTCTGTTATTTTAGGCTTCCAAAATTCCAAAATATGCGAAAACAGCCACGGGCTTACAACAAAGGCTACGGCAAGCGAAAATATCATCGCAAACGAAGCGCCGACTGGTATAGGCATCATATACGGACCCATCAGCCCTCCTACAAAAGCCATAGGGAGAATTGCGGCGATAACGGTCAATGTCGCAAGTATCGTAGGATTTCCTACTTCGTCAACGGCTTTGATTGAAGACTGCCTTACCGGCAGCAGCGGAGCTTTGACAAAGTGGCGGTGTATGTTTTCAACCACGACAATTGCATCATCAACAAGAATACCTATTGAAAATATCAAAGCAAACAGAGTAATGCGGTTTAACGTGTAGCCGAACAGATAATAAACAAGAAGAGTAAGCGCAAGAGTTACAGGTATTGCCACAAGCACTACAAGCGCTTCGCGTACTCCCAAAAGAAGCCCGATAAGTATTGTTACGGAAACCGTTGCAAGAAACATATGGTACAGAAGCTCGTTAGATTTTTCGCGTGCGGTTTCTCCGTAATTTCTTGTTACCCTGTAATGCAGGTTTTTGTATTTTGGATTGTGAATCATAATTTTAAGACGTCTTAAAACTTCATCGGCAACGACGGTAGCGTTTGCTCCTTTGCGTTTTGCAATTGTCAAAGTAACGGCAGGCACGGCTTTTGACGAAGACAAATTTTTTCCCGACGAATCTATGGTGTAAACGTCCTGCTCTTTTTCATCTGACGAATCCGTTACTTTTGCAACGTCGCCCAGCAGGACCGGACGTCCGTTTGAAACTCCCACAACAGTTGATTCCAAATCTTTTATATTTTTTATAAAAGAATCTGTTTCTATTTTAACCGCCGTATTTTCTTTTGTGTAATGTCCTGCCGGCAGACGCGTATTTGTCATCGAAATTGTTCCTGCCGTCTGCAGTATGCCGAGCTGATATTCGGCAAGACGCTCTGGAATTATATGGACGTTAAACTGTCTGCGGCGTCCGCCTATTATCTGCGTTTCGGATATATTTGAAATAGACGTTATTTCCTGCTGTATAGAAGCAACCGAGCTGCGCAGTCTGCGGACGTCTCCGTCATCGCTGCTGAAAGTAACCGCCAATATAGGCACATCGTCAATTGACCTTGCTTTTACTGTCGGTTCTCCTGCTCCTGCGGCAAGAAGGTCTCTGTTTGAAGATACTTTCGTAAAAACTCTCGTCATTGCTTCTTCCATATTTGTGCCTACTTTAAAACGCACAATAAACATGGCTCCGTTTGCTTCTGCCGTTGAATAGAGATATTCAACTCCCGATATCTCCCATAATTTACGCTCTCCTACAGTAATCAGCCTGTCTTCAACCTCTTTGGCGCTTGCTCCCGGAAACGGAACAAATATGTCAAACATAGGCACGGAAATCTGCGGTTCTTCTTCGCGGGGCAGATTTACTACGGCGATAACTCCTAGTAATAATGACGCAAGTACCAACAGCGGCGTAAGTTTTGTTTTAATAAAAGCGCCTGCTATTTTACCTGCAATTCCTGTTTTTTCAGTTATATTGTTCATTGACGCGCCTCCTGAATTGCATCGTTTATTGTTTTTACTGTTTCAAGGGATAATTGCCCGGAAACGTACATAAGTGAAACATACGCGGTATTCATATTGTAAGCCGCTTTAAAAAATGCGGTTTGTACCGATAAAAACTGTTCTTCGGCGCGCAGTATGTCAAGTACGGAAACTTTCCCTTGTTTATACAGAACTCTCATCATTTTTACGGATTTTTCCGCCTGTTTGCGGGCTTCTCTCATTTCTTTTAAAGCCTTTATTGACGATTTATAATTTATATAGGCGTTTGACACTTCAATTGAAGTTTGTTCTTTGATTGAAGATAAATTTATGTTGGACTGTCTGAATTGTTCTTCAGCCATATTTACTTTAAAACTATGCGACTGATCAAAAAGCGGCATTGAAAGCTGAACTCCTACCGTATAATGTCCGGGCATATATTTTGTATCGTATGAATCCGTTTGTATTTTGCCGAATGCGTGTACGGAAGGAAGAGCATTATTTTTTTCAACGCCCAGCGCATCATTTACTGTGCTCTGCTGCAGACGGGCTATGTTTATATCGCTGCGCATTTCAACCGCTTTTGCGGTAAGGTTTTCAATAGGTTCAACAAAATATTCTTTTTCAGGAATTTTTGTATCAGAAGAAAAATAAATTTCAGGTTCACATCCTGCCATTATGGCAAGAGCGGCGGCGGCGTTTTCATAACCTGATTCCGACTCAATGCGCGCTGCCGAAACGGAACGCGCAACGGCTTCGGCTCCGTAATATTCTGCACCCGGCGCCATTCCGTGAGCCGTAAGAGCGCGGGCATCGTTAATTTCGCTTTTCGCAAATTTTTCGGCATCAATTGACGAGGCGGCTGTCTCTTTAAAGCGCAATGCTGCAAAGTATCTTTCCAAGACGGACATCATAATATTGTTGCGCGTCATTATTTCCTGCTGTCCTGACCGCGCGATATTCGTTTTGGCGTTTTTTATTCCGAAAGCGATTTTTCCTGCCGTATATATCGGAATGCCTGCCGAAACGGAAGCAGTAAAGTCATCGACAGGACCGGGGGAATTTAATTTATCTATATCAAAGTTGCTTTGGGAAAAACGTCCCTGCCTTAGATATGACCCGAAAGCAAAAACAGGGTCGTCTGACCTTACAAGAGACATTTCAAATGAAAGCTTAGGATAAATCATGCTTTGTGCTAATTTGCTTTCATCGGACGCCTGCTGCGTAAAAGAACGGGCTTGTTTTAAATCATAGTTTCGTTCAATTACTTTCTCGACTAAAGTTTTAACGTCAGAAGCCTGAATATTTTGCGGCAGACTGAGAAAAATTGCCGTAATGTAAAAAAATGCCGTAAACGCCGGTAAACTATTTTTTATTTTATTTATATTCATAGCGTCTCCTATTTATATAATTTTCAATATATTAGAATATTCTAATATTCTTGTCAATAGCAAAATTGAAAGTGAGAAACTTTCTCTGCTTCAGTCGGAATGCTGAAGAGGATTAAAGGTTTTATGCCTCAAGATATGTGTTGTTTTACAATCGTATGTTTTAAAATGATGTGCGGTTTATAAACTGCATATACAATAAAACAAATGTATATTATACGGTTGAAATAAGGCAAGATATAAGATGTTTATACTAGTATTCCATTTCTAAATTTTCTGAAGAATGATATTTTGGAATACAATATAAAATGCTTAATTTTGAAAGATAAGCGCTGTTTTTTGTTCTGTAAGCAAGCACTACTTCGTTTGTTTTTAAGTCTATTATTTTTATGTCCATCCCTATAATTCCTGCTTTTTTGGACTTTGAGTAAAATACGCCCAATGTGGATTTTGCGGTTATTCCGTCTTCAATAACTAAAATTTTCATTTTATAGTCGGCTTCTTCTATTATTCTTGCCGTTTTAAATCCGTTTACGGCAAGCTCATCGCTGATTAACCCTGAAAGAAGATTTAATCTTTTCAAATCATACTGAAGGTTGCCTTCAGTCGTAATAGCCGATACTCCTACCGATACAAGCCCTCCGTTTATTTGTCCCATTGCGCTTTGACAGTCCTGAATATCAACAAAAATTTTACCGTCGAATAAAGCCGTTGAATGTTTTAAAAAGTTATTCAGCGTGGATGTTAATATTGAAAGTTTCTCATTGTCTTTTGAAACGAGAAATAAATAAGGCAATTCAGTATCGTCTTTATACTGTTCCATATATTTTTTAAGATCTGCGATATTTCTTTTATTGAAAAAAACTGCGTTCTTGGCGGAGCTTAAAAGAGGTTCATTTCTTAATATCTGCGTAGTGCAGTCCGGAGAACTTATAGGGTCAACGTCCATTTTAGTAAGATATGAAGTACATCCTGCCAAGAATATGCAAACTCCGATGCAAAAAACTTTTTTCATTATTTTCTCCAACAATCATTTATTTATATTCTAATCCAATTGAAAGTTTTCTTTAAATATTTTGACCCATTGTGTATGTGCATCATTAACTGCCTGTCTTTTGTCATTGCCATAACCTGTTGAAGAATAGCTTTTTACTTCATTTCTAAAACAAATGTCTATTTTTATTTTACATATAAAAATATTTTGTTTAGATTTGCTGATTTGTTCGGTTATTAATTTAAATGTGAGAGGTATTCCGTTTGTTCCTGTAAAATACCCTTCGTCATGTAAAAAGTGTTTTATTTCTCCGTCTAAATTGTATATTGATGAATTTAAAATGTTCACTGTTATAATTCCGATTTTTTTACGTTTTTCAATTTTAGCTTGCTTTTCTTTTTCTAAATCAGCTCTGCGTTTTTTTTCATTTTCAAGCAAATTGTTGTTGTATTCTATTAATATGTACCCTGTAAAAAGTTTTCCGGATTTAACATATTTAAATTCTTTAATAAAAGCCTGGGTTAGAAAGATGTTCTCTGAAGACAAATCGGTGCTGCTGTCAATACTGACGATATCATTGCTTAAAATTTTAATGGTCTTTGTATTTATATAGACACCGACGTATTCGGAAACTTTTGTTAATGCATTTATATAAGCCTGCTCTTTGGCTTCCTGCAAAGAATAACATTCTCCTGAAATGCCGCTGAAAAAGAAAGATTTTCCGTCCTGCCATGTTTTGCCTAACCATGCGGGCTCTTTTTGTATGGATGAACAAGCCGACAACGCCGATAAAAGTATTAAAAAACAGATTAAAAATTTAATAGTCCGCATTTTTGATTCCTTCATTATTTACTGATTATTTTGCTTGTTTTTATATTCGTATTGGAGAAGATTAGGCGAAATTTCGCTTACTTTAATTTTTATGCTTTTTGAATAATACGCTAATCCGCTCTCAATGCTTATGACCGTTACATTAACAATAAGATCTTTTTTGTTGATATAGTAAGTTCCGCTTACCAGTAAATCCGCCGATACAAGTTTTCCGAATTGTTTTCTGTTCTTACCGTCAAAAATATCATCACGTGTAAGTTTTAATTCTGAAAGAACCGTATCAATATGATTTTTTGCAATAACTTTTCCCGGTCTTTTGGCTATAAGATAAACGGTTAAATCGTCTTCAATGATTGAACTTAAAAACAGGCGTTGTTTTCTGGTGCTTTCCTGAAAACCTATAACGGCCATATTTGCATTTTTAGAAATGTTTTGGTCTGTTGAGATTTCGTCGGCAATTTGTGAAAATCCTTCTTCCAATGTAACGTTTTTTGCATAAGCAAATTGAAAAGACAACGTTGTAATGGCAAAAATTAAGCAAAGTTTTTTAAAACGCATTAGATGCTCCCTTTTTTGTTCTGGTATTTTTAAAATATTCATAACTTTTTATATGAATGACATCTGATAAAGAATTTGTTTCTTTAGAAATAATCTGTACTGTTCCGTTATTTGAAATGTTTGTTATATAAAAATCTTCGCGGGTTATACTGTTATCGGTATTATCAATTGTATATTTTACTGCAAAAGGTTCTGTTATTGTCACCGTTTCACCGCTGATTATTTTTTTTGTAATGTCGTTTTTAAAGTGTTCAATATTTGTGTCGTAAGTATCAGGATATCGGAGAGTGTTAAAATACAGAGTAATTGTATCTTTGATTTTACTGTATTCTTTTATTTCCAAATTTTCTTCGAAAAAGCCGTTCTCATCTGTCGTTGAGTCAAAACATGTGTCATCAAAAGAGATAATAATCTTTTTGCTGCCGACAGGCGTGTTGTTTTCGTCAAGTATTTGCCCGGTCAACAAAACATTTGCTTTGTATTTTATGATTCTCTTCCCGAATAACAGTTCATACGGAGTACATAAAAACAAATCAAAGACCGGAGCTATTAAAAGAGTGCTTACAAAATAATCTGAAGTAGTGCTCTTTTTTGCAAGAGGGAATGTGTTCGGTCTCTTAGTTTCAACTGCCTTATAAGTTTCTACAGGAGAGATTTTTTCGAATTTGTATGTATAATTGTCTTTATAATCAGTCAGTATTTTCGTCGTTCCGCATCCTGAGGCAAAAATCATAAAATATATTCCGAACAGTAAAAATACTTTTCTCATATTTTAAAGTCCTGTTATCTTATTTAAACTATATTATCCGCAAAGTTTAATTCTTTTATGACTTTTGTTTTATAGATGCTTATAATACTGATAATAAAATTGTTTTTATGACAATAATGACTTATATATTCATTGATTTTTGAATACCAAATTATGATATGGACAGGGGAAATAATAAAAACTGTATGTTTTTTATTTGCCATTAAAGTGATTCTAATATTTTAGAAGTATTTTTTCAAATAAGTTTTGCAGAAATGCAGTTTTTATTTTAATTATTGCTCATGGAGGAAAGAGGTATCCACGTTGTGTCAAACGTGAAGACTATGTCAATATCGCTGTAATGCCAGTATTTGCGTATGGCGCGGATCATTTCTTTTCTTATTCTGTCTATTGTTTTTACTGTTCTGTTTTCATTTAAATAAACATGAACGACAACATAAAGAGTTCTGCCTCTTTTTGTAGAGTATGCGTTAAATCCGGCTAAATTATGCTTTTCAATAAAAGGCTCAATTACAGCATCAAGCTGTTTTTGTATATCCACAGACGGCGCGGAAGTCAGTAATTCAAGAATGTTTGTCCATAATTGCCTGATAAACTGCGGAACAAGGAAAAGAATAAACAGCAGCGTCATTCCTGAATCTATATAAGGAACGATAAAAGACAAAGGAGTTCCCGATAAAAAGATAATTCCCAGAAAAGCCGTTAAAACGGCTATGCTGAGCATAGTGTCGTTTAACCAGCTTTTTGCTTCAGCCGATAAAACCGGAGAAGCATATTTTTTTGAAGCGCGCTTAAGCACAACATAAACCAATGCGCATACAATAACGGATATTGCCGTATATGTGGATGCGGCGTTAACTCCTATGTGGGCGCCGCCTGAAAGCAGTGTTCTTACGGCAAAATAAGCCAGTACAAAGTTCATAGTAAGTATAAACATTGTCTGTATTACTATAAAAAGAGGTTCAAAAGAACCGTAGCCGAAATGATAATTTTCATCTTCACCTTTTTTAATTAAACGCACCACATATAAAGACATCAGCATAAAAAAGCTTGATGTAAAAGAATATACGGAATCAAAAAGCACGGACTGGGAGCGTGATATCATTGCAAAATAGAATCCGCCTACCGCAAACATTAAATTTATTACGGTAACAAATTTAATAAGGAATGTTTCTGAAAACCCGCTTGATTTTTTTGCCATAGTCGCACCGCCGTGTAAAGCATATCGCCCTACTCAAATTATAGTCTAAGAAAGGAAAAATATAAACAGGTTTTTGAAAAACAGTGTAATATTGCAAATAAAAATAAAGATATTTATTTTTATTGAGTACTTAATATTAAATTAAATTTAAAACGGTTTTAAATAAAAGGTTAATAATGTATAATTAAGCAAGAAATATAATTTTTAGGAGGATTTTAGTACAAGTCTGTAAGACTTGAAATTAAATATAATCTGTTTTTGGAATTCTGCTAAAGCAGAGCCATTTTTACGAAAGTAAAAATAGTTACCAGTCCAAAAACAGTCGTTTTAGAAATAAGATAAAAAGGGTAGCTCCCTTAATATTTTATTTCGAGTGTTTCTTGCCCTTCGGGGCAAGGAACCACGGCTGTATATTTGGGTTGGCTGGTAACTACCTGGATATCACAGCCGTTTTATTTTATCTGAATATCTGTTCATCTTTTTCAAAATTCCAAAAATAAAATTTAATTTCACGAATTAAAAACAAATTTTATTTAAGGAATTTATTATGAACAATTCACAAGAAACCAAGAAAACGGCAATTGTATTTGCAATTAACGGATTATATGCATTCTGTACTTATGTTTCAATTTTATCTTTATTCAAACATTCTCCTCAGCTTGCAAAGCAATCGGATATTTATATATATGTTTGCGATATTTCTGATACTGATAAAAAAGCTTTAAGGACTTTAGGCAATATTAAAATTATTGATTATGAAATACCGGTTAAAATTAAACAAACAGAAGCCGTCAAAAGTTTTTCTTTGGCAAGTTTTGCAAGATATGAATGTTTTGATATGCTTAATCAATACGAAAGAATAATATATCTTGACGGTGATATTTTAGTTCAGAAAGAACTGCTTCCTGTTTTTGATTTGGCTCATAACGGAATAGGAATGATAAAAGAGAAAGTAAACGTTCAGATATTTTCAAAACCTATAGACGGCTTTGATTTTTCAACAACTTTTTTTAATTCAGGCTTTATAGTTTTAACGAATAAGTTAAACGTCAATTATAAAGCATTTAGGGATTTTTGCTATATTTCCACTGCAAAATATGTTGAATTTTTAAATCTTCCAGACCAGGCAATAATTAATTTTGCTTTGCAAAAATATGATATAAAACCTGTTCAAATATCAAATACATATAATATGCCTGCTTCAATGTCAGGTAAATTTTTAAAACAGGCTAAAATTATTCATTCTACAGGACATCGTAAATTTTGGAATTATTATTATTTTGATGAATGGTATAAATTTTATGGTGAATGGATTAAAAATAACGGAACACCTGTAAGTATCAGAAAAGACTCAAAAAAATATCAGTATTTTTGCCGTAAATTCGGACTTGATAAAAGAATCTTTTTT
Source organism: Candidatus Praeruminimicrobium purgamenti (assembly GCA_018433585.1). GTDB lineage: Bacteria > Elusimicrobiota > Endomicrobiia > Endomicrobiales > Endomicrobiaceae > Praeruminimicrobium > Praeruminimicrobium purgamenti. Next base: position 213,694 of record JAHDQW010000007.1, read on the forward strand.
CAATTATGCCCGGATTTTTTCAAAATGCCAATCAAAGCCATCCGCTTCACTTTGAAATTTGTTTTAAAAATAAAATATTAATTGGGATTATTATGCATATTTATTTGTTAATTAGATTATTAAAATAGATATTAACAAGACACTTTTTCATCATAATGTTTTCGTAAAAATTGACCTAAAATTTCCGCATCATTTGCAAAGGTGTAATGAGCCGTATTAAATTGAATGTGATTCTCTTGAGATGGCTTGTGCCTCGCTTCTAGCATCAATCTGAGCATATTATCTAAACCATGTTGCAATTTTACAATCAAAGGCTCCAATTCTTTTGATCTATTCTCAAATAAGATGAGAGCTTTTGTTTTGAATAATGTGAGATGGTGGATTTGTTTTATACATTGTTGAGAAAATCTTACTGGAAATTCTTTGTCTGATATATCGGTTTCAAAAGTATAAGCTGTATTGAGTATAGACATAAGTTCAAAATAGTTTTCTTTGATATATTTATTTTGTTCAAATTCGTTTTGCTTTTCCTGTTGCCATAATTGTCCAAAAGCAAAAATACCGGCTGCCATAGGAAGAGCAAAATCTTTAATCAATTCTCCCTTACTATAGAATAGTGCAACAAGAGAAAATATCAAAACAAAAACTAATAACAACCAAAAACAAATAAAATAAAATTTTTTCATTTAGATTATACTTGCTATTTCTAATTTTCAAGGTACAAAGACTTGTTTTCTGCAAACTCATTTAATCTTTTATTTTAATATTTACTAAATAATTGTATTAAAATATGCCTTACAAAACAATGTTTTTGTTTTTCCCCGAATTGTTTCAAAATGTCATGGATATTAATAGCTTTTAATATATCTAATTTTTATGAATAATATTTGTTATTTTTAGAAATTCTTATTGCAAAAAAATTGTAATATTTTTAAATAAAATTTTTACTCAGTGTAATGGATATAAATATTTGTCTGTTTTTTTAAGTTTTGAATTTTGAACTTTATAATTTTATTTAAAATCACTATGATAAACCAAAAGTATCATAAATATTATATACATCTTTACAATTATTTTACAAGAAGTTATAATTATATTCAAGTAAATATTTTTTAAATGGATTTTATAAATGTTTAAAGAATTTTCAAAAGTTTTTATTTTTGTCATAGCTTCTTTATTTGTTATACTACTCTTAGCAGTCTTACTTTTTCCTAAATTTTCTATAAATAGAATACTGGATGATAAAAAACATTATACCCTATATATAGTTAGTGAAAAAAATGAAAAAATTTTATCAAAAGACTTTAATGCCATAAGTCTATCACTATTAGATAAGAAAAACAAAGAAGCTTTTTATGAAATTGTAAACAATTCAAATATTACTTTAGATACCTTTTTAAGTGCACAGTTAGATTATTATGATAGATTAATTGCTTTCCTCATTGTCATTATAGGATTATATACTATTTGCGCTTATTTTTATGTAAAATCTGTAAGCGAAGAAAAAGCAAAACAAATGTGTGTTGAATATCTTGGAAAAGAAATGAAAAAAACTGTAATAGAAGAGATTATTGCTAAAAATGTTACAGAACAGATGAAAAGTTCTTATATTTTAGATAAAATAGATAAAAAAATTGATGATATTTTATCAAAAAAAACTGAAGAAGAAAGCCAACCAATTACATCATCACAAGCACCAATAGATAAACAGATAAAAATAGATAAACAGATAAAAATGGAAGATAAAAAAGAAACAAAGGAGTCTAAATAATATGGGTGTTTCTTATTTTTCAATAGATGATTTAACATTAGATAAGGAAGGACAGAAAAAAAAATCTGCCTCTGTAACTTTTTCACGCTTAAGCATTCACACAATAGATGAAATAAGAAGAGAAGCTCAACAGCGAGGAATCTGTACACAACCATTAGATATTGAAAGAGTTATAAAAGAAATCTTTAATATTAATGTTATAAAAGATGAAATGGATAGGAATATCTCTGGCTATATTGAAGAAAATGCAAATAAAACATCTTGGAATATTTATATAAATCAATATGATAATATAAGAAGACAAAATTTCACTATGGCACACGAGTTAGCTCATTTTGTTCTAGAACATTCAAGCTCTCTAATAAATGGACGCAAGGATGAATCAATTTTACTAAGAAGTGATAATGATGATGAGGTAGAAAAAGAGGCTAATGATTTTGCTGCTGAACTATTAATGCCTGAAAATGAATTTAGAGAGTGTATAGAAAAAGGAATAAATACATTTGAGCAATTAGCCTTATATTTTGACGTATCTATTTCCGCTATAAGATATCGTGCATATAAATTAAAATATATTGGAAGTTATTGATGCCAAAATACCATTATTTTCCTGTGATAAAAACCCGAGCCGCTGAATTAGGCGGATATGCAACAATTGATAAAGATATACTAAAAAATATCTTACCAACCTTTGAATTGACAAAAACAAGGTTATCTAGATGCAATGGGATACCGAAACATCCGGATATAGAAAACCACATTTTAAAAATTACTGAACTGACAAAAAATTCAAAATTTATTTTAGACATAACAGATGACGAAGCACTCTTAAACAATCAACTAAGAGATTTGAAAAATCCACAAGACGGCTATAAAAATTGGGTGTCATTTTTAAAAAGAGATTCCGTAGTTAAAAATGTAATTCCATCTTTAATGATTGATACTAGATTTATTGATGATGTAATAAAAGAAATAGATATTCTTTCTTCTCAATTTAAAACTATTGCAGTTAAAATACCGTTTTTTACTTTTAAAAAAAATTACAATAGCTCTAGTATTTTTAACATTAACAATAGAGAATTTAATGAAGGCATTGACATATTGATTACTTTCATTGAAAGCAATATGAAATCTGGATCTACATTATTAATTTTTTTAGATTTGGGATATATACCTTCCGATGACAATTTGAGTACTTATATCTTACAAATATCAGAGTCAATGAAAAAGGTAACCACTAAGACAAGAAATGTTGCACTATTGCTATCTTCTTTTCCAAGCTATGTTTTGGAAGTTTGTGATAATGAAAATGAAGGCAATTTCCAGTGTGTAGAAAATATTTTTCTACAAAAATTCTGTAAAGATAATAATTTATTATATGCTGATTATGCTTCTATTCATCCAGTTAAATACCCTACCGGTGGTGGTGGATGGATACCAAGAATTGATTTTATGTCTTCTGATGAAAGAGATTTTTTATATTATAGATACAAAGATGATGAGGTTCTATCTGGATATAAAAAAGCCGCTCAAATGGTTCTCAGTTGCTCCAAATATAAACCTATACCGGGCTTATCATCTTTTGGAGATGAGGAGATAAAAAAAGCGGCGAAACAAGTTCCATCAGGTTTGTCACCTATATTTTGGATTAAAGTCAGAATGAATTTATTTATAACTAGAAAAGTTATTTCGTTAAAGAAGGCAAAGGCAAATTACTTTGAACTCTAAGATACTTGATATCTTCAATATTTGTACGCTTCCCTCTCTCATTTATAAAAGTAAAAAATCTTTTTGAAAATCGATCAATAACACTATTTACAACAATCTTCTGAATATCTTTATTTGAAAACTTATTAATTATTTGTTTTTTTAAAGAAGTATCATTTCTCAATTTACAATTTCGTGCAATTTTATCCAATTCTTGTTTCCATAAAAGACTGACCAATAAATCTTTTGAAAGTATATGTTTAAATCCTGCTTTTCTCTTTAATATAAGACTCTTATGCTCATCAATAACAAATATTCCAACCCTATCAGGTAATCTTTTTATCGTTGCTGATTTTATAAATCGATTATGTATTACCACATAGACACTGTTAAAAATTTTTAAATAACCTTTTATTTGATGTAATAACTTATCTAAATTATCTTTCTCACTCTTTATTTCAAAAGCAGTTGTTTTATAATCACTAATATATACTAAATCTGCCAATTGCTTATTTTCCACCAAAAATGGCAATTCTGAGATTATTATATCAATAGGTTTTATTTCCATTATAACATCATCTATTAAAATAGCTTTTATATCTTCAGCATTCAGTATTTTATCTTTATTCATACTTTTCTCAAAAACTTTAAAATATTATCCAAATAACATCTATGTTTAAATCTAGAATTAGGATGATAGGCATTTATAACTGTAGTATCCTCTAAAAAAGATACTTGGAATTTATCTATTATATCTATAAGATTATCACTTTTTAAATCTAAAAACAATTGATAAACACAACTATAATTTTATAATAATATCTGGAGAAATTGCTCGAATCTTCCTTATAATTAATTCTTTGTTGATTCTGTAACATTTATTGATAGTACTATGCTTCTTAGCGTGAGCACCGCTACCAATTTTTTAAATATTTATTACAGCTATATTTTTTATAACACTAATTATTGCTCTAACATTGGGAATTTTTTAAATTCATGAATAAGAATATATTATAGAAAAGGAAACTCTTATAACATTCATCCATGTCATATACAATTTCTTGTAACCATTAACTCCTTTATAAATATAATCTCGTAAATTCCAATCAATGGCATTCTAATATTTGCTTTCTTTAAGTATCCATAAAATTTTATATTGTGTATTCAAAAAAGTTTTTATGGCAACTATATCATTTTACTACCATATATTTTCCCAAATTCAAGATCTATTGTTTTTAAATCTTCAATATTCATAAGGAAATCCATTTTTATTCATTACATTTTATCATAAATTTTTCAAGATTTTGCTAATCTTTTAAGGCTCTAATATTTGGCTTATAATTAAAATCATTATGAAGTTTTTGAAAGAATGTAAATTATAATTAGATTAATCGAAATTGTTTTAAGACACGTTATATTTTCTTGTGTTTTTTATAAAAATGAGTAGTATGTGGATTTATATAAGTGTAATTACTGTCTTTAAATTCAACAGTCCCTATTTTCTTTATAAATGGTAATAAATATGGCAATAAAATCAAAATTATTGCTAATAGAATCAAATATACCTTCTGATCGTATGGTATAAAGCTTTTATGGAAGGGAAATTTATAAAGTGTAGTCGTTTCAGGAACATCTCTTAAAAGAACACAAATATTAACTGATGATATATCCAATAGTGTAATAAAAATCACTATTGGTGCGATGCAGAAACATAATAATTTAAGTTTCTTAAAAAAAACAACATTTCCTTCGTATATTTTTCTCAAATATTCATATGGATCTATATAATCATTATTTAATTCGATAGCTTGTTGAAAATTTGTGATTGCTTCATCATAATTTTTTTGGGCATGATTAGCAATTCCCATATTATTATGCACTTCTGCCAAAAATTTTGAATTTTTTGGTATTATTTCTTCTAAAATATCAATAGCTTCTATAAAATCTTTAATTCCTTTCTTGTAGGAACCATCTTCAGATTTAGCAATTCCTCTATTGTTGTAAATCTCAGAAAGCTTATTTTTAAGTAGTTGTTCTGTATTACCAAATTTATCTTTGATACTCTTACTAATTTCAATCGCTTTTGTAAAATCTTCAATTGCTTTTTTATGTTCCCTATTATTATTTTTCGCAACTCCTCTGTCATTATAAAAAGTTACAAGTAGCAACTTATCCGTATTTAAGGATTCTAATATTTTTATACCTTTATCATAATCTTTAATCGCTTCTATATAATCTTCAAATTCATTTTTTCCACCAGCTCTCCCACAATAAAAAATTGACAATTCTTTATTACTTAACTTATCATTTTGTTGAGAAAGTTCTAAAATATTAATTGCTTCAGTAAAATCTTTAATTGCCCTATAAAAAAAATCTCTAAGTTTAACTTCTGCAAGTCCTCTGTTAAAATATGATATTGCATGTTTTTGATCTAAAAGTGAAAACGGTACATAAAGGAATAAAATACAAGAGTGTAGTCCAAATATTAAAATCGTTATAAATGTTTTGTAAGAAATGTTGGGGTGGCTGACGAGATTTGAACCCGCGACCTTCGCTTCCACAGAGCGACGCTCTAACCAGCTGAGCTACAGCCACCAAAAGTGCGAATAAAAAGCGTCTCCGACGTGAGTTGAACACGTAACCTACTGCTTAGAAGGCAGTTGCTCTATCCAATTGAGCTACGGAGACACTCGTAATAAGCAAGAATTATACAAAAACAAGAGTTCCTAGTCAAATACCGCGCTTTATGGTATAATAAAAACATGTTTAGAAATAAATCTGAATTACTGGTGCCGGCAGGCTCGTTATCTAGGTTGAAAACGGCAGTCTTGTACGGCGCAGATGCGGTATATTCAGGCACTCCCGATTTATCGCTGAGGCTTAAATCTTCTTTTCCTTTGGAACAACTGCAGGAAGGCGCAGAATTTGTCCATAATGCAGGCAAAAAACTTTATTTAACGTTAAATTTATTTTCGCACAATAAAGATATTGATAAGCTTACGTCTTTTATAAATACAATAAAAGAAATAAACCCCGACGGAGTTATTATTTCAGACCCCGGAATATTTCAGTTTGTGCATGAAAGGCTGCCGAAACTTCCTATACATATATCAACGCAGGCGAACGTTTGTTCGTGGCTTACGGTTGATTTTTGGAAAAAGATGGGGGCTTCTTTATGCGTTTTGGGAAGAGAAGTAAGTTTTGCGGAAATTACCGAAATAAGAGGCAAATGTCCTGACATAAAGCTTGAAATGTTTATACACGGGGCGATGTGCATAAGCTATTCGGGAAGATGTTTGATTTCTTCTTTTATGGCTTCAAGAAGCGCCAATCAGGGAGCATGCGCCCACTCTTGCAGATGGAAATACAAAATGTATCTTGAAGAAGAAGAAAGACCAAACCAATATTACGGTATAGAAGAAGACGAAAAAGGCACATATTTTTTTAATTCAAAAGATTTATGCCTTATGCCGAAACTTAACGAAATTTTGGCTTTGGGCATAGATTCTTTAAAAATAGAGGGAAGAAACAAGACTGAATATTACGTTGCGCAAACGGCTAGAGTTTACAGAAAGGCGATTGACGATTATTACGCGGCTCCGGATAAATGGAATGCCGACATTTATATAAAAGAGCTGAACACTTTGCAGAACAGAGGATATACGCTTGGGTTTTTTAACGGCATTCCTGATGAAAAAGCTCAGGATTACAACGATACTTCAAGCAAAAGCGATTACAGAAACTGCGGGTTTGTAAGAGAAGCAGGAGAAGATTACATAATACTTGAACTCAGGCATAAGCTGTCGAAAGACGATGAGATAGAATTCCTTTCGCCTTACAGATTTGAACCTTATAAAATGAAACTTTCGAGTATGCAGATAGCAGGTTCCAAAAAAATAGTTGATACTTTATCGCCGGGAGTTCTTAATCAGGCGGTAAAACTTCCAGTAGAAAAAACAGACGTTAACCTTTTACCGAAATATACTGTGGCGAGGATGAAAATAAAATGAGAAGAATTTTTCTGGTGTTTTTCGGCATTCTTTTTGCGCTTGTGAGCCTTGAAATTTTGCTGCAGACAAGTTCTTTTGTTATTTCGGTAGTAAACCACGTAAACAACAGTAAAACGCTTAAATTTTTGAGAGATAAAGAGCAGGTAACGATATTGTGCGTAGGAGAGTCGACCACCTTTGCGCAGTATCCTAAACAGCTTGTGGATTATCTTAACGAACACATAAAAAAAGATTTTGTCGTGATTGACTGCGGAGTACCAGGCACAAACGTTGAAAACATTACGGCAAGAATTGACAGCCAGATAAAAACTTACAACCCTGATATTGTTATTTCGATGATGGGCGCAAATGACGCAACGCTCCAGGAAAAACAGATATATAAAAAGTACTCGTTTAAAACGGTTGAGCTTTTTATGCTGATAAAAAGGCATATTGAAAGTTTGGCTGCCGAAAAACTTTATGCCGATGAACAGAATATTGATTATTCCATGATGGTTGACGCATACTTTAACAGCGGAGAAAAGCCCGTAAAGTTGATTAAAATACTTGAGAAAAACCCTAAAGACATAAAAGCTCTTGAAGGGCTTATATCAATCTACAGAACAAGAAAAGATTACGCAAACGTTGAAAAGTATGCCGATATGTTTTTGACGACGCATCCGTATACAAATAATATGTTTGTGTATTTTATGCTTACGGACGTTTATATACAGCAGAAAAAATACGAATCGGCTTATAATTTTATATTGTCGATAATAATGAACGACAAAATAACAAACGAACAGAAAAACGAATATTTTTCAAAGATAGTCGAATCGTATATTTCTTTTGCGACGACACAGCAGCTTGTCGAATATTACAACCTGTTGGTTAATAAAAAAATGCAGACGGCTATATTAAACGATTTGTATAAGTATTTAAAAAAGAATAATGTTGAAGTAAGTTATTACGGCTACGTTAACAGATATGACAAAATAAGAAATATCCCTAATTTTGAAACGGAAGAAATTAAACAGTCGTATCTTTTATTTGCGCAGAAAGTTACGGATAAAGACGTTATATATATATGTATGGGCTATCCGACAGTTTCTATAGAAAAGTTCAGAAATTTTTTCAGGGATACAAAATTAAGAGACAAAATCATTTTTGTTTCAAACGAAGAAAATTTTAAGAAAAAACTGGAAAGTCTTCCGTATTACGATTTATTCGTGGATAATTTCGGCGGAACTTTCGGACACTGCACGGCTTTGGGGAACAAGCTTATTGCGGAAACAGTCGGTAAAAAAATAGTTGATATGGTGGATTAGCTAAAATGGCGGGTTTAAAGCTTGATTTGCATGAAATATTTAATAAAGGAAAAGAGATAGACAAAGCTTTGCATGACGTAATATATCAGGCGAGAGAAAAACGCATCGGCGAAGTTGAAATAATTCCCGGTAAAGGAAGCGGAGTTCTTAAAGAAAAAGTCATCCGTTTTTTAAATGACAAAGAAATAAAAAAAATGTATAGTAGATATAAGGTGGACAATAAAAATTTCGGCAGAATTTTTGTATATTTTAATTTTAATAAATTAAAATAAGCGGAGACAGTTAATGAAGAAATTAATAATAGTTGTTTTAGTTAATATTTTTGCGTTGTTTATGGTTTCAAACATAGTAAGCGGAATTACTATAGACAAATGGCAGACGCTTATAGCATCGGCTGTAGTTTTGTCTTTTATAAATATGTTTTTGAAGCCTGTGATAAAATTTATCACGCTTCCTATAAATATTTTGTCGCTGGGAATTTTTACGCTTTTTATAAACGCTTTTCTTCTGTATTTCGTCGAAAGGATTGTGAAAGGTTTTTATATAGCAAATTTCAGCTCGGCTTTTATAGGAGCATTGCTTTTGAGCATCATATATATGCTGCTTGAAGCTTTTGTAATAAGGGGCAAAGTAAGGATAATAAGAAAAGAAGACGTTTACGGAAAGCCTCAAAATAAAGAAACAATACCTCAGGGTACGGTAATAGACGTTGAAGCTATAGAGGAGAAAGACAAGTAAAGGGGAAAACTATGATAAACAAAGAATTAATTGAAAGAATATTTTCGGCGGCGAATATTTTAAGATGGAACGACCACATAAGACCGTTTGATTTTTTTGAGATAGATAAGCAGGCGCACAAGATGATAATCGCTTATATTATCGCCAAATTTGACGAGGAAGAAGGCAAAAAAATAAACTGGATTAACCTTATAGAAGGCTCTATTTTTGAATTTTTTCACAGAACCATGCTTACGGATTTGAAGCCTGAAGTTTATCATGAAATAATGTCAAAGAAAAAAAATGAGCTTAACAAGTGGGTTTTGGAAAATTTGAAAAAAGATCTTCTTCCTTTGGGAGAAGGTTTTTTGGAAAGGTTCGAAAAGTATCTTTTTGACGACGGCTATTCGCAGTATGAAAAAAGAATTCTTTCCGCTTCGCATGAATTTGCGACGAAATGGGAATTCGGCATAATATATCCGTGGAACGAAATGCTTTACGGCATAGACACTACGAAAGAAACGGTTGACGCCTGCATATCGAAGTATCAGGATTTTGTCGGCGTAAAAAAACTTGTAATGAATAAAAAATATTACGGTTTTTTGGATTTGTGCGGACAGCTTAGATTTCAGCAGAGATGGGCGCAGTCTTTCAGACAGCCTAAAACTACCGTTCTGGGACATATGTTCGTGGTTGCGATATTCAGTTATTTGTATTCTATAGAAATGGGCGTTTCGGAAAAGAGATGCTATAACAATTTCTTCTCTTCATTGTTCCACGATTTGCCGGAGATACTTACAAAAGACATAGTAAGCCCGATAAAATCGTCGGTTGAAGGGCTTGAAGACATAATAAAAGAATTTGAAAAGAAACAGGTTGAAAACAGAATTCTTCCTTTGCTTCCGGAAAGCTGGCATTTTGAAATGACATGCTTTATACAGGACGAATTCTTAAACAGAATCGTCGAAAACTCTTTTGTAAAAATAGTTGACGAGATAGACGATAAAACAAACAAAGACAATTTGTCGGCGATAGACGGTAAACTTATAGAAGTATGCGACAAGCTGTCGGCCTATATAGAAGCTTCTTTGGCTTTGCGTTACGGAATTCATTCCGAAATACTCGATAAATCAAAAGAAAAGCTTTATATGAAATATGCAAATACGAAAATTGCAAAACTGAATTTTAAAGAAGTGTTTGATTATTTTAAATCGGCAAATTAATAGCCGTCTTCTTCTTCCGGAGTTTCGTTTTCAGGTAGAGGTTCCTGCTCAGGCTTTTGGTTGCAGTACATTGCAGGCACTGTCCCTTCAAGGAATGCTTCAAGGTATGCTTTAGGCGTTTTGCTTAATGCCAAAAGGCCTGTTTTAGGGTCTATCAAAGTCCATTCGATTCCTTTAGGCTGCACAAAGTCAACGACAGGGTATCCTCTTAAAGCATCTTTCATAAACGCAGTCCATATAGGGCAGGCAATGCTTCCGCCGGTCGTTCTTGTTCCGAGCGAAGTTCTGTCATCGTATCCTACCCATACTCCTGCGACTATTTGAGGAGTATATCCTACAAACCACGCGTCAACGCTGTCGTTTGAAGTGCCTGTTTTTCCGGCGCACGGTCTGCCTAAGTCTCTTGCGGCAAAACCGCTTCCTTTTTCAACTACGCCTTTAAGCAGGTTTGTCATTATATAAGACGTCTGCGGGCTTAAAACTTCTTTTTCTTCAGGTATGTTTGATTCCAAAACTTTTCCGTTTTTGTCCACGACTTTTACGATAAAGTAAGGTTCTGTTTTTATGCCGCCTGAAGCCAGCGTGCCTATAGCCGAAACCATTTCCTGTAAAGTGACGTCGCTTGAACCGAGCGATAAAGCAAGAGTGTTTACCAGAGGACTTTTTATGCCCATGCGTCTGGCGTAATCTATTACTCTTTCTGGACCGACTTTATCTATAACTTCTATTGCGCAGGTGTTTACCGATTTTGCGACGGCTTCTCTTAAAGGAATTATGCCTCTGTATTTGTTGCCGTAATTTGCCGGATACCATATTTTCATAGGGTCTATAAGTTCGTCTTCCGTCATTTTTTCGGCAAGTATTTCAACGTATGACAAATCTCTTGAAACGAGGTTCCAGTTTCTTCCGTCAAAAGCAAATACCATCTGTTCGTCGTTCAGCAGCGTTGCCGGCGTCATTAGTTTTGAATCTATTGCGGCTGTATATACAAAAGGTTTAAACGCGGAACCGGCCTGTCTTTTTGCCTGCACGGCTCTGTTGAACTGCGTTTCTTTAAAATCGCGTCCTCCGACCATAACTCTTATTGCGCCTGTTTTAGGGTCGATTGCCATAATGGCGCCCTGCACTTTTTTGTTTGCGGCGCTTTTATTGCCCGCCATCTGGGTATCAAAATTGTTAAGGTTTTCAGCCAAAGCTTTTTCAGCAGCTCTCTGCATTTTTATGTCGAGAGTTGTGTATATTGAAAGACCGCCTTTATGCAAAACGTTAGTTCCGTATTTCGGTTCAAGAAGTATTCTTAAATATTCTATGAAATAGTATCCTGCCGTTTGTTCCTGAAGATTTTTTCTGTCCGGAATAGGATAATTGTTCGCTTCTTCTTCCTGTTCTTTTGTTATAAAGTTTAAATCTCTCATTCTTGACAGAACCACCGCTCTTCTTTGTTTTGCCCTTTCTATGCTTTTGAAAGGAGAATAATAATTAGGAGCTTTCGGAAGACCGGCTATCAAAGCTGATTCTGCAAGATTAAGGTCTCTTACCGATTTGCCGAAATATATTTTTGACGCGGATTCCGCTCCGTATCCGCCTGCGCCGAAATATATCTGGTTTATGTAGAGCTGTAAAATTTCTTCTTTCGTGTAATTTCTTTCAAGCTGTACGGTTAAAAGAAGTTCTTTGAATTTTCTTAAAATTGTTTTTTCCGACGTTAAAAATATTGTTTTTGACAATTGCTGTGTTATTGTAGAACCGCCCTGGGCGACTTTTCTTTTTAAGAAATTTGTCACTGCAGCCCTTAAAATGCCTTTTGTCGAAATGCCCCAGTGGTCAAAAAAATCGTTGTCTTCGGTGGCTATAAAAGCGTTTTGCAGATTCATAGGAATTTCGTTTAACGGTACAAGAACTCTTCTTTCGACGAAAAGTTCCGAAATAAGATTTTCGTCTTTGTCAAAAATTTTTGTCACTATATTCGGCGTATAATTTTCAAGATTGGATATAGAAGGAAGGTCTTCAATAAGTTTTTTTGCGCACATTGCTGCGCAGATCATAAGAAGACAGAAAATTACGGTTATTATTAAAACAAACTTAAATTTGATTTTCATTTATATATGTACGACCTTATGTGAATTTTTGTGTAAAACAATCATATTATTATACTCCAAAAATAGATATTTCACAAATATGAAATAAGATGCCTGATAATTTAGTAGTTGACTTTTATTGAGTTTTTAGATAAAATTTGCTAAACTCTCTTTTCAGTACATGGGAGTTGTTCTTTTTTTTGTGTAGTTCTTATTGGGGGTGTGGCAGAGTGGTCTAATGCATCAGACTGTAAATCTGACGGGCTTGCCCTTCGGTGGTTCAAATCCATCCGCCCCCATTTTTTGAGCTGCGGGAGTAGCACAGTGGTAGTGCTCCAGCCTTCCAAGCTGGCCATGCGGGTTCGATTCCCGTCTCCCGCTTTATCTATCTTAGTCTGAGTTTGCCGAGGTGGCTCAGGGGTAGAGCACCTCCTTGGTAAGGAGGTGGTCGTGGGTTCGATTCCCATCCTCGGCTAGTGTTTTTTTATAATTAAATTATGAAACCAATAAAAAATTGGGAGGAATAAGAAAATGGCAAAAGAAAAATTTGACAGATCGAAACCGCATGTAAACGTAGGAACAATAGGACACGTGGACCACGGGAAAACGACATTGACGGCAGCAATAACGAAAGTATTGGGAGACAAAGGATTAGCAACATATATA
>JAHDQW010000016.1 GCA_018433585.1 Candidatus Praeruminimicrobium purgamenti
ACTCCTTTGTCTTTTTTACATTATACAAATGCCAAACGACAGCTTATTGTCGTTTGAAACAAAGGAATTTTAATGGTTAAATTTGGCTTAAATAGTTCGAGATTTTTGTTTTAAGGATTGAGGATAGTTTTTCCGGAGAAATAGGAACTTGAAACGGTATTTTTAGTGCATGAACATGCTCTGTTATTTTCATATATTATCATTAAACAAATTTTGAAAATTTTAAACAAGATATTTTAAGATTTTTTATTTTGGACAAGATTATATCAAGCGAAACCGATACTTCATTACCAATGCGGCTGATTGCCGACACTTTCGCTAACGACATCAGAGGCGTCTAAAACAGCAATGAATGCGCACGGATCCTTTTTTGAAATATTTTTTATCAACGCAGAATATTAAACATGCTGTGTGTCTACTTCTGTTTACAAAAAAACATCCGCCGTAGACAAACCGGCGGATATTTTTTTATACGTATTTTTTTATTAAAACTCTCTTGATGCACAGTTCAATGAAGAAGAACGGAATTCTATTTTCTTAATATTCAACTTGTCTTTCAACAATTCATAGAATACCGTACAGAACCATTCGCAAGTTGAAGGTCCTTTACTTACAGCAACTCTGCTTTCAGGAAATGATTTTACCAATTCATGATTGAGAGCTTTTGCAGGCGTCCCAAATCTATTTGTTGTGCCTTTCATTCCTGTTTTTTCATATCCCTGCAACACTAAATCAAGCAAGGGATCGCCTTCTTGAAAAATTGTTGCATGCATAAAGTTGTCGGCTACTGCCCATGCTAATTTTTGTGCCTCTTTTACCGGATAGGCATAATTGTGTTCATTTAAATCACCTTCAATTTCGATCGTCAGTAATCCCGAATGTCCGTGAAGATAGCTTGCTTCTCCCGGATAATTCATAAATCTGTGTGCATACTGAAAGTCAAGTTTTACGATTGATCTATACTTTGTGTTTGACATAATACTCCTCCTTTGTTTTATATTGCTATACTGCATACTGATAAAAAATATTACTTTCGCTTACACTTTGAACAAATCCCTTCCAATACTACCCTTTTATTAAGAACCTGAAATTCTTTAGCTACCGCTTCAGGAATTTCAATTAAATCATATAAGTCATTTGAGAAATCTATAATGGCATGACATTTTACACACCGGCAATGGTGATGATGATTAACATTAGGCTCAAAGCGTTTCTGTTCCCCATAGCCTTCTACAAGAGAGACCATTTCTGTCTCAGCAAATGAAAGAAGCGTTCTATATACAGTGTCAAATGAAATGTTGGGCATCTTTCTGCGGACACGCCTGTATATTGCATCTGCCGTAGGGTGATCTTTAGCCTTATAAAGTTCTTCAAAAATAAGAGAACGCTGAGGCGTAATTCTTAAACCGTGTTTCAAAAATTTTTCGGCAAGATTTTTTCGTTTTTTTTCTTTTTGCATAATATTACTATATAATAATCATTACTATTTGTCAAGAGAAGTTTTTAATTTAAAATTAAAAACCCAGAAAACAATTTTTAAAAAATATTTTTGAGTTTAGACAAGGCACGAAGCGGTGCGAAGTTGGGCGGATTTGCAAAGCAAAACGAAGTGTGTACTGTGAACAGGCGGAGCCCGATGCACCCGAACCGCTGATTCGAAGTATCAGATAAAAGATATAGCGAAAATTGTTTGAGATAATTTTGAGGTTATTTTTTATTTATTTTGGACAAGATTATATCAAGCGAAACCGATACTTCATTACCAATGCGGCTGATTGCCGACGCTTTCGCTAACGACATCAGAGGCGTCTAAAACAGCAATGAATGCGCACGGATCTTTTTTCAAGATCATTTTTTTAAGAGACATTACATCTTTTTTTCTGACTATTGAGTATATTATTTGATTATCTCCGCCGGAAAAACTGCCCTTTCCCTGAAGCAGAGTAGCCCCGATTTGTGTTTTATGATTGATTTCATCAAGAATGTCTTTCCAGTGACCCGATATAACCAAAAATACCTTTCTATTGCTTAAGCCGTGAAAAATCATATCCAGGACTTTTGCGCTGACTACTATAAAAATAAAGGTATAGAGTATGTTTTCCAGCGGAAATATAAATACGGATACAGCCAGAATAACGGTGTTAAAAACAACTGATACCACTCCGACGGAAATACCGGCATATTTATACAACAAGATGCTGATAATATCTGACCCTCCGGGAGAACCGTAGGAACGCATCATAATTGCGCCTCCGGCTCCGCAAAGTATTCCGGCAGTTACTGCCGCCAAAAATTTATCCGTAATGGGCAAAGGAAACAGCGGTATAAAAAGCATTGTTGAATAAATCAAAATACTAATCCCTGTATAAACGACAAACCTTACCCCCAACAGCTTTAAACTAGTCAAAAATATAGGAATATTAATTAAAAGATACAGCAATCCTACAGGCAGGATTTGAGTTTTATAATAGATTATAAGAGACAATCCGGTCAGCCCTCCGGAAAGAAATTTATGCGGAACAATAACAGTAAGAATTGCAAAAACGCATAACGCGTTTCCCAATGTCAAAAGAAATATCTGGTAAAGAATTGTTTTTGTTTTATTCAAATGATTATCTATCATATCACACATATCTTTATACATTTTATCCTCATTAAAACTGAAAATGTGAAGTAATCTTTGCTATAGACACAAAGTAAAAAGTCTTATATTTATTTAGAAAAAATAGTTGACAAGAAAAATAAAAAACTACTTATAATTTTACAAAGTATTTCGATTTTAGACAAGGCGACTGAGAGCTAATTTAAGGGGAACTGCTAAAACAATTTGAGTTTTCATTTTTACTGGGAAATTCCGTCCGAACGATTTAACTGTCGCGGTCAATTAAAAATTGTTTTCAACGCGGCCTGTGATTTGTATAGATTGCGCAACTTTCGGAAAATACTCCGGCCATTTTTCAAAATCAGTCATTATATTGAATACATCCGTCAGAGGAGCCTTGATAACCCACTTGGCATTAAGAGTAATTTTATCTTTCATGTAAAAATTATACCAAAATATCAAGTGCTCACAATAAATTGAGAATAATTAACGATCAATGCCAATAATTTCAAAATAACCAATTTCATATGATAGATTTTTTACAGATGAATCTCTTTGTTTTTTCCCTGCTCTAACTCTGATTAAATCTAAACATTCAATACGTTCCACACCAAGAATCTGTCCTCTTTTAAGAAGTTCTGCAAAAGAAGCTGTCAAAAAATGCCAATTTTTAGTCAAATGCTGAGAAGGGAGATTCCGTTCGTTACCTTCAAATCTTGTTTTCTCTTGATTTGATGTTAAACCAAGCCATATAGTTCTTCTATCCCCTAATGCATTAATAAATTTTACTCGAAAATATATGCTATATGTGCTATCTTGCGATTCCCCTCTGATAACAATTTTGAATTTTGCATCAGACAAGAGATTATATCCCACATCAAATGTTATCCCACCCCAAGTATCAACCCTAATCATATCTCCAAATTCCCCATTGTAAATTGACACTGGAATAGGAGCTCTATTAGCTATTTCCCCTATCATGTTTTGCTTTGGTTTTGGCAATTCGGGAGCAGGAAACACAAGCGCAGTAGACAGTGTGCCATAAACTGTATCGATGTAGGCATGTATACCATCTACAATTGACTCTCTTTCAATCGACAATAATGCACATCCAGACAAATCAGTAATAGCTTTCCAAACTTCCTCCACTTTTTTCCTTGTTACCAAAAGAACTGTCTTACCCTGACCATGAAAAAACCCTAACTCATATGCAATATTCGGGCGCAAATCGTCAACAAAAACAATTGCCCCAATAGAGTTTTTTAACTGTTTTGTAAGTTCAGTCCCAAGAGAATTTCCTGCGACACTGCCACTTGGTATTCCAAATATATAAGGTTTTGTAATAACAGACATGATGGTAGATTCCTTTCGAGTGTACGAATATATAGCGGCTTTGGCTGCATTTATATCTTCTTTAGATGTTCCCTCAACAGAATAAACAATTAAAATTTGTTCTTCAGTTCTAACCATTTGTTACTCCTTCGCATAAAATATTTAGACTTTTGAAAAAATTATTTCATTTTTATATAAAAAACTAAATCAAAAAAACAATTACAATTTTTACGAAGTATTTTAAGATGATTTTTGATTATTTTTAGTAAGGTATATCAAACAGAACCGAGCGGCAGCGAGCCCAAAGAATAAAAAAACTCAAAAACCACTTTTTACTAAGTTTTTTGAGATGATTTTGGATTTAGACGAGGCGAAAAGTTTTGAGTGTATACTGTAAAGGAACGGAGTTCCGAGGTATCCGAAAAACTTTTCAACAAAGTATAAATTCAAAAAGGCTTAAAAACCAATTTTTACGAAGTATTTTTGTATTTCTGCTAGGCGTTGAGGTGTGAGCGTGTACTGTAAAGGGTGGAGCCCGAGGTACCCGAACACCGAAACAACAACGCAGAAATCAAAAAGACGAAGTAAAAAACGGAGAGGGAGGGATTCGAACCCTCGGTACAGGTTTTCACCTGTACACCGGTTTAGCAAACCGGCGCACTAGACCAGCTATGCGACCTCTCCAAACTTCAGTTTATGATTATACAATAATTTAAATTTTTCTACAATAAAAAAACTAACGAACCGCCGATATTTGTTTTACATAAGGGTCTTCAGGATATAGTTTTTTCAGCAATTTGACGGTTTCATTGTATTTTTGTTTATTATTCTTTTTTAAATAAATGGCTGATAAATTTTTAAGAGCTTCGGCATTATCAGGCTGAAGTTCAAGAGACTTTAAAAAATCCTGTTCTGATAAATCTATGTTGTTCATAACATAATCCAAATTACCCAAATTGATATAAGTCTGGGAATATTCGCTCTTTCTTCTGTCCTGCCAGTTTTCCACATAAAGATTATACGGTTTTTCCTGCAGCATTTTAGGAAAATTAATATGCTGTTCATACTCTTGCCTTGCTTTCTTTAAATCGCCTGATTCGGCATATAACCATGCAAGACGATAATATGTTAAAGGAAAAATAGGATCTATTTCTTTATACTGGTTAAAATATTTTACGGCTTCCTTAAAGGCTGCATCTCTTTTTTTCATTTCCTCTTCAATATCGCCTTTATCGTTATTCCGTGAATACTGTTGGATTTTTCTGTTGCTTTCTTCCCAAAGTCTCGTATAAACAAGACCCATTAGAAATTTTGACTGAACATAATTAGGAGCTATTTTCCAAATATTATGATATTCATCAATTGCCCTTTGAGGGTCGTCATTTTTCCATCTGTCGTTAAAATTATTAGCTCTGAAATATCTAGGCATTATAAAAGATTTATTTTTATTTATAACTTCTCCGTATAATTCTATAGCTCTGTCCCAGTCATTCATTTTAGAGTATTGTATAGCCTGAGCATGTATCTTATCAGCTTCAAAAAAACCGTAAAAAACAAATATCAAATAGCCGGACATCAACAATAAAATCAGCTGAATGAATCTTTTTACGTATAAAGGCAAAATTAAAGGTTTTAAACCTGAATTTTTACCGTTATTTGCAAAATTAACCGATATAGCGATTATAAGCCCCAATAACATCCACAACATTATGCCCGACGACACAAACCTTAACGAGACACATACGCAGTTATGAAAAATTTGCGCAATCAAAGAGGTAATAAAACCAAGCTGCAGATATGCCAAAGTATTTTTTTGCGTATTTGCACCCCTGAAATATGATAAATTTTTAAATCCTACCGTTAAAAATGTCGCCAGCAGCAATAAAAATATGCCGAGACCTATCATTCCTTCATCGTAAAATATTTCCAAATATTCATTTTCAGGGTGGTCTGTTTCAGTGTTATGCAGGCCTTCTATAAAAAATATCTGGGGTCTTCTGTATGACGGGTATGTAACGTAGAATGTCCCTATGCCTGTACCGATAACGGGATGAGTATTAATCATTTCCCAGCAAGACATCCAAGTAAACAATCTGAAAGATGAGCTGTCCGGTCTTGACTTTAACTGTATAACAATACCGCTTGCTACTATCGATATGGTAAAAAAAGACATCAGGGCTATTAAAGCGATTTTTTTTCGTCTTTCTATATTTAAAATAAAACTTACAAATAAAAACGCAAAGGTTATAAATCCTGCGCCAAAAGCGAGCCATGCTCCTTTTGAATATGAGAAAATAGTGGAAAATACTATCAATACCCATAAAAACAACAAATAAAATCTTCTTTTTTTCAAAAACAAAGCTAAAACTATAGGTCCCATAACAACTAAAAAATCGCCGAAAAAGTTAGGATTTCCGAAAGTGGAAAAAATTCTGTTCCCGAAAGCGCAGCGCCATACAAAAGGGTCAAAGCCCGGCTCAGGAGGAGCAGGGAAAAATCTTGTATCTATAAACTGCACGACCGCATATATGCAAACTATATATGTCGCAACTATCAATACATTTACCAAACGGTATATTTCTTCTTTATCCGTAAATCTGTCTATGATAATAAGAGACAGCATACAGTATATGAATCTTCTTAAAAATTCATTGAGAGAAGCCAGCTGGAAAGAGGAATGAAAAAAAGAAAACAACCCTGAAAGCAAAAATAGAATTATAGGCAGAATTACAATAATATTTTTCTGCAGCATCGCAAAAAAATCATCTTCAATTTTTAGAATAAGCCATGAAAAGATTAAAGCTATACCGCCGATTTGAACCAGTGTGATTTTGATTTGGGCTGAATCATACGTGCCTAAATAGAAACTTACCGCAACAAGGAAATAAAATACAGGCAGTCCGTATGAAATAATTTTAGAAAAAACATTTTTAATAATGTTTGACATAATTAAAAGCTTTGCCTTTAAAATAAAAAAGCCGACAAGAGGATTTGAACCTCCGACCCATCGCTTACGAAGCGATTGCTCTACCAACTGAGCTATGTCGGCATTTTACTGATTATACTTCCGCAAATAGTTTGATATTTCCGCCCTTTTGCATGATACTGCTATATCAAAAGCTTTTTGCCCGTACTTATTGCTTTCATTTACGGAAACACCTACTGTTTCAACCAAATATTTAACGATGTTTAGACTCTTGCCTTTCACCGCATAGACAAGAACGGTATCCCCGTTATTATCCTTTTGGTTTTCATCAAGCCCCAAATCATTAAGCAAATACTTAACGGCACTGATATTGCCGGAACCTGCGGCAGACATAAGCAGTGTTTCTCCGCTGCCGGATGTCTGTGACACGTCAAACTTTTGAATGCCCGCAAGGTACTGCAAAATGCGGATATCCGGATTTTTTAACGCCAAAAGAAGATACTTCATCCGGTTGTCAATGAGTTTTTGAATATCAGAAGAATGTTCTTCAAACAGATAAGACAGCATTTCCAAATTGCCTTTTTCAACCGCATATGTTAATACGGTATATCCGTTTTTATCCTTTAAAAATAAATCGGCGTCATTATCAAGAAGATATTCTACGATTTCGGTATTTTTGCCGCAAACGGCTTTCATCAACAATGTCATTCCGTTTTGCGAATATTCGTTAATATTAACTTTTTTTTGTTCAACCAAAAATTTGATTGTTGCAAAATCGCCTTTTTTTACGGCATTGAAAGCTAAAAGAACATTACTGTTATCTTTAATTTTTTGTTCTTTACCATGGTATTGTTTAACGCCGTGCTCTGCATTAACGCTTCCGTTATACGCAGAAAACATTTGTACTCTGCATAAAATCACAATAACAAGACAAACAGCAAAAAACAAAAAACTTTTTTTCATATTTTAAAACCATGCTGCAATTATTTATATATTATAGCAAAAAAATTTAATATATAGTACTTTTTTTACAATAAAAAAAGCCTTACAAATTTATTGTAAGACTAAAATAAGACCGGCATCCGAGATTAAGAAGTGCTGAGGGACAGGATTGAACTGTCGACACCAGGTTTTTCAGACCTGTGCTCTACCGACTGAGCTACCTCAGCACAAATATTTTTATTCTACGATATCTTCTTGAATAATGTCAGGATTCTGTCTTGTATGCTTGGCAAAAGAAGGCTTATTCTTTTCTATAACTTCTGAAATTTTATTTTTACCTTCTTTAACAAATTCTTTACCTTTTTCTGCAAGATCTTCACCCAAATTTTTCAACTGGGCTCTTGTCTCTTTACCTGATTTAGGAGCATACAAAATGCCGACTGCAAGACCTACTGTCGCTCCCAATAAAAAAGCAATCAATGTATCTTTGCTGTCCATAGAAAATACCTCTCTACTTTTTATTTTTAAAGAACAATGACATCACTGATGCCGCAATATTTATTAATGAACCCGGGATAAAATTAAAAATCTTAGTGACTGCATCCGACATCATTTCTACTTTATCCATTTCGGAATTCATTTTTGACAAAACTTCTTCCGCTTGCTTAGCGGTTTTTGCAATTTGAATCATAGTTATAATGAAATAAACTGCCGCCGCTACAACAGACACCGTCAACAGCACTATACATATTATAATTATTTCATTCATAGAGGTACTATTTTAACAAATTTTTATTTTTTTTTCAACTTTGCACGCAATTTTTATATTATTGTTGCGCCGCTTTCAACTTCAAACAAATGTATCTTCTTCAAATCGAAAATAACTTCTATTACCTGATTTGATTTTGCTTTGTTGTTCGCGTCAACTTTTGCAACCATTATATTTTTGCCTGTTGTAAAATGCAAATATATTTCGCTTCCCAAAGGCTCTACTATTTCAACGGTTGCGCTGAAGCTGCAAACGTCTTTATGCGTTAAATTTGCAAACAATTTATCATAAATATCTTCAGGTCTTACGCCCATAACTATTTTTTGGTTATTATACTGTTTTACTTTTTCTTTCATAAAATCAGGAACTTTAATATCAAAAGAGCCTTCCCTTAATATAACGTCTTCTCCTGAAACGGTAACGTCGACGTCAAAAAAGTTCATAGGCGGATTTCCTATAAAACCTGCTACGAATTTATTTGCAGGTCTGTCATAAAGGTCGAGAGGTCCTGCAACCTGCTGAATAATTCCGTCTTTCATAACGCAAATTCTGTCGCCCATAGTCATAGCTTCGGTCTGGTCATGCGTTACATATATCATTGTACTTTGAAGTCTTTCGTGGAGTTTCTTAAGTTCGGCTCTCATCTGAACTCTTAATTTAGCGTCCAAATTTGAAAGAGGTTCGTCAAATAAAAATACTTTAGGCTTTCTTACAATAGCTCTTCCGACGGCAACTCTCTGTCTCTGCCCTCCGCTGAGCTGTTTAGGTTTTCTGTCAAAAAGATGTCCTATCCCTAAAATTTCAGCCGCTTCTTTTACTCTTTTTTCTATCTCTTTCTTATCATATCCTTTAAGCTTAAGAGCAAACGCCATATTTTCATAAACAGTCATATGAGGATATAAGGCGTAATTTTGGAAGACCATGGCTATATCTCTGTCTTTAGGAGGAGTGTCGTTTACTTTAACGCCGTCTATAAAAATTTCTCCGTCTGTTATGTCTTCAAGTCCTGCGACCATTCTCAGCGTAGTGGTTTTTCCGCAGCCCGAAGGACCGACTAAAATACAAAATTCTTTATCAGGTATTTCCAAATTAAAATTTTTTACGATTTTAATATCGCCAAAACTCTTATAAACGTTTTTTAAAACTATGTCAGCCATTACTCCTCCAAAGGAAAAACACTAAATCTTAAATAAACCTAAAGTATGATTATAATAATTTTAAGCGTTTTAAGTCAAATTAAAGCAAGCTTGAAAAAAATTCATTTTATTCCTATCATATTAATATGAACTTTCAATATACATTTTCAAAATTGTATAAAAACCTTTATGAAAAAAGATTCAATTTTATCACTGCTTGTTTTTGCGTGCTGTTAAACTGGGCGGGACACAGCTTTGTATATGAAAGCAGTTACAGATTTCTGACATTTGACATGGTTGGTACTTTCGTTATAGCGATGACCCTTGGCAGCATATGGGCAATACTTGTGGCAATTACTACCCCGATCGTACTTTCAAACATAACATCCCCTCATTTTATTTATGTCGCTCTGATACATATGACAGGAGCATTCTTTTGGGGATGGCTTGCAGAATCCGGAAATTTAAAAATATTTAACACAAAATCAAAGTCAAAAAACGATTTAAAAAGCACTGTTTTAACCGTGAGCAGATTTATATTGTTTGCCGGCATAGCCACTGGTTTGGTGGTTTCGTTTTCGTCATCCGTTATAAAAAACGTCATATTCCAGGACGCGATATTCAAACAGCCTTATTCTATATATTTTACGGAACTTTTCAGGAATATATTCGGGATAGATAATTCAGGCATTTACGCTCTTATGGCAAATTATATAGCCGAAACTTTTATCGAAATACCGAATATGATACTTACGGTATTTATCGGAAGCGTAATATGTTTGACAATATTGAAATACAACACAACAATGTTAACCGAGCATTACGAACAAAATCTCAGAAAAAAGCAAATCACGTGGTTCAATATATTTATGAGCAATATATCAAGAATTGAGTTTTTTTTATTCATAATTCTCGGATATCTTTATATCACAACCGTAAAATCCGTTTCAAATAATGTCTTAAGCAATATAATATCACAAATGTCAACAAGAACTTTCCAGGATTTTTTATTTCTTGAAATGATAACGATTCCTCTTATCGTAATTATTCTTATTTTATTTTTAAAAATAATTTTACCCGCCCAGAAAGTTGAAATGATGAACAATCTTCTATATTTAAAAAGAAGCATTTTAAACAAAAAAGAATATGAATCAGACATAACAAGATTTATATTAACATTATTTATACTCTCTATTGCCGTAGTAACCGTATATATCGCTTTTATCGTGCAGATTACAGGAATCAATCCTATAAGATATTACAGAATGATGTCTGAAATGCCGGCAAATATCAGCAACTTTTTATGGCTTATTATCCTGTTAATCACGTTTATTTTAATTGATAAATATAACAACAATTTAACCCGTACCATAACGATGGAAAACGAGTTAATAAAAAAAGAAACGATATCCGAAATTTCCGATTCTTTTGACACGCAAAGGCAAAAACTTCAGATACTTGAATTAAACTGGTCGCAGGATACTGTGGAACTTTTAAAAAGCAGCAGACACGATTTGGTGAACCAGCTGGAGAAAACAAAAACAGGATTTGACGGACTGCTGTATGAAATATACGAAAAGATAGTAAAACCTTACAAAGAAGCTATCTTGGAAAATCAAAAAAACACCAGGGAGCATATTGAAGAATTGAGCGAAGGAAAACTCAATAAAACGAATTTGCAATATATTGACGACAACTTAAAAGAGCAGGTTACATTTTACAACGATAAGTTAAAACCTTATATAAATATTTCAATGAAATCTTTAAAAGAGCCGAAAGAATATCTTTACTGCTATACAAACAGATTGATTTTTGTAGCCGTAAAAAACATTATAGACAATTCCATTTTTGCTTTACAGAAACTCTTAATTAACGATAACTTTAAAGCAAAACTAAATATAGATTTAGATATAAACGCCTCTGAGAAAAACCTTATTATCACTATAACGGATAACGCAGGCGGAATTGAAGACAGCGTTTTATCTAAGATTTACAAACAGCAGATTCAAAGTTCAAAAGGACAGAGACTCGGCGAAGGAACGATACACAGCGCTTATTTCATAGGGATTTCAAACGGATTCATAAAAGCTAAAAACATAAATGCCGGCGGCGAACGCGGACTCCAAACTTGTATAATTCTGCCTGTATACAAAAATGCGCATAAGGAGAAAATATGAACCCTGAGACAAAAAACAAAAAAGTCATTGCGTTGACAGACGATGACGGAAGCATCAGAAATGCGCTGGAAAGAACAATTTTAAAACATTTCGATAATATTGAAATAAAACAATTTGCAAATACCATTGAATTAAAAAAATTCATTTTAAACAATCCGAATATACTGGATTTATTAATACTTGATATTCACTTCGGGATAGGCGAGACAGGAATAGACATTCTTCCTTACATAAAAAATACGGCGCCTTTGCTTCAGGTAATTCTTTTAACGGCTATGGAAAAGACATACGGACAGTCGGTAACAGATTTGGCAGGAGATTTAATTTTCGACTTTATGTCTAAACCTGTTACAGAAACCGAACTTATAATAAAAATTAAAAAAGCTTTAAACAACAAAGACGTTTTAGTTGAAAAGATGAAAGAACTGCAATCGCAAAATACAGTACTGACTGCAATGCTTGATGAAGAAAGCAGCGCCGGACGCCAAGGCGCCGGAAAAACGTTTGAACATGAAATATGCAGTAAGCTGACTATGATGAACAAAACAGTGGCTCAGGGAATATATGCTCCTAAACAGAACATTATAATAAACGGACAGGAAATAGATATTATAGCTTTCACTTGTCCTCCGCTGCCGTTTTCAGTGCTCGTCTTTGAAACAAAATACTTCCCAAACGCGATTTTATCGGGAAGCGTAAACGAATCGATGAAAATAACCGTTAACGGAAAAGAAACTTTATCTGAAAAGAGGAGAAATCTGTTTGAACAGGCAGATAATCAGTTTAAGCAGGTAAGCAAAAGAATAGAGAAAATTTTAAAAGATAATAATTTTACGGAACGGAATGAAAAATTCAGACCTTTCATACAAACATTTGTAGTTTTTACGGATTCAACTGATATTACGCAGTTAAACACGTCAAACGCAAACAAATACACAAAGCTCATAAAAGCCAAAGAATTAACGGACGATCTTTTAATTAAAACTGTTTTTTCTCTTCCTAAAAGAACCGTATCTGAAAAAGTAAAAGAATTAATATTGGAAAATCTGACAAAATAAAAATTTCGGCTTAACTACCATAAGAACTTTAAAGGGTCGACATTTACTCCGTTCTTTTTGATTGTAAAGTGCAAATGAGGTCCCGTTGATCTTCCTGTCGAGCCGCTTTTTGCTATAAGCTGTCCGGCTCTCACTTTTTGCCCTACTCTCACATTTATTTTTGACAAGTGCCCGTAATGAGTTATATATCCGTTCTGATGGTCAATAAACACCGCTGTTCCGTAATGACCTACGTCTGTTGAGGCAACAATTACGACTCCGTCTGCGGCAGCTCCGACCCATGTGCCTGTTTTTACCGCAATATCTATTCCGCCGTGCTTGCTTACCTTGCCTGTAATCGGATGTCTTCTTGTGCCGAAAAAGCTCGTAAGTCTTCCGGCAAGAGGAGATACAAAAAGTTCTCTTAACGCATATTTTTCCTGCATATCCTTATTCAAAAGATCTATTGCCGGTTTTTTCCCGGGAATAAAAATAAAATCGTCTTTGGAAAAATTCTGAGCTTGGCAGTTCGTATTCTTCAGCAAAGATTCTTCGATATTATATCTTTCGGAAATTGTCTGCCATGTATCTGAAGGCTGAACAGGATGCAGGCTTCCGCCGATACTCGGAAGCAAAAGCTTCTGGTTTGCATCTACGTTATATGTCTTCATCTGAGGATTGCATCCTATGATAGTATGAACGGAATATCCGTATTTCTTGGCAATCGTCCATAAATTTTCTTTAGGTTTTACTTTATAAACGAAAAATTTAACATTTTTAACTCTTGATAAAAGGTACTGAAGTCTTGCCTCAACGTTAATCACAAGTTCATCCCTCGTATAAGCAGGAAGTTTAACAATTACGGCCGACTGTAAATTTGCCTGAGCTATAGCATGAACTTTTGAATTTATAAAAAAATATACGCCGCCTAAACAAATAAAGAATACCGTCCATCTTATAACTATTTTATGCATTTTATTTACCTACCTTTCTATTGCAATTTTTCCTTTAATTTTCGGACCGTCGTTTGAAGTTATATAATAAATATATATCCCCGAAGCAATTTTATTGCCGTAATTATTTCTCGTATTCCAGACATAAAAATTTGAATTTACAGGAACTTCTTTTTCATACACCAACTCGCCTGCCACATTAAATATTTTTATATTCGTACCTTCGTCAAGGCCTAAAAAAGTAATTCCGTCACCGTCGTATTTTCCTCCGCTGCCGGGTTTATAAGGAACAGGATATACCAATAATTTTTCTTCATTTGTATTTTGTACCAAATCGGACGCAGAAACAAAAGATTTTGCCGCGGCGTTAACGCTGCCGACATATGTTCCTGAATTGTTGTAAAAGCGCACCGTTTTGTTTGAATCGGTATAATTATAAACAGTAAATATTTTTTTCCCTGAATTTTCCGTAACCAAATATGAAGGAAAATCCGCCGTATATTTTAAAAGAGGCGTTCCGCATTGGTTAAAAAAATTCAAAAAATGATAAGTGAACGTTTTAGAACTTCCCTGTTCGGCATCTGACGATTTATAAGAGTCAAACTGCGACAGCCCGGCTGAAGGATTAAACAAAGAAATCAACCTTGCCCAAATATCATACCATTGCGATAAATCGGCTCCGCTTTCCGTTTTTGAAGCATTATAAAAATCAGATAAATAATCTTTGTCATAGGCCAAATATGTCATCGCAGGAGTCAACGGCAAGATTTGTATTCCTTTGATTGTCTGAGGGTTTTGAGGAGTAAAATGAAGAGAATATGTTACCTGTCCACCCCACAAAATTCCTATTGAATTATGACTGTACGCAGATTTTAAAATATCACGGTCTAAGTTGAAATAGTATTGTTTAATCGCCTCATTTTCACCGGAATACAAATATATTCCGAGATTTTTATAATTATCATTATTTGTTGCAAGACCCCATAAATATATTGCCGCCCAGGCATTCATGGCTTCAGACGAAGATTCCTGATCGATCCCTCTGTCATCCATCCCGCCCATACCGTTTGCCCAGCTGTGCGATTCATAAAAATCAAAGCATCTCATAAAAGGAAAATTTTGATCGGTTCTGTCGGTATTTGCAATATCTTTTATCAAAAGATTAACCATTCCTCCGTAATCATTTGCAAAACTTTCGTCATACATAGCCAATATCGCCGAAGCATATATAAAATAACCGTAGTGAAAATGATGGTCATTATAATCTTTAGAACCGTAATTTGCAGTTATCCCGATAAGTCCGCCCCATTTGTCATCATAAGAAAAATATTTATTGGATTTCCCCGACGAATATTTAAACCAGTCGGTCAATTCATTTTTCAATTTGATTATAATTTGAAGTTTCGAAGTCTCATCTCCAAGATTATCTGCTATAGGAAGAAGATTAGCAAGCCTCGCAATAACTTTCGCGCCGTGGTATGTATCCGTAGGTATTGAAGAGATATCTATATTTTTATCTGACGACAAATATGTCTGAAGCTGAGTTTTTACGTCTGACGGAATATCATACTGAAAGAACGGAAGCGCCCCGTAAAATTTTGTTTTTGTCGTAAACTTATGCCCCGAAACCAATTTCAAAGTTCCTCTTAACGTATCATATGTCTTATCGGAAAGATAAGAAACCTGAGAAGAAAGATTGTTATACTGATGAGGCATCAACGTATATAACGTATCGGAATCATTAAATTCAGACGAAGTTCTTTTTTTGTTTACCGTAAAAGTGAAATTTGTCGTTGATTCAAATTTTGAAGAAACAGTCCATGACACTTTTGTATCACTGATAAAATTATAAGCATATTTATAATATTCCGCTAAATCCGTTATTGCTTCGGTTATATTTGCAGACGGCAAAATCCCGGCAGACATATATTTGTCGGTTGAAGACATTTTGATCGATATTTTATTCCAATTGTCTCCGACAACCTGAGTAAATTCGGTTTCCGGAGGAACAAACACGCCGTAAAAAACGCTGTTGCCGTCAGGAAATCTCGCCTCCAAAATAATTCTGTCACCCGTATAAGAGCTTACGCTGTCCTGTATAAGATTGCCGCTTGAATCATAAAGATAATAACGTCCGTATACGGAATTCCAACTGTAAGGAAATTCTATGGCCGGATATAAAGAACTTTCAAATTCAAAATAAGTAAAAACAAAACCCTGTCCGAAAGAAGCTTTCATCCATTTTGAGCTGTCTGATGAATCTTCCCACTTAACCGTTGCAGACCAATCAGAGTAACCGTCAAGTTTTGCAGAATCAGGAGCCATTGCAGTACTGAAATCTGAATCGGTATATGCAAGAACTTTCATAATATTCGGATAAGGATATACAGGATTTGTACTGTATTCATAACCATAAGTTATCATCTCTGCTGAACGAACAACTTTAGGATATCCTATTAAAAGCCCGTATTTATTTTTATCATCACATTTAATCGTCTGAGGATACGTAAACATTCTTAACGAAAAAACATTGTAAGAATTATATAAAACGGAGTTAAACCATTTATTTGTCGGCAAAGGATTTGAGATATTACCCGTTTTATAAATTGTCGGTTTGTCTGGCGGAGGAACAGGTATTGAATCTGAAGGAGGCGTGTCTTTAATTGATGCTTCTCCTCCAGGATCGGGCGCAAAGGGAAGAGCAAAAGAAATCTGCGCCAAAAATAAAAAAGCAAATATTAAAAACTTTCTCATAATCTCTTTTGGAATAAAAGTTTATATTCGTCAGGAGCTTTGGCAAGCCTTATATTTAAATTGTTCCTTCTCATATACTGGTTAAATTTATGCATGTCTAAAAAATAATCAAATATAAAATAAATACCGGCAAGCCCGACGCAGATACCGGCAACGCCTTCAATATCACTTTTATTTCTCTTTTCATATATAGCCGTATAACTCTGCGATAAATCTATTTTAACATCTATAAGATTAAGAGTTGCCTCTCCTGTATAAAGCCCCACATCACTATCGGGATTACGTTGATTTCCATAAGGGGCAGGAGTCCCTGCTGTCCCGTATTGGTATGTATCAGTCCATGTAAAACTTTCGCCTTTTTTGATGTCTACAACTGTTTGGTCTGTAACAGTACGATAATTATCATTTATGGCACTCCCGTCATTGTACAGATACTTTACTGTTACTATAACATCATATAAATCAACATTGCCGTTATTATAAACAATATTTCTATCTACCTGTGGAGTATAAGAAGATTCTGTAATTCCTGATCTAAGCGTATACAGTTTCTCGCTTCCGGATGCATTCTGAGTCCACTCTGCGTGTATAACCGTCATATAATCAACCATAGGCTTTGAAATATCCACTTTCTCTTTTGAGAAACCGTCATAAACAAGAAAACCGCCGATAAGAGTAAGGACTATCCCGTAATATAACTTTGCATTTGATTTTTCTTCAATCTCATCGCCGGCATAAGGGTCAAAAGCAAAAGAAATATTAACAAACAAACATAATATTAAAATTATCGCCGTTATTTTTTTCAATTTTAATCACCGAATTTCTTTTTTATGTCATCAAGAACTTTAAACAATTCCTGTATTTCTATAGGCTTTTGCAAATAACCGCTTGCGCCCGCTTTCATTGCGTTTTCTTTTGTAAAAACAAAACCAGAACCGGTTATAAAATATACTACTATGTCTTTTTTTATTTCTTTAAGATAAGTATATACATGATCGCCGTCTAAATCAGGCAGTATTATATCGAGAAAGAGAACCTGTGGATTTTCGTTTTTGAAAAGTTTTATACACTCTTCTCCGGTAGATGCCACCAACACCTCAAAGCCTTTTCTGGCAATGATTTTGGCCATTGCATCTCTTGCAAAAACCTCATCGTCTACTATTAAAATCTTTACCATGTCAGACCGCCGTTTTTCTTTATTTCTTTAATTATACATTATCATTAATATTTTGAAAAGTATTTTTATCAACAGCAGCGCTGTCCTATTTATCTTTAAAATCTGCAATTAATCCGCAAATATGCCGTATTTCAGATTCTTTTAGGTTTGCGGAAGAAGGCAAATATAATCCGTCTGCCGTAAGTTTATCCGTATTTTCATATTTGCCGAGCATGCTGCATCCGTAATTTTTTAAAGACTTTTGCTTGTGCATTCCCGTAAAAAGCAATCTTGTATCTACATTGTTGTCTTTTAAATATTGTACAAGTTCTTTCTTTGTTTTTCCATATTTTTCTTTATCAATTAAAATTGCGTTCATCCAGCAGACGTTTAAAGAATTTTTTTCATCTTTTTGAAATGATATTCCTTCAACGTTTTTTAAATATTTTCTGTATATTTTATTGTTATTTATTCTTAAAGTTCTGTAAAAATCTGCTTTTTCAATCTGCGCAAGACCTACGGCGGCCTGAAGGTTTGTCATTCTGTAATTAAAACCTATATCATCATGCTCATAAGTTCTTGGTTTGTCAAGAGAATAGCACATATTTCTGAAATATCTGCATCTGTCATAATACTTTTTATTGTTCGTAACCACCATGCCGCCTTCGCCGGTAGTCAAATTTTTATTCGCAAAAAAACTGAATGCGGCTATTGAAGAAAAACTGCCCGCTTTTTTACCGTAGTATTCGGCGCCGTGCGCTTCCGCACAATCTTCAATTATGTGCAGTTTGTGTTTTTTTGCAATTTTCATTACCGCTTTCATATCGCAAGGATTGCCGAAAATATGAACCGGCATTATTGCTTTCGTCTTTGAAGTTATTTTGCTTTCAATTTTTGAACAATCAATGTTCCATGTATCCTTATCAACGTCTACAAAAACAGGCTTTGCGCCCGTATAACATACCGCAAAAGCGCAGGCTATCATTGTAAAAGACGGAATAATAACCTCATCTCCTTTTTTTATACCAAGAGAAGAAAGAGCTATATGCAGCGCGGCAGTGCCGCTTGTTACGGCAACGGCATATTTGCATCCGCAATATTCGGCAAACCTGTTTTCAAATTCTTTAACATATTTCCCGGCCGACGATATCCATCCGGTGTCAAGACAGTCCAGCACATATTTTTTTTCATTGCCGTCCAAATAAGCATTGCATACGGGAATAAAATCTTTTATTTTTTTCATTTCAATACCACTTGGGAATCGTCAATTCCTTTAAATCTTACTTTATCGCTTACGTCGGCGTAAGGCCCCTGTTTAATTTCAACCATCTGGCAGTCTTCAAGAAATTTAAAACCGTGTCCGCCGTCCGTAAACAATATTACGTCGCCCTGTTCCAAAATTCTGCTTTCTATATATTTTTTATCATTATTGTATATATCAGCCCTTACTTTGCCTTTTTTTATTATAAGGGTTTCGCTTGTATAAAAGACTTCTCTTTTAACCATATTGTGCACATGAGCGTCAACGGTAAGCCCTTTAGGGTGCCCTACGCAGCCTATCTGCTGCGTTGCTTTTTCTGAAGTAAAAAATTTAAGTCCTTCCTGTTTATAGTCATTTCTTACTATTATCGCCAGCAACTGTTCTCCGTTCTTTATATATTCTATCACTTTTCCCCCGCATCAGACTATTTTTAAGATTCTTTTAAAAAAATATTTCACCGGTTCTTTTTTTATAAATTTTAAAAGTTTAAATATTATTTTAGGCCTGAGATAAAACGCCATAAATGCTTTTTTTTGCGCCTTTGTTATGTCATCTTTATTCAAATTGCCAAGCAGACACCTCGGCTGCGAATAACTGTACTGCAAATCGTTCCTGTCAAATTTATAATCCAAATCTTCCCATAATTTTGACCCGGGAAGAATATCAAGAATATTAAAAGTTGCAAGCGTCAGTTTTGATTTTTTTGCGTAGTTTATGCTTTCCAGCATAGTTTCCTTTGTCTCCCCTGGCAAATCGAAAACAAAAAAACCTCCGCACACAATTTTGTATTTATCTGCAAGATTAATTGCGTTTGTTATCTGTTCTATAGTTTCCTGTTTATTGACATTCAATAAAATCTGCGGATTCGCGCTTTCTATTCCGATATTAAAATTATAACATCCGGCTTCTTTCATTTTTGCTACAATTTCTTCGTCCACATTATTTGCTCTCAGTCCCGAAGTGCATCCCCAAGGCATATTAATTTTGTTTTCAATCATTAAATCAAATAATTTCATGGCGCGCTTTTTATCGAGGACAAGATTATCGTCTATAAATTTTATTTCTTTTATGCCGTAATTATCCCTTAATTCCAAAATTTCATCTATCACATTCTCAACGCTTCTGAACCTGACATTCCTTTTATAAAAGCCGGGACTTGCGCAAAACGTGCAATTTGAAGCGCATCCTCTGCTTGTCATAACATAACCTATAGGAGTTTTTTTATATATTAATCCGGCCGGTCTTCCTTCATATTTATAAGGCATTATTTTCTTCCAGTCAGGAACCGGTATTTCGTCCAAATCTTCAAGCGGATCTGAAAAATCAATTTTTTGCCTTTCGTCTTTAAGATTATCAATACTGTACACGCCTTTTATTCCGTCATTTATAAAATTATTCCGAACTAACTGTAAGAAAGATTTTTCTCCTTCTCCGCAGATAACAAAATCGGCTTTTGAATCTTTCAACGTCTGAAAAGGAATAAAAGAGGGATGAACGCCGCCGATTATGCATTTTATATTGTTATTTTTTATGAGGTGAGCCATATCTATGACTTCGTTGTATGCTGCGGTTAAACAAGTTATGCCGACTGCATCCGGTTTTTCCTTCAGCGCCAAGCCGAGAATCGTTTCATTGTCTATATTATCTCTTAACCCGTCAATGATTACCGTTTCAACCGAATGTTTGTTTAAATACGCGGAAATATATCCGATTCCCAAAGGAGGAACCAATTGTAATGCGGGGGCATTTGTTCTTATCAGCACTATTTTCATTTAAATTATCTCTGGATGATATATTATAACAAATTTATTTTTTCAGCAGCAAAAAACAGCCTTTAGCTTTCATAAGAAATTCATTAAATGTAGAAATATTTTTTATTGACTGCAAAACATAACTTAATCTTAAATAAAATCTTCTGAATGCCGTCTTTTGAAAATCAAGCAGCTGTTTTCTGGTAAAAAACTCTTCCCAGTAATCTACATAAAAATCTTTTGAAGGATTTAAACAAAATTTATGCCATCGTTCAGGGTCTATAAGCTTTTTTACCGCAGCTTCATTGTATATCGGCGTATTGGGAAATAAAATCAATACTGAAAAAAGAGCATACGCAGGCTTTAAGGATATACAGAAATCAATGCTTTTATTTATATCTTCTTCAGTTTTTTCAAAAGGGAATCCTATCATATAATCGGCAATCGTCTTTATTTTTAAATCATTGCACATTTTAAAAACTTCTTTAATTCTTTCAACTGTTGTGTCTTTTCTTATATAGTTTAGTCCTTCATTTGTTCCTGTTTCAACTCCGAAAGATATCATTCTCAAACCTGATTTTTTTGCAATTTTTAAAGATTCTTCAGTTACCGTATTTACTCTTCCTCTGAAATCCCATATTATTTTAAGTCTGCGCGAAAGAATCTCTTTAGAAAATTCAATAATCCTGTCAGGAGTTATATTAAACATATCATCATAAAAATGGAATTCTTTATATCCTTCTTTCATACATTCTTCTATTTCATCAACGATATTTTTTATGCTTCTTGATCTGTATTTTTTATAAGGAACGTCGCACATAACGCAATGGAAAGGACATCCCCTGCTGCTTATTATAGTTGTAAATTTCTTTGATATTCCGACAATGCTGAAAAATTTTATATGCGACAAGTACTTTCTAGCCGGGAAAGGCAAATCATCAAGATTTTCAACATACGAAGGCTTAAGCTGCACAGGATATAAAAATCTTGAATCTTCTTTCTTCGCCAATCCGCCTTCAGATATATATTTTAAAATTGTTTCTTTTGTATACAATCCCGAAATATCAGTTAAAGGCATATTACTTTCAAGCGCTTTCGCAAGTTCATAAAAAGGTTTTTCACCGTCTCCTATTATAATAGAATCAAAATCTTTTAACCGAAGAGATTCTACAGGAAAAGCCATCGGGTGATGCCCTCCCATACAGACATGCGCCTTAGGACACAACTCCCTCACTAAAGCGGCTGTTTTTATTATGTCAATTAAAGCTATAGAAAAGCTTGTAATGCCTACTAAGTCCGGGCATATTTCAGATATTCTTGATTTTAATTCTTCGTATGTGATTTTTTCTGCGACGCAATCTATTATAAACAAGTTATATTCAGGGGCATACTTTTCCAAATATCCCAATATATATAACAATCCCAGTGAAGGAAATTTGCCAAAATCAGGAGAATCTATCCCTACCTCTCCGTTTTGATAAGCGTAACAATCTATTAGATTATCATCCGGAGGATTGATTAGCAAAATATTCATTTTAAAATATTTATACCTTCTGAATGTAAATCTTCAACTACCATAAGCCTAACTAATTCTTTGAATGAGGTTTTTGGCTGCCAGCCAAGTTTTTCACGCGCTTTTGACGAATCGCCTACAAAAAGGCTTGTTTTATCAAGCGGTCTTAAAAATTGCTTGTCAATTTTAACGTATTTGTTCCAATCTAAATTTACAAGAGCAAATGCTTCATTAAGAAAATCTCTGACAGAATGAACTTCGCCCGTGGCAATAACATAGTCTGAACACACATCCTGCTGCAGCATCAGCCACATTGCTTCAACATAATCTTTTGCAAAACCCCAATCCCTTTTATCGTCAAGATTCCCCAAATATAACTCATTTTGTTTTTTAGAAAGAATTCTTGCAATGGCTTTTGTTATTTTTCTTGTAACAAAATTTTCAGAACGTCTGGGACTTTCGTGACTGTATAATATTCCGCTGCAATTGAACATATTAAATGTCTGACGATAAACCGAAGTCATGTTATACGCATATAATTTTGACACGCCGTAAGGATTTTTTGGACAAAGAGGAGTGTTTTCATTTTGAGGGACTTCATGTACAAGACCAAAAATTTCGCTTGAAGCCGCTTGAAAATACTTAATGTCCTTTTTCAAAACTCTTATCGCTTCCAAAAGCCTTACCGCTCCCAATCCCGTCACTTCGCTTGTATATTCAGGAATTTCAAAACTTACATATACCTGACTTTGGGCGGCCAAATTATATATTTCATCAGGCTCAATTTCTTCAATGAGCCTAAGTAAATTTGATGAGCTTGATAAATCTCCAAAATGTAAAAATACTCTGTCTTTTTTAGTTTCATCATTTATTACATGTTCTATTCTTGATAAATTCGGAATACTAGTTCTTCTTATTATGCCGTGAACTTCGTATCCTTTTTCCAGTAAAAGCTCCAAAAGATAAGAGCCATCCTGTCCTGTTATGCCAGTTATCAATGCTTTCTTCATATTTATCCTTTAAATAAAATATTCTTTATTACAGTTATTTTAACATATTATGCGCACATATTTAAATAAAAAATTTAAATTTATCTGAAGCCCTTAAATTATATATAGTTAATACGATAAATATCACAAAATTTAAATATCCGTACATATAAAGGCTGAAATTATACCTAAATGCTCCGTAAGGAGCCAAAAGAGAAACTGAAAAAGAATGAATTAATATCAATGCAGATAATAAAAATAATGTTTTTTTCATAAATAATGCAGAAATCAATGATACGGAAAGAATCACGCACAAAGGGAAAATCAGACTGCCTTTTGAAGTAGAATGTTTTTTAAAGAAATCAACAAAATAATTTCTCATATCATTACAATACAATATTAATTTCTCATCTATTCTGTTATATGCTTGTCTTGCCCCTTTATTATCACCAAAATTTATCTTTTCAATACCGATTTTATAAATCGCATGGTTGTACGATTTAAACAAAGAATCTTTTATTTTATAAGCAACATAAACCATTTTATATTTTTTCGATAATTTTTCGCAGATAATATCAAATTTTTCTCTCTTTTTTTCGGGCAAATTTACGTAAAAAAACATTCCTATTTTAGTTGAATCGGCAAGCATAAAATTAACATCTTCATATGAATCAAATTCAGACAGGATTTCACGATCATTTCGTTTAACAGCTTCTTTTAACAAGACTTTAAAACTGTAATCTATGATATATAATTTTTTATATACTCCTTCATATTTACCTTCCTGAGCAGAAATATCGATGTATTTAGGCATCATAATAATTGCTGCAAAAAGCAAAACAAAAGAGAAGAATAGAATTTGCCTTATTTTAATCTTATGATAATTGATTATTATAAATATAACCGGTACTAATACTAAGAACAATAATCCTTCAGCTCTTAAAGTTCCCAAAAGAGCAGTAATTAAAGCTATTGACGCCATGTTATTTCTTGTAATTTTTTCATTGCAGGCTTTCATAAAAAACAATAAAAAAACCAAAAGCAAAATCAAATAAGAATAGATTATGCATGTATCCATAAACAAATTATTCTGTATGACTAAAAGCAACAAAAACGGAATATATAAAAAATATGCCAATTTAGATGATTTAAGACAAATGCTGAATCTTGTCATTATATATCCGACTATTGAAGATATTATGACAATTTGCCCCAAAATAATACCGCTTAAACAAGGAAATAACATCATTGAAAAAATCCTAAAATATTCCATTATAAAAGGTTCAAACATCATGGTATCTCTTAAAGCGGCAGTATTTGAAAGATAGTAAAAATCGGTATGATCTTTAATATTGCCTGGTATTACAGCCAGAAGGAAAATAAGCATAATATCAAAATATATAAATGTAAACTTTGCATACTCTCTTACAAACAAACTCTTTCTGTAAATTCTGACAGCATGCCCTATGATCTGCCAAATGACAAACAACAACGCCATAAGAGCTAATTTGACGGCGACATATTTAAGCATAGGAATCTGTCTGTAATGAATCGTAAAAACGAAACTGTCTGTAAAAAAAGTCAAAAAGAAATGAAGAAACGATATAACTGCATAATATAAATCTATATTTACATATGCGCGTATTAATTTTTTCTTAAAATTATCTAAATAATATTGAAAAATCACAAAAAATTTCATTGTTTAAATATCTTTTTATATAAAGACTCTAAACTCATTTTATTATACAGCTCCTATAATTGTCAAATATCCCACCAAAACAAATTCGGATTAACAACATAATTCAACACTTTTTCAGGAATTCTTCTTCCAATACAGTCGCTTTTACAAATACTGCCGTTGGCGCCTTTAACAATAGATTCTCTGTATTTTGCATAAATTTATTATTCCAAACATCTTCTATGCGGTCATTGAAAATATTGCCTATTGGATATTTTCTGCAGCAAAAACATTCATGGCTTATGTTTCCGTTCTGATCTATGAATATGTTCGTTAAAGTAAGTTAAAAAACTTGGGGAAAATAGAGATTTTTAAATATTTCCTTTTTTACATTCTAAGTGCTTCAAATAAACATATAAATTCTAATAATGTAATTCAAATTGTATATTTTATCTATTCAAACTTTTTATTTAAAATAATTTGTAATTTATATATAATTATATATATTTCTAATTTAAAATTAATATCATGAAAAAATACAACACATCTCCTATAATTTTTTTTATTATTGCTATTTGCTATGTTATCGGAAATTTAATTTGGTGGAAATTTAATACCCCAATATTACCACACAACCAAGAAGCTCTGCATTTTCTTGATATTTTCAAACAAGGTTTCCTTTTTTATAGTCCTCCTTTGTTACCATTACTAATCAGATTATTAATATCAATTTTCGGCTACAACTACTTTGATTTGATGATAATATTATGTAATTATATTTTCTTTCTAATTACTTTATATTACATTTATAAAATATCTATTGAATTAAAAGACAAAGAAACCGGCAATATAGCAATGATACTGTTTGCAATGGTGCCTGCAATATACGGAATGAGCCGATTTTTTGGACATCAAGATTATCATATAATACCGGCAATAACTTTTAATATTTATTGTTTAATAAAAACAAACTATTTTACAAATAAAAAATATTCAATATTATATGCAGTATCAATTGCTTTTGGACTATTAATAAAAGATACTTTTATTATTTATTTTTCAATTCCATTTATATACATAATAACAAAAAGTATAATATTAAATAAAAATGACAAAAAAATACAAAAAACCAGTATATTTAACATATTACTTATAGTGATTATTAGCAATTTGTTGTTTTGCTGGCATTATTATAGAACAGACATTATAAACAAAATAATATTTGATTCATTTAAAGAAACAAAGCCTTTATTTGATTTTGAAAGTTTAAGAATAACTACAATTTGTTTATGGGAAGAATTATTATCTCCGCCAATATTTATAATTTTTTTATTCGGGTTAATATGGTTTGTTATAAAATTTAAAAATCAATATAAAAATATAATATTATTATGGATTTTTATACCATGGTTTTATATATTATTAATGCCGCATTATAAATTATCTGAATATGAAGCCGGCTTTATACCGGCTATGATTTTAATATCTGCTATATTTTTATCATCCTATTTTAAAAATCCAACAAGAACAATTATAATATCAGTAATTGTTTCTGTTGGATTTTTACAATTTTTAGACTTCTCTTATGGTATTAATACACATTTATTTAATTCACAAATATATTATAAAGATAACATAATTAGATACTACAATAAAAAAAATTGCAATATAATTTCCTATAAAAATGATTCTGATATTGATAAGGCTATTAAATATTTAACAAAATATTTAAAGACACATTATAATAACCACTCTATTTTTGTTTATCAACTTGAAAACAGAATGGATATTAAAGGATTTCGGATATTTAAATTCTTATGTTCCCTAAATATAAATAACTTTAAGACAACAATGCATTTAAATTACAAAAATATATCTTCATCAGATATTATCATATCTTTTAATCCATATTCTTTTGTAAACTTATTAGTTCTCAATACTAAATATAATATCAAAACTATTATAAATTACAATCAATTGGGAAATATAGATATGAAAGAAATAAAGCAAGAACATCAATTTTTAAAAGAAGTATATGCTGATTTTAATGGTCAATTTATTATATTAGAAACTTTAAAAATTCCTAATTATTACAATAAAATCACTATTCTAGGGAAAAAAGATAAATTTTTAAAATAAAACCGATTAAAACTTCTTATAATCAGCCAAAAAGCCAGAATTACATTGTTCAGAACAAACAGAATTATCATGATTTGAAATTTTTTGTCTATATTCTTGGATAATATTACCATTCCATACATCTAAAAGGCTATCAACTTTAGCATTACCTAACATTTTGTTAATATTACAATAACATTCAGGCATAATGTCTTGATTTGATAATACACATAAATACTTCCAAGGAATTCTACAAAAAAAATCTTTCCCTGAAAAATTTTTATTATCATTATCTACAGCATTGTTTTTTGACTCATTATATTTTTTATCTTTTATGATATTATGTTCTTCTGTCTTTGTTCTGTACATATCAAATGGTATTAAATTTCTTATAAAAATGCCTTTTGTATTTTTCATCATTCTGTTGACAATACTCTCTAACTCTTCAATAATATTTTGTTCAACATATTGAAATATGCTTTCTTCCTTTGGTCCTGTATTTGAAACAGGAATTAAACATATTTCTGTAAAGCCATATTTATATGCAAAATCTATAAGTTGCTCTAAGCCTTTATATGAAGATCTCATAACAACAGAATTTATAGCCATTGGATTTTTAGCTTTATACAAATCCCTGTATTTTTTCAAATAAGACAAATTCGTACATAATTTATCAAATTTTCCATTTCTTCTTATTTTTTCATAAATATCTTTATCTACACTGTCTATTGAAACTATCATGTTCACATTATATCTAATTAATTTTTCAGCCATTTGCTCATTTATATTTTGTCCATTTGTAGTTATCTCTTGTAAAACATTATATTTATGACCAACATCCAACAATTCTTCAAAACCTTTGTAAACAAAAACTTCTCCGCCAAGCCAAATTATTTTTTCCAGATATGGCATTAAATCTATAACTTCTTTCTTAGTGCGCTCAGGAATATCTGAGGAAGGATTTTTATCACACATTATACAATCTAAATCACATCTACTGGTTGGCATCACTCTTAAAAATCTTGGCTTTGATTTCAGCACGATTGTTTTTTTAGCTATTTCATTTTCATTTAAAATAATATTATATTGTCTAACTCTTTCTTTTGGAAAAAAACCTAATAATTCATTTGTAATTTCAATAATATTTTTATAGTCTGATATTTTATTAAGTTCATGCAGAACATGCAATACATATTCTATTAATCCTTCATTTTGTATGTCTTTATTTTTTAGGAATTCTTTTACTTTTTCCATCCATATCTCCATATAATTAATCCAATATTTTTTGACAATATTCAGAACAATGGTCGTTTATTATTTTGCTTCTAATTTCTTTAATTTTATCATTATTCCATATATCTAACAATAAGTCTTTATCTATATGTCCCATTGGATATGAAATCATATTTCTACAACTAGAACTTATTAAGATCTCCCCATCATTTTCAACAAATAATTTTGTCCATGGATAACGGCATATTTTATACTTTTGCTTTGGAAAGATTTCATTACATTTTAATGTAGCAATCGGTATTAAATCTTTTTTTATACTCTCATTGTCATTTATTTTATTTAAATACTCAAATACAGGTAATTGATTAATAAATTTAACACCTATTGCTTTAAATTTACTTTCTAACTCTTGTGTTAATTCCCTAATATATTTTATGACATCTAAATTAATATTATCACCAAAAAATATATTTTCATTATTATAAAAAGTCTGTATTTCACAATGTAACGGCAATAATATTATTTCGTTAATATTGTATTTTAAAGCTAAATCAAATAAATTGCTTATTTCTTTATAGTTTGATTTCATCACTACCATATTCAACGATAAACAAAAGTATTTCTTCCTTAATTTATTTATATTTTCTAAAAATTTATAAATATTATCCAAACAATCTTTTCCTGTTATATATTTATAAACATCTCTATTAAATGAATGTATGGAAACAGATGTTCTAACATTGTTCATAACTAATAATTTTACAATATCCATATCAGATATAATACCATTAGTTATAATATTTTGTTCTGTTTCATAAAGAGAAGACTGTTCAACTAAATATTTAAATTTATTGTGTAAAAAAACTTCGCCGCCCATCCACGTAACATCTTGGAGATAAGGCAATATTTGAATTATACTCTTTATTCCATATTCAGAAACTTCCCAAATTGGCTTTGTTATATTGCCACACATTTTACATCTAGCATTACATTTAGTGGTCAATGTAATTTGTAAACTCTGTGGTTTAGATTTCAATTCTATTTGTTTTTTATATATTTCATACTCATTTAGAAGAATATTTTGAGTCTTTATATCATCCTCTGCTATTGTTGCTTTTAATTTAGTATAGATTGTGTCATCGCAGTTAACCCTGGATTTACTCATAATTTTTAACAGAAATCTGATCCATTGTTTTTGCTTCAAACTTATATTTTCATCAGACATATTTTTAAATAAATCCGATAATTTACAATACAGCTCAAATGAAAGATTAAAATTTTCATTGTTTAAAGCTTCTAATAAATTTTTTTCTAACTCATCTATATTTTTCATTTTATTATATAATCATTTATAATTTGTTGAATTTTACAAATTTTTTTGTCTAATCTCCAAAGCACTTATCATATCATTAGTATACCAATTATTATATCGTTAAAGTTATAATTAATAATCTATACCTTTACATTTATTACATAAATTTATATTAGAATTAATAATATCATTTCTTATATTAATCATTTTTTCAGAGTTCCAAATTTCAAAAACATCTTCTTTATTTATATCTCCCAAAAACATATTATCATTACATACAGGATCAGGAAAAACCATTCCATTTGCATCAATAAATAAATGTTTCCATGGAGCATAACAACTTTGAATTTGAATATTTTTTTCTTCTTGCTTTATATATTTAATATTATCGTCTTCTATTTTTTTTTCTTCTATATTTATATTATTATTAATTATAGGAATTCTATTGATAATATTTATATTATCATTTTTTAATTGTTCAGAAACTACTTCTATCATTTTATATATATCATTCATATCATTATTATATTTTTTGAAAGATATACCGTCTTTTTGAAAAAAAACATTTTCTTTATTAAAAAAATCATTACAAACCCATCTATAAAGTGGCACAATAATAATTTCATTAATTTTATTGTCAATAGCAAATTTTGGTAATTTTAATAACTCTTTGTAATTTGATTTCATTAATATCATTTGCAAACAAAGTCTATTAGCAGATGTTCTATATCCATTAAATTTAGAAATAAATCTATATACTTTATCTAATCCATCCACTCCTCTAATATATTTATACATTGAATTATCAAAGGTATCTAAAGAAACCGTCATAGAATTTACCATTCTGGTTGCATATTTTAACAAATCATCTTGCCATCCTAATCCATTAGTAATTATTTGTTGATCTATATTATGTTTGTATGCAATTGTCAACAATTTTTTAAAATTACTATATAAACACACTTCTCCGCCAATCCAAGTAACACTCTGTAAATAATTTAACATTTTCACAACATTATTAAATCCTAAAGAATTAAGTTTCCATTTAGTTTTTTGAATACTCCCACACATTTTACATTTAGAATTACATATATTTGTAACTGCTATTTCCGCTAACCTTGGTTTTGACTTTAAATAACATTGTTTTTGGCTCCATTCAAGTTCATTTAACAAAGCATTGTTTAAACCTTCGTCAAACTTATTAAGAGTCTTTTTTATTTTATTATATAAATTAATATCTATACTTTGATGTTTTAACTTTAATTCCAATAATATTTTTTTTAACAAGTGTTTTAAATGATGATTAAATCTATTAATTTTTCTATATTGTTTTAATTGTGATAATTTTAAATAAATTGGAATCATTGAATGAATATCAAAAGGCTGTATATTTTCTACATTAATTCTAATAAAATTATTTACAATATCATCAATTGTTTCTTGTTCCAATGAAAACTTTTGTATCATCCGCATTGCTTCTCTATATTTATTCAACCGACATAACAAATCAATATACATCCTTTCTATTTC
The DNA here is from genome assembly GCA_018433585.1 of Candidatus Praeruminimicrobium purgamenti. GTDB lineage: Bacteria > Elusimicrobiota > Endomicrobiia > Endomicrobiales > Endomicrobiaceae > Praeruminimicrobium > Praeruminimicrobium purgamenti. The sequence goes on from JAHDQW010000016.1 coordinate 31,170, forward strand.
TTTGTCTTTTATATTATTCCTTATACTCCATTTCAATATTTCTTCTTCTTTATTTGACTCTCTATTTTCTTTGTAGTAAGTTATTATCTTCTTTGCTATCTCTGCTCTTTTAGCTCGTTTAAAAAATGTTATATTCTCTTTTATTATCTTTTCTTCTTTATTAATA
>JAHDQW010000005.1 GCA_018433585.1 Candidatus Praeruminimicrobium purgamenti
GTTCTCGTACAAACGGTACAGTTTGCTTATTATTATCGGCTCTCCGTACCAATCCTTTTCTATCCTCGACTCTCCGCTGTTCCATTGCCCGCTTACTCTCTTCTCTGTCATTATCCCGTTATCGCTTGATGTGTTGACGGGCATAGGTTCTTTGTCATCGGTATTCTCTATAGGAGATGTTGTCGATACTTCTCCGAGACTTAACATTTTATATAAATCTTTTGTTATTTTGTTTGATATTAATGTCAGGGTATCGCGGCATTCTTCAAATACACCGGTTACAGCATTGCTTACGACAGCTGTCATTACCATAAAAAGACTGCCGCCTGATTCTATTGATTTTGGAATGAATCCGTTGATGACCATACACGAAAAGATTAATATTACAAGCGTTTTCCTGATTCCGCTTGTGAATAACAAATCAACTATTGATTGTCTTTCCAACAATCTTTTCATCTTTTTGTTCTCTTTTAAATTTATTTATCCTTAACTGTATGGTTAGTATACATAAACCATGTGTGCTTTTTGAAAAATAATTGTAAAATAATTGTAAATTCTATTTTTTGTACCTTTTTATTAAATTGACAACCCACGGGATATATAATATAATTTCTCTCAAAATATCAAAAAATAAAGGAGAAGACGCTATGCTTTTTAGACTTAAAAATGTTTTGATGTCTTTGGCTGTAGTTGCTTTAATGTCAGTGCGAAGTTTCGCAAGCGAAGCAAATTTAGTAATGCCGGATTTATCACAAGTTTCTTTTTTAGGCGGGATTAGCGGGTCAGCGTTGTTAACTATCGGTCTTTTGGTATGTATTTTCGGTCTTGCTTTCGGATTTATTCAATTTAACTCTATTAAAAAATTGCCTGTGCACAAATCTATGCTTGAAGTTTCAGAATTAATATATGAAACTTGCAAAACTTATCTTATCACTCAAGGTAAATTCATTATTATATTGGAAGCATTGCTTGCTATAATAATTTTTATCTATTTTTTCTTTTTAAGTAATTTCGCATTAATAAAAGTATTAACTATTATTTTATGCAGCATTGTAGGTATTTTAGGAAGCTATGCCGTCGCTTGGTTTGGCATGAGAATAAACACATTCGCAAATTCAAGAGCTGCTTTTGCAAGTTTAAAAGGGAAACCTTTCCCGACATTTGCAATTCCTTTAAAGTCAGGCATGTCTATAGGAATGTTGCTCATCAGTATTGAACTTTTTGTTATGCTTTCAATCCTTTTGTTTATACCTGCAGATTTTGCAGGTCCGTGTTTCATAGGATTTGCGATTGGTGAATCTTTAGGTGCATCAGTACTTAGAATCGCCGGAGGTATTTTTACAAAAATTGCAGATATCGGTTCAGATTTAATGAAAATTGTTTTTAATATAAAAGAAGACGATGCAAGAAATCCGGGCGTTATCGCAGATTGTACAGGAGATAATGCGGGTGATTCCGTAGGACCTACGGCAGACGGTTTTGAAACTTACGGAGTAACAGGCGTAGCTTTAATAACATTTGTTATTCTCGCAGTTAAAGATCCTATTATCCAGGTCAAACTTCTTGTATGGATATTTGTAATGAGACTTATAATGGTATTGGCAAGCGCAATTTCTTACTGGCTGAACGGCAGCATAGCCAAATCAAAATATGAAAATGCCGATAAAATGAACTTTGAAGAACCTTTAACTTCACTGGTTTGGATCACATCTATAGTTTCAGTAGTATTGACATTCATAAGTTCAAATGCAATCATCGGAGATTTAGGAGAAGGACTTTGGTGGAAACTGTCAGTAATTATAACTTGCGGAACAATGGCAGGCGCTATAATTCCTGAAGTTGTTAAAATTTTTACATCAACAAAAAGCGCATTTGTAAAAAATGTCGTTAACTCGTCAAAAAACGGGGGCGCTTCATTAAATATTCTAGCAGGTCTTACTTCCGGTAATTTCAGCGCATACTGGATGGGCCTTGTAATTATAACGCTTATGGCTGTAGCTTATGCCATCAGTTCTTTGTCGGGATTCGAAATTATGGGACATCCTGCAGTATTTGCATTCGGTCTTGTAGCTTTCGGATTTTTAGGTATGGGACCTGTTACAATTGCGGTAGATTCATACGGACCTGTCACAGATAACGCACAATCGGTATATGAATTATCTCTTATTGAATCCCTGCCTAACATTAAAGAAGAAATAAAAAAAGATTTCGGATTTGAACCTAACTTTGATAAATCAAAACTAACATTGGAAGAAAATGACGGCGCAGGAAACACATTCAAAGCAACGGCAAAGCCTGTTTTAATAGGAACTGCAGTAGTCGGAGCCACAACTATGATATTTTCTATTATATTCACTTTAATGGCAGAAAGAGGAGAAACAGTAGTAGCGGCAAGCCTTTCGTTAATGCATGCGCCATTTCTTTTAGGTCTTATTGCTGGCGGCGCAGTAATATACTGGTTTACAGGAGCTTCTAACCACGCCGTAACAAGCGGTGCCTACAAAGCCGTAGAATTCATTAAGAACAACATAAAACTTGACGGGGTAACAAAAGCATCAACTCAAGACAGTAAAAAAGTTGTTGAAATATGTACAAAATATGCTCAGAAAGGTATGTTCAATTTATTTTTGGTTATATTCTTTTCAACTATTGCTTTTGCTTTTATTGAACCTTATTTCTTTATAGGATATTTAATATCAATAGCCCTTTTCGGATTGTTTCAGGCAATATTTATGGCAAATGCCGGCGGAGCTTGGGATAATGCAAAAAAAGTTGTCGAAGTTGATATGAGAGAAAAAGGAACAGAACTTCATAAAGCAACAGTTGTAGGTGATACCGTAGGAGATCCATTTAAAGATACTTCGTCGGTAGCCTTGAACCCTATAATAAAATTCACAACATTATTCGGACTTTTGGCTCTTGAGCTGGCTTTAGTACTTCCTGCGGCAATAAGCACAACCTTTGCTGTTATTTTCTTTATAGTATCAATCGTATTTGTAGTAAGATCTTTTACAAGTATGGTTATAAAGCAATAATTATTAATTAAAACAAAAAAAATACAGATAGATTAATATCTATCTGTATTTTTTTATCTTTTTTGTTTATTTTTGTAAAAAATCTTTAGCCCTTAATTGCTTATGAAAAGTAATTGCAAATCTGTGAGCTTCATCTCTTACAGCCTGCAGCAATCGTAAAGCTAAAAGATTTTTCCCTAAAATAAGAGGCTTGCTTTTACCGGTCATAAAAATTTCTTCATTTTGCTTTGCAAGAGATATCAAAGGAATATATATTCCTATTTCATTTAAAGCCGCTTCTGCCGAAGCCAACTGTCCCTTACCTCCGTCAACGACAATTAAATCCGGAAATTTTTCATTTTTTCTAACAATTGAAGAATATCTTCTGAAAACAGCTTCTTTCATCATTGCAAAATCATTTATTCCGGAAACAGTTTCTATCTTAAATTTTCTGTAACCGCTTTTATCGGGCTTACCGTTAGTAAATTTAACCATTGAAGCTACCGGATTTGTTCCCGATGTATTCGAAATGTCAAAACATTCTATAACAACAGGCAAGCTTTTTAATTTCAAAACCTGCTTCAATTCCTGCAAAGCATCAGTCTTGGAAATATACTGATTTATCTCTTCAATATTAATTTCAGTAACAGTAACCCTTTCAGCCATTGACTTTATTGCAAATAATCTGTCTCTTATTTCTTTTGCTTTTTCGTATTCCTGATTTTTACTTTCCAAAAGCATCTGCTTTTCCCAAATTTTTTCCAATTTATTAAACTTGCCTTTTAAAAACAATTCTGTTTCTTTTAAATTATTTTTATAAACTTTTGAGGATATATGTCCCATACAAGGAGCGTAACATAAATCCGTATGATAATAAAGACACGATTTTACTTTTGATATGTCAGGCAATAGATTTTGTGAAAAAGACATTTTGCAAGGTCTTATTTTAAATATTTTATTCAGCCAGAAAATTAATTTTTTAATATAAGTTATCTGCGGGTACGGACCGAAATATAAACCGCCGTCGTTAAGAAGTTTTCTGGAAATTATCAATCTTGGGAAATCTTCATTCATAGTTAATTTAATATACGGATAAGACTTGTCATCTTTCCACATTGAGTTAAAATGCGGCTGCACTTTTTTTATCAATTCTCGTTCTACAAGAAGAGCTTCTCTCTCAGAAGAACAAAGAATATAATTGATTGTTGTCATTGCGCTTATTATGGAAGCCGATTTGCTGTTTATGTCAGAATGGAAATATGAAGTAATTCTGTTTTTTAAATCTTTTGCTTTGCCGATATATATAATATTTGCGGCAGAATCTCTCATTATATATACGCCTGGAAGATGAGGAATATTCTCGGTATAATTATTGACAGTTTTTTGCATTGTTTTTTTTATACAAACTATTTTGCAACTGTTCTATTTCAGGAGATTTTAATAATTTTGCAACAACTATAAAAGATACTATACCGGCAAGAATTGAAATGATTAACGATATAAATAACGGCGCAAAATTCAATTGAATAATTTCATAAGAAATTAATCCCATCACAGCCGAAGCCGCCAAACCTTTAGCTGTCGAAACCATAATCGTTTTTATTCCCATTCTTCCGATTCTTAACCTCAATTTATGAGCCAGCATTATTACGTTAATATAAGAGCATACTGCGGTTGCCAAAGCCAAGCCTCCTACTCCCAAAACTCTCATCAAAGCAACACATAAAAGCACATGCATAAACATTACGACAAAAGCTATTTTCACAGGAGTTTTTGTATCCTGAAAAGAAAAAAACGTATTAGCCAATACTTTTGATATCGCATAAGCAGGAAGCCCCAAAACATAATAAAACAATGCCTGATTTGTAATTATTGTAGCAAATCTGTCAAATTTTCCTCTTTCAAATAAGACCTGTACGACAGGCATACCTATAACCATTAATCCTACAGTTGCCGGAAGAAGAGCTATAATTGAAAATCTTATTGAAAAATTTAAGGTCTGCTTCATTTCGTCTATATTGTTTTGGGCAACGGCTTTTGACATCAAAGGCAGAGAAACCGTCGCCATTGCCAATCCGAAAATAGCAAGAGGCAGCTGCATAAGTCTGTTTGAATAATATAAAGCCGTAATTGATCCGTCCCCTAAAAAAGATGCGCAGATAGTATCGACAAAACTGTTTATCTGATCAACCGAAATTCCGATAACAGAAGGAATCATAAGTAAAGCTATCTTCTTTACACCGGGATGATTAAAATTAAAATTAAACCTCAATTTCCAACCAAGCTGCTTAAAGGTAGGATATTGCATAATAAAATGTCCCAATCCGCCGAAAATTACGCTTATTGCAAGTCCTTTTATCTGATTTGAAGGAGACAACAAAGGAGCTATTGCCAAGACATATATGATTTCTGCAAAACTTAAATTTGCAGGGGCAAAAGCCGGAATAAAAAAAGAGTTCAGTGTATTCAGTAAAGCCTGTAACATCGCAGCAAGACAAATGAACAACAGAAAAGGAAACATTAAACGCGTAAGGTCTATTGTAAGCTGCAACTTATCAGGATCTGATGTAAATCCGTATGCAATTATCTTGACCAGCAACGGAGAAAAGAACATGCCCAATACCGTGATAACTATTAAAAGCAGCGTTAAAATTGTAAAAACGACATCTATTAATTTTTGTGCTTCTTCTTTTGGCTTTGTGTGCAGATATTCTGAAAACACGGGAATCAGAGCAGGTGAAAAAGAACCTTCCCCCAGCATTCTTCTTACAAGATTCGGAATTCTGAAAGCAGCATAAAAAGCATCGGCAAACATTCCGGCGCCAAACAAATAAGCGACAAGCATATCTCTTATATATCCAAACACTCTAGAGATTGCCGTACCGAAGCTGACGCTGCCCGCATATTTAACAACTTTCTTGATTTCTTCCATTTTAGAAAAGATTATACAAAAATAAAAAAGCCGATACTATTTAAAATATCGGCTTTTTGTATATTTTTAATTATATTGAAGCGACTAACTTTGAAAGTCTTGCTTTTTGGTTAGATGCTGCATTTTTATGAATAACATTCTTCTTTTCAGCTTTATCCCATTCAGAAAAAGCACTCTTAAGGGCTGCTTTTGCCGCTTCAGCATCTTTTGCTTTTACGGCTGCTTCAACTTTTTTTGCCATAGTTTTTATTTTACTTTTTGTTGCAACGTTTCTAACTGTTCTCTTTTCAGCTTTTCTGACTTCTTTAAGTGCAGAAGTATGTCTTCCCGTTTTCAATTTTGCCATTATATCCTCCAAAAGATATCCATGTAATTAATTAAATATAAATTTAGATTATAAATTTTACATTTTTATGAATAGATAGTCAAATACGTTTCAATATACTATTTTACTTTGCTCTTGCTATAGTAACGGCATAAACTTTTTTTGCTTTAGATTTCTTTAAAATTTTTGAGCACTGGTTGATTGTAGTGCAGGTTGTAGCTACATCATCAACCAGTAAAACCTTTTTACCTTTTATAAAATCTGCGTACTTGTCGCTTAAAACAAAATTATTCTCTAAATTTTTTTCTCTTTCTTGACGTCCAAGCCCGAATTGTGCTTTTGTGTTTTTTTTACGGAACAAAATATCTTTACATACGGGTTTATTTAAATATCTTCCTATATGTTTTGCAAGTAAAAAAGACTGGTTGTATCCTCTCCTGAATTGTTTTATAAAATGGAGAGGTACTGGAATAATAATATCTATGTCTTTGCACCATTCTTCTTTTATTATTAATTTTGACATAGAGCATGCAAAATCAGCCGCCAAAAAAGTCCTGTCCGAATATTTGAATTTTTTTATAACTTTTTTTATTTTGTCTTGATAAACATAAGGAGCTTTTAGCACTTCAAAATATATATTTTTGCCGTCTTTACAGTCATAACAATGAGCCCCTCCGTCTTTCAACGGAGCCGAGCATCTCTTGCATATAAGTCCTTTGTTTTTTTCAAATCCGTCAAAACAAGAATTACAAATATTGTTTTTTCCGTTAAAAGGCAATGTTTTCCCGCAGGAAGCGCAAGTCCTTGGAAAAATTATTGACATTAAAAATAATATTATATTTTTCATTATTAAAACTGAATTGTTAACTTGCTTGCAAGCTCGATTAACGTATAATTTTGATCAGGAACATAAGTATACACATATCTTGACCATCCGGCTCCTAAAGTAAACCTGAAATTCTTTGATATTTCATAATCCGTAGATATCTTTAAGCCGTAATTCTGCAAATTATTATCCTCCACATTAACGGCAGAACTCTGAGTTTTATAAAAAATGCTTGAATCAAATATTATTCTGTTTTTTAGCGGAATAACTCCGAAAAAAGGCACCTTCATACCTGACGGGAACAACAAATCAGATGTAATTTGCCCCGTAACATTATTGGCAAAAATCTGGCTTGATAAATTCCCTGTTGAATTTTTTTCCCATTGCTGGGAATTTTCATATCTTAAACTCATTCTCCATTGTTTGATATCTAACGCTCCCTGTACCGCCCATTCAAAAGTTTCACCTTCGCCGATTAATATTCTTTTTGAAAGATCAGTTTCTTGTGTCGTAGTTATTGCTGTTTCAAAAAGAGTGTCAACTTTTTTTAAAATTTTAAATTTATAATCTCCGCCGTACATTATGCTGTCTTCGTAAGAAGCATTTGCAACAGTACTTGTTTTCTTGTTATGTTTAAGATTCAGCTGCGTATCTGAAATAAGCTGCGTATCAAATATTTTTTCAAGTCTTGAAAATCCGATTAATATATCAGGCCATGTTTTTGTATATGCATCTTTATAAGTTCCGGTAATGTACGATTCTTCCTCACCTTCCGTAAAAGTAAAGCTTAAAGTCATAGTTTTTATAGGCAAAAGAGCTCCCTGTAAATCAAAAGTTTCAAAAGGATTGTATCTACCGATAATTCTCCTGTCGTCTCTCTGAACAACACTTTTTACAGTATACGTACTCGTAGAATAAGTAGGCAAAATATCTTTCATTAAATTGCCTCTTATCCACAATTTATCGACCGCAAAACCTATTGACGAAAAATCTTTTTCAACATTTGAATAAGCATCGGAATCCTGCATTCTGTAAGACGTTGTAAAATTCAACGATTTTAAATACGGCGAATTTACAATATCTCTTGCCTGAAGGTTCCATGTAAATTCTGTAGTTCCAGTCCTTTCTATATATTTTTTTTGCCCCGGATAAATAATATTTGCCGTATCCGAGCTGTAATTTAAATCATAAGTTTCCTTTGTATTAACGCTGTAAATAACACTTGGCTGAAACCATTTGGCAACCTGGAAATTTAAACTTGCTCCTATATCCTGATTCAAAGATTTATCATAATCTACTTCCTGTTTTTCAAAATATTCTTTATTTTTTTCATTGACTTTTGTAAGAACATATCCCGGAGAAAATATAACTTTGTCAAATATCTTAAAAGGAGTCTTAAATCCCCAAGTTTCAGTTTTTTCAAGAGTTAAGAAATCATCAACATCCATATACTTTCTGAAAGTATCCAAATCTAAAAAAGTATTTGAATCCTGAATAGGTTCATCAGGATATACTTTATAAAATGAATTTTTAACTTTATAATCCCATGTAATACTTGTAGGAAGAATATCTAACTCAACCGGATTCAAGTAGATCAAATTTGCATATACAGTCTCGGCATCTTCAAGCCTTTCTATTTTTTCTGTGTCTTTAATTGCTCTTGTATATTGAAGAGAAATTTTAGGTAAATCAGTACCGGCTGACAAAACTGTTTCCGCCTGTCCTGTATAAGCGACAACTCTTCCTTCGTCAAGAACTGAAACCGTGTCGGATTGATTTTCCAAAGCTAAAGGCGTAATAGTTTTAGTCTTAGTAAGAGAAGCTTTTAAAGGCAAAACTTCTATGCCGTCAAGATTAATGCCTTTAAAAGTAACGGCTGCATAATCTTCCAGATATTCTCTGTTATAAGTGCCCGGAGCAAATGTTTCAAAATCCTTGTCTATACTTTTTCTGTTCAAATCCAAAGTAACCGGACCGACGTTGCCGGTTCCGTCCCATTTTAAATTAAGTCCGACCTTCCAAGCATTACCGTCTTTACTTTTAGCTCCCTTTACATGTATTTCATTTACCCAAATTTCACCGGCATCAGCCTGTTTTGTTTTTATCCCGGTTTGAATAAAAGACACCTGCTGCAGGGAAGGTGTTCCTGTCTTTGAAATATGAGTATCTTCGCTGCTCCATTCAGCAGTAGCTCCATATCCTGTTTGTTTTATTGAAATTAACGTCCATTTACCTTTTAAATCTTCGGTTATAGGCAGCGTATATTGATAGTAGTTATCGCTGTCTCCTCCGACTCTCATTATGAAATCGCTTTCATTGCCGGAAGAAATCGCGGTGGATGAAGAAACATACAGGAAAAATTTAAAATTTTCATAATTTGAAATATTTATCGCGCTTGTATACGTTGTTTTTGCATAAAATTCATCATTTGAAGAACTCGAGTCATAAAGCAAATCCAGCGATTGTTCGTCTCTTACAGTACCGGCATTTATATCGTATAAACTTTGATAATCAGAATTCGTCAGCAATGATACATATTTTGGATCATCTCTGCCTATTGAAGATATTTCGAAATCGCTTAACGAATTAGATTTAATTGAAGTCCATTTGTTTCCGACGACAGAAACTTTGCCTATTGTCATGATTCCCTGCCTGTCTCCGGACAAAGTTATTCTTGCAATTTTTATATTTCTCCACAAATCTTTGTCAGCATCGGTTGTAAGATTCAGAGGAATTTGTATTTTCTGCCAGGTAGTTTTTGTTTTATCAGCATAATCGTTTAAAATAAAACTGTTAAGATTAGATTCATACTTGTCCAAAATATTGTTTGTATTAATGTCTTCTGTATCCAGTTTACCGTTATTTGCCCCTATCTTAGATACTCCGTAAGCAGCAGTTTTATTTTTAAAACTTCTTCCTATATCTTCCCACGGGCTTATTATTCCGTCTCCGTTAGTGTCTTCTGTATCAAGAACTGAATTCCTGTCGGAATCTTCATTTATTGAAGATGCATAATCAAGCTGAACCGTGGTATTATTTAAATCTCCTTTTATCCATATTTCCAAATACAATTTATCCGAGAAATCATATCCTGCCGAAGAAACTATCTGAGCCATTGAGACATGCTCGCATGCAGTAAGATCATAAGTTAAATCCATAACCTGCTGTTTTTCTCCTGAAATAATTTCAAGATTCGGATCTATAGTTTTTTTCTCCACATCATAATTTTTCCATGTCAAAGCACTTATGTCATAACCTGTTGCAATACTGTTTGGAGTGGATGAATAAAACCAATTGTCGTATATCAAAGCCAATGAATCTTCCTGCTTAGCTCCCTCCATTGATTCAACAATTGCTTTTCCGGTCGTATTTTCTATATATTGGCTTTTTGCATATTCGGCAGAAAGAGACATTTTCAATCCGTCAGTAACGTCTACATCTTTAATTTTAGTATCTACTTCTCCGACGAACGTACTTGAAGGAGTATTATATAAATCAGGCAAAGCAGTCTCCTGAGCGGAGAATTCATAAATAAAACTTCCTCCGACAGATATATTGTTATTAAAATCATATTGAGATCTTAAGCCTACAAGAGTAGATCCTGCAGAAGTTCCTCCCAGAGGAGAATAATCATAAGAAATATCTATAACCGAACTTTCTTTTATAAGATCTTCTTTTAAAATAGTTACTATACCTACATCGTAATCAATGGTATAATCGTCATTTATTTTTAATGTTTTGCCGTCTATTACCACTTTTTCAGACATAGGGACGATATCGCTTCTAAGGTTAAATATTTTTACTTTATATTGATATTCCGTAATAAAATTATATCTGTGAGTAGCTGAAGTGTACAAATCGTCATGCATAGGCAAACCGTCTATAGGCTGTAAATTAAATATTCCGTTATCGAAATCAACGTTAATATTTGAATCATAACCGTCAACATTCGGAAATTTAGGGACAGACTTGCCTCCCGGATTTATTATCACAGGAACAGAATTATTCAAATCCCTGACTTCAAGTATAAAATTATCTCTGCCGTTATATTTAGTAATTTGATAATTGCCGAGGCTGTAAAAAGTGTACAGCTCAGTTGATAATGACGAAGTATTGTTGACGTCTTTTATCACCTGCGGACTTCCGGCAGAAACCGTGCTGCTGTCTGACAGCCATGTCCCGTCCGTAAACTGATAATCTATGGCGACCACATACTGTTTTGACAAAGTATTTTTGAAAGTTAAAACGCCCGTATTATAATCTATCGTATAATCTGTTCCGGCCACAAGTTTGATGAAGTTTCCGCTATAAGGTGCATACGATAAATTTTTCATATATTGTAAAGGCGTTGATGTGGAAATGACTATATAATCTGATGCTGAAACTTTACCTTTATCAAGATAAACTTTTGCCGTACCCTGCTTGATACTCTTTGAAGAATCTTTTATTATGTAATAGTATTTTAATTGGACATACGCCGTATCGGCTATTGTTTTCTTTTCGGTTTTTGTATTTCCTTTAAACTGTTTGCTTTCAGAATATCCTTTTGTCTTAGAAAAAAATGCATTTGTAGAGAGACCTTTATACTTTGTATCTATCTTAGCTCCGAATAACTGTTTTGAATATCCTGAAAATTCAGTGCTTGGCAGCAAAATATCTATATCTCCGAACGCTGCTTGCTGTATAAATTCATCCTTATCTCCTTTATACACAATAGATATATCTTTTTTATCATCTTGAGTATCGTCAAAATCAATATTAAGGTCGAGTTTGCTTCCGACCTTTCCTTTTATTTTCATCTGCAATTCCTGATTCATTGAAAACGATGAAGAATTCGTTCTCTTTCCGGACTCTTCTTTATCGTACAATGTAGCCGCATAATCTATGCCTATGAGCTTTCTCCCGGAAAGCAGCAGCTGCGATTGAAAAGGAAGATTTGAAATCACGCTTCCTGAAGCAGATGAATTTTCGACATTTTGTTTTTTATTTCCTTTTTGCTCCGGCTTTTCATCAGGAATAAAAGTTGAAGTTGATTTTAACAATTTATCTTCATTCTTCTCTTCTATTTTTTCAATTTTATCCAGTGCTTCTCTTCCTGCTATATTTTGAGACGTCGTGGTAGGAACGGCAAGCTCATAAAAACTCTCTTTTTTTGACTCTTCTATAATAGCGCCTGACTGGTAATAAGTTCCCAAATCATTTTCGTCAAATGTTGTTGAGGAAACAGATATCTTTTTTTGCTTCACTGTCGATGTTGAATTCTGGACTGGAAAAGCTGCAGTTGAAACAGTTATCATATCTTTTGCAGTTAAATACGGAGCCTCTATTACTGTGCTTGAAGAATTTTCAATAGTCCCGACTGCTGATACTGTCGAAACTAAAATATTATTATTTTGTACAGCCGCGGATGAATTTGCAACTCCCGTGTTTGACGATACTGAAACTAAAGCCGTTTCGGAAGAAACATATATTGATGCTGAATCAAAAACATCTGTACTTTGAGTTACATTAAAAGAAACAGACGGCGTTGAGACGGATAAATTATTCACTTCGGCAGGATAATTTGAATTTATATTGTCATTGTTTAACAGCTTCTCGATTTTTGTATCATCTGAGATTTTTACTGAATCTGTAGATATATATATATCCGCAGAATAATTTTCCGCATAAATATAAATACAACAGCACAATATTAATAAAAACAAAATTATTTTTTGTCTCACTATTAAAAATCTCTGTAATTAATCATATAAATTTATATTAAAATATTTAATATCCTTTTTATTTACGCGCCATTTATTAAAATTCCATCCTATGCCTGCCGGAGCAAGCTCAACTCCGTTAAACCTTTTATGTATTGCCACTAAATTTTCAGGATAATATAAAAATATGCACGGTATATCATCTCTCATTATATCCTGTATTCTATGATATGCTTTTATTCTTTTTGACTTGTCAAAAGTACTTCTTCCTTTTACAAGAAGACTGTCTACTTCTTTGTTTTTATACGACATAAAATTATACTGCCCTTTATTGGTTTGTTCGGAATGCCATAATGAGTATTGGTCCGGATCAACAGCCGTATTCCATCCCAAAATCAACGCATCAAAATTTTTCTCGTTGACATATTGGTTAATAAAAGTGCTCCATTCTAAAATTCTTACATTTACTTTTAAACCTATCTGCTTAAGCTGCTCTTGTATAATCTGTGCCGTAAGCTCTCTTGCTTTATTTCCCTGATTTGTAATGATATTTATTTCGAACTGCTGTCCTTTGTATAATAACATCCCGTTTTTATCTTTTGTAAAACCTATATCAGACAATAACTTTACGGCTTTTGCTTTATCATATTGGTAAGGTTTTATCTCTTTATATGCCCATGACTGAGGAGGATATATTCCGTTTGCCTCTTTTCCTATTCCTGACAAAACACCCTGAATAATATCTTTTTTATTAATCGCATGGCTTACAGCCTGTCTAAACTTCACATTGTTATACGGTTCTTTCAACAAATTGAATCCCAAAAAAGTAAAACTAAAAGCCGGATATCTATATTTTTTGTAATTCTTAAAAAAAACGTCATACGCATTCCATTGGTCCGATGTCAACGAAAGCTCATCTATTGTTTCATTTCTTAATTCTAAAAACTGAACCGACTGATCTGGTATTATTCTGTATAAATAAGCAGCAATATAAGGTTTCCCTTCAAAATATTTCGGATTGGCCTCTAAAATAATCTTTTGGTCTGTTATCCATTTCTTAAGTATATAAGGACCTGTGCCGACAGGCATCCTGTTATATTTTGACGTATTTATATCTTCTTTTTCAAAAATATGTTTAGGAATAATTCCGATACACCAACTTTCAAGAATAGGAGCAAAAGGACGATCGTATGTTACGATAAAAGAATAATTGTCTATTACTTTAAATTCTTTTATCATAAGATAATTTGAAGAAAAAGGAGTTTTTGTTTTTTCGTCAATAAGTTTTTGATATGTAAATTGAACATCTTGAACGGTAAAAGGCTGCCCGTCATGCCATAAAATATTTTTTTTCAATTTAAACAAAATTGATAAACCATTGTTTAAAATCTTATAATCTTCCGCTAAATCACAAACCAGATTAAGATCTTTATCATATTTCAGCAAACCGTTATAAATCAAAGTATTTATCGACGATGACGCATTATCACATGCAAGAACAGGATTTAAGTATATTGCATCTCCTATTCCTGTCGTAACATACATATCGCAACACTTATCACTTATATTTTTTTGAATATTGCCGCCGTTATGCATTTTACACGACAATAATGTCATAAAAATTACAGCCAACAATAAATTCCTGTTAAAAAACATTTTCACTTCCTGTCGCCGTCATAAACATATCCCTGAGATTGCAAAAGTCTTTTATCTTGCTTTTGCGTAACGGCGCTTGGATATATATTTGCAAGCTTTTGCGCTACAGGCAATATAGCTCCAGAATCACCGTCAATATGTTTTCTTGCAGTATTAAGACTGTCAACGGCATCCTGGACCTTTTTATGAGCCTCGGCAAAATTTATAAGAAAATTATTGAATTTAGTCATCAGTTTCTGCGCATTTTCTTTAATACTTTCAACTTCATCTGACTGCTGCTTAGCTTCCCATAATTTAACTATTATATTTATTGTGTTTATTAACGACGTCGCTGAAACCAACGCTATTTTTTTCTTCCATGCGTTGCTTGTCAAAAACGGTTTTTCACGGCAAGCGATTGAAAGAGCGCTTTCAGGATTTACAAACATTAACGTAAAGTCTGGTTCTATAAGCTCGCTGTTTTCCTGCAACTGATCAGGATATTTTTTACTGCTTAAATCTTCAATTACCGTTTCTATTTGTCTGATATGATTTTTAAGAGCTTCCTGTTTTTCTTTATGATCCGTTTTATTAATATATTTTTCATAATCTACAAAAATAGTTTTTGCATCTACAATAATGGTATTCCCGGAAGGCAGTTTTATCATTATATCTGTTCTTTTATTATCTTTAAGCTGAGTTTGTATAAAAAGATTTTTACCTATCACAAGTCCGGAATTTGTTAATATATCGATTATTGTTTCTTCTCCCCAACTTCCCCTGATTACAGATTCCCCTTTTATTGCATTTGTCAATTCGTAAGCGCTAGAACTCACATCGTTCGTTTTTGACACAAGCATTTCCAGTTTCTCTTTTAACGCGCCTTCTCTTTTATTATCTTGCTCTACAAAGTGAGATATCTGTTTTTTAAAATCGTCTATATTTATCTGAATCGGTTTTAAAATACTGCTTATTGATTCCTGGTTTGTAATTTTTATTTTATTCTGACTTTCGGCAATAATTTTATTCACAAGATTTTCAAATTCAATTTTATTTTGCTGCTGCAAGGACTCGAAATCTTTTTTATATTTTTCAAGCTGTTCCTTTTCTATAAAAATTTTCTGCACTGTTTGTTCCAACTCATGATTTTTACTAACCAAATTTTCTTTTTCCGCTCTTTGCTGTTGAAGCTGCAAATCTTTTTTATCCAATTCGCTTTTTATAAATTTTACGTCGTTTTTTTTAGACGATATAAAATAGCCGACAATTACTCCTGCTATAGTGAACAATCCTATGACAATGATATAAATAATATCCATTTTATCTTCCTTATTATAAATTGTCCCATTGTTTTTTACCGTCTCTGATTTGCTTTACCCCGGCACTGTCCTGTTTTAAATAAGGCGTATATTCCTTTCCCATCGAATTCATTGTTTTTTTCCAATTTTTGTCTGAATAAACGGATTCGTTATACTGCCTAATACCAGGCAAATTATTGAACCATACTTTAAATTTTTCCCAACCTGTTTTAAAAGAATCAACAATTTTTACGACTATTTCGTTTTTTGAGATATTTGTATAAATTTGTTCTATGCGCTGGCTCACAGATAAATCTTGAGCATATGCCAATTCCGGAGCGGCAGTAAATAGAACGCAAAACAATAACACTGCTGTTAAAATTTGTTTCATTTCTTATCTCCTTTTTCTTTTAGTTTTTTTATTTCATTTTTAAATTCATCATCTATATAAAATCCTTTTTCTGCGGATTTAGACATATTTTCCATTGCCAGTTCATATTTTCCAAGCACAAGGTATACAGCAGCTCTCTTATAATAATATTCACCGTTTTCTTTAGAGACCAATATTGCCATAGTATAATATGTTACGGCTCTTTTATATTCCCTTTTTAATGCAGCTATATTTCCCAAAAAGAAATATCCCATATGATTATTCGGCTTTAATTCAACAGCCTGTAAAAATATTTTTTCAGACAAATCATAATATCCATTTGCAAAATATTCTTTTCCAAGCATATTCATTATATCTACAGAATCATTAATGTTTTTAAGTCCCAGAGCTGCGGTTTTCCCAAAATTTTCAAAATCTTTCTGTTCGCGGTAAATTTCCATCAACGCTAAATAATACTGAGCTTTATAAGGATTTTTCTCCACTGCCAGTTTAAAATTATTTAAAGATTTATCAATATTATTTATCTTGTAGTAATATATGGCAAGAGTATAATAAAAATAATCGGGAATATTAAACTTTCCTTTTTTTATTGTTTGTTCCATCAAATTTACAGCTTTATCAAATTTTCCTGAATCGGCAAGTATTATAGCGAAGTTGTTTATAACGGCGACATAGTCAGTATTTGTTTCCGGTATTTTTGAATAATATTTTTTAGCTTTTGCGTTATCTTTATTTAATTGGGCTAAATGCCCGAGATGAAAAACAGTATAAGCATTATTTTTTTTAATCTCTATGCTTTTTTCTAAATCGCTTTGGGCTTCTTTTAAACGATTTTCATTTATATACACTATCCCTCTTGTTATATAAGCATGCTCAGCAGTATTTGGAAACTGCTTTATTGTATCTGTCATTAAATTTTCCGTATTTGACCAAAGAGATGTTCTTGTGTAAGTAAGTAAAAACAATACTGCGCTAAAAAATACAATAATACAAATCAGTAAATTCTTAATTTTTGGGAAATTATTATAAAGATATGCCGCAGATTCGGCGAAAAGGTAAAAAAGCCCGATATAAGGTAAATACACATATCTGTCGGCAACATGAGCGACTCCCGTCGGCATTATTCCGCTTGACGGTAAGAGTGTTATGACAAAAAACAAAAAGCCAAATAATATTTTTTTCGTATATTTCAGACTTAAGAAAACAAAAAAAGCAATCAGATACAACAACGCGGGAGAATATAAAATAAAAGGAGGCGGCATTGTATTCAAATTATAAAAATTAGGATAAAGACAAGATAAATTCACGGGAAAAATACATTTCCAAATATAAAATAAAAGATTATGATGAGCATTCAAAATATCCACAACTTTTAAAAACAATGTACTTATTTCTTTTTCTTCGGGAGAATAATGACTGCAGACTGCAACTATGCTGAAGCTCAAAGAAATAACGATAAACGGAATATAATTTTTTATATTGTTTTTTATTTTTTTATCTTGGTAATAATCAATTAAAATTAAGATTAGCGGCAATGTTACAGCCATAGGCTTTGAAAAACATGAAAAAATAAAACAAACAATTGACAATGCGAGAAATTTCTTTCCAAAATTATCATCATTTTTGTGTATATAAAAGAAAATCGACAAAAGATAAAATAAAGAATATAAATTATCCTTTCTTGCAGTTATCCATGCTACAGATTCGACATGCACAGGATGTATTGCAAAAAGAAGAGCTACAATATAAGAAACCAAAAAAGATTTCGACAATTTTTTAAAGATAAAAAAAACTATAAGCGTATTAAACAAATGTATTAGTATATTATCCAAATGGTAAAAATACGGATCCAGTTTAAAAAAATAATATTCTACAGCATATGACAAAGTAACCAAAGGATGATATAATTTATAATACGATTGAGAAAATACAGCCTTGATATTGCTTAAAGATAAACTTGTTATATACGGATTTTCAACAACCATTACAGGATCGTCAAGATCGATAAAACCGGCTGAAAGAGCCGGATAAAAGGCGAAAATAGTTAAATAAGAAAGCAGTATCAATAAAAATATTTGATATTTCTTTGCCATAAAGACTCTATCTGTTTAAAATATACATATTAACAATATATTTTACTATTTTTATCAATATACTGCAAAAGAACTTTTCTTTTTCGCAGAATACCGGGTACTCAACAATATTGAAAAATCATAATCTTTTTAGTATAATCAGTCAGGTTTAGTCTTTTAAGGACTTAAATTCACACACAAATGAATTATTCAAAAGTCCCTTCTTAAGGGTTTGAATTTTGAAGTTTGTGGAGGTCACTTTTTATAAAGTGAAAAAAACTAAAGGAGAAGTTTATGGCAAATGTAACAATGAAGTCATTGCTGGAATCAGGCGTGCATTTCGGACATCAGACCAGAAGATGGAATCCGAAAATGGGAAAGTATATTTTCGGAAGCAGAAACAAAATACACATTATTGACCTTCAAAAAACCTTAAAGGAACTTAAGAAAGTTTATAATGTGGTAAGAGATTATTCGGCACAAGGTAAAGAAATTTTGTTCGTAGGCACAAAAAAGCAAGCCCAGGGACCTATTAAAGAAGAAGCTTTGAGATGCGGAGCATATTTTGTAGCACAGAGATGGTTAGGCGGAACTCTCACCAATTATGATACGTTGAAAAAATCTATATCCAGACTAAAAGAACTTGAAGCAATGAAAGAAAACGGCATTTTCCAAGTTCTCTCAAAAAAAGAACAATCACAGAAAGAAAAAGAAAGAGTAAAATTAGAAAAATCACTCGAAGGATTGAAGCAAATGCAAAAACTTCCTGAAGTGATGTTTATCATAGATCCTCAAGAAGAGGCAACGGCATTGGCAGAAGCAAGAAAATTGGGAATTCCTGTTGTTGCAGTCTGCGATACAAACTGTGATCCTGATTTAATAGATCATCCGATTCCTGGAAATGATGACGCTATCAGAGCAGTAAAACTATTCTGTTCAGTCATAGCAGATGCTGTTTTGGAAGGAAAAGGCATTGAAAATAAACAGGAAGCGGCAGGGACTGAAGAAGAGCAGTCAAAAACAACTGAAGAAATTTCTGAAAACATTAAAGAAGACGTCAAAGAAGGAGAATAATAACTATGTCTATTGAACTTATATCAAAACTTAGAGAAATGACAGGCGCAGGAATAAAAGACTGCAATAACGCTCTCAAAGAAGCGAATAATGATATCGAAACAGCTATCAAAATTTTAAGAGAGAAAGGTATTGCTTCTGCAGTAAAAAGAGCTGACAGATCGGCAAAGCAGGGTATAGTTTATACTGTTATAAGCGATGATAAAAAAACAGGCGCAATGGTAGAAGTAAACTGTGAAACCGATTTCGTAGCAAGAACCGAACAATTCAAAAGCCTTGTGATTTCAATAGCAGAACATGTTATAAAATCACAATCACAAGACAATATTTTAGAGCAAAAATTTGATGATAAGCAAACAGTAAAAGATTTAATTACCAATGCGATTGCGACTATCGGAGAAAATATTGTTTTGAAAAGAGCCGTTAAATTTACATCAAAAGGCGTAATTTCTTCTTATATTCATATGAATAATTCATTAGGCGTATTGGCTGATTTTGAATGTCCTGAAGAAGTTGCAAAAACAGAAAGTTTCCAGACTCTTACAAAAGAAATTACAATGCAAATAGCTGCAGTATCGCCTCTTTATATAACAAGAGACCAGGTTTCTCAGGAAGAAATTGCAAAAGAGAAAGAAATTTATGTAAAACAGCTTGAAGAAGAAGGCAAACCTGCAAATATAATTGAAAAAATAGTTGTCGGAAAGCTTGACAAATTTTATTCGCAAATTTGTCTTATAGAACAGCCTTATATGAGAGATACTACAGGCAAAGAAAAAGTAAAAGACGTCATCAACAAAGCGGGTAAAGGCATAATTGTAAAACAATTTGCCAGATTTAAAATTGGTGAATAAATGAAAATCAAAAGAGTTTTGCTTAAACTTTCAGGAGAAGCTTTATCGAGCTGTGATAAATCTGTATGCTCTGAAAGTCTACAGACTATAGCAGAAGAAATAAAAGCTGTTTTGTCTTTTGGCATTGAGCTTTCTATAGTTGTAGGAGCAGGTAATATCTGGCGAGGAGCCGGAAAAGAAATAGAAAGAGTATCGGCAGATAAAATGGGAATGCTTGCAACGGCAATTAATGCGATAGCAATATCCGACATATTAAAGGCAAACGGCATAAAATCTGTTGTTTTGTCTGCATGCGGAGTAACAGGATTCTGCAATACTTTTTCACAGCAAAAAGCTGATGAATATCTTGAAAAAGGATATGTAGTCGTTTTTGCCGGAGGAACCGGAAATCCTTTTTTTACAACAGATACAACTGCCGCCTTAAGAGCTTCTGAAATTAAAGCGGATGTTTTGCTTAAAGCTACTCAAGTTGACGGAATTTATACGGCTGATCCTAAAAAAAATCCTTCAGCCGTTAAATATGATAAAATAACATATCAGGAAGCTATAGATAAAAAATTAAAAATAATGGATACAAGCGCTTTTCTTTTATGCATGGAAAACAATATTGCTATCTATGTTTTTGATTTTCATAAAAAAGGTAATTTGGCAAAAATACTAAAAAATCAAAATATCGGCACTATAGTTTCTTAATATTTGGAGGAAAAATGTTACCGAAAGAGCTTTTAATATCCGGCGAAGAATCAATGAAAAAAACAATTGAAAAGATGAAGCACGATTTTTCGACAGTCAGAACAGGCAGAGCAAATCCTGCCGTTTTAGATAATTTAAAAATTGAAAGCTATGGTTCTATGATGGCTTTAAACCAGTTAGCCGGCATAAATGTTCCTGACGGCAGAACTTTAGAAATAAGACCTTGGGATATTTCCCAGCTTGCGGCAATAGAAAAAGCTATTTTAAAATCCGATTTAGGGCTTACTCCTGTAAATGACGGAAAAATTATCAGAATATCTATTCCTTCTCTTACGGAAGAAAGAAGAAAAGAAATAATAAAAGTAATAAACAAAATGTCTGAAGATTATAAAGTTGCCGTAAGAAATGAAAGAAGACATATTGTAGACGGCATAAAAAAAGCCGAAAAAGATAAACTTATAACAGAAGATGACAGAAAAAAATATGAAGTAGATTCTCAAAAGCTTACAGATTTATACATAAAAAAAATTGAAGAACTTGTTGTATTAAAAGAAGAAGATTTGATGAAAATATAACAATAAAACGGAGGTAGTAAAATGGCATACGCAATAGATAAAGAAGTTTGTGTAGGTTGCGGAGCATGTGAATCTACATGTCCGGCAAGTGCAATATCTGCAACAGATGACAACAAATACACCATAGGTGATGCTTGTGTTGACTGCGGAGCATGTGCAGCTGCATGTCCTGTTTCAGCAATAGCTCAAAAGTAATAAAGTGTCTTTAAAAGAAAAAATAGATTTAGCAAAATTGCCGAAACATATAGCCATTATTATGGACGGTAACGGCAGATGGGCTAAAAGCAAATTCTTACCAAGATTTATCGGTCATGCTAATGGGGTCAAAACTGTAAAAAATATTGTTGAGCTTGCAAGAAAGCTTAACATAAAAGTTTTGACCCTATATGCTTTTTCCACTGAAAACTGGCAAAGACCGCATGAAGAAATATCTTTCCTTTGTTCGCTATTAACCTCTTATTTAAAAAGTGAAATAGAACTTATGATGAAAAATCAAATATCTTTTAGGGTGCTTGGAGATATTTCGAAATTTCCTGCAGAAGTTCAAAGCGAAATCACAAATGTATGCAATAAAACAAAAGATAATAAAAGTTTAATATTAAATATTGCTCTTAATTACGGGGCAAGACAAGAAATAATACATGCTTTCGAATCTCTTTGCGCTGATAAAATTGTTCATCCTACAGAAGAAGATATTTCAAACAGACTTTATACAAAGGGTTTGCCTGATCCTGATCTTCTTATAAGAACATCAGGAGAAATGAGAATATCGAATTTTCTCTTATGGCAAATTTCTTATTCAGAGATATATATTACTGATGTTTTTTGGCCTGATTTTTCAGAAGAAGAATTTTATAAAGCAATTTTAGAGTATCAAAAAAGAAACAGACGTTTTGGAAATGTTTAAACTTAATTTTTTGGAGAACAGTATGCTTTTACCGAGAATATTGACCGCTTTAGTAGGAATTCCTGTCGTAATGTTGTGCATATATGCGGGAGGACTGCCTTTTTTCTTCATGTTTTTTGCAGTAATAATTTTTTCAGTTATGGAATATTATTCAATCTGCAAAAAATATAATCCGATGAATATTTTAGGAACATTGGCTGCAGCGGTATTTTATATTTCATTATATCTGAACTTATATGTTCAAGAAGTTATGATACTGTCTGTGTTCTTTATTTTTTTGATTGCAATGCTAAAAAACAGAATAAAAAATGTCTCATGCGAGATAGCCGTTACGTGTTTCGGAGCATTTTTTCTTACATGGTCTCTCTATCATATGGTTCTTATAAGGGATATTCCAAACTTTGGTATGAAATATATAATATTTCTTTTTATAACGGTATGGGTTTTAGATACAGGTGCCTACGTAATAGGTAAAAAATTCGGAAAACATAAACTTGCTCAGTTCATCAGTCCCAAAAAAACAATAGAAGGCGCAATTGCAGGAGTTGTCACAAGCATAATTACCGCGATACTTTGCAGACAGATATTTATGCAAAATATAATCTCTGTTCAAGAAGCTGTTATATTCGGATTAGTAATATCCGTTGTAGGACAATTCTCTGATTTAGCCGAATCACTGTTTAAAAGAGATTGTGATATAAAAGATTCAGGCAATATTCTCCCCGGGCACGGCGGAATGTTAGATAGATTTGATTCTTATATTTTTTGTGCCCCAATATTTTATTATCTTATTATTTTTATAAAAAGATAAAGCAAAAAATTAATTGATATGCCGGATATTATCGAATTAATATTAGAAGACATTACTAAACTTCATGTTGATGCCGTAGTAAATGCCGCAAATACTTCTTTACTCGGCGGCGGCGGAGTTGACGGAGCTGTTCATAGAGCTGCAGGCAAAAAACTTCTTGAAGAATGTAAATCTTTAAACGGCTGTAAAAGCGGCCAGGCAAAAATAACCGCCGGATATAATTTGTTTGCGAAACACATAATCCATACAGTCGGACCTGTATGGAGAGGCGGCAGTTGCAATGAATCAAAAATTTTAGAAGATTGTTACTTGAATTCGTTAAAACTGCTGTTAAAATATAATCTTAAAACAATTGCTTTCCCGTCTATTTCGACAGGCGCATATAAATTCCCTGTTGAAAAAGCAAGCGATATTGCCGTTAAAACAGTTTGCGGTTTTCTCAAACAAAATATTGATAAAATCACAAAAGTATATTTTGTATGCTTCTGCCAAAAAGATTTTGAAATATACTCTTCCGTTCTTAGTAAACACTCTGTTTTTTAATAATCCTGAACATTTAGAATGTTTTTTGCCAGTCTGATATCAGACTGAATATAATGATATATGACGATAACATATTTTCTTTATTAACATAAAATGATATAATGATGAATTAATGTGACGTGTTAAAAGGTCAAAAAAATGAAAAATATTTCAATTCTCGGTTCATCAGGCTCAATAGGCATACAGGCATTGGATTTTATTTCAAAAACAAAAAAATCATTTAACGTATGCGGGCTTTCAGTTAATTCCAACATTGAATTGTTAAAAGAACAAATAATCCGCTTCAAACCTGATTCTGTGTCAGTAGGAAACAAAGAAGATTCAGAAAAATTAAGAACGTGGTGTAAGAATAAAAATTTCAAAGTAAATGTTTTTTACGGTACGGACGGACTTATAAAAATCGCAACGATTCCGAAAGTTGACACTGTGCTTTTTGCAGTCGTAGGTTCAATAGGAATACGTCCTTTAATCAGCGCAATAGACGACGGAAAAAATATAGCAATTGCAAATAAAGAAGCTTTAGTAACCGCAGGACATATATTAATGAAAAAAGCAAAAGAAAAAAATGTCCAAATCCTTCCTGTCGACAGCGAACATTCTGCAATTTTCCAATGTATAGGAAAAGAAAAAAAAGAATCCGTTAAGAGAATTATTTTGACTGCCTCAGGAGGACCTTTTTATAAGTCAAACAAAAAATTTTCAAAAATAACAGTAGAAAATGCGCTTGAACACCCTACATGGAAAATGGGTAAAAAAATAACAATAGATTCTGCATCATTGATGAATAAAGGACTCGAAGCTATTGAAGCCTCTGTTCTTTTTGGAATACCTATAGAAAAAATAGATATCGTAATTCACCCCCAGTCAATAATTCATTCCATGGTTGAATTTAATGACGGATGTGTTATGGCGCAGCTTTCAAATCCCGATATGACGCTTCCTATTCAATATGCTTTATCATATCCTAAAAGGCAGCATTGTTATATTAAGCATTTAGATTTAACAGAAATTTCAAAATTAGAATTTTATAAACCGAATTTTAAAAAATTCAAATGTCTTGAAATTGCTTATAATTGCGCAAAAAAAGGATGGACAATGCCCGCAGTAATGAACGGAGCAAACGAAATAGCAGTAAAAGCTTTTTTGGATAAAAAAATAACTTTTGACACAATACCTGACATCATTACAAAAGTAATTAAGAAACATAAAATATTAAAGACAAATAATATTTCAAAATATATAGAATCCGATAACTGGGCAAGACTGGAAGCTGAAAAAGTTATAAATTCTTTAAATAAAATATAAATTATGAGGCTTTATGAAAAAAAACATTTTTGTACTATCTTTTATCTGTTTGCTGTCTTTATCAGTTAACATTTTTTCACAGGAGACAGAACAGACTGAAATACTTGTAAAACAGACACCTGATTCAATTTCACGTTCGGGAAATGTTAAAGGAATGCATTTGTCGATTTATGCGGCTGCTTCGCCTAAACATAAAGAACGTTTTAACGATTTGCTTGATACAACGGAACTTAACACTGTTGTAATCGATATTAAAGAAATAGACGGGCATATTTCAGTTAAAAATGTTTCAAAAGATCTTGCATATTCAAAAGCAGTTCCAGATATTTCTTCATATTTATCTCAGATAAAAGCAAAAGGACTGTATGCAATTGCAAGAGTAGTTGTTTTCAGAGATAATGTTATGCCGAGAAAGAGACCGGATTTGGCCGTAAAAACCCCTGAAGGAACTTTATGGCAGGACCGTAAAAACATTACATGGCTTAACCCTTATAATAAAGAAGCCGTAAACTATATACTCGATCTTGCAGAAAAAACTGCCGATATGGGATTTGACGAAATTCAATTTGATTATATTCGTTTCCCTTCTGACGGGAAAACAAGCCTTTGCAGATACGGAGTAACCCACTCGTCAACAACTGCACCCGCCGCCATTGTTGACTTTCTAAGACAGGCGAAACAAAGATTGGCTCCTAAAGGAGTAAAAATATCCATTGATGTATTCGGATTAACAACAACTGAAAAAACAGATATGGGAATAGGACAGAAGATAGTCGAAATGTCAGAATATGTAGATTATATAAGCCCTATGGTCTATCCTTCACATTACGCAAACGGAGAATACGGCATTCCTAACCCGAACAAAGAACCGTACAGAACCGTATATATCGCATTGCAGGGCGCAAAGAAAAGATTACCTGTAGAAAAAATAAGACCTTGGCTTCAGGATTTCTCAATGAAAGGAGTAAAATACGGTCCTAAAGAAATTCAGGCTCAAATACAAGCATGTTATGATTGTGATGTAAAAACATGGATGCTGTGGAATGCCGCTTGTAAATACACGAAAGATGGCGTAAAAAGAAAAGAAGATGAAAACTCTTATAAAAAAACATCTCCTGAAAAAATAAGAGAACTTTTGAAATATGACAATGTTAATTCTGCAATGCAGAAAAGAACAACAGCCAACAAAGCAGGCAAAAAAACAGAAGATAAAACCAATATCTCAACTACTACAAAAAAAGCAGAATAGATTTTGTAACTTTTTTAAATATTATATTGTCTAAACGGTATATATATGAACGACAAAGATATTATCGAAAAAGTCCTTGCAGGGCAAGAAGATTTGTTCAGACATATAGTAGACAGATATAAAGATAAAGTTTTCAGTATTATATATTCTTTCTGCGGATACACAAGCGATTGTGAAGACATTGCGCAAACTGTTTTTATAAAAATTTTTTACTCTCTGAATAAATTTAAATTTGAATCTTCTTTTTCAACTTGGATGTACAGAATAGTTATTAATGAATCCATAAATTTTGCAAAAAAAAGAAAAACTAAAATTGTTTCTCTGCATGAAAATTTTTCAGACGATAATGATGAACAACAAGTAATTGATTTTATAAAATCTGATGATAATACCGAACAAAAAGCAATTGAACGGGAAATGCAGCAATTAGTACAAAATACTCTTGTGAAATTAAAAGATAATTATAAAATTATATTGACTTTACGAGATATTGAAAATTTTTCTTATGAAGAAATAGCACAGATGTTAAATATTCATGTCGACACAGTTAAAATACGTTTGTTCAGAGCAAGAAAAAAGATGAGAGAACTGCTAAAGGAGGAAAGCTTGTATGAAATGTGAAAATGCAGAAGTGATGATTTCATTGCATGTAGACAACAAGTTATCTCTTGAAGAAGTTACGTCTCTTATGGAGCACTTAAATTCATGTAAGAAATGCAGAGAAAACTATAAAGATTTTAAAGATATAAAAATAGTTCTTTCGGATTTAAAAATACCTGAAACATCAAGTGCATTTACAGACTCTTTGATGAAAAGAATCACAGATTCAAAGAAAAGCAGCGGCATTGTTTTTGCAAACTCTTTAAAAAAACACTTTGTAATGGCTGCAAGTTTTATTTTTATAGTCGCCGCTTCAGTAATTTTCCTGCCTTCAAAAACACAGGACACGGGAGCTTTGGCGGAATATTACTTAAATTATGATCAAAACGCTTCTATTGAAGAGATTTATGACGAAGATATCGTATCATTTCTGCTGCTGTATTAATGAATTCAATACCTTTGCATATTCCAGATTATAAGGTGATATTTTTACAGCTTTTCTTATATAATTCAATGACTGTCGGATATTATTTAAATCTTTATACAACAAACTTATATTATAATAATAATATTCTCTGTTATCTTTATTAATGTCAGCCAGTTTCAATGAAGTATCGACAGCTTTCTGATATTCTCCGTTTATTGCATATAATTTGGCAAGATTTTCAAGGCATAAAATATCATTTTCTCGCAGGGATACAGCTTTTTGAGCGTATTCAACCGCTTTTTTAATATCCTTTTTAAAATAATAAATTTTTGACAACTCAAAAAAACACGAAAAGCTTTTTCCTTCCGCTTTTTCAGATATTTTTAAATAATTGTTTTCGGCTTCTTCAAGATTTTGATTAATTAAAAAAGAAATTCTTACAAACTCAATAAGATAAGTAACATTCACGCGCAAAGCCATTGCTTTTTCTATCATCTGTTTTGCCGCTTTATAGTCTTTATATAATAAATATCTTTTAGCAAGAGTAAAATAAACGACGTGGTATTGCTTTGCATCTACATATGCATTTGTCCAAAAAACATCAGCATTTTTATATTTATCAGATTCTGTATATGAAAAACAAGAGAATATTAAAGCAGCGATAATGCAAAACACTGTAAGATATTTTTTTATATGAGGATACTTTAACAAAAGTTTTTCTGTCATTAAAGATAAAATCATAATTATTCCAAATGAAGAAATTATGACTCTGTGTGTTAAAAACAAATAATCCTGAGTAAGAAACGTAGGAAATAAACAAACGACAAACCACGCAATACCAAATAATATAATTTTTCTATTTATAATATTTTTCCAATACAAAAAAAACAACAAACCGCAGACAAATATGTTTACTGCCATAATTTTAAAATCCAATACTATTTCGTATAACATTACAGGAATGTATCCGGGTTCAAAAAATTTGTCTATATAAACCATCATCCCTTTTATTATATTGGCTCCGTATATATGCCCGTTTACAAAATATTCTCTGATATCTACCGGTAAAACAGCAATGCTTCTTAAAATAAAATAACCGGACAAAACAGGAATTAAGATTGATAAAATTTTTAATGTTTTTTCTTTTGATATCTTTAAATTAAAACAAAAAACAAACATTATATATAAAGGAATTAAGATTATCGTCGTTTCTTTTGTAAATAAGGCAGCAGTAAAAAACAAAACATATAAGACTAAATCTTTTGTATTATTCTTAACCAAATAATCAGTAAAATTTATTAAGGAGAGCATTAAAAAAATAAGCAGAAGAGTATCGTTTCTTGCTGGAATCCATACGGCACAAGAAGTAAAAATAGGGTGAACAGCCATCAAAATACATATAGTCTTAACTATACTGCGGTTAAAACGAAGCTTTTCTAATAAGCAATACATTAAAAAAATTGCCGATATAAACAATATTATATTGCTTATGTGATATATTTTTGTATTGTTCCCGAATAATATTGCTTCTATTGAAAAAGAAAGAGATAAAACAGGTCTGTAATATTGAAAATCATGTATGTAATAACAGTCTGTAGTAAAATGCTTAGGTATATTTGCTATGTTTGATATATAATGAATATTACTTGAAACTAAAGTATCATCGTCTAATTCCGTAAAGCCAAAGGATATAGTCTTTGCATAAATAAGAAATACTGCCGACACCAATAATATAAAAAAAAATATTTTTGTTTTCAATAATTGTTTGAACATAATAAATTTCATATTTAATTTGCTTAAATATTTTTAAATGCTTTCACTAAAATTCTTTTATTGACTTTTTTCGTAAACAAACTGACCGCCGGAACTACAAAAAATGGCACGATCATGGCAATGCTTGCAGAAACAGGCGACTTTTGAGGTCCCAGAGCAAAAAATAATACTACCGCGGTAAGCATCCCTGATATCATTCCTATTTTAGCGCCCAAAAGAGTCGTTCTTTTCCAATATAAACCGTATATATAAGGAGCAAGAAATCCGCCGGCAATAACTCCCCATGACAAAGACATCAACATAACTATAAAAGCAAACTCATATCTGGCTATAAAGTATGAAATAACGATGAATATACCGCTTAAAAATCTCATCATAACAACTGAATTTTTACTCGAAATATTTTTATTTATATTCCCCTTATACAGATCAATTGATATGCTTGAAGCCGAAACAAGTATTAATGACGCCAAAGTTGACATTGAGGCCGAAAGAACCAGCAACAAAATCAAAGCTACGACAAATTCCGGAATATATCTTATAAGAAGTTCAGGTACCATCCTGTCATATTGAGCAACTCCGTTCACAGTAATCGGAGAGTCAAAAAAAACATGAGTTAACGCTCCCGTGTAATAAGCACACGTAGTTATTACTAATGCAAAAAATAAAGTTGTAAAAGCCGCCAGTTTTATTACTTTTTCATTTTTTACGGAATAAAATTTTTGTATCATCTGCGGCATGCCCCAAGCTCCGAAAGATGTCATAAAAACTATCGCAAAAAGCATTAAATAGTCAGGCTTTGCTACAGCGTAAACATGTTTATAATAATTCAAAGAAACTGTTTGTATTGAATTTGTTATACCTCCAGCCTTTCCTGATATGATAATTGCCATTAAAACAGCTCCGGCTAACATTATAAAACCCTGTATAAAATCTGTTACCGTTACCGCAAAATAACCGCCTAAAATCAAATATACTGCGGTTATCACCATTATTATCAAAAGAGCAAAGTCAAAAGAAATACTAAAATTAACTTCAAACAAATAGCCTAACCCCTTAAAAACCGAAGCGGAATACGGCAGCAAAAACATAAAAATAACTATTGCCGCTATTATTTTAATATATTTTCCCCCGTATCTTGACTGCAAAAATTCAGGCATCGTCATAACATCAAGATTCTGAGTCATTATTCTGGTTCTTCTTCCGAGAACTATCCATGCAAGAAAAGCTCCGAAAAAAGCATTTCCTACTGCAATCCAAAGAGAATTCAAGCCGAATATCCATCCGAATTGTCCTGCAAAGCCGATAAATACTACCGCTGAAAAATATGTTGTTCCGTAAGCAAAAGCCGATACTAAAGGTCCGATATTCCTCCCGCCGAGGAAAAAATCATTCAGAGTGGTTGTTTTCTTCATACCCCATATTCCCACACCTATCATCAGAGCCATAAAAATACTTATTAAAATAATTGCAATCATTTAAAAATTCCTTTAATTAATATTTGTATATTTTTTCAGCAGTCAACACGTCAAATCCGATATCCGATAACAGCTGCGACGCATTGGGAGTATTATCAATTTCCATAATTATGGCAGCAGTTTTTCCGTCGCTTAAAAGGAATCCGTAGCAGTCTTCTATATTAATATTGTTCTGAGATAACTTATTTAACAATCTATTGAAACTTCCAGGGACATTATCAACGACAACGGCTGTAATTTGTCTTTTTATCACAGTCAATTTATTCTGTTTTAAAACTTCAAAAGCTTTTTCAGGATTATCAACCAACAGCTTCATAACGCCAAACTCACCTGAACTTGCAAGAGACATAGCCCTTAAATTAATACTGTTATCCGAAAGAATTTTAGTAATTCTCTCAAGTTTCCCCGGATTGTTTTCCAAAAAAACCGATAAATGATATGCCATAAAAACACTCCTGCTTTTATTTATTTTTATTTCTTAAATCAAAAACCCTTTTTGCTTTTCCGTCGCTTACAGGCAAGCTGCCGGCATCTACAAATTTTATGACAGGCGTTACACCTATCTCCTGCTTCAGCTCACATTCAAGCCTGTTTTGCAGTTTTTCCAAATCTCTCAACGTTCCTCCGAAATTTTCATTGTCTATTTCAAGTTTAATGCAAAGCTTATCCATAAAATTATTCTCAAAAATTTCGATTATATAATTTCTTCCTGCTTCAGGTATAGACATTATTGTTTTTTCTATCTGTATCGGGAAAATATTTACGCCGTTAATAATCATCATATCATCAGTTCTTGCCGTAATTCTTGCAATTCTTCTGTGAGTTCTTCCGCATGCACAAGGCTCGGATATAATTTTAGTCAAATCTCTCGTTCTGTACCTTATAAGAGGCATCGCTTCTCTCTGCAAAGTAGTAAGAACAAGCTCGCCTTCACAACCGTCAGGCAAAACTTCCAAAGTGTCTTTATCAATTATTTCAGGATAAACATAATCTTCCCATATATGCAGGCCGCTTTGACATTCGCACTCAAAAGCAACGCCGGGACCTGATATTTCTGAAAGTCCGTAAGAGTTAAAAGCTTTTATATTATAAAGTTCTTCTATTTTTTTTCTCATTTCTTCGCTGTGCGGTTCTGCGCCTATAAAAGCAATTCTCAGATTTAAATCTCTTTTTACATCAACGTGCATTTCTTCAACAGTTTGAAAAAGTCTTAATGCATAACTCGGCAAAATATGTATTACCGACGTTTTAAAATTCTGCATAAACCAAATCTGTCTTTTACTGTTACCAGGACCTACAGGAATAGTTAACATCCCTAGACGTTCTGCTCCGTAATGGAAGCCTATTCCTCCCGTAAAAAGTCCGTACCCCATAGTATTTTGGAATATATCGTTGTTTCTGGCTCCGGCAGTATACATACATCTTGCAGACAAATTCGCCCAGTTTGATATATCAAATGCGGTGTGAAAAACGACCGTCGGATTGCCTGTGGTTCCGGAAGAAGAATGAAGTCTGATTACATTTTGTAAATCTGTAGCCAAAAAACCGTAAGGGAAAGAATTTCTCAAATCTTCTTTTGTCGTGAAAGGTAAGTTTTTTACATCGTCCAGTGATGATATTTTGTCAATATTTGATAATTTTTTTTTGTAGAATTCTGATCTTTTTGCAATTTTAATTTCTTTATTAATACAATCAAGCTGCGTATTTCTCAACTGCTCTTTATCCATTAACTCGATATCTTTTTGCCAAAACATCATTACTCCTTTTATCAAAATTTTCAAACATACATGCACACATTTGCAAAAAGCAAAAGGCTTTTTTATTGTATTTGATTGTGCATTAAAGCTATTTTTTATATATAATGTTTAATTATAGCAAATTTATAAAAGGTTATATATGAATTATACCGTAGGAATAACGTTTAACCATTCAAAAGAAAATGCTGAAGAATATTCTTTGCAGATTTCAAACTGGCTGAAGAAAAAAAATATTAAAATTAAAAAAATACCGGAAAAACTAAATAAAAATCCGGAAATTGACTTTATTATCTGCCTCGGCGGCGACGGTACAATGCTTAGAACGGCAAGGCTTGTTTCAAAATATTCAATTCCTATTATGGGTATAAATTTAGGAACTTTGGGCTTTTTGACAGATACAGACTTGAATACATTGTATTCATCCTTAGAAAATATTTTCAAAAACGGCTTCGTCTTCGAAGAAAGAATGATGCTTGATATTGAAATACCTACTGAAAAGAAAATTATAAAAACAACTGCTTTAAACGATTGTGCCGTAAGGTCAATATATGACGGCAGACTTACATCCATTGACGCTTTTGTAAACAGACGTTTCCTTTCTACTTATAAAGGCGACGGAGTGCTTGTGGCAACGCCTACGGGATCAACGGCTTATTCACTTGCTCTTTCCGGACCAATAGTTTATCCAACGATGTCTTTGTTTATAATAAACCCTATATCCCCTCATGCTCTTACGCACAGACCTATGATAATTGATTCAAAAAATATACTTGAATTTTCACCTACACAAAATACAAAACTGACAGATCTTATTGTTTCAATTGACGGGCAGGAAAGTTACATATTAGGCAAAAACAAAAAAGTCAAAATAAAATTATATGAAAAAACAGCAAAATTCATCAGAGACGATAAATATTCTTATTTTGATACGCTAAAAACAAAATTAAAATGGGGTGTCTGATTGCTTAACGGAATATCTGTTAAAAATTACGCTCTTATAGAAGATATTTCTATTGATTTTAACAAAGGTCTGACTGTTATTACGGGTGAAACCGGAGCAGGGAAATCTATAATCATAGATTCTATTGATTTGATTTTGGGCTCAAGAGCCGCTACTTCGGTTATAAGAACAGGAACAACAGCTTGTACAATAATTGCGAATTTTGATATTTCTGACAATATCAGAGTAAAAGAAATACTGTCAAATCTCGGTATTGAATATGAAGCCGACATAATAATACGAAGACAAATTGAATTATCGGGAAAAGGAAAAGCTTTTATAAACGATACTCCCGTCAGCATCAATACGTTATCCAACATCGGCAAATACTTAATAGATTTTTATGCGCAGCATAAAAGCAATATGCTGTTTGATTTGCAATATCAAAGACAAATTTTAGATAATATCGCCGGAAACAAAGAACTTCTTAAAAATCTTTCGGATAAATATCATCTCTTTGAACAATTAAAAAGCAAAAAAGAATCAGTTGAAACATCCCGTTCCGAGAGAGAAAAGCTTCTTGATTTGTATAATTATCAGATAAGCGAAATAGAAAAAGCTTCTTTGCGAGCAGATGACGAACAAACAATAGATACAGAACTGCCTAAATTAAAAAATGCGGAAAAAATTCAAAATCTGACATCAGAAATCTGCTCCGCTCTGTATAAAGACGACAAATCTGTTTTAGACAATCTTTCAAAAACAATAAAGCAAATAAATATTCTCTCCGAACTCGGCATTAATACTGCCGTGATCGAAAAAACTATAAATGATGCTTTTGTTCAAATAGACGATGTTTACAGGGAAATTGAAAAGATTTCAAAAAATATAGATTCAAATCCTGAAACTTTGAATAACATGATGGAAAAACAGCAGCTTATAAAAAATTTGAAGTCAAAATACGGTAATTCGATAGATGAAATTTTGACTTTTAAAGACAGCCTTAAAATAAAAATCAGCGAACTGACAGATTATGAATTTAATATAGAAAAGCTTGATAAAGAAATTAAAAATGCCGAAAATGAAGTTATGGCAATATGTAAAGAACTCTCATCTTCAAGAAAAAAAGCCGCGCAAATGCTGTCTGAAAATATAACGGCGGAATTAGAAGACTTAAATATGAAAAATGTACAATTTAAAATAGATATCCGCCAACAAGAAATTACCCACTGCGGCTATGACAATATAGAATTTATGTTCAGCGCCAATAAAGGCGAAAAATTATATCCGCTGTCGCTCGCAGCCTCAGGAGGAGAGATTTCAAGGGTAATGCTTGCCTTGGCAACAACTATGTCAAATCATTACAATATACAGACAATTATTTTTGATGAGATAGATACCGGCACCAGCGGAAAAACCGGAGATAAAATAGGTAAAAAACTTAAAAAATTATCCAAAAACAAGCAGATAATCTCAATATCGCATTTAGCACAGATAGCTTCAAATGCTGACACTCATTTAAAGATATATAAAGAAACAAAAAACGGCAGAAATGTCACAAAAGCAAAAATATTAAATCAAGATGAACATATAGAAGAAATAGCAAACATAATATCCGGTGAAAAGATTACAGAATATGCTATAAAACATGCTCAGGAAATGATTAGAAGCTAGATAATTATGTCTGTTTCTCAACCTTATAAATTTCATTATTAACACTTATTATTTTAAATTTATGAAAAAGGGCGTCTGCGTCGTTTTTATCTAAGCCGAAAGGATAAAGAATATAAATTATTTTATTTTTGTCGAGCAAGTTATCTATTTCCTTTTCTTTCTCGGATAGATTAAAAAATGTCACAATATTATTATTTATATTATATTTTTTCAAATAATAATCGATATAATATAATTTTGAATGAAATATACAAACGCCGTCTTTAAGCAAATTCTCTTTTAAAAAGATCACATTATCTCTGTCATGCACGGAAGTTTTTAAAATTTTTATTTTATCAATATTAAATGACAAAAAAATTAATATAAACAATACCGCGATATAATAATATTTCCGTAATATTTTATTCGCAGTGCGGGCAATCATTATATATATTAACGGCAATATGAAAATAAAGTATCTGACTTGCAAGAAAGACATAAATTCATATGCAAATAAATTTATAAAACATATAGGCAGCAGAAGGAATAATAAAACGATTTGGTTTTCTTTTTCTTTAAATCTGTAAATAAAATAGAAAAAGCAACTAAACAATATAATTTTTTCCGCGGCAGGATATAAATTTAAAATAAAATTAGGTATTAATTCTTTCAATATAAAAAAATCTCTATTTAATATGTCTGACGAAAAAATAGCGTTATGTTCAAAAATTTTCGATTTAAAGTACAATTTGTCAAAATGAATTAATGGATACGTCAATATAACGCATATAAAAATTATGAAGGTAATATAATTTTGTTTTAATATATTTTTATTATTAACAAACAGAAACAATAATTGGAAAAATATTATCATTAATCCAAAATAATGTGTTAACGTACATAATAAAGCAATTGTTAAATAACTATATAAGATAAAGTTATTGTTTTTATTCTTACAAAAATTAATCAACAGATAGAATGACAAAACAGTCAATAATAAAAATAAAGAATAACCCCTTGCTTCAACGCTGTAAGATAACGCAAATGGCGAAAAGGAAAGCAATATGCAAGCCAGTAATGCTTCTTTTTTGGAATATAATTCTTTAACAAATAAATATAAAACAGGAATGCATAATATATTTGATATTATCGATATTAATCTTAGAGCAAATTCCGAACTGCCGAATAACGCCTGATTGTAATGAAGTAAAATATAATATAATGGAGGCCATGAATCTGATAAAGATGCTTCTTTTATGACAGATACTAGTGACATTGAAGAAGATGTTTTTGCAACAGAAAAGAGCTCGTCTGCCCATAATGATATTCCTGAGTAATATATGCTAATAAAGCATGAAACTAATATGCACAATATCAATATATACTTATAAGCAAAATTTTCTATGATATTATTAAAATTTTTTATATGATTATCAATATTTTTAGTTAATTTATCTGTTTTAAACATAAATTTTTATCAATTAATAGTTTTATCTAATCAAATCTTTTATTAAAAAAATTAAACTAACCAAGAGAATACTAATTGGATATGGCTGAATTATATATATAACAAACAGAAAATAATAAAAAATGCACTTATTATTTGTTTACCCATTTTTACCTTTGGTACAAATAAACTTTTGCATTGTCATGATTATGTATATTCAGTATTGTTATTTGTTTAAATTCTGTATTTTTAAAAAGCCATCTATTAAAAGATTCAAAAATATTCTGATTTCTGGAACTGATTATTATATTTTTATAATTGTTTATATCCATTTTTATTTTTTGTATTTCATCATAAACATTTACTTTGCACAAAATTCCTCTTCTGTCTTTTTGCAAGATTAAAAAGTTATAC
Organism: Candidatus Praeruminimicrobium purgamenti; assembly: GCA_018433585.1. Lineage (GTDB taxonomy): Bacteria > Elusimicrobiota > Endomicrobiia > Endomicrobiales > Endomicrobiaceae > Praeruminimicrobium > Praeruminimicrobium purgamenti. The sequence goes on from JAHDQW010000005.1 coordinate 36,693, forward strand.
GCTGTCGAAGGAAAAAACTGAATAAACGCTGTATTATATTCAAAATTTTCACCAAGCAATGCATTAAATTTTTCATACTGCGCTTTATAAGTTTCCATATTTGGTTTATAATCAAAGTATGTTATTCCCCTAAAAGAATTGTAACCGTAAAAATTACCAGATTTAAAATTCAAGCAGTTTGAGTAACTTATTAACATAAATTGAGTTATCAAAAAAATCGATATTAAAAAAATTATAGTTCTTTTAATATAATAATTTTTTATTTCAAATATAAACAAAGAAGATATTATTGAACAAAATATAAGAGCAGGAAAAATATGCCTTGAAACTTTATTGCCTGACAGAGAAAACAGAAAAATGATAAATATTAAAGATAGCGTTATTTTTAAATATTTTTTTATGGAAATAAAATAAGCCAGACTAATTACTGATAAAATAAAAATAACAGGAGTAACATCAAAATAATATAAACTTTTTAAATAGAAAAAGCTATCAGGATTAATTATTTCGGAAGCATATTTATATAAATGCGAGAAAATATTTGGAGCATTATAAATATACCATACGGCATATGAAAATAATACCGCTGCAGCAAAATCACTCATTATCAAAATATTTCTTTGAATATTCTTATAATTTTCTTTTCCTAAAAGGAACAGAAAAAAGACTGGAACATAAATAAAAAACTGTTCTTTTGTAAGAAATCCGATTAAAAGAACAATAACAAAAAGCACATTAAAATATTTTTTATAAAAATTATCGGCAATACAAAGATACAATGTCAAAGAAACCGCAGACATCAAACAAGTTTCAATAAAAAAAGTCCTGTGCATAACGAAAAATAGAGGGTAGAAACTCAGCAAAAAAGACGCAAAAAGTCCTGACTTGACGGAATGTAATCTTTTACATATTCCGTAAACAGATAAAAGAGTTACGACAGATATAAAAAAATTGAGCACGGTTATAAACAGATTTATATTATAAATTAAAATCAAAAACGGAAGAGAAAAAATAAAATATGCAGGGGGTTTCCAGTATGATATTATTGTATGTGTTATTTCAGAAAAAGAAACTCCGTTAACTATTTGTCCGCAGATATTGTATTCATGGACAAACGAAGTGCTCATATCAATAATACTCGTAACATCTTCGCTTAAATATGAATAAAAACTATTATGGTTTAAGACCATAAAGGTGTTTAATGCATGAAAACAGGCTATCATTAAAATTAAAATGACAGCCTGTTTGTTTGTAATATGAGAAAAAAACGCAAATATTTTTTTCATTATCTCGAAATTTTTAATATTTCAAACTTCATTATGCCTGCCGGCAAATTAACGTCCACTTTGTCACCGACTTTATGCTCCAAAAGGCCCTGCGCAAGAGGAGAACCTATTGATATTTTCATTTCTGCAGGATTTGCTTCTTCTTCATCAACAATGGCATATTCGTATTCATCGCCGTCTTCGTCTTTTATTGTGACTATAACTCCTATAAAAACTTTATTAGGATCTATATTTTGTTCTTCGATAATCTTTGCCCTTGAAAGTTTAGAATCAATTTCAGCAATTCTCTGCATAAGATTAGTAAGAGTTTCTTTTGCCGCATGATACTCGGCATTCTCTCTTAAATCGCCGTGTTCTCTGGCTCTCGCAATCTCATCCTGAATTTGAGGCTTTCTTTTCTGAAGTCTTTCTATTTCGTCTATCAGTTTATTTCGGCCTTCCCTTGTTAAATAAATCTCTCCCATTTCCTATACTCCTTAAGCTTTCTTGTATAAAGATATCAATTTTTCAACCCATTTATCAGCCGGTATCTTTGCTATGATTTTACCTTTTTTAAACAATATTCCTTCTCCGACTCCTCCTGCTATCCCGAAATCGGCTTCCTTTGCTTCTCCCGGACCGTTTACGACACAGCCCATAACGGCAATTTTTATATTCTTTTTTCCCGATACTTTTTTTATTTTCGATAACCCTGTTTCCAAATCGTTTACTATGTTTATTAAATCAACCTTGCATCTTGAACATGTAGGACATGAAACAATGTCTATGCCTGTAGTTCTTAAATCCAAAGACTGCAAAATCTGATATGCAACCCTCACCTCTTCGACAGGATTTGCCGTCAAAGAAACTCTTATTGTATCGCCGAGGCCGTCTTGAAGCATAATTCCAAGACCTACGGATGACTTTATCGTTCCCCTGAATATCGATCCTGATTCTGTTATTCCCAGATGTAAAGGATAATTCCTTTTTTTTGCAAAAAGTTTATGAGCTTCAACAGTTGTAATGACATCCGAAGCTTTTAAAGAGACTGCTATATCGTAAAAATTTGATTTCTCCAAAATTTTTACATGTTCCATTGCTCCTGCAACCAAAGCTCTTGCCTTTTCCAAAGGAGTGGAATAATTATGCACTGTTTTTAAAGATCCGGCATTAACACCTATCCTAATCGGTATTCCAGCCGCTTTTGCTTCTCTTACAAGTTCCTTTACTTTATCTTCAGACCCTATATTGCCTGGATTTATTCTTAACTTATCAACACCCTGCTTTATAGCTTCTATTGCCAGTCTGTGGTCAAAATGAATATCTGCTACTAACGGGATAGATATGTTTTTTTTTATATTCTTGATATTTTTTGCAGATTCCATGTCAGGGATAGAAACTCTTATTATTTCACATCCCGCATTTTCAAGCTCTTTTATCTGCTTTACCGTAGCCTTCCAGTCTCTGGTATCAGTATTTGTCATGGACTGAACAGCTATAGGATTTCCACCGCCTATTTTAACTCCGCCGACATTAATTACTTTAGTATCTGTTCTTTTAAACATTTATATCACCGTGAATATTTTTTATACTACTGAAATAATTTGCCTATTCCTAATCTTATTAAGTCGCTGTAAGTGGCAAAAACAAAAATAACCAAAATTATCGAGAGTCCTACCGTATTATAAATTTGTATAACTTTTAATTTAATTTTTTTTCTTATTATTCCTTCTGCAAAGAACAGAACTATCATACCTCCGTCAACTAACGGAATAGGAAGAAGATTAAAAAGACCAAGAGCGACAGAAATTACCGCGAGCAATTTTATATAACTTTCGACTCCGGACTTTGCAGATTTAGCCATAACCTGTATAACGCCTATAGGTCCGGCAAGTTCTGGTTTTTCCCATTTAACAATTCTGTCCCACAAATAAACGAGCGTAAAAGTCGACTGAAAAACAGATGTTTGTATTCCTAAAGGGAAAGATTTTAAAAACGAAACTTCTTCAACATTTATTTTAGGCTGTATTCCCAGCATACCGGCACCGGTAACGGGATTTTTATCAACTACAAAAGAAAAATCAATTTTTTTGTCATTCCTTAATACGGATATATCCGTTTGTTTTTCAGCTCTTTCTTTCAGGTTGTTAATTATATCTTCCCAATTTGCGATTTCTGCTCCGTTTATAGAAACAATTTTATCTCCGACCTGCAATCCCGCTTTTTGAGCTGACTGATCAGAAGCCAAAGCTCCTATAAATGCCTCTTTTGAAACCGTTGTCAATCCCCAAACTGAAAAACAAAAAGCAAATAAAAACACTGCCAGAATATAGTTCATTAAAGGACCGAAGAAAGCTATCATGATTTTTTTATACCATGCAAGAGACAGATATTCGCCTTCCTGTCCGCTTGATTCATCAGGATTTTCTCCTGCCATGGCAACCCTTCCGCCAAAAGGGAACATACGAACGGAATATCTTGTTTCCCCTTTTGTAAAGCCTAATAATTCTTTACCAAACCCGAAATCAAAATTCAAAACTCTGACTTTATAAAATTTTGCCATGACAAAATGACCTAATTCATGTATAAAAATTAAAAGTCCTAATCCGAATAATACGGCACAAATCTGAAGTAATGTTGAATACGCCCCTGAAACAAATGTCATTATCTTGATACTCCTGTCATAAAATATATATCAAAAAAACACTGCTATAAGATTTATGCTAACCTTATATTTGACAGTACCTATTAATATTTTAAAATTATATCATTTTTACAAATACAAATAAAACCATGCAATTCTAATCATTTTCTAAAATTTTGTATAATAAAAAAATGAATTTATATTCTGATATTAAATACATAAAAGGCATTGGTCCGCGAAGAGCCTCGCTATTTTTAAAGCTCAATGTAAAAACAGTAGAAGATTTGCTTACTTTTTTCCCAAAAGATTATCAGGACAGAACTAAAAATACAAATATAAAAGATATTCTTTTCTCAAATCATTACTGCATTTCAGGAAAAATAATCAACGTCTATGAAAAAAGAATCGCAAGAGGTCTGTCTTTATTTTGCGCAGAAATAGATGATAATACCGGAATATTATCCGCACAATTCTTCAGAAAAGTGAATCCTTATTCAAAATTTGATATTTTTGCAGGATTAAAGACTTCTTTCTCTTTAGGGAAACACGTTTATTTATACGGCAACTGCGAAATAAAATTCGGACAAAAACAAATGTCTGTCGAAGATTATGAAGTAATGGAAAAAGATTCAGATAAACCTGAACTTTTTAATAAATTGATCCCCGTATACAATTTAACTGCAGGAATAACTCAAAAAGTTTTGCTTTCACTGATAAAAAAAACATTAAGCGAAACGTCAGGATTATATCCGGATATAATATCTCATACCGATATGCTGCAGACCAATACGGAGTTAATGTCCGTAAACGAAGCAATTTACAGAATACATTTTCCTGCAACTTTACGCGAAGCCGAACTTGCAAGACAGTCTTTTGCTCTGCAAGAATTCTTGATGCTGCAAATAATTCTTTTATCGGCAAAGAAGAAGAATCAATCTGCTAAAAAACTTCAAAAATACCAAATAAAAAAAACGCTTCTGACGCCGTTCAAAAGAACATTGCCTTTTGAATTCACAAAAGCTCAAAAAAAAGCAATTAATGAAATTTTCTCCGATATGACAAGCAATACAGTAATGAACAGAATGCTTATGGGAGACGTAGGGTCAGGAAAAACTATCGTCGCTTTAAGTGCAATTTTGCTGGCAATAGAAAACGGATACCAGACAGCGATTATAGTGCCGACAGAAATTCTCGCCGAACAGCATTTCTTAACATTCAAGAACATCCTAAAAGATTTAAACGTCAGTGTAGAAATGGTCACATCTTCATCTCTGAAAACAAAAAAACAAAAAGAAGAAATTCTTAAAAATACAGCCGAAGGCAAAACGGACATCATTATAGGAACCCATTCAATAATGGAAGACCGTGTGAAATTCAAAAACCTCAGCCTCATCATAATAGACGAACAGCACAGATTCGGAGTGATGCAAAAGGTTGCGGCATTATCAAAAGGCATAACGCCTGACGTATTAATGATGACGGCAACTCCTATACCCAGAGGATTGGCTATGACCGTTTACGGTGAAATGGATATAACAGTAATAGATGAACTGCCTCCTAACAGAACCCCTATAGAAACTTTCTGCATATCTGAAGATCTTGCCTATGCAAATGCAATAAAAGAAATATCCTGCGGAGGACAAGTGTATATCGTTTATCCGCTTGTTGACGAATCTGACAAAATTGAGCTGAAATCTGCAGTTAAAGAAGCGGAACTATTGTCGCAGACAGTGTTCGCAAATAATAAAGTCGCTTTACTGCACGGAAAAATGAAACCTAAAGAAAAAAATGAAATCATGAATCGCTTTAAAAATAAAAATTTTGACGTTTTAATATCAACGACAGTCATAGAAGTCGGGATAGACGTTCCAAACGCCGCAATAATAATAATACAACATGCCGACAGATACGGACTGGCAACTTTGCATCAGTTAAGAGGGAGAGTCGGAAGAGGAAAGAAAAAATCGTATTGTTTCCTCATATCAGATTCAAAAACAAAAACATCTGCGCAAAGACTTGAAATAATGACAAAAACAACTGACGGGTTCAGAATAGCTTCTGAAGATTTAAAAATGAGAGGACCAGGAGAATTTACAGGAACAAGACAGCACGGATTCCCTGAATTTAAAGCAGGAGATATAGCAAAAGACTTAAAGCTGATAGAAACAGCAAAAAATACGGCGGCGAAAATCCTTGACCAAGACCCTGATCTTTGTTCGGCAGAGAATGCCCAAATAAAAAACCTGCTCAACAGCAAATATTCTTATATTTTCAAGGTTACGCAAGTCGGATAAAAAAAGGCTCTTAAGAACAGTATTCTGCCGTTTATATTATTTTCTGAGGTTATGCCGTCTATATATTTGAATAAAATTCTGTTATAATATAATAAATTATTTTAAAAGGAGTAACACGAATATATATTTTCGTATTTATAGTTCGCATATTATATGAAAAAAATACTGGTTGCAATGTCAGGCGGAGTAGACTCTTCAGTTTGTGCGTTAGTTTTACAACAACAAGGATTTGAAGTTGCAGGACTTACGTTAAAACTATATGATTCTAAACATAAAAACTGCAGTTCTTTAAAAGCTGTGGACGATGCAGAAAAAGTATGCAGACATTTAAACATAAATCATTTCGTTTTGGATTTACAAAAAGAATTTTACGATGAAATCATAACAGACTTCATAGACTCTTATTTGCATGCCGAAACGCCAAATCCATGTATATTATGCAATGAAAAAATTAAGTTCGGATTAATGCTTAAATATGCAATTGAGAAAGGATATGATTACCTTGCGACAGGACACTATGCCATAATCGAAACAAAAGACAACTTGTATAAATTAAAAATTCCCAAAGATACGGCAAAAGACCAGACTTATTTCCTTTACAGACTTACTCAAAAAGAATTGTCAAAAATACTTTTCCCGCTAGGAGATTACACCAAAAAGGAAATAAGAGATATTGCGGAGAAATCAAATTTACCGGTTGCAAAAAAGCCTGACAGCCAGGAAATATGTTTTATAGAAACAACCTACGGAGATTTTTTGAAAAAAAACATAAAAGATTTCAGCAAGAAAGTTTCTTCAGGGCTAATTACTGATAAAAACGGCAGTTTGCTCGGAAAACACAACGGTTTAATTTACTATACAATAGGACAGCGAAGCGGATTAGGTATAACTACTCCTGAACCTGTCTATGTTCTAAGATTAGACACTGCGACGAATACCGTTGTTGTAGGGACAAAGAACGAAGTCTTTTCAAGAATTGCAAAAATTGATAACATTAGTTTCGTTTCATGCAAACAGAATAAAGATTTTAGAGCTAACGTCAAAATAAGAAGAATGCATCAACCGGCTGCCGCTTTAATTTCGGGGAATATTATACTTTTTGATGAAGAACAAGCTTCGATTACACCGGGGCAGTCGGCCGTTTTTTATGATTATGACGGTTATGTCATCGGCGGCGGATTTATAATTTAAAAGCAGAGACTCGTATGAACCAGAAACAACGTCCTATATATATATACGCAGTAATAACGATACTTTCCGCGTATCTATTGTTTAATCCTACAGCCAGAAAGATTTTTTCAAGGTATGTAGAATATTATAAATTATCATCAAATATGGAACTGGCGCAGCAATCTAATTTAGAATATAAAAAAAGATTATATTACCTTGAAACAAAGCCTTCCATTATGGATAGAATCGTAAAATCAGAACTCGGGGTTATCGCCGAGGGTGAAGTAGAATACAGATTTGAAAAAGCCCCAATAAAGAGAGATACTAAAAATGAGAAATAAACTTTTTTTTTCAATACTGATTATATCGTTTTATATTATGTGCGGGCAGTCATTTGCCGATTCCAGGCTCCCGGCAAAAAAAATTAAAATTACCGTAACGACTTCACATCTTGCAAATCTTGTAAACGAAATTTGCAAAGACAAAGTTGATATTATAACAATAATCCAGCCAACTATGTGCCCGAGCAATAACGATATTGATCCCGTTTTAATGAAAGAAATAGCTAAAAGCAACATAATATTATACCACTCATGGCAGCCTTGGGTAAAAAATTTAAAATACAAAATAGGGAATTTAGGCATTGTTTACAGAGAATTCGAAACGGACGGGAATTTAATGATTCCTTACATAAACGTAAGAGGCGCAGAAGAAATAAAAGATTTATTCATAGTATGGGACGCCGATAATAAAAAATTTTATGAGCAAAATTTCTTAAATTATGTATTTAAAGTAAACCATGTTGCAGGAGAAATAGCAAAAAATACCAGCAAGAGGTACAATATAAAAGTAGTCTGCAATAACAAAATCTCCGATTTTCTTCAATGGCTTGGTTTTGATGTTGTGACAGAATACGGGAAATCCGAAGACATGCCTCCGTCGGAAATGATAAAATTATCAAAAACGGCAAAAACAAAAAAAGTAAAATTAATAATAGATAATCTGCAAGTCGGTACGGATATAGGCAGAGTGCTGAGCAAAGATTTAAAATTAAAACATATAATCATAAGCAACTTCCCGCTCGGCGGCTCTTATATTAACACTTTGAAAGACAATGTAGCAAAAATTGACAAGGAACTATAAGTGAATACCGCTGTTTCTTTATCAAAAATAAATTTAACGACAAACAGTTCAAGAAAAATTTTAACAGACATCAATTTAAAAATTGATTGCGGAGACTGTGTAGCCGTTATAGGTCCTAACGGAGCCGGCAAGACTACAATTTTAAAAATAATCAACGGACTAATTAAGCAAACATCCGGAGAAATCGAAATTTTCAATGAAAAAATATCAAACAAAATAAAAAATCAAATAGGATATATCCCTCAAAATAATTATTTCGACCCGTTTCTTCCGATATCGGTCAAAGAAGTCATTTCAATCGGTCTTTCATCTAAATACGGAATATTTAAAAATTTCTCAGATAAAGACAGACAAATAATTGAAGATACGGCGAAAAACGTCGGCATTTTTAAATTACTTGATACTCCGGTAGGAAAACTTTCAGGCGGAGAAGCTCAAAAACTTTCAATAGCAAGAGTTCTGGTACAAGAAGCAAAATTGATACTTATGGATGAACCTTTGTCAAATCTTGACAATAAAGCTCAGAAAGATATTTTGGATGTAACAGACGAGATTTATAAGCAAAAAAAAGCTACTATTTTAATAGTACTTCACAATTTGTCGCAGATACCGTCATGCTGCAACAAGATACTTTTTATGTCAAACGGAGAAATTGTAAAATTCGGAAAGAAAGAAGAAATCTTCGACAATAAATTATTTCAGGAGTTATATAATCTGTAATATGGAATTTTTAGATTTTTTTAATTACTCTTTTTTCAACAGAGCTTTGATTATGTCTATATTAGGCGGAATTTCATGCGGTATTATCGGAGTATGGATTCTGTTGTTGAATATACCGTTTATAGGCGTGGCTATGTCTCATGCTGCTTTTGCCGGAGCAATGACAGGTTTGTTATTGGGCATAAATCCCGTATTATGCGGATTTATTTTTTGCGTAACTTCCGCATTATTTATTGATCCGGTAGCTGAAAAAACAAAATTACACAATAATATATCCATAAGTCTTCTGTTTTCTTTTATGCTTGGCATTGCTTTTTTATTTATAGGAATGCTTAAAGATTACAGAGCTGAAGTCTTGGGTTTTATGTGGGGCAATATCTTAACAGCTTCATGGAACGACGTTATATTAAGTACTGCCGCCGTAATAATATTGATATCTTTCATAATAATTTTCCATAAAGGCATCTTAGCTATTTTATTTAACAGAGAAATCGCAAGAGCATGCGGAATACCGGAAAAATTAATTTTTTACGTTCTTCTTATAATATCGTCTACAGTAGTGAGCCTGCATCTTCATTCTATAGGAGGATTGCTGATATACAGTTTAATAGCTATCCCTTCAGCTTCGGCATATCAGCTTACATACAGAACCGGCACAATGTATGTCATATCTTCTTTAATAGCCGTTATATCATGTATAGCAGGATTATTTATATCGTCAGTTACCGCTTTGCCGGTTGGTGCGACAATAATACTGATATCATGCGTATTGTTTCTTACATCCGTTTTGTTTTCAAAAAAGAGGAATTATGAAAAGAAAACATTTTTTTAATATTAACGCAGATTCATGGGATGAAGATTTATGTCCCTGTAAAGAAAAAAAAATAAAAGATATATTACTGCCGGTCCTATCGCTCAAGGATGATGATAATATTATAGATATCGGAAGCGGAACAGGAATTCTTATACCTTATTTGAGGCAGTACGTTAAAGACAATCAAATTACCGAACTTGATTTTTCATTGTGCATGATTGATAAAGCAAAAGAAAAATTCGGAAATAAAATTAATTATTTTATTTCAAATGTTGAAAGCATTAATTTGCAAAATAATGTTTTTTCAAAAGCGGTTATTTTTAACTCTTTTCCGCACTTTGAAAACAAGCAAAAAGCATTATCGGAAATTTTCAGAATATTAAAAAATAATGCTATAATATTGCTTGCTCATTCTGATTCAAAAGTTGTCGTTAACAACAGACATAAAGAAATCGGCGGAGTTATTGCTGAAGATATTTTTCAAAGCAATGACGAAATTATTCTTATGTTTAAAAAAGCCGGATTTAAAAATATTGAAATCACGGATAATGATGAGTTTTTTTATATAAAAGCAATAAAACAGGAGGAGTAATAAGGATGTATAAGATCGTTTTAATCAGACACGGAGAAAGCGTTTGGAACAAAGAAAACAAATTTACAGGATGGACTGATGTAGATTTGTCGGAAAAAGGCGTACAGGAAGCCGTAAAAGCAGGACAACAGTTAAAAAAAGACGGATTCACTTTTGATTTGGCATACACTTCCGTTTTGAAAAGAGCAATAAAAACTTTATTTAATGTTTTGGACCAAATGGACAGTTTATGGATACCGGTAAAAAAATCCTGGAAATTAAACGAAAGGCATTACGGAGGTTTACAGGGTCTGAATAAATCCGAGACTGCACAAAAATACGGCGAAGATCAGGTAAAGATATGGAGAAGAAGCTACGATATACCTCCTCAGCCGCTTGATATTTCTGACGAGAGATATGCAGGAAACGATCCTAGATATAACGATTTAGATAAAAAAGAAATTCCGCTTACGGAATGTTTAAAAGATACAGTCGCAAGAGTTATCCCTTTCTGGAACGAAGAAATAGCTCCTAACATAAAAGCCGGCAAGAAAATAATTATTGCCGCACATGGGAACAGTTTAAGAGCTTTGATAAAATATTTAGATAACATAAGCGAAGCCAATATTGTAAACTTAAATCTTCCTACCGCTATGCCTTTGGTTTATGAATTGGATGAAAATTTAAAGCCTTTAAAGAGCTATTATATCGGTGATCCTGAAGCAGTAAAAAAAGCTATGGAAGCTGTAGCAAATCAGGGAAAAGCTTCAAAATAATTATAAAAAAAAGAATCCGGTTCTTTAAAGAGCCGGATTCTTTTTTTATGCATTTTTTATTTATTAAATCCGTATAAGCCTTTCAATAAGCACATTTTTATCAGTGCCGTCGGATGAACATTTCACAGATTCGTTCAAACTATAAATTCCGATTTTTTCTCTTACAAGACTGTTTAAAACTGCATCTGTGCCAAGTTTTGTTCCTATATCTTCCGCTAAAGTCCTTATATATGTTCCGCTGGAACAGCTGACTCTGATATTAATGATATTTTCCTTTATATCCAGCACTTCTATTGAATGTACGGTTATTTTTCTTTTTTTTCGTTCTACTGTAATACCTTGTCTGGCAAACTCATAAAGTTTTTTACCTTTAACTTTAAGAGCTGAAAACATAGGAGGTGTCTGTTCTATCTCTCCTTCAAAACTTTTACAGACACTTCTTATTTGATTTTCAGTAACATGATTATAAGCGGATTCTGATATTATTTTACCTGCGAGATCACCGCTGTCAGTTTTCATTCCAAGCTTTATGCTTGCAAGATAAACTTTATCCTGTTTCATAAAACTGTCCTGCATTTTAGTTGCTTTGCCGACAAGAATAAGCATTAATCCGCTTGCCAAAGGATCCAATGTCCCGCAATGTCCGGCTTTTTTCACATTTAATGTTTTTTTTATTATGCTTACAAGTTTAAACGAAGTTATTCCTGCAGGTTTACTAACGATAAGCATGCCGGAATAATCATTATTTTGCACTGATCTTTTCCTTGAAAGCGGCAATTAATTTTTCCGCGGCAGTATTTATATCGGCGTTGATAGTACATCCTGCTGCATTTTTATGCCCACCGCCGTTAAACTTTTTTATCAAATCCAATAAATTGAATTTCTCTATTGACCTTAAACTTACCTTTGTCGTTTTATCATCTATTTCTTTTAAAATACATCCTACAACCGCGTTTGGGACAGAAATACAAAAATTTATGATCCCGTCAGTGTCAGCATCTACTGCCTGTGATTTTTCAAACATATCTTTTGTTAATTTGATATAAACTATTTTACCGTCGGCATCAGTTTTTATATTTGACAAAGCAAAACCGTACAGTTTTAATTTATTTATATGTGTCGTTAAGAAAAGTTTTTTACATATTTTATAGGATTGCACTCCGTACTGAAGCAACTTTGCCGCAACAAAATGAGAATTTGAAGTAGTATTTAACTGTTGAAACCTTCCGGTATCGGTAACTATCCCTATATATAAATTCTCAGCCTCATCTTTTGTCGGTTCTGCTTTTAAAGCCAAAAAAACATCATATATTAATTCAGCAACTGAAGATGAACCCGGAACCACATAATTAATATTACCAAAATTTTTATGGGCTAAATGATGGTCTATATTTATTATATTTTTTACCTGATTAGGGTTTATTATATTACCCATTCTGCCAAAATCTATACATTCTAAAATGACAGCGCAGTCAAATGCGGAACTTACTTTATCGGTAATTTTAATTGTTTTTGCGCCTTTCATAAAAGCCATATCCGAAGGGACAGGGTCTGTTGAACAATGGAGAACATCTTTACCTAATCTTCTCAATAAAGATGCCAAAGCTAATCCTGCTCCTATTGCATCTCCGTCAGGCTTCATGTGACCGGCTATAAAGAAAGTTTTTGATTTGCGGATTGTTGCTGCTATTGCTTTTAAAATCTCGTCTTTCGTGTTATTTTTTAGATTGAGATTCATTTTCTTTTTTCTCTTGTTCTATTCTGTCGAAAAGTTCAAAAACTCTTACGACTTTTTCTCCGGACTCGTCATATACAAATTCTATAGTAGGAGTTCTTCTTAAATTGACAGACTGCGCAAGTTGAAATCTTATCTGTTTAATATTGTCTTTTAAAACTTTTTCCGAATATTGAATATCTTCAGGCGTTCCTATTACAGAATAAAAAATTCTGCATGTCTGCAAATCATCGGTCAGTTTGACTCTTGTGACAGTAAACAGTCCTTTATTGAGATCTTTAAGATCTCTTAAGATTTCAACCATTTTTTCCTGTATTAATTCCGCTACTCTTGTAGATCTTTTATATGCTTTCAAATTATTCCTCTATTAATTTTCTTGCAGTCTTATCAACTATAAAGAATTCTATTATATCCGAAACTTTTATATCAGTAAATTTTTCTATGGAAATTCCGCATTCATATCCTTTTTCAACTTCTTTCACATCTTCTTTAAATCTCTTGATAGCTGCGGTATTTCCTTCAAAAATTATGACATTGTCCCTTAAAAGTCTGATTTTAACCCCTCTCTGCGCTTTACCTTCAGTAACAGTACAGCCGGAGACAGTTCCTGCCGAGGAAAGCTTGAAAACCTGCTTAACTAAGGCTTTTCCGATAATTCTTTCTTTTGTATCTGGATCGAGAAGTCCTTCCATTGCAGCTTTTATATCGGCAATTAATTCATAAATTATTCTGTAAACATTTATGCTTACGCCTTCAGTTTCAGCTAATTTTTCCACTGAAGCGTCAGGTCTTATATTAAAACCTACGATTAAGGCATCCGAAGCGGCTGCCAAAACGACATCAGATTCGGTAATTGATCCTGCACCCTTATGTATAATCTTTAAATTAATCTCAGAATTTGACATTCTTTCAAGAGCATCGCACAAAGCTTCAAGAGAACCTTGGACATCAGCTTTTAAAATAATTCTCAAATCTTTAACTTTACCTGCGTTAACATCAAGCAACGATAAATGTTGTCTAGGTCTCAAAGAATCAACTTTAACCTTTTCTTTTCTGGCATTTGCTATCTCTCTTGCTTGTGATTCATGGTCCAATACTATAAATTTATCACCTGCCTGAGGCGGCTCGTTTATACCCAATACCTCTACAGGCATGCTAGGGAGAGCCTTATCAAATCTTTTGCCGTACTCGTCAATCATCGCTCTTACTTTTCCGTAAGTCGTACCTACAACCAGGTTGTCGCCTATTTTTAAAGTTCCACTTTGAACGAGTATCGTTGCTACCGTACCTTTTTTAGGATCGAGTTTTGCCTCAACAACAACACCTTCGGCTTTTTTATTTGGATTTGCTTTTAATTCCATCATTTCGGCTTTCAGCTGCACTAACTCCAGAAGACTGTCTATATTAAGTTTCTGTTTCGCAGATATATTAACCATTATAGTATCTCCTCCCCATTCTTCAGGAAGAAGTCCGTATTGGCTTAACTCTTGTCTTATTTTTTCAGGATCAGCCGTAGGCAAATCTATTTTATTTACGGCAACTATTATCGGAACATTTGCCGCTTTTGCATGGTTTATTGCTTCTATTGTTTGAGGCATTACTCCGTCAGTTGCCGAAACAACCAATATAACGATATCCGTAACATCAGCGCCTCTTGACCTCATAGCCGTAAAAGCTTCGTGACCGGGCGTATCTAAAAACGTAATTTCTCCTGTAGACGTTTTAACTCTGTATGCGCCTATATGCTGTGTAATTCCTCCGGCTTCACCTGCTATAACATTACTATGCCTTAATGCATCCAAAAGAGATGTTTTCCCGTGATCAACATGTCCCATAATCGTTACGATAGGAGATCTTGGCAAAAGGCTTTTAGAATCATCTGTGCTGTTTGCTTCTTCAATATGTTCTTCGGCATATAAAGATACAAGCTTAGCTTCAAAGCCAAATTCATTTGCCAATAAAATGGCAATATCAGTATCAAGCCTCTGGTTAATAGTGGCTAAGCTTCCCATAGACATCAATTTTCTTAGGATATCACCGACTTTTAAACTCATTTTTTCTGCTAAATCTTTAACTGTTATGAGCTCATTTATATTTATTAACGGAAGATTTTTTTGAGGTTCTTTAGGCTGTTCGTTTTTTTGTTCCGCTTTTACAGACTGCTGAACAGGAATATCTTCTTTTTTTTCAACAATGGTCTGGTCATGAACAATATATTTTACAGACTGTTGCTGCTGCGGTTGAGCGGTAACAGATTCTTTTACATCTTTAATTTCCTGAGAAGGCGCGGGCGCCTGTTCTTTTTGAACAACTTTAGTCTGCTCTTCTGCAACTTCTTTATGATGTACATGCCCTTTTACAGTATGAACAGGCTTATCATTTTTTTGTGTTTCTTTTTTAACAATCTTAGTTTTTTTTACTGTTTGCGTTTTAACTTTTTTAGGAGTTGTTTCTTTCTGCTTAGAAGTTTTAGAAGCGGCCGCATCTGCTGTCTTTTTCACAACACCGGTCTTCTTCACAGCGGAAACTTTTTCCGTTTTCTTAGTTTTATCGCCGGAAGCAGACGTTTTTACTTTCTTTGAAGCAGTTTTAGTTTTGCCAGCAGCAGCTTTTTTAGTTTTCTTTTCTTCTTCTAAATCTTTTTTTACAGATGGTTCTTTTGCAATCGTCATATTATATCAACTCCTATTTCTGAGAAATTACTTCCTTTGCGGCGGAAATTATTTTTTCAGCCGTTTTTGGTCCTATGCCAGGCAAAGTTGTCAAATCATCAATCGTCAACTCAGCTATTTTCTTTATATTGGTAAGCCCTGCCTGAACCAAAAGATCTATTATTTTATCGCTTATGCCGTTTAACTGCTCAAGCGCAGATGTCTGTTGTTCGACTTTCTGTTCGCCTTCCTGCTTCTTTTGTTCTTCAGATTTTACGTCAATATGCCATCCTGTAAGTCTTGCGGCAAGTCTGACATTATGTCCCGATTTTCCTATGGCAAGAGAAAGCATATCGTTAGCAACTATAACTTCAGCCTTCTTTTCTTCTTCCGAAATTACAGATACGCTCAAAACCTTTGCAGGAGAAAGAGCGGCAGTAATATATTTGACAGGATCTGATGAGTAGGCAATCAAATCTATTCTTTCGCCTCTAAGTTCGTCAATAATAGGCTTTATTCTTGCGCCTTTAACACCGACACAAGCGCCTACCGGGTCGACTTTAGGGTTATGAGAAACAACAGAAATCTTAGTTCTTACGCCAGGATCTCTGACAATATTAACTATATCGACAACTTTTTCATAAATTTCAGGAACTTCCAATTCGAATAAAACTCTTACCAAATCAGGATGCGCTCTTGAAAGAACAGTATTAGGTCCTTTAATATTCTTTTCAGCTTTTATTATTATTGCTCTTATATGCTGGCCTACAGAAAATTTTTCTTTAAAAACTTGTTCCGAAACAGGAAGAATAGCTTCGCTTCTTCCCAAGTCAACGATGATATTCCTGTTTGCTATTTTATATATTGACCCGTTTACCATTTCGCCGATCTTTCCCTTCATTTCTTCATATAGAGAATCTCTCTCGGATTCTCTTATTTTCTGAACAATTACCTGTTTTGCGGTTTGAGCTGCTATTCTTGAAAAATCATCAGTGTCTAAAGGGATTTTAACTTCCTCTCCTACTTTAGCGGTCTGTCCGATTTTTTTTGCTTCCTGAGGTGTTACTTCAAGCAAAGGATTCGTAACATGTTCCTCAACTTTTTTTATAACGCATGCCGTCATAGCTCCTGTTTCAGGGTCTACTTTTGCTTCAACATTAACGTTTTTACCGACATGTTTTTTATATGCGGAAACCAAAGCATTTTCTATAACATGCAGAATTTCTTCCTTAGGAATCTTTTTTTCTTTTTGTATTGTTTCAAGCGCATTCAACAGTTCACTTTTTTCCGACATTTTCCCCTCCATTAAAATCTGTATTAACATTTGCTCTTAAAATATTGGATATTTCTATTTCAACAATTCTGTTGGTTACATCGTCAATCACGATTTTCCCTCCGGATACAGCTACCAAATTACCATTAAAATGTTTCTGTCCGTTAATTGCAGAATTTGTCGTTGCTTTTATGCAAAAGCCTTTATATTTTTCAAAATCTTTTTCTTTTTTTAATATTCTGTCTATTCCCGGCGAAGAAATTTCAAGGATATAGTTCTCTTTCAGCAAATCTTCTTCATCTAATTTGAGTCCGAATAAATTGCTCATCCTAGCACATAAATCAAGATTGACGCCGTTGTCGCTGTCAATAAAAATCCTTAATATTTTCTGCCCGTTTTCTTTCACGTATTCTATATCAATAATTTCAACATTTTCTGCAATTGCAACGGGAAGAAGCTGATTTTCAATCTGCTCAATAATATTCATATTTTTTCCTATAAAAACAAAAGGCGACCTTACGGCCACCCTATATGTTTTAATTGTACCAAATTATGTATAAGTTTTGCAAATTATTGCTTTATTTATCAATCATATATCTATTTTTTTCAAAATCTCGAAAGTTTTATTGTAAAACTTTTCATGTTCTGATAAATTCAATCCGCCGCTGTTTTTAGCCTGTGAATATAATGCAGTAGTACATTCTTCCAATATTTGTTCTATTGAATCTATTGTTTCTTTATCAGTACTTCTTACTTCAAGTTCCTGCCTTATTTTATAAGCCGTAAGTCCGTCAGCGGATTTTGCCAGAACGGAAGCAAAGTATTCCAGCAAACCTTTATACATAAGCCGGTAAAATTCTTTATTTTCAATATTTCTCTTTGCTTTTTGAAAATATTTTTTTGATTTTTTATAAGCTTTTTTGTTTTTTAATTTTTGGATATCCCTGTTAACATAACTTTTATATTTAAAAAATATCTTTAAAATAAGCAGTACCGCAAGGATAACGCCTGATACTATCCAAAGCAAAGGTTTTTTTAAAAAAGCATAAACTTTAAATATAAACGATAAATTTATATTTTGCTGAGGCTGCTCCGCAATCACTTCATTATCTGGTTTATCTTTTAAAGTTGAAGATAAATTATCCTTATTTCCCTTATTTGAAGAATCTTCTAAAACATTTATTTTAATTACTTGAGCATTCAAAACTTTTACTTGTTTAGTTTTCGGGTCAAAGTATTTTACCGGAAGAATTCTTATTTCCCCGTCACCTGCGTTTAACGGCATTATCAGCGTAGTAAATTCTTTTCCGGATTCTTTATTGTTTTCGGTTAAAATCTTTTCAGAAGTTTCATATTGTTTTAAATTGTCTGATAAAACGATCTCCGGCTCTTTCAGAGTTTTTATGTTGCCGGTGCCGGAAATAACAATTTTCAAATCAAAAGGTTCGTTCTCCTTTTTCTGTTTTTTATTTACATCGGCGCTGATTTTAAAATCGCCTACCATTCCGATATTTTCAGGAATCTTCAAAACATTCACGTTTATTTTATCGGTTGATAATTCTACATTTTTACCTCTTCTGAAAAAACTTGAAAAAAAGTCATCCTGCTCTTTCGAGAAATCTTCAATTGAAACCTGTATTACCGAACTGTCTATCGTAACCATTCCGGACTGCTGAGGAAATAAGTCTGTGGAGACTTCTGTTACGATATAATCTCTTCCGTTAATTTTTGTCCTGTAATTATTTTGCGAAGTCTGTCCGCTGAAAAAACCGCTGAAATTAGGAGCCTGATATGACGGATTCGAAAGAAGATTTACCGACGTATAAAAAGAAAATGTATATGTTATTTTTTCATTTATGTAAGCTGTCTTTTTATCAACATTTGCCTGAACAAAAACAGCTTTAGAGGTATCAAAATTGTATACCTGAGACTGTTTATACTGCGTGGCCTGTGTATTTTGCACAGAAACAGAACTTACATTTTTGGCAGGCTCGATTGTCATTTTTACAGGCTGGGTCTCATAAGTCACGCCTTTATACGTAAGCTTAAAAGAAGGGATTTCATATTCTCCTGTTTTTTTCGGACCCAAAGTGTAAACATAATTAACCGTATTGCTTACTTTGCCGTTAACTATTGAAAAGTTTTTTGACTGAGAACTTGCATAGGTATTAAAATCCTTCAAAGTCGGAGCAGAAAAATCAGGCAAAGAGACTGAATCTCCGCTTATTGAAATTGTAAGCTGAAAAGCTTCATTCAGAGGAACAGTCGTAGAACTGACGCTTGATTTCATTTGTATACCGTCTGCATAAGAAAATACGCAAAATATCAGACATATCATAAAAACATATATAATTTTCTTTTTCATAAATATCTCACCAGTTTTTCCCCGTCTTGCTGTTTTGTACGGCAGCCGCTTCTTTTGCTTTATCGTGATTCTGTTTATCCTGATTATCGAAATAATCTAACAACTGCCGGTTCTGTTTGTTTTGCTGATCATCTTGTCTGTCTTGTTTATTATTGTTTTCTTTTTTATCATTGTCATCGCCGTTTTTTCTTTTATCTCCCATGTTTTTCTGCTGTTCTTTATTCTTATCTTTGCTTTTATTTTTATTCTTGTTATCCTTGTCATTATTTTTATCATTCTGCTTATTTTCATTTTGTATAAATTCTATATTATGTTTAGCCTGAATATCTGAACTGTTTAATTTTAAAGAAGATTTATAATAATTTAAAGATTCTTCTTTATTGCCGGCTTTATAAGCCGCATTTCCCATATTGTATAAAATCGAACTTTTCAAATTGGCGTCTTTCGTATTATTTAAAGCCGCATCATAATATTCCAAAGCCTTATCGTATTGTCCGCTTTTATAATATGCACATGCCAAGTCATAATTGATAAAAGGATCTTTCGGATTATTTTTTTGCGCTTTTAAGAAACTTTCGGCCGATTCCTTAAAGTTATATCTTTTATACTGTTTTGTCCCTCTTGCCATATCATCATTTGCATAAGAGACAGCAGCAGTAAAAATTATAAACATCAGCAATAAAAATATTTTTTTCATTTTTAATCTCTGGCTTATTTAGATTTCCTTATTTTTACATCAGGTATAAAAATATAAAACAGCAAAAAAATTATTCCTAACGACAGCGGAAAATAAAATCTTTCTTCAAGATTGCTGAATATATTTGCCGTACCCTCTATTTTATCCAGTTTGTTAAGCCTTGCTGCCAAATCATTAACCGAAGACTGCCCCAAATTATAATATTTACCGCCTGTTGCCGAAGATATCTGCTCCAATGTTGCAGAATCAAGTCTTGTGACAACGGTTTTGCCTTTTTCATCTTTTAAATATTCTTTAAACTCTCCGTTCTCGTAAGTCGGTATCGGCTCTCCTTTGTCAGTACCTATGCCTATGCAGAAAACTCTTGTTCTGCTGTCTATTGCAAACTGCACGGATTTATTCAAATCCCCTTCAAAACTTTCTCCGTCCGTAATAATTACGACAGCTTTGGCGTTTGACGGAATCTTTTCCAAACTTTTACAAGCCAAATCAATCGGAGCCGAAATATTTGTTCCTTCAAAAGGCACTGTTGATGTATCTAAAAGAGAAAGAAACATTTCAAATGCTTTAACGTCTGAGGTCAGCGGGCACTGCCAATACGCCTGTCCTGCAAATGCTATAAGACCTATTCTCTGCCCGTTTAACTTTTCAGTTAAATCTTTAAATGCTATTTTTGCCCTTGTAAGCCTGTCAGGTTTTAAATCCTGCGCAAGCATACTTTTTGAAACATCCAATGCAATAACTATATCGCTTGAAAGTGATTTTGCTTCTACTTTTTTCATTCCCCACTTAGGTCTGGCTATTGCAAGAACAATAAAAAATAATGCTAGTATAAAACAAATGTTTTTGATTAAGCTCATTCTAAAATTAACGCTCAGCAAACTTTTCCACAGAGTCTTTGCCGTAAATTCGCCGACTGTTCTTTTGGAAAATTTATAAGAAACAAACATTATTACCGCCGCCGCGGCAACAACCGTAAAAAGCGATAATGCATTTATGTTTTGGAACATTACGGCAACCTCTTAAAAACAGTAAGTTTTAAAATAAATCCAAAAAGTAAAAGCCAAAATGCAGGAATTAAAAATTTCAAATATTGTTCATTATAGTTAACGGATTTTGTAAATTCAACTGTATTTTTCTCCAGCTTATCAATGCTTACAAAAGCCGAGGAGAGAGCATCTGACGTTTGCGCATAGAAATATTCTCCTCCTGTTTTAGCCGCAATTTCTTTTAACAGAGTTTCGTCTAAGTCTGTTCCCTGAGGTCTTACTCGTCTTTTTCCGAAAAACATATCGTCAACTTCATAATAATCTTCCCGGCTGCCTACGCCTACCGTGTATATCTTTATGTTATTATCTTTTGCTATGTTTGAAGCAACCAAAGGATCTATTTCACCCATATTATTGTTTCCGTCAGTAAGCAAAATAATTATTTTACTTTTTCCGTCAGTTTTTATAAGTCTGTTAACCGCAGTCGCTATAGCGTTTCCTATAGCCGTACCGTCAATTTTAGTTATCTTTGTATCAATATAGTCCACAAAATTAATTAAAGCGTCTTTATCAAGCGTAAGAGGGCACTGAGTAAAAGCTATTCCGCTGAAAACAACTATTCCGATTCTGTCGTTCATTCTTTTTAATACAAATTCTTTTGCTCTTGCTTTTGCATTTTCTATTCTGGAAAGGCTTACTGAAGGGTCTATCGCTTCCATGCTTGTAGACGTATCTATAACAAGCATAATATCAATGCCGTTTGCCTGAAAAATTTCATATTTTGACGAGCTTTGAGGTCTTGCCAATGCTGCTATCGCAAGAATAAGCCCTGCCAATATCAAAATTTCAGGAATAATCAAAAGTTTTATTCTTAAACTTTTTTGATTATTAAAAAAAGAAACCTGAGAAAATTTTAACGAACTTTTTTTATAATATTTTCTTTTTAAGAAAAATAAAATAAGAATTACAGGTATCAGCAATAAAAAATATACGTATAAAAATCTCATATCCTTTCCACAAAACTTTTTGCTTTTTGAAAATCGTCATTTATAGTTTCTACTGACGGTATCACTTTCGCGAATTTTACCAAATCACAGTTTATTAAATAATTTTTAAGTTCTCTGTTATAATCATATGAAACTTTATCCTTTAAAAGAACAAAAAGTTCTCCCGTCGTTTTGCCGAGTCCGTCGACATTATAAACTCTTGATATATAAAATCTCAAAATATCAGACAATTTATCGTAATAATCCTTTATTTGTCCTTTTTCTATAAGATTCAGCGACTGTAAATTTTCAAGCTGAGACAATGCGTATTCTTTAGGAGGTATTGAACGTATTATTTCATTATGAGTCAAAGCCGGAGATTTTCTTTTCTTAATAAACTTGTATATACAATATATCACAAACAAAACAATAATTATTGCCAATATTATTTTAATATACCACCAAGCGCTGTGTCCGAAAGAATAAATTCCTTTTATATCAAAAATATCACGGCTAGGTTTCTTAGGATTTAAAACACTTTTAATTTCTATCTGTTCCGCTTTTGTCTTTATAAATTTTGACAGCCCGTTAACAGTAAAATTTATGTCGGCCGAAAGCAGTTCAACTTTTCCGGCTTTGAATGAAGTCATAATAAAAGCAACTGCTCCGTCAGAATCAGGTTGAACATCAAGCAACTCAAAATCTCCGAAATCGGCAGACTGCAGTTTCTTTTTATCAATATTTTCGGCAGTTAGTCCTTCAGCTTTAATTTTTAAAGTAATTTTATCGCCTACCGTGAGATTATCTTTAGGGAAAAGCGTCTGCTCAAAAGCAAAGCAGTTTACCGATAATACCAAGAAAAAAAAGATTGTTATCAGTTTTATTTTGTTTTTCATATATTTTTATTTTATTTTTACAGAATTTATATCAGATGCCGGCGTACTTTCATCTGTATCTTTCTCTTTTACCGTAACATTTTCGGCATTCAGAGATACGTTCTCGCCTATAATCACTGACGATGCCCCTGAAAAGCATGTCTCATTGCCGTTTTTTTCTTTTTCGTATAAAATTTTTATTTTTTCTATTGCTTCCGGATACTTTTGATCAGCTGAAAGTTTAAACCATTTTTTTGCCTCTTCCTCATTTTGAGACACGCCTTCGCCGTTATAATACATTATTCCCAGCATATACTGTCCTTCCATATCATTGTATTTTTCGGCTGCAGCTTTAAAATAATCAAAAGCAAGAGGGTAATTCTGAGGAACATTTAACCCTTCATAATAAATAACTCCGAGCATATAAACAGCTTCTTTTTTATCGCTTACCGAAGCACGCCTGAAATATTCAAGAGCGGCAGGATAGTTTTTATAACCCAAATCTCCGTAATAGCACATCATTCCGAGAGCATATTCGGCATCGGCATTACCTTGTTTTGCAGCTTTATTGTACCAGTTGAAAGCAGATTTATAATTTTTATTATCATAATAATAATCGCCCAATTCCATCTGAGCCTTATCATATCCTGCTTCTGCCGATTCTTTAAACAATTCCCTGGCAGTTTCTATATCTTGTGACAACCCTTCTCCGTTTTCATACATTATTCCCAAACGGTACTGGGCCCTTTTATCTTTTTGTTCCGATGCTTTTTTATACCATTTAGCAGCTTCATCGACATTTTTTTCAGTAATAACGCCGTTATAATACAGTTCGCCCATTTTATACTGAGCATAAACATTTGCATTTTGTGCGGATTTCTGATACCACTTAAATGCTTCTTTCATATCTTTTTTTACGCCGGTTCCGTTCTCATACATTTCGCCCAGATAAAATTGCGCTCCGCTTTGTTCCTGTAAAGCCGCTTTTTTATACCATTTGACAGCTTCTTCATCACTTTGGCGAATATTTCCTGTACCGCTTGCATGAAAACCGCCTATTTCATACTGCGCATTTGGATTGCCCTGTAAAGCAGATTTTTTAAGCCATTTATACGCTTCGTGGTAATTTGCGTCCATACCGTCGCCGTTATAATACATCATACCTATTTTGTATTGCGCTATCGGATCTTTTTCATCCTGATTTATTTCAAAACACAAAACATTTCTATAACCGGTAAAAAATACAGTTACAGCAAAAAGCGATATCAGCAATATTTTTTTCATAATAAAAACCTCTTTATTTTTTATTTAGCCGCTTAATAATGCTTAAGAACTTTTTTTTCTCTGTTCTTAAAAAACTTAATTAATTCAAATATATAAGGCTTATCCGTAGAAATATCAATAACATCAGATTTTGAGGTTTTAAAAATATTATTCAAATAATCATTATGCTCTTTTAAATTTTTATAATATTCATTACGAACATTATACGATGAAAGATCAACGTTAAACACAGCCCCCGTTTCGGCATCTTCAATGGTAAAAATTCCTTTTGACGGAAGTTTTTGTTCTTTTGGATCTGAAATTTTAACGCATACCAAATCATGCCTTTTCGACGTTACTTTTAACAACTTGTCGAAATTTCTATCATAAAAATCAGATATAAGAAATACCAAAGCTTTTCTTTTATATAATTTGTTTAAATATCTTAACGCATTTTCTATATTTGTCTTTTTGTTCTGAGGTTTATAACTCAAAATAATATCAATAAGCTTCAATATATGTTTCTTGTTTTTTTTAGGCTTAATATATTTTTCTACGATATCGGTAAAAGCCAAAAGTCCTGCACGGTCATTATTTTTTAATGCCGAAAATGCAAGAACCGAGGTTAATTCCGCTATTAACTCATTTTTTGTAATGTCCTTGCTTCCGAAATGTCCCGAAGCGCTTAAATCGGCGACAAACATTACTGTCTGTTCTCTTTCTTCGTCGTATTTCTTAACGTACGGCCTGTCTCTTCTAGCCGTAACATTCCATGAAATTCTCCTTATATCGTCTCCGGGAGCATATTCTCTGACTTCACTGAATTCAAGACCCTGACCTTTAAAAACGCTGTGATATTTTCCTGAAAAAACATCATCAACAAGTTTTTTTGATCTGAGTTCTATTTTTTTTATCTTTGATAGAATTTCCGAATTTAACAATTATAATCTCCAGATTCCAGAATTATAATATTTACTGCCGATGATTACGGCACTTCAACGCCGTCAAAAATCTGTTTTATTACATCATCGCTTGTAAGTTCCTGCGCATCTGCGTCATAAGTTGTAAGTATTCTGTGCCTTAAAACATCCGGACCGATATCTTTTATATCCTCGGGAGTTACAAAACCTCTGCCGTTTAAAAATGCCAGAGCCTTCCCTGCCAAGTTTAAGTTAATCGTAGCTCTCGGAGAAGCTCCGAAAGCTATAAGATTTTTTAACTCTTTAAGATTATATTTTTCAGGTTTTCTTGTGGCAAAAACAATATCAACTATATAATTTTTCACTTTTTCGTCAACATAAATATCATCAACAGCTTTTTTGGCTTCTTCCAAATCTTTTAGAGTCAAAACTGAATTTATTTCTATTTTTTTTCTTGTTGAATATCTGTCCAATATAGCTCTTTCTTCCTGTTCGTTAGGATAATCAAGTTTAAGTTTAAGCATAAATCTGTCGACTTGTGCTTCCGCTAAAGGATATGTCCCTTCCTGTTCTATAGGGTTCTGTGTCGCAAGAACCAAAAAAGGGTCCGGAAGAGGATAAGTAACATCTCCTATGGTAACTTGTCTTTCCTGCATTGCTTCCAAAAAAGCACTTTGAACTTTTGCAGGAGCTCTGTTTATTTCATCTGCCAGAATAAAGTTCGAAAAAACAGGTCCTTTTTTGATATTAAAATTACACTGTTTTGCGTCATAAATTAATGTCCCCGTCAAATCTGACGGCAACAAATCAGGCGTAAATTGTATTCTTTTAAAATCTCCCGAAACGGCTTTAGCCATCGTGTTAACTGCCAATGTTTTCGCAAGACCGGGCACACCCTCAAGCAATATATGTCCGTCTGACAAAAGACCGACCAGCATCCTTTCTATAATATAATTTTGACCGACTATAACCTTTGAAACTTCATTTAATAAACCTTTAATTGCCAAAGATTGCTGCTTAACTTTTTCATTTAAACTTTTAATATCAACAGTTTCTGACATTGCTTTGCTCCTTTTGCCAAAATCATTTTAGCACTCTTCCAACTTAGTGCTAATTATATATTTTTATGACTCAAAAATCAATATTATAATGATTTTTTCACAATCTTTTTTTCATTTTTCTTTATCTTTTTCCAAAGGTCGATAACGTCTTTTTCAGTTTTAACTTTTGATTTCCCGAAAACATGAGGATGCCTTCTTATCATTTTTTTGTTTAAACATTCTATCACATCATAAATATCAAACAATTTATTCTCTTTTGCTATTTGGGCATGAAAAATAACCTGAAGCAGAACATCTCCCAATTCTTCCTTCATATTTTCAACATCTTTTTTTAATATTGCTTTTTTTAATTCTCTTGATTCTTCAAACAAATATTTAATAAGTGTTTCATGTGTTTGTTTTTTATCCCATACACATCCGTTTTTTCCTCTTAATTTTTTAAAAATATCAACTAATTCAGAAAAACCTGTTTCTTTGTTTTGTTTTCTCATTTTTATTCCCTGTTTGACATTATAGTGTGCAAATGATATATTTTTTAGGTTCAAAACTCAACAAATCCTTTTTATCGCCGAGGTGGTGGAATGGCAGACACGCAGGTCTCAGAAGCCTGTCCTTGCAAAGGGGTGCGAGTTCAAATCTCGTCCTCGGCATATTTCAAACTCAATTAAAAATATTCCGGTGTTTTTATTTTTGTGAAAATATTGAAGACAGTCCTTTCCACCAAGGAAGCCTTTTGGACTCAAGAACTTTTAAAGTTCTGCCTTTTGCTACTTTGGAGCGCCCCGTTATTAAATTTGCATACTCAACATAAACATCATAATGGTCATCCTGCTCTTTTATTTTATGGACTGGAACTGCAAACGGAATCATTTCATTATCTTTTATGGCGCCTATCAAATGCCCCAAATAATGGGATATGTCTCTGCCGTCGGTAATTCTGGCAAGAACCATATCTCCTACAGCAATATTTTCTACTTTTTTTCCTGCGTTGTCTTCAAGTATTACGACTTCAAGTTCTATTGTTACCATATCCTGAAAAGAAGTCGTTTCCAAATGAATATCCGGCAGATAGTTGGGAAGTTTCTTAAAGTCTCTCAAAGTGAGTTCTTCCGCAACTATTTGCATTTGGATTTCATTGTCTATAAAAAATTCTTCAAATATATTTTTCAAATCATTAACAGTCAATATTTTATGCTGTTTAAGATTGCTTGATATAAAATCTCTAAAATTTGTTTCTATATTTTTTGTCTCTTTTTCGGTAACACCGACAGCCAAACGGTAAGAATATATTGTCTTTTCAAATGAAAACCAATCCATTGTGGCTGTCTGCTCGTAAATTACGGGATTATAAGTCATAACGGAACTAAACCTTAACAAATCAAGATTTTTATTGTTTGTTATAATATGTATTAAACCGAATATGTTTTCATTTTTTAAGTGTATTTTTACTTTGTATGCCGTAATATATTTTAGCATTACTCCGATATTAATTATAGCCTGCTCAAGATTATCGTTAGCAAGTTCAAGAGCAAGCTTTGCTTCCGATTCTTCGCAGCCGGTATCTTCCATTAACACTTTTATATTTTCTGTTATCATTTTCATCCTCTTGGATGAGTTTTATCGTATATTTTTCTTAAACTTTCCAATGTTACATGCGTATAAATCTGCGTAGTTGATAAATTTTTATGCCCAAGCATTTTTTGTACGCTTCTTATATCGCACCCTCTGTCCAATATGTGCGTAGCAAAAGTATGTCTTAAGGTATGAGGAGAAATTTTTTGCATATAGCCTGCTTTTACAAACCAGCCGTGCAGAACTTTTCTGGCCCCGCGCGAAGTAATTCTCTCTCCGAACTTATTCAAAAACATCGGCGAATTTATTTTACAATCTTGTCCGTTTTTTCTTCTTTCATCAATATAATTTTTGATTGCGACAAGACACATGTCGCCAACAGGAACTATCCGTTCGGCAGAACCTTTGCCGAACACTTTTACGCTGCCCGAAAGAAGATCTATATCTTTTAAATTTATATTTACCAGTTCTTCTATTCTTATACCTGAAGAATATAAAAGTTCAAGCATTGCTCTGTCTCTGTATTCCATACCGGGCAAATCAAACAATTTATGAATATCATTCTCGGTTAAAAAGACAGGTATTCTTTTTTCCTTTTTAGGACTCGACATAGAGGCAACAGGATTTATTTCTATAATGTTATTTATTACAAGAAATTTGTAAAAAGATTTTAATACCGCAAATTTCCTTATAATGGAAGACTTTTTAAGCTGTTTGTCATACAAAAAAGCCAAATAATCTCTTACAATATTTCTTGTACATCTTATAAGGTCAGCGCTGTTAGATTTATTTAGAAAATCGGCAAAATCATACATGTCAGAATGATAAGCTCTGGCTGTATGCTGTGAATAATTCTTTTCTGCCTGCAAATATTGTATAAATTGTTCTATTTCTTTGATTTGGCAGTTTTCTTTGTCGTTTTCTTGACGGCTTTCGCCGCCGGCTGAGTCTCTTGTTTTATCCATTGTAAATTCCTGCATTTCGGAAAAGCTGAACAAGTTAAAAAAGGACCTCTTTTACCGATTCTTTTTAACATTGGACTTCCGCATTTTCCGCACTTTATGTCTGTAACTTCAGGTTCTGGTTTTATCAC
This sequence comes from Candidatus Praeruminimicrobium purgamenti, assembly GCA_018433585.1. Classification (GTDB taxonomy): domain Bacteria; phylum Elusimicrobiota; class Endomicrobiia; order Endomicrobiales; family Endomicrobiaceae; genus Praeruminimicrobium; species Praeruminimicrobium purgamenti. The sequence goes on from JAHDQW010000005.1 coordinate 65,570, forward strand.
TTTATTACCGTCTTTATCGATTGAAAAAGTCGTCTTACACTCAGGATAATGCTCGCAAGCCAAATAAGGACCTCTGAACCCTCTTTTTTTCAGCAGTTTAGCGCCGCATTTAGGGCATTTTTCATCTGTAACTTCAGGTTCATTACTCAGCTTGTTGCCGTTTTTATCGATTGAAAAAGTCGTCTTACAGTCAGGATAGCCTGAACATGCCATAAACTGACCTCTTCTGCTGTCTCTTATAATCATCGGTTTTCCGCACTTCGGACATTTTTCATCAGTCATTTTCGGTTCTATTTTCTGTCTCTGAGTATTTTCGGCTTGCGTAATATATGAACTGAAAGGATCATAAAATTTCTTGATAACTTCCTGCCATTTAATCTTGCTTTCAGCAATCTCGTCAAATTGTTCTTCTATATCGGCTGTAAATTCATAATTTATAACATCTTTAAAATTGTTTTTTAAAAAATTATTTACGACAATTCCGAGCTCAGTAGGGTAAAACTTTTTATTTTCAAGTCTTACATACAGCCTGTCCAATATCGTTTTTATAGTAGGAGCGTAGGTTGACGGCCTTCCTATTCCGTGTTCTTCAAGCGATTTTATCAGGCTTGCTTCGTTATATCTGGCAGGCGGTTCGGTAAAATGCTGTTCAGGCAGAATATTTAACAATTCCAACATATCGCCTTTAGCCATTTTTGGAAGTTTCGGGTCCTGTTTATCTTCTTCAGTAACATAAACTTTCATAAATCCTTCAAACTTTACCGTGCTTCCGGTTGCTCTGAAAACATAATTATTTGCGCTTATATCAACGCTGACAGTATCGTAAATTGAATCCGCCATCTGACTGGCTACAAATCTGCACCAAATAGCATTATATAATTTATACTCATCGGCAGTCAGATGCTGTTTTAACATTTCAGGAGTCCTTCTGACAGAAGTCGGCCTTATAGCCTCATGCGCTTCTTGGGCTCCTTTTGACTTTGTCTTGTAAAATCTTGGAGTTTTTGGAAGAAATTGTTTACCGTAATTTGAATCTATAAATTTTAAAGTATCTTCCTGTGCAGTCTTGGCAACATTCAGAGAATCGGTTCTCATATATGTTATAAGACCGACAACGCCTTGGCTGCCTATATTTATGCCTTCGTACAATTTTTGCGCGACCATCATTGTTTTTGAAGGAGAAAAACCTATCCTTCTTGAAACATCCTGCTGCATTGTCGAAGTCGTATAAGGAGCATAAGGAGATCTTTTTCTTTCCTTTTCTTCGACAGACAAAACTTTATACTGCGCATTTTCCAATTCTTTTAATATTTCTTTAGACTGCTGTTCCGTTTTTATTGAAAGTTTTTCAAATTTTTCGCCGTCTTTTGAGATAAGATTTGCTTTAAAAGGATTATTTTCTTTAGATTTTTGCAATTCGGCAGTAACAGACCAATATTCAACAGGAATAAATTTATTTATTTCTTCTTCTCTGTCGCATATCATCATAACTGCAACAGACTGCACTCTGCCTGCAGAAAGCCCTCTTTTAATTTTTTTCCATAAAAGCGGCGACAACTTGTAGCCGACCAGTCTGTCAAGGATTCTTCTCGCCTGCTGGCTGTCAACTAAAGACATATCCAATTTTCTTGGAGTTTTCACGGCGTTTGTAATAGCTTCTTCAGTAATTTCGTGGAAAGTTATTCTGCTTGTATTTTTATCTGACAGCTTCAGTAATTCTTTCAAATGCCATGCAATTGCTTCTCCCTCACGGTCAAAATCGGTAGCCAGATAAACGTAATCGGTTTTTTCAACAGATTTTTTTAAATCTGCTATAACTTTTTTTGATTTTGCCATGGCAACGTAAGTAGGCTCAAAATTATTTTCAATATCAATTCCTATTTTGCTCTTTGGCAAATCTCTTATATGTCCGAAAGAACTTTTAACCAAATAATCATTACCCAATATTTTTGATATTGTTTTTTCTTTTGCAGGAGACTCAACTATAACTAAATATTTCATTTTGTCCTCGTTGATTTTAAATGTTTATTATATAAATTTGTCCCGGCATAGCTTTTATAAAACCATTGAGTTCCAAATCTATCAATATCGAAGAAAGTTCCGGAACATTTATTTCTAAAGTTTCGCTTAACTCATCCGCAGATATGCCGTTTACGGAAGATTTTATCATTTTTAAAATATTTATACTATTTTTATCTTTAATATCTGACATACTTTCGTTTTTTAATTTTTTCTGCTGCTTTCTTTTGTTTACCCATTTTGACAGAGAATATATCTCATTTACTATATCCTGAGGCTCTAACGCTATTAATGAACCGTTTTTTATCAAATTATTAGGGCCCTTTGAGTAAGCCGAAAATATCGGTCCCGGAACGGCAAAAACATCCCTGCCGTATTCAGCGGCAAGTTCAGCCGTTATGATAGCTCCGCTTGAAGCGGCAGCTTCAACAACCAATGTCGCCATTGATAAACCTGCTATAATTCTGTTTCTTCTCGGGAAATGATATTTATCGGGTCTCTGCTTAAGAGGAAATTCGCTTATAACTGCGCTGTTGATGCTTATTTTATCCTGTAATTTCATATTTTCTTTAGGATAATACTCCAGCAATCCGTTGCCTAAAACAGCTATTGTTCTGCCGCCGTATTTTAAAGCAGTCTGATGAGCTTCGGTATCAATTCCTCTGGCAAGACCGGATATAACACTTATTTCATTTTCTGCAAAATATCTGCAAAAAGAAGATGTTACCGTTCTCCCGTAATTTGTAGGCATTCTTGAACCTACAACTCCTACTGACAGCGCGTCATTTTTTATAATTTTTCCCTTTACGTAAAGTACGGGAGGAAAATCATAAATATCCTTAAGCTGTAAAGGATAATTGTCTTCCGTATAAACAAAGATATCTATTCCGTTATCTTTTGCCAAAGAAATTTCTTTTTCCGCAATATTGGAATCTGCCGCTTTTTTTATAGATTCGGCAATTTTTCCGGTTATTTTCTCCGCTGACTGCAAATCTTTTAAACCGGCATTTAAAACATTATAAGCTCCGTCAAAAAAATTAATCAAAGACGTTATTTTTTTAGGTCCGAGCTCAGGAACCATATTAAGCGTTATAATTGATAATTTTTCTTTATTCATAAACCGTTATATTCCCAAGTCTGCAGGAAGATGTGAATTAGCACCTGCCTGTACAAGAACAACCGTTATCAAGCCGCCTGATCTGTTTTTTTTAGCATATTTCAAAGGAGTCATTCCGTCATTGCTTTTCGCATTCACATCTGCTCCAGAATTGACTAATTGAACTGTTATTTTTATATTCGGATTTTTTTCGCAGGCATACATTAACGCCGTTTTGCCTTCTTTTGTTTTTGCATTGACGTCTGCTCCTGCTTTTATCAAAGACGTTATCACATTTTCATGAGCATTGCTCTCACTTGCATACATCAATGCCGTCTTGCCGGTTTTATCCGAAGCATTCACGCGTGCGCCTGAAGAAAGCAATAATTGCACGGCTTCTGAACTGCCGTTGCTTGAGCAGAGAACCATCAAAGGGGTTTTCTTGCTAATGTCAGACTCGTTTACATCTGCTCCTTTCTTTATCGCATTTTTTATTTCATCCGCAGAAGCTTTTCCGCATATTTCATAAAAGCTCTGAGCTCTGATATTTACTGAAAAAAACAAGATTGACAATAACGCCAAAACAATAAAACTTCTGTTCACCATTATAATATTACTCCGGTTACTTGTTTTTAAAAAAATTTACAGTTTCTTGAAGTCCTTTTTTTATATCGGTTTCAGGCTGCCAATTCAAAACTTTCTCAGCTTTTGTGTTATCTAAAAAGCTTTTGAATAATTCACCCGATCTCTTTTCTTTATATACCGGTTTTTGTTTATATTTTGTAATTGCCGACAGCTCTTTCACAAGCTGATTAACCGACAATGTTTTATGCGTTCCGATATTGATAATTTCATTATCAGCTTTCGTTAAAGCTTTCAAATTTGCATTTACAACATCTTTTACGTAAACGTAATCTCTCAACTGTTTCCCGTCTCCGAAAATAAATATTCCTTCATTTTTCAGCATTCTTCCTATAAATATCGCAACTACTCCGGCTTCTCCGTATGGGTCCTGACGGGGACCATATACGTTCGCATACCTTAAAATCGTATATTTCAATCCGTAAATCGCATTATAACATTTAATATAATGCTCTACCGATAATTTTGCAACCCCGTAAGGAGACAAAGGATTTGCAAAAGCTTTTTCATTCGGAGCTTTTTTCGGACATTCTCCGTAAATTGTTCCGCCAGAAGAAGCAAATATTATTTTTTTCACATTGTTCTTTCTTGATGCTTCCAAAATATTTATAGTGCCTTTTATGTTTACTTCGGCATCAAAGCTCGGGTCTGCAACGGATTTTCTGACATCAAGTTGCGCCGCATGATGAATAACAACATCTATTTTCTCTTTATTGAAAACTTTTTCCGTTTTTTTTGCGTCAGTAACAGACAAATTATAAAATTTTGCTTTTTTATTTATATTTTGTTTTTTCCCTGTAGACAAATCATCTATTATTACGACATTATGCTTCTTTTCTATCATAACATCAGCAATATTTGAACCTATAAAGCCGGCACCGCCTGTTATAAGGATATTCATTTTATTTTCCCCTTTTCATTTTTCAACATATATTGAGCAATTGCAACAGCAGACTTATAATGTTTTAACATATTTTCATGTTCTTGAGTCTTTTCTGTTAAAACTATCTCTCTGCTTTTATCTTTGTTCCAAACATAATATTTCTGCGTATTTGAAGCGAAATCATATATAAGAGCAAAATCTTTATTCATAATAAGCCCGGAATCATTTGAAGCTGTATTTTTTCCGGCCTGCCTGGAAAACAAATCTGTTCCCATAGCGCAATAAGAAGTGCTTGACAACGATACTCCGTACACAGTAGGCATTATATCGCTGTGCGAACCGCATATTGACGTGTCTATACTTTCTCTTGCAGGCATTAATTTTTTAGGAATATACAAATAAAAAGGGACGCTCATTGCATCCAGTTTTCTTTCAACAGGATATGTAAAAGTACTCCAAAAATTATGGTCTCCCGTAATTGCAACTATAGTGTTATCCGCATACTTTGATTTTTTTAGTCTTGTCAGAAATTCACCTACTTTTTGGCATGAATATTGATAGGTGGCAAATCTCATTTTCGATAATTTCATATCGCCCGTAATTGATTTTTCCAACTCAGGAGAAAGTTTCAACGGCATTGTTGACTTATAGTTGCTCGGAAGCGAATAAGGAGGATGGTTTGACGTCGTCAAAGCATAAATAAACTTTTTATTTCCGCCTTCTCCAAGCAAATTAAAAATTCTGTCAAACAGGTATTCGTCATATACTCCCCATTGGTTCCTTTCATAATCTTTAGGCATACTGCCTTCGCCGATAATTTTATCAAATCCCAAATTCGGCATATACGAAGAAACGTTTCTCCATCCTGCGTTACCGCCATAAAGGAATATTGCCTCATAGCCTTTATTTTTATAAGGCATAGGCCCGGAATAAAAATATTTGTTATAGGCGTATTTTGACTGACATAAATATTTCGACAAAGGAAGTCTTACAATGTTCGTTATAACCGATTCCAAACTTCCTATAGTTCCCATATGCCCCGGCAAAAACCTGTAAAAGACTATGTCCTCGTCAAGATGTTTCTTAAATTCGCCAAGTACATTAAAGTCAGGACTGTTATAATGCATTAAGTCTGTTCCCAAAGATTCCATGACGATAACAATAACGTTCGGCTTAATTTCTTCTATGTTTTTATTATATTTCGTAACTCTTATTAAAGATTTTTCAGGATTGTCTTTTGGAATATCTTGTATACTTAAAGACAAATAATCGCTGAAAGCTTTATCTATATTGCCGGCATATCCCATTTTTGCAATGTAATCCATACCCCTGTTTTCTTTTGATCTTGCTTCCAAAGCAGCCTGTAAAGTGTATATTGCGTTTATTGATACCTGATTAATAAAATTATTATCCGACACTTCCGCATTGTCAACGCCCAACGGGAACAATCCGAAAGAACCTCTTGCAGAAATAAAATTTAAAGATATAAGAAGAAGAGACAATAAAATCTTATATTTTATCTTAATTCTGTTTAATTCAAACGATGCAATATTTTTTTCCAAAATAAATTTTGTCATAAAAAAAACAAATAAAAAAATTGATAGAAAACCTACTGCTACAAGAATCAAAGGATAATTTTCCGCCAAAGTAGAAAACAAAGCTTTAGTATCATCTTCAAAGACTCCAAAGATTAAAATATTTATATGATTCTGAAAGTAAGAATAAAATCCGAAATCTATGCATAAAATCGAAATAACTCCGCCGAAAAGAAACATATAATAATATTTTAATGTTTTGACAAACTTAACAAAAACATTTTTACTGTTTATAAAAAATATTACTATAAAAGATAACGTAACCGCGGCATTAATGTATGCAATGACCGCAAAATCATATCTGAATCCCAGAAAAAAAGCTTTAAACAAATCATTTAAATAAATAGAAAAATCCAAACCGCCCGAATAATAAACAGTAAAGATTGTTCTGTATACTGTCATCAGCAGAATAAAAACAGCATTAAGAATAACCAATCTTTTACATATTGTTTTAACCATTTTATCGCCTCTGTCAATTTATAAAATATACAATTATATATTTTATAAATTTTATTTTGTTTTTTGAAATAGTTTATACGTGACAGACTCTTTATTGAAATGTAACGGATTGAAAGCCGACGATGCTATTAACCGCCAGCCTGTCGAAGAAGATGATGCTACCCACGAACCGTTTTTGCCTCTCGGTATTTCCCACCCGTCGGCAAATGTCGTGAAAATTTGTTTATCGTCAGGCTTTTTTGATGTATAAGGCAATGCCCCGTCTATCAATCCAACTAAATCCGAAGCAGTGTCAACGTTGCTTAAAATATTTATAGATTTTTTTCTGTAATCTTCTGCCAGGTCTTTCTTGCCGACTTTTGCGGCATAATCTGACATTACCTGCAATGCGGTTATATGAAAACAAGTTCCTTCAAACTACACCATTCTGTAATTTTTTCTTCTTCCTTTCTGATTTGTGAAATCATAACCTTTGATATCAGTATCATTTATTTTATCAACGACACAATATTCATTTTCTGCAAAAGTCATTAAATAAAAAGGATCCACTCCCAATTCTTCCAATTTTTCCGGCGTTAAAGCCGGAATTGTCCATGAAACAGTGTCCAAAGCGTCAACTTTATCAACACCTCTTTCATTATATCCCATATTAAAAGTTTTCTTTTTCTTGTCATAAATTAATTTCATCATCCATCTTTCAATATTAGCCATTTCTTTTTCGACATCGGAAATATTATAGTTTGCCTTTTTAAAATAAGGTTTTATATCCACATTTGAATTATAATAAAGATCCCTGAGCATTTTTAAAGCGGCATAATGATCTACGACATTTTCAGTTGAATATATTTTACTCCAGTCAGGCGGCTGCCAGCCGTACCCCATACTCGCTGCCCCCAACTCGCCGTTGCTGAACTGATAATGTTTAATGCCTTCAGCCCACTTTAACATATCTATTATAAAAGGTAAAAAATCAAGTTTCCCTGTAATCGCCGTATATTGCAATGCGGAAATAGTTACCCATATATTTGGTCCCAAATGAGTCCTGTTACCGTCGATACCGGCAGTTAACCCCCATCTTTTTCTCGGCACATCGGTTTTATATGCATTATATAACCCTATATTATCGCCTTTAGAACAATAAAATTCTCTCTGGTATACTTTCAGTATACTTGCTGTTTTTTTATACTGTCCTGCGGCAAGATATGCTATTGAAGCTATGGCTCCGTCATATATAAAAGACTGAGCATCCAAAACTCCTCCGCTGCCTAAAATAAAAGCTTTAGAAAAAAAATCATAGGAATAAACTGATGTTCCTCTGAAACTTTCAACAAGTCCGTTTACTGATGAGGTTTGCTTGTCAAAAAAACTTGCGGTTTTCATCTGCAGTTTATAATAATTTTTTTTTAAATTATCATTTGAGAACTGTTCTCTATAGGCCTTATCAACTAACTCGGCATTTACAGAAACTGTTATAAAAAATAAAATATTTATAAGACATAGTAATTTTTTCATGAATTTAAAAAAAACACAAACTCAAATGTTAGACACCGAGATTGTGTAATCCCATACAATTATAAATTAAAATCCTTAATTTTTTAATTAACTGTAACAGTTACAGATGTCTGCATACCCTGACAAGTCAATGTTATTACAGCAGTGCCTGTGCCGGCACCAACAAAATTTGTATTTTTTGCCTTTGAATTAGTAAAAACCCCGATACTGGAATCGGAAATGCTCCAATATACAGGTTCATCAATATCTTCATATTTTGAGTTTTTAACAATTGCCGTCAAAGAATACGCATCGCTCACATTGATTGTAAAATTTGATTTGGGTTCAATGGAAAGAGTCATAGTATTAGCTCCCAACCTGTCTTTCTGAGAGCATCCTAAAGCAGAAAACATCAATATAAAAAGAAAACCTGTTAAAAAAGCCTTTTTTAAAATCATAAACGCCCTATTATAAAGAAATTTTTGTTCTGTATTTCAGCATAACGCCGTCATTATTATATGCCGTAAAATCAATTTTATTATATGTATACAATTTTGATTTTTTATTTGCAACAAGATAAGCATCTGCCACTGCATACAACCATGCAGCGACTGCTACTATGCCCAAAGCCCTTGAATTATTTAATTTTGATTTATAATCGTCATAAAGAGAACCGTTTATAGACCCCATTTTCTGATAACTGTCATAATCGCTTTCGGCAGCATTATAATAATAAAATGCTCCGAAAACAGATAAAGAAAATATGCCGAACACTATCCATCCTTTCGTTGTTTGCTCATTCCATCCCTGACCCCATCCAGGCATAACAGCAGAGCGCACAGAAGCATTAAAAGCATTATACTTTGAAAAATCACATGTAACGGAACAAGCGCTTTGCGCCGATGAAGCATTAAGTAATAATACACAGCTGATAAACAAAACAAGTTTTTTAATCATAATTAATTCTTTGTAAACCTTATGTTATCTAAATATATAGTTCCGCCGTTTGTAACAACAGAATCTGAATCTCTGCTCATAGCTATCGCGATATAATACTGCTGAATTCCCCAGTTTGACGTTGTTTTTGTAGTAATAGGAATACTGAAAGTCTGCCAATAAGACTTCAACTGGTTTGCACCTGTATTATTTATAATGATATTGTCGGTATTGAGACTGCCGTCATGTCTAGGAATTTCAATTTTTACTTTGCACCCTGACGACAAACTTCCTTTTGCTTCAAATTCAAGCCTTGTATAACCGCTTGTAACCATGCTTTTTGAGCCTACATCTACAGGATCTGTCGCTGACAATCCCCATCCTGCATAATGATAACAACCAGGAGGTAAAGTAGACAACTTATCATACCATTCCATTTTTATAGACTTTAACCCTTTATAAGAATCTCTACAGTCAAATACTATAGACCCATCTCCTAATTCAAGAAATCTTGAATCATCCCAAACTCTAGGAGCAAGAGAACCCTTTGTATTTATCTCATCATCATACAAATACCATGTAGTAGGCCATGAATCTATTGATGAAGGAATATTTGTCAATGCGCTAATAGGGTATCTTTCGCAAGAAACCAAAACAAACAATGACATAAAAAAGAATGATAATACTGCTATTTTTATTTTATTCATATCTTATCTCGTCTAAATAAACGGTGCACCCTCTCGGATTATCCTTTTTAGAAAAAACTATACAAAAACCGCCTGAAATAGAACTTAAGTCCGACTTAGACAAATCTATTGTATATTGTTTCCATTCTCTAGTCAATTTTAGTTCTTTAAGCCATGCAACGTCTGAATCACTGAATTTACCGGAAATACCGCCTATTTTAACTTCTGTTATAACTTCATTTCCCTGGGCGCCTTTTGCCCAAAAAGTCAATTTCTTTGCACCTGTTATATTATAACCGCCGTTTTTATCACCCCAGTTATTCACAGGATGCTGCCAATAAACGCCTGCCCACTGCTTAATCCCTTCAGGCACATATTTTATCTTCAGACAAGTTCTTCCTTTCTGCGTATCCTGAGTATAAGAACTGTCAAAATCTAAATTTGCTACATCACCCATCCAGCCAGACGGAGCGTAATGGTTATTTGACGAAGGAAAATCTTCGTAAACATAAAAAGGTGAAAAAGATCTGTCATTATCATCTGTAGATTTATTTGTATCTATATATCCGCCTGCATTAGGATTATATTTCGGAACACATGCACAAATAAAACTGCCGAAAATAAACAAGAGAAAATATATTTTAATTTTAGTATATTTCATTTTATACCTTAATATCCGGGGCAGATTAACTGCCCCGGATAAAAATTAATTATTCAAAAATAACATCGTCTATGTAAATTATAAATCCGTTTGGATTATCATCTTTTGATGCTGCAAAACAGAAACCACCGATTATATGGCTTAAATCTTTGCCTGTTAAATCAATGGTATATTTCTGCCATTCTTTTGTAAGTTCTATAGGACCGATAGCTGAAGAGTCTGAATCAGGATATTCACCGGTAATTCCTCCGACTTTAAATTCCGCTATTTTTTCACCGCCGTTTGCTCCTCTTGCCCAGAATGTAAGTTTTGTTGCGCCGGTTAAATCATAACCGCCTTTCTTTTCACCCCAGTTATTTGCCGGCTGCTGCCAGAATATACCTGTCCAACCCGCACCCTGCGTCATCTTTGCACTATATGTAATCTTAATGCAAGTATTTCCGCTTCTTGGTGTTTCTGTACAAGCCTGATTAAGTTTCAAATCTCCGAAATCACCCATCCAGCCTGATGGAGCATAATGATTGTCTTTTGAAGCATTTTCAAGATAAATTGCAAAAGGCTTAAAAGTAGATGTTTCAACTTTTTCTGCTTTAGCTTTTGAAGATGTTCTCTTCTGAGCCGGAGCTGAAAAAGCCACACCTGCTGCGCTTGCCACGAAAACAACTGCTACCAATAAACTCAGCACTTTTTTCATTTTTTGTGTCTCCTTTTTATTTTTTATTGTAGATTATATTCTACAGTATCTGTCTTTCCCTGGTCTTCTTTCAAAATAAGTATTTCAACCCTTCTGTTTTGCTCTCTTCCTGAACTCGTCTTATTTGTAGCAACCGGATTCTTTTCTCCAAAACCGACAGTTGTTATTCTGTTTTTGTCTACGCCTTCTCTGATAAGATAATCAGCAACAGATTCGGCTCTTCTTTCCGACAATCTTTGGTTATAATCATCAGAACCGTATGAATCCGTATGTCCTTCAACACTTATATTTTGTTTAACATAAGAATTCAATATTCTTACTGCTTCCTTTAACACTTTATCTGCGCTTTCTTTTATGTCTGTTTTATCAAAATCAAACAAAACTTTTGATGCAAATGTCAGCTTCAATCCTCTTTCCGTCTCATCAAGTTTTATTTCAGGAGTGAGAAGTTTCACTTTGCATATATTCGATTTTGAAGTATTGCCGAAAGTATCCGAAACTATAAGCTGTACATCATAAACAGCATCAGGCAAATATCTGTTTTCAAAATCTTTCCCGTTCCATTTTACAGATTCAGGAGGATTGCCCCTGCCGTTAAATGAATAAACGACCATTGAAGATTTATTAAGCAGTTTTATTTCCCATGTCGCTATTCCGTTTTCATCCTCTGCAAGAGGATAAATCGTAGTCTTTTGTCCTTTTGAAGGAATTATTACTTCAGGATCAAGACTTAATTCAACCGTCGGAGGAATTTCATCTTTTTCAACTCTTTCATTATTTCCGAATTTAAATAATGCATCAAATACAAATCTGGCAAAAATTCTGACTTCGTCAAAAGAACCGAGCTCATTTCTGGAATCTAAATCGCCGTCTATATTCTTTAAAACTACAGTATCAGTTTTTCTTCCGGCGACATAATCAATTCCAAGAGTCATGCATTTTGAAAAATCTCTGGAAATCTGGGCATAATATAATTCGTCATATGTCGCTCCGAAATTTTTATTCCAATCTTCCGGACCCCATGCATCTTTTGCATATCCTATCTTAAATTTGTAAGGCGCAACATTTACGCCTAAATTTGTTTTAAAATAACCTGTTATTTCTTTTAAAAATGCTTCCTGGTGAGTATAAGGAGCACTTAGAGTCGCAACATCTTCGCCTACTTCAAAATCATATAAAACTTCTACGTCTTCAAAAAACATTCTAGTCAGGAAATAAAATGAACCTAAATATCTGTCAGAAGGAAAAGCTCCGTAAACAGGATTCCCGGAAAAATTTTCCCAAACTATTTCATCATTTTCATTTCTGTAAATTTGTTTATCCGTACCGCCTAAGTATCTTGTAAGTTTTATTTGAGAAGCAAACGTTACCAACGAATCTTCCTGCGGATTCAAATTCCATTCTTCAATGGTATTAGGCTCATATAGATAAAACCATGTATCAGGCGTAGGGTCATAAGTAAACGTAAAAACAAATTCATCCGTTTCTCTGTTATCCCAGCCTGTAGAAGGATTTCTCCACCATACCCAAAAAGGCTGGCTAAACCCTCTTGCCGTAGTCAAATCAGGGCCGTAAGAACTTGCCGTTGCCGGAACAGCCCTTAATAAAGGTTTCCTATACATATAATTAAGAGCACCTGTGAGTGATTCTGAAAGAGCCTGCTGTACGCCTGTATCTATTTGCTGTTTATTTCCTGCAGATAATCCCTGATATGTAATTTTTGCCGTTACCATATCAAACCAAAGACTTTTCGGCACGGACAATTTTGCCGATCCGCCGAAAGCATCCGCCATGGTGGTCTTATCTTGTTTTATAACGTATTTTGAACCGTTTGTTCCCTGCCCTGCCGGAACTTCCGAATCCACGTAATCATATTCTTCATTAATTCTGAACGGCCTGTACATTGCGCCTAATTGAAGAGTACTGCCGCTTATATTAAAATCAGTGCTGACTTCGGCAGTTCTCATTCTTTCGCCTTCTTTACCGTAAGGAATAACATGATCGGCGTAGAAAAAATTAAAATTGCTGCCAAAAATTTCTTTATACTTTAAATAAAAACCTTCTTTATAATCAACTATAGGCTCGCCGTACTGAAGTTCTATATCACCGGCCTGGCCTTTCATATTTAACTGCCACCATTCAGGAACAGTTCTGCCGGTAACTCTCAAATCATTATAAGGATCTGAGTGTGCCTGATAAATATTGAACATGTCGCCTTCATATTGCCAGTTATAATGAGCCTGATTTCTGTTATAAGCCAGTTTAGCCCAGTCATTATGCACTTCAACTTTTGCTGTATTCCACGAAAATTTAGGAAATATTTCCGAATCATTAAACATTCTGTGAGGATTATTAACCGTCATCCAATATCTTGACGCATAATCGCCTATAAATTCCAAACCGAACTGTGCGCTGAACCATTCAGTTGGTCTGAAAGCGACATCAAAGAACAAAGTTTGTCCCCATCTGTCTTTCCAGTCTTTATTGTATAAGCTTCTGTCGGCAGAATTATATCTGAAATAATTATTTACGCCGGCAGGAACGGTATACCATCTGTCGTCTGTTTTATTAAAAATGCCTTCTAATAATAATTCTGTTCTGATTGATATGTCTGACACATCTAAGTATTCTGCGATTGGAAGATCTGCTGATTGTCTGAAATCGTTTCTATAGTCAATAGCAGAACTTGAAGCCATAGACGCCGTAGCAGAAAATAGAAACGCAAGAGAGATAATAACCTTTCTTTGTGATATCATACTCTTCTATTATATTTTTTACAAATTTTAAAGTCAAGCTTTTTATGCAATAAAAAAAGCCGGCTGTAAAAAACAGCCGGCTTTTCAAAATTCAAAAATTAATGCATTAATACATCGGTGGCATTCCGCCGCCCATAGGAGGCATTGCCGGAGTATCTTTCTTCTCAGGGATATCGGTTACCAACGATTCAGTAGTCAAAATTAATCCCGCAATAGACGCCGCATTTTGCAATGCAGTTCTTGTTACTTTGGCAGGGTCAACGATACCTGATTTAATCATATCGACATATTCGTCGCTGTCAGCATTATATCCGTAAGTATTGTCTTTGCTGTTTTTTACTTTGTCGACAATAATTGACGATTCTATGCCGGCATTTTCAATAATTTGTCTGATAGGTCCTTCCAATGACTTTTTAACTATATTAATACCTGTTTGTTCATCAGCATCGGCAGCCTTTATTTTTTCCAAAACAGACTGGGCTTTAAGAAGAGCTACTCCGCCGCCGGCAACGATACCTTCTTCAACTCCGGCTCTTGTAGCGTTCATAGCGTCTTCAACTTTAAACTTTCTTGCTTTCATTTCAGCTTCGGTTGCAGCTCCAACGTTAATAACAGCAACACCGCCTACCAATTTTGCAAGTCTTTCCTGTAATTTTTCTTTATCATAATCAGATTTTGTTTCTTCTATTTGTTTTCTTATCTGATTTATTCTTTGCCCTATTTCTTCTTTATCTCCCACTCCGGAAACTATTGTAGTATTTTCTTTATCTACAACAACTCTCTTTGCCTGACCTAGCATATCAATAGTAGCTGCGTCAAGTTTCAGTCCTGTTTCTTCAGAAATAACGGTTCCTCCCGTAAGAGTTGCTATATCCTGAAGCATTTCCTTTCTTCTGTCTCCGAATCCAGGTGCTTTTACGGCTATAACTTTTAAAGTTCCTCTTATTTTATTGACTACTAACGTCGCAAGAGCTTCTCCGTCTATATCTTCAGCAATTATAAGAAAACCTTTACCTGTCTGTACTACTTTTTCAAGCAAAGGAAGAATTTCCTGCATAGAAGATATTTTCTTATCGGTAATAATTATATAAGGTTCTTCCAAAATACCTTCCATTCTTTCCGCATCAGTAACGAAATACGGAGAAGTATATCCTCTGTCAAACTGCATACCTTCAACAACGTCCAAGGTTGTATCTGCAGATTTTCCTTCTTCAACAGTTATAACACCGTCTTTGCCTACTTTTTCCATAGCATCGGCAATCAAATTTCCGATTTCTTTATCGTTTGCAGAAATCGAAGCTATTTGAGCGATCTCTTCTTTATTGTTTACTTTTTTAGCTGTTTTCTTGATTTCTTCGATAACCGCGCCGACGGCTTTATCAATACCGGCTTTTATATGATTGGCATTTGCGCCTGCCGTAATATTTCTCAATCCTTCAGTTATCATAGACTGAGCCAAAACAGTCGCCGTTGTTGTACCGTCGCCTGCAATGTCATTCGTTTTTGAAGCAACTTCTTTAACAAGCTGCGCACCCATATTTTCAAAAGGATCTTCAAGTTCTATTTCTTTTGCAATAGTAACTCCGTCATTTGTAACTGTAGGCGAACCGAATTTCTTATCCAAAACTACATATCTGCCTTTAGGGCCCAATGTCACTTTAACCGCATTAGCAAGTTTATCGACACCTGCTTTCATAGCTTTTCTAGCTTCATCTGTGTAAATTAATTGTTTTGCCATACTGCATTTCCCCCCGTTTTATTTTATTTTTAAATCATTATTCAAGAATACCTAAAACATCATCCTGAGACATTATCAAATAATCAATGTTATCTATCTTGACTTCCGTTCCTGCATACTTGCCGTATAAAACTTTATCCCCTACTTTAACATCCATTTCTATAACTTTTCCGTCTTTGCCTGTTTTCCCTTTTCCTACTGCGACTACAGAACCTTCCTGAGGTTTCTCTTTTACAGTATCAGGAATAATAATACCGCCTACTTTTTTTTCTTTAGGCTCTTCCGCTTTTACCAAAATTCTGTCACCTAATGGTCTGATTTTCATTTGCAACATCCTCCTATTTTTTAGGCTTATTTTTATTTGCCTTTTTGATTTTCTTGTTAGCACTCTTATGTTGAATGTGCTAATTATATAACAAGTTTATTATTTTGTCAATAGTTGAAAGAAATGTTTTTACCGCGATAACAGCTGTTTTGAAAAGTTTACAAACGGTTGTATAAAAATGCCCGATAGAGGAGTCGAACCTCTGACCTCTTCCACGTCAAGGAAGCGCTCTAACCAACTGGGCTAACCGGGCATAACCAAGGTGTGGGTCGGAATCGAACCGACGAAAGGCAGTTTTGCAGACTGTCCCCTTAACCACTCGGGCACCACACCAAAAGCACTGCATTGAATTAAGATTTTAGAGTATATAAAAATAACAGAAAACTGTCAAACTTATATTTATTCTTATTCAATAATGTTCTTTCCTGACAAAGCAATTTTAGTTTTAGCAAAACCTTTCTTTATTAAAATATTTTTAGCTTCCTTCAAATTCTTTTTGTCGCCGTGAACCAAATATACATTTGTATACTTATCCTGATTTGACAGCCATCTTATAACTTCATCTGCGCCCGGATGATCCGAAAAAATATCAAAACTTTGTATTTTTGCAAGCACTTTTGACGTTCCGTATTTTGTTTTTACATATTTTGCTCCTCTTTTTAACTGGCCGGCAGGAGTATGCGGGCTTGCATAACTGACAAGGAAAACGCTTACATCTTTAAACGGAAGCAGTTTGCTTATCAAATATAAAGACGTCCCCTGATCCATCATTCCGCTTGAAGAAATAATTATTGCAGGTTTTGGAAAATTTTTCGGTTTTTCCGTCGTATAATTTTTAGGCAGCAGAGTTCTACTTTGGTATATTTCATCCGTAAACCATCTGTAAGCTGACGGTTCTTTAATTTCCTGCTCGTATTGGTTTGTTATGCCGTTTGCCGATGGAGATAAACTAAAAATTTTCACGTCTGAACCTATCATGCCTTCATCTTGAGCCTGCTTAATTTCATATAAAACTTTTTGTGTTCTGTGTAAAGCTAAAGCGGGAATCCAAACTATATTCTTCTTTTCTAATGCTTTTGCAATTTCAGACCGAAATCTGCCATAATCCGCAAAAGTTACATTTTTAGACGAGCTTCCGTAAGTACTTTCGACAAAAACATAATCCGCCTTGGGAGCAATTGTTTTATCTTTGATAATCTTTGAATAGCCGCTGCCGAGATCTCCGGAAAAAACAATGCTCCTGCTTTTTTGTTTATCATATACGTTAAATAAAATACTGGATGAACCTACGATATGCCCGGCATCAAATAAAACAAATTTAATATCTTCCGATATTACGGTGTTTTCCCCGTATTGAACTTCTTTAAACTGCTGACATATTTCATTTAAATATCTTTTCAAGCATTTCTTACACAGTTTAAAATTAATTTTATATCTTTTTTCTAAAACAGACATTGATGTTTTTTTGTCTGAATAAGTTATGTTTTTGATTGATTTTTTACATTGATCATACCAATGCAAAGTCAAAGTACCTTTACCGATATTTTGAATATTTGAAAGTTTTGACGACGACCAAAAATATTTTTGGAGCATATCGTCAAAGTTCCATCCGTCGTCATACAACTCAAAAATAATTTTTTTTGTTGCAGGCGTGCAATAAATCGTTCCTTTAAAACCTTTGCTTATCAAATACGGGATTCTTCCGCTGTGGTCAATATGCGAATGCGTCAAAATCAAAGCCTTGGCTTCAGCCAGTTTGTCATCCAAGAAATCATTATTTACAGGCAACTCGTCTTCCTGATAAAATGTACCGCAATCGACAATGACCGAAGTCTTATCAGTCTGCAATAAAGCACATGAGCCGGAAACTCTTTCCGCGCCGCCGAAATATTCGACGCATATTTCAGAGTGAAGCGCATAAACGGCTAATAAGAGAAAAAAAACTGCCGCAAATATTCTTTTGATTGCTTTTGTTCTATAATCCATGTTTCTTATGGTAATGCCACCATGTAAAAATTAAAAATTTTAAAAATAAGATAAAAAGCAGTGATTTTTCTATACCCCATACAGGAATAATGAATGCCCCTCCGGCACAACTGGCGAAACATCCTCCGAAAGCGTCAGACGAAAAAATCTGCGTATTGCTGTCGCCTTCTTTCATAATCGCAAATATTTTAATCAGTTGGGCAAATTCAAGTCCTGTAATAAAACCTGTTCCTAAAGACAACACAACCAAACTGTAAACGTTTAAAACATGGTATCTTACAATAATTATATATGCAATAATCCAAAGAAGGTACAATATTTCGCTGCTGAAAAAAGTTTTATTTAAAGCCACGGCTTTATGACTGTATTTGGAATAAAGAGCTCCTGCTATCAAACCTGCCATAAAAATTGACGTTAACAGCCCGAACCACTGATATATCTGCCCTACATAAATCTGAAACGCCCAAAAGCATACCATTTGCAGCCACATAGCACTGGCACCCGATACAAATGCAGTAACCGTATACTTAAACTTTATGAAAAAAAACAATATAACGGCAATGAAGACAAGAAAATATGAATATTCCGTTACTACTCTGAAAAATTTCATTAAATACGGAGAAAACGTAGACTGCCAGTACATAATTGAAAATATCACAGCTTTTTGGTTTTCATCAGTATTAACAAGATTTAAATTTCTTTCTTCTTTTATTTGAGAATCCAGCCACTGCGTCTTTTGAGTGTCCATTCTCTCATCAACATAATATTTTGACAAAACAAATGTCTCATCCTGCACATTTTTGAGCCTTCTTTTAATATCTTTTCTAAACGGCATATGAGATTTTGAAGCAATAAAAATATTTTCTTTACCTGGAATAATTTGAACATACTGAAAAACATTTTTTAAACTGTTATAAACGGATGAATTTAATTCGGCCATTAATGACGGCGAATATACCATTGACCCGGGCAATTTCAATGCCATAAAACCGTCATCGGTAAGTTTATCAACGGCAATTTTAAAAAACTCTTCCGTATAAAATTTATTAATTTCTGTATTTATAGGAAGGTCCAGCCCTATAAGTATAACGTCATATTTCGCGCTGTTATTCAACAGAAAATTTCTTGCGTCGTCATTGTAAATTTTAAGTCTTTTGTCTTTAAAAACATTTTCAAGTTTAGGGATATGCCTGCTTATCACATCAACAATTTTTTTATTGCTTTCAATATAATCAATTTCTATAAAGTCATACTTTACTATGGAAGACAGATATTTGACCCCGCCTATTAACAGTATATTTTTAGGATCTTCGTGATGCAGTATAGGCAGATGCGCGAAATCTTCGTCTTCAAAAATATTCTGGCTCGGCAATGAAAAATCGTTTGTCCCGTTTGAATAAAAATAAAATTCCCCGTTTTTTTCCGTCAAAATATTTTGTTGATTTCCAAAATAAGAAACATCTATAATATCATTACCGCCGTAATTGTTTAGTATGCTTATTTTTTCTATATCTTTATCAAATTTTACCGTCAGAATCATTATAACCGCCATAATTAAAAGTACTGCCGCTTTATTTGCCGCGGCGCGGAATAAAAATATAAAATTAACACATATCAAACATATTATTATCGATATTATCATGCTTGTTGACAGAGAACTCATGAAACAGGAAAATAATACGCCTCCGATAACAAAACCGAACGCTTCATAAATATATCTTTTGATTTTTTTCTTATATACTATCGATGATATATATATTTTAAAATAATTTAAAACCAGATTTGATATAAAACTGACCGGAAAAATAGCGATAAAAGAATATAGAAATGCCGTTTTCAGAGATACGCCGCGGGTTATATCCGTAACATTAATAAGATTAATGCTTCTTATAAACAAAAAAGAAAATATTATAAAAGCTATAAGGACAAATAACAGTTTTATAATGCTTACAGCCGTATTTTTTGATTTTTTTATCCGCGGATAGATATAATTCAATACCCCGACAGCAAAAAGCCAGTGAAAAATTATAATTCCTACGACAAACTCATTCCCATGAAAAATCGGGATTAATTCCCTCAAAAGGAAAATCTGTAAAAATATTAAAATAATGCCGTACAACGTAAAAATAACAAAAGCCATAGCAGATACCGTCTTTTTGTTTTGAAAAAGAATTTATTTTTTAAAAGCGATGCTTTTTTTCAGCATATTTTAATATTGCATATTCTTTAATATGTCATGGGCAAGTTCAAGAGCATCTCGTCCGTGCTCTCCGGAAACTATAGGTTCTTTGCCTTCTCCTACACATGTTAAAAAATGGTCAAGTTCGTAAAATAACGGTTCTTTTGAAGGAAGTTTTGGTTTTGTAACGGCTATATCAAATAAACTTTTTACTACGTCCACGTCAGGTTTTTTACTGTAAATTTTAAGACTTTTGCCGGCATAGTCTATTGAAACATAGCTGTCCTTCTGAAATATTCTTATTCTTCTGTATTTGTCCATGGAAACTCTGCTTGCGGAAACATCTGCAACGCAGCCGTTTGCAAACTTGATTCTGACCTTTGCAATATCTTCATTATTTGAAAGTATTTTTGCTCCGTGAGCCTCAAAATGAACAACCTTACTTTTTACAAGAGTCAACAGAATATCAAGGTCATGAATCATTAAATCAAGAACAACGCCGATATGATTTGTCCTAGGGTCATAAGGCCCTAATCTGTTAACTTCAATAAATTTAGGTTCTTTAATATAAGGATATGCTCCTATAACGGCCGGATTGAATCTTTCGACATGTCCAACCTGTAAAACCAAATCTTTACTTCTTGCTATTGAAATTAATTCCTGCGCCTGTTCGACAGTCGAAGTAAAAGGTTTTTCAACAAGGCAGTGAATATTCGACTCAAGCAGCTGTTTTGCAACTTCATAATGATACGGAGTAGGAACAGATACTACCGCAGCCTGAACTTTTCCTAAAATATCCTCAACATTTGTAAAGTTTACCGATGAACAGGACTTTGCAATTTTTTCTCCCCTGCTTTCATCTTTATCAACAACGCCGACAAAATCAGAATTCTCATGCTGTGACAATATTCTCGCATGATGTTGTCCCAAAGATCCGACGCCTATAACCGCAGTTTTTATTTTTGTCATTTTTTAAAGCCTTTTATTGTTTTTATAATGTATTCTATATCTTCATTTTTTAACGAAGGATGTACCGGAATCGATAAAACTTCTTTTACGGCCTGCTCGGCGGCAGGACATATGCCTTTTTTATAGCCGAGTTTTTTATACAAAGGCTGTTTATAAATTACTTCCGGATAATAAACGCCGCAGCCTATCCCTTTATCCTGCAAATGTTTTGCAAACTTATCTCTTAATCCTTTTTTAATCCTTAACGTATACTGGTGAAATACATGAGTACAGTCTTCAGGAATATAAGGAACTTCGATAAAATCAACGTCTTTTAAACCTTCCGATAATTTTGATGCATTTGCAATTCTTTTTTTCGTCCACTGTTCGATTTGGTCGGACTGGGCAATTCCCATGGCCGCACAAATATTCGTAAGTCTGAAATTAAATCCGAGCAAAGTATGAGTTGAATGCCCCGATCTTCCATGGTTAATAATTTGTCTTGCCAACTGATCAGTCTTATTATTGTTAGTAAGCACTATGCCGCCTTCGCCTGTAGTCATATTCTTTGTAGCGTAAAATGAAAAAGCTCCGGCATCGGCAATTGCGCCTACTGTCTTGCTTTTATACTTTGCCAAATGAGCCTGACAAGAATCTTCAATCAAAGCAAATTTGTATTTCTTTTTTAATTTTAACAAAGCGTCCATATCGCACGGCAGTCCGTATAAATGAACGCATATTACAGCTTTAATCTTTTGCTTTTTTAATATTTTTTCAACGCTTTGAGGATCAATATTATACGTTTTAGGGTCTATGTCGGCAAAAACAGGTTCGGCACCGCAATATAAAATAGAATTCGATGTGGCTATAAAAGTAAACGGAGTTGTTATTACTTTATCTCCTGCTTTAATTCCGCATGCAAGAAGGGCAGTATGTAAAGCTGTTGTCCCGTTTGAACATGCAACGCCGAATTTTGCATCTGAAAGTTTGGCAAATTTCTGCTCGAATTGTTCAACATATTTACCGCTTGCGATAATACCGGAATCAATAACCTCATTTATTAACTGCTTCTCTTTTTTACCAAACACAGGACGAACTAAAGAAATCATTTTTATCTCCAAAAAAGTTTTAATTCAAGCAACATCAGTAAAAATTTATTATGTCTTACAATAAAATATTTTAAAATTTATAACCTATATCAAATCTGACCATATCTAAAGGATATTCATAAGTCACGCCGTCATCTACAACATCCTGTGTAAATGAATGAGTATATGTTAATCCCAAATTCATTGCGGCAGTAACATTGTATTCAGCGCCTAGGCAAAGATACTGCATGTTATACATATCGATATTTGTTATAGCATATAAATCAGAGTTTTTGTAAATATTCGGATCTGTGAAAAAACCCAAATGCAATGCCAGTTTATCCGTAGCTTTATATTCTGTTCCGACTCTGAATTGTACTGTGTCGTTATATTCGGCGCTCGTCCATGAATATTTATTATACGAAACTGCAAAAGCGACATTTAACGGGTCCAAAACTCTGTAAGAAGCTCCAAGCTCCATTGTCATAGGATAAGTGTATCCGTTGACAAATGAAGGATTTGAAGAATTTTGTTCTTTCGGCAATCCTATATAAGTTCCGCTTCTCAAAAGAAAACCTGTGCTCAACTTGTCAACAGGCTTATACATCACGCCTATATTTCCCTGGAATCCGCATGCGCTTCTTGAATAATCAATTGAATACATGTTTGCAACCAGTTTATCTTTCATTTCAATTCCTTCCACGCCTATACCTATAGAAAGTTTATCATTTATTTCTTTTGCAACAGACACATTATAAACCATAAAACTTTGTTCACCTTCGATTTTCAAACCTGCAGGAAGACCTTGTACTTTTCCTCCTCCGCCTCCGGCTGCATAAACGCCAAATGCTACTGTAGTAGTTTCATTAAAAGGAGTAGAAAAGCCTAAAAAAGGAATTAATGCCGATGTTTCGTATTTCGTAGGATTACCGCTTGTATCGTCTGAAGTCGCATTTGCGGAAACATAATAAGACGTAACCATAACCTGCGTACTTTTTTGGTATGCAAGTCCGGCAGGGTTATAATAAATCGCCGTCAAATCATCTGCTATTGATACAAAAGCAGTACCGTATCCTGCAGCTCTGGCGCCGGGAGTAATAAAAGGGCCTCTGGCATAAGATAAACCTGAGAAACTTAATATAAAAAAAGCAACCAACATGCAAAAAACTGACTTTTTCATCTTTCCCCCATAAGTAAAATTTTAAATTATTATACCAAAAAAATATAAAAATTTCCGAACTATATTTCATCGCTGTACTGCAATGCCGCCGCTCCTTCACCAAGCAAACCGTCCAGCTCTTTTATACATTCATCGCTGCACTTAACCGTATATCCTGTTTCTATTGAATAATCTCCCGTCTGATAATCTTTGACGTTTAAATATACTTTTGACTTGCCCGGATATTTTGAAATTATATTGATAATTTTTTCGGACAATTCATCGTCCAGCGCCACTTCAGAAACCTGCACATACAGCGTCCCGGAAAAAGGAAGATATTTTTTTTTGGCTTCTTCCACGGAATAAATTTCCTCAACGGCTATTTTAACAAAACCTTTATTATTTAACAATTTTCCTTTAACGACAACAACATTTTTTTCAAGCAAAATATCTCCGAGAAGCTTATACGTCTTCGGGAACATAACGCACTCTAAGTTACCGTATAAATCTTCTATTTTAAAAGTAGCATATGCTTTTTTTTCTTCTTTGGTCGTAAGTTTTTTAACAGAAGTTATCATACCCGCAACTCTGACCAATTTTGCATTTTTTAAATCCGTTCCTTCGGGAGGAACAGGAATTTTGTCCAAACGATATTTTGAAAAAGCAATTAAATCGCGCTTGTATTTTTCAAGAGGATGCCCTGATAAATAAAAATCCAGCACTTCTTTTTCATATTCAAGAGACACAGTTTCGTCCAAAGGCATAACATTTTTCTCAGAAACGTTATTTTTATTGCTTATAATTTCGGCAGGTTCAAAAAGGAATCCCTGATCTGTTTCAACTTCTTTTTTAGTCTTTACAGCCGCTGATATAATCTGTTCTATATTTTCAATTATTTCCGCTCTTATTTGCAACTTGTTTTTGCCGAAGCCGTCAAATGTTCCGGCTTTTGCAAGAGATTCTACGGCTTTTTTATTGACGGTTGACAAATCTACTTTCGAAAGAAAATCGTCAAATGATTCAAATTTACCGCATTTTTCTCTAGCCTTTAAAATTTCCTCGGCGGCAGATTCTCCGACATTTTTTATGCCGAGAAGTCCGTATCTTATGTTTTTGCCTTCAACGGTAAATTTAGGGCTTGAAAATTGAATGTCAGGAGGCAAAACTTTTATGCCGAATTCTTTCGCGTCTTCTATATATTCCACAAGTTTTTTTACTTCTCCTGCCTTTGCTTTTGATCCTCCGATTTCTGAATTAAGCAGCGCCGTCATATATTCAAGAGGATAATGCGCTTTTAAATAAGCCGTTCTGTAAGATACGAATCCGTATGCGGCAGAATGTGATTTATTAAATCCGTATCCTGCAAACTTTTCCATATTATCGTAAATTTTTTCGGCTATTTTAGCGTCTATTTTTTTCTCTTTTGCTCCTTCTACGAATTTCACTCTTTGTTTTTGCATTTCGTCATGATTTTTTTTACCCATAGCTTTTCTTAAACCGTCTGCCTGTCCGGGAGTAAATCCTCCTATTGCTATGGCCATTTTCATAACTTGTTCCTGATATAAAATAACTCCGTAAGTATTCTTCAATATAGGTTCCTGCAGCGGATGATCATAAGAAATGTCTTTTCTGCCGTGTTTGCAATCCACAAAGATATCAAGCATTCCAGCTCCCATAGGCCCGGGTCTGTAAAGAGCAATCAACGCAATGACGTCATCAATATTTGTAGGTTTTAATCTTCTTATAAGATCTTTCATACCGGAAGATTCCAACTGAAAAACTCCGAATGTTTTTGCTTCCTGAAGTAATTTATAAGTTTTTTTATCTTCCAATGAAATTTTATCTATATCAAAATCTTTTTCTTTTTCCCTTATCAGCTTCACTGCATCGTCTATAATTGTCAAAGTTTTCAAACCTAAAAAATCAACTTTCAAAAGTCCCAGCTGCGGCAGCACGGTACCGTCATACTGTGTTGTTATAATATCTTTAGCGCCTTTGGAAAGAGGCGAATAATTTCTTATATCTTCATTTGCGACAACCATTCCTGCAGCATGAACTCCGGTGTGTCTTTTGATTCCTTCCAGCTTACCGGCGATTTTTATAAGTTCTGCAACTTTTTCATCTGACTTTATAGCTTTTTGGAGCTCTTCCGATTCCATCATTGCATCCGGAATAGAAGACCCGAAAGGAATAAAATTAGCAATTTTTTGTCCTTCTGTTGCCGAAAAACCCAAAGCTCTTGCTACGTCTTTCACAACCATTTTAGACTGCATGGAACCAAAAGTTATAATCTGCGCGCAATTATTATGCCCGTATTTGTCCCTCACATATTCAATAACTTTATCTCTTCCGAAATCGGCGAAATCTATATCAAGGTCAGGCATTGATATTCTTTCAGGGTTTAAAAATCTTTCAAAAAGAAGATCATATCTTAACGGACATATATCTGTTATGCCTAAAGTATAGGCGACTATTGAGCCTGCTCCGGAACCTCGTCCCGGACCTACGGGAATACCGTGGTCTTTTGAATATTTTATAAAGTCCCAGACAATTAAAAAATATGAGGCAAAACCCATTTTATTTATTATGCCGAGTTCATGATTAAGTCTGTCTTTCTGCTCTTTTTTTATATTACCGTATCTTCTGACCAAGCCTTCTTGACATAATTTTTCAAGATAAGTTTCGGGAGTAAAGCCTTCCGGAACCGTATAATTCGGCAATAACAGTTGGTCGCTTGTTATTTTTAAATTAATTTTTTCAGTAATAACCAGCGTGTTTTTTATAGCTTCAGGCACATAAGAAAACGTCTGAATCATTTCTTCGGGAGACCTGTAATAAAATAAATCCGAACCGAATCTCATTCTGTCCGGATCATTTACCGTCTTATTCATACTTATACACAGCAAAATATCGTGGTATTTGGCATCTTCTTTTTTTAAAAAGTGGCAATCATTTGTAGCAACCAAAGGAATCCCGGTATCCTTTGAAAGTTCTATCAGAGGAGCTATCAACTTTTTTTGTTCTTCAAGACCGTTGTCCATCAATTCAATATAATAATTGCCTTCTCCGAACATATCTCTGTACTCTGCCGCAACTTTCTTTGCCTCTTTGACATTTCCGCTCGCCAGAAGACTGGGAACTTCCCCGGCAAGGCAAGCCGACGAACAAATAAGACCTTTTGAGTATTTGGCTATCAGTTCTTTGTCGACTCTCGGTTTATAATAAAATCCTTCCGTAAATCCCAAGCTGACCAAATGCATCAGATTTTTATAACCTTCCAAATCTTTCGCGAGCAAAATCAAATGATTATAACCGCCGGAATCCTTATCTTTATCAAACCTGCTTTTTTTTGCCACATAAACTTCACAGCCTATAATAGGCTTTATCCCTGATTTTTCGCATGCCCAGTAAAACTCCATGGCACCGTACATATTTCCGTGGTCTGTAATAGCCAGAGCAGGCATTTTATATTCTTTGCCTATCAGATTGAAAAGTTCCATAGGCTTGCCTTTCTTTGTTAACCTGACGGATCCGTCCAATAACGAATATTCCGTATGATTATGTAAATGCACAAACTCTGCCGACATTTTACATCTCCTAAATTTACAACAACAAATTTATTTTATTTATTTTTTTATTTTTTTTGACACAACTTTTTTTGTTGTTTTCTTTACCGTTGTTTTTTTACCGGTTCTTCTTTTGACCGACTGTTTTTTGACGGATACATTTCTGTCTTTTTTTTCAGTTTTTTCCGTCTGAGCCCATATTTTTTCCAAATTGTATTGCTCTCTTACAGAAGGGTTCATTATATGGACTATAAGTCCGCCGAAATCCAAAACTTTCCAATTTGCGGAAGCAATACCGTCCCTTCTGATTACAGGAACTCCGAAATCGTATTTCAAAGTCTTTTCAATCTCGGAAGAAATAGCATTGATTTGAGGCGTTGAATTTGCACTGACTATAACGAAATAATTTGCAAGCTCCGTTAAACCCGTCACATCCAGCAGCAGCACATTTTCACCCTTTTTGTCTTCGGCTATGCTGAGGGCCTTTTCCGCAAGTGTCAAAAAATTTATTTTTTTCATTTATGTCTCCTGAGAGATTTTGTTTATTTTATCAAGTTTATCATATATAGTACAGTCTTTCCCGAGTAAAACTGAAATATCGACGAAAGATTTTTCTGCAGGTCTGAAAATAATTTCTCCTGCATTCAAAATATTTTTTACCGCGAAAGCTTGTTTATAATTATTTATAAGATCATAAATAACGCTGTATTCATGTATTCTGTAAGAAGTCCCCCATTCAAAAATATCAAAACCGTTTTCCCTTAATTTATCAACCGCCTTTATTGCAAGCCTGGTTTTCAAAGAAGCATTAATTACTTCTATCTTTGTTTTTTCTTCTGCCGGCTGATCAGAAACAGGATTATCATCCTGACTTATAAAATTAATAATTTTTTCCAATCCTGCAGGATCTGCTTCAATTCTGTTTCTTTTGTTTACCGTCGGGATATCGGCAAAACGGACGGAACCGGCATCAAAATTTCTTGCAGAAGAATATATGAACAGCGCATCTGCAAGTTTTAAATTAGTAACCAAATAATTACCGGAATCCAAAAACCGAAGAAAATCAACCAATACATATCTGTTGCTGCTGCCGACTATATGCTTTATAACTTTTATTATATAAACTAAAGACGTTAAATAATCATTATTTTCGGTAAATTCTTTAAAATATTCTTTACCCAATTGTTTTTCTATATTCGGTTCGTTAAAAATTTTTATAAAAGACTGCAGCGCCTTTGTGTCCGAAAAGACATAATATCCTATATTGATTTTATTGCCTAGCAGAGATTCCATTTCTTTTTTAATAAAATCAACTCGTTCTTCTTCTTTTCTCTCAAAGAACATCTCATTAATCGTTTTAGACTTCAGTTTCTTTTGTAAAATAGTTATATTGTCATCAATAAAAAGTATTTTTAAATTTTTATTTTTACGGCAGTACTGAAACAAGATCAGCCTTAAATAGTTTTTATTGCCAATACCGCCGGAATTATTAAGAGTCAGTAATAGATTTACCTTATCCGAGTTTTTGATATCTTTTGACAAACTTGAAAAATCATTTAAACTTTGCGAAACAACTATAAGCACCAGAAAGATAAACAACAATATTTTTTTAAACATATTTTATTTATTGTAATAATTCCAAACATTAATGACATCGGGATGCAATATTTGAAATTTTGATATTATATAATTTATTTTATTTTTAAGAACCAATAAAAACGATTTATCCAAATCGTCAAACAATTGGCTGCCGCTTACAATATTTTTATTGAATTTTCTGTCCGGAGACAAAGAATCTGCAACAAAAATAATTTTTTCACAAACCGACATACCTGTCCTGCCGACAGTATGATGCTTTATGGCGTTTAAAATATCGCCGTTTATAATTTTAAATTGCTTTTCTGCGATATCAGCCCCTATATAAGAATGCAGGACTTGCGGAGCATGCCTGTATAAAAAATCAGCATATTTGATATATATTTTTCTTTGTGAAATATATTTTTTACTTTCCTCAAGAGACATATTTTTAGCACAATCGTGAAGTAATGCGGCAATTTGAACATTATAAGGGTCTGTATTATAACGGTGCGCTAATTTTACGGCAAGCTTGCATACATTTATCGTGTGGTTATACCTTTCATAGGAAAGTTTTTTATAAATATAGTCAAAAATCTTATTGTCCAATTTATTACCAGTCATTTTTTACCTGTTCTTTGATATTGACTTTTTTGGAAGTAACTTTCTCGGAATTCGAATAAGAAGACAATATCCTGTTAACATCCGTCGTCCTTAAGCTGCTTTTATTTTCAGCAGAATTTTCTGAATCGGAATCCTGCAAATTTTCTTTATTTTTTTTATCCTTGCTTATGTTTATATTCGACGATATCAAATCAGCGGATTGGATTACTGAAGATACGTTATTTTCATGAGTCGATTCTTTTTTTAAAACAAGTATTTTATTATCAATCTCTTTTGAACCTGCTGCTAACGCTTTTTGCTCTTTCCTTATTTCTTTAAGCTCTGATTTGATTTTTTTTATGTCCACTGAAACGTCAGAATCTTTATTTTTGATAAAATCTTCAAGCATATTTATTTTTTCATTTACGATATGTATTTTTCGTTCCAGATTTGCCTTTTCTTCCTTATACATTTTTTCTTTTTCTTTCTTTTGTTTTTCTTTTGCAGTTTCAATGCTTTCTTTTAAATACTTTGCAAACGTTATATTTTCTTTTGATATATCTGAAATTTTTTCAAGTTCTAAAACCTTATACTGCATTTCCTTTGTTATTGCAAACTGTAATTCCTGTTTTAAAGCAGAGATATTTTTATTGTCAGCGTTCATTTCTATCTGTTTTGATAACTGCGTAATGTATTCCAACTCGAGTATCGCATTTATGATTTTCATTCTGTATATTAATTTATTAAATTCTCGCAGCTGGTCAATTGACGATTTATATATCTGCAGTATTGCGTTCCTGGTAACATCAATTCCCTTACTGCCTTCAAAATCTGCAAAATTATTTATATTTGTTTTTTCTTCAACGTTATACTGCGTTTTATATAAGGACTGCATCATACTTCTTGTTAAATTTTTCTTTGTATTGTCATTTTCGACAGTAAGATAATATTTAACCAGCGAAAGCTGTTTTTCGACTAAATCTTTTTCAAGCATATCAAGCTCATGCTGTTCCGTTTCAGAAAGTTGCCCGGTCAAATACTGCAATTCTTTTATTTGTTTTGTTATTTCTCTTTCTCTAAACAGTAAGGAATCAAGCTGTTCTTTTTGGTACAAAGACTTCGCCATAAGAGTTTGTCCTTTCAAATTTTGAGAATTATTTTGTCCAAAGAACGTATTATTCATATATTCTTTTTCTTTTTCAAATTTTAACATTTCAGACTCAAGCTCCATCTTTTCTCTTAAAAAATTTTCTTTTATATTTTCCTGTTCAAATTCGTTTATTTTAACTATTTCCTGCAATACCAATTTTATTTTAGAAACATTTTTCTTCATAAGATCCGATTTTGCATCTGCATTTTCAATAAAATTTTTCATAAAATCTTTTATATTTCCCAACAAAACCAATTCTATTTGCTTAAGCTTAATTTGCTTAACCGTTTTCTCTTTTTCCAGGGCATCGTTTGATTCTTTGAAATTTACATACATATGTTTATTTTCTTTAAGATAAACCATCCGTTCATACAATTCCTGCATTTCTTTCGTAACAACACTCATTTCATTCTTTTTTATTTTTGCATATTCTTCTTTTTCTTTAAAAGAAATAAGCTGATTGTTAAAATAGTTTTTGTTTTCGTCTAAACTCTTTTTATTAAACTGGAAATTATAGAAATAAAATCTGTTCATGAATATTTTGAAGATTATCCCGATCTTGTTTTTGCTGTTTATCTGTATTTCCTTGCAGGTTTGTTTCTGCTGTTTTAAAGTCATTATATGCTGCGAGGCGTCCGGAAAAATATTTTTTATACTGTTTAAAATATCTTTCTTTTCGGCAAATTTTTCGGATATTTTTGATTTGACAAGAGTTTTAAAAGACTCCGCATTGTTTAAATTATCAATACTTTGGTCAATCAGCGCAGCATATATCATATACAGAGAATCTATTCTTTCTTTATACCATAAGATTTTTTTCTGCCATAATATATAATCCGTATTTTGAGACGATTTTAAATCAAATTTTTCTATAAAACTTTCCGCTTTTTCCCCTTCTCCCAAGAAATCAGAGAATTCATTTTCCAATGTTAAAATTTGTTTATAAACTTTATTTATATTGTCATAATTTGAAAATTGTTCTTTTATGTACATATCACCTGCAACAGAGGACAATTCTATAAATTTAAGCTTTAAATCTTTTTGTTCGCCGGCATTCATATCAGGCAGAGAATTATTTATCAAATTTATCAAATCATTTATGCTAAGCAGTATTTTGCCGCTGCTGTCAATAAAACTGTTGTACTCAAGCTGATTGATTTTATATATTGAGCTTCTTAAGCAAAGACTGTTTTCTTCAGTATCTTCCTGGTTTTTCTGCCTGTTTTTAAATATTGAGCTGTATAACGCCGCAAATTGTTCGCTGTTATCCTGGTATTTATCGGCAAAAGATCCTAATATATCTTGTAATTTCTGTTTTTGCTCATTTTGTTTTTCAACATTAAAAGCCTCTTTAACAATGATGTCTTTACAGTTTTCAAACATATCTTTATTCTTTTTCAAATTAGAAAATTCCTGTCTTATATAACTGATTTTTCTGTCTGTTTCTTTAAAAACGCCGGTAGCTCCCGACATATATTTCCCGCTTACCGGATTATTGGCGTCAAAAAAAGCTCTCGAATCCTGAAGCTTTTTATATTCTGTTTTTGATATTTCCAAAAGATATTTATTTTTAAACAGCACATCTTTGAAAATCTTTGCATACTCATTTCTGTATTCGTTATATTTTTCTGAAATATATTCATTTACTTTATACTCGAAATCCTCTATGTTTTTAACTGCCGCCAGCTGTTCGTCTATTTTTTTTCTAGGAAGCAGTAAAATTTCATTGTTATATATTATAGGTCTGTTCATATACTCAATCATTTCTATATTAAACTTAATGTCTGAATCTGCAGAATTCAAAAGCAAAGCCATATAATAATTTTCCAAAGCCTCTTCGTAATTTTCATACATAAAAGCAATATTGCCTATATTAAAATATATTTCTGATTTTAAAGAATTTGGAATTTCTGTATTTTGAAGCAATTCCATATAAATTTTTTTCGCTTCTTCATGGTTATTTATTTTGAAATTTGCATTTGCAAGATTATACTTTATGATGTTTTTCTGACCTTTATACCTGATGGCATTTTTAAATTTCTTTATCGCCGGCATGATTTTCCCGTTTTCGAAATCAACGACGGCCCAATTATTGTTAATTTGTATTATATTCTTCTGAACAAACAAGAGTAAAAACAAAAAAAATGCCGCTAATACTATTATGTTTTTTTTCATATTCCCAAGCTCAGTGACTTTTTATTTTGTACTGAATTTTTTATAATCGTATTAAGATTTGCCAAATCAACATTTATATTTTCTTCCGTCAAAGTTAATCCTGAATTTTTTATTGCGGAACATTTTACAAGCAATGCCGAAAGACATTTTATAATGCCTGACGATAATTCAATTTTTGACAGTTCAGTCACAACGGCATCTGAAGTCATCTTGCTTGCATTAAGATTATATTCAATTTTAATAAAATTTTTAATTATTTCCGATACGGCATCGTATCTTGCATTGATATCTAAATTTTCGTCATTAAGCATTACAGATTCGAGTTTTGAAAGCATTTTGCTTTTTAATTTGTCTTTGCTGTAAGATGATGTATAAATATGTTTTTTTCTAAAATACATCGCAATGATAAAAATTAAATAACACCCAAAAAATAAAGCGATATAATAATATACTGACTGTATACGTATGGTTTTAACAGGTTTTATCCCTTTAATATGTTTTTCGTCGACATCTCCGTTTAAAGTATCTTTTACTGACACTAAAACGGAATCCGTACTGAAAGCCTGCTGTTTTTTTTGTTCATCAAGATAAAAGAATTTAACTGACGGCAACTCTTTTTGCATAGGATTAAATGTCGTAGCCACAATATTTACTGTATAAATTCCGCTGTTTGTTTTATCCCTGCTTAACGTTATATTTTTAACGTACCAATTTTCAATACAATCATACTCCGGTTTTAAAAGTTCGTAATTTTTAGGCAGTTCAAATTTAAATTCAATATTTATATTATCGCCTATTGAAAAGTCTTTTTTATCAATGCTTATTAAGGCCTTAATTTCGGCTGATGCAACAGCCGAAAAAAACGTTAGAAAAACAAAAACCGCAAATAATAAAGACTTATTTTTTATATAATTCATTTTTTCTTATGTAATCCAAAACATTTTCAGGTAATTTTTCTTTTACGTCAAGATTTTTCATCAGCATGTTCCTTATTGAAGTAGATGAAATATTATGAGCTGTAAATTTTGAAATATCCGCATACTTATAAAAAAAACTTTTCTTTTCAGGATCGTTACCGGGACGTTTTATAACAATAAAGCCGTAAGTGCATGCTATATATTCCGCTCTTTTCCATGTATTTAACTGGTTAAAAGAATCTGACCCTATTATCATTTTTATCCTGTCCCCGGTATACTTTTTACTTAAAAAATCCAATGTTTCATAAGAATACACAACACGCTTACAGTCTATTTCAAACGTTTCAACGATAAATTTTTTACTATTGCTGACGGCTAAACGCAGCATATCATATCTATGTTGATCAGATACCTCAAGCTTATTTTTATGCGGAGGCACATATGCCGGCACAAAAATAATAAAATCCAAATTAAATTCCGCAAGAGCTTGTCCGGCAATTTCCAAATGAGCGCAATGAACAGGATCAAAAGATCCGCCTAAAACTCCTATATTAGCCATTATATCTTCTCTATATAATTTTTATCAATCCATCCGCTGAATCCGTCGACAGAAAGTTTAATATTAACCCATCTGCCGAGTTCTGACAATATTATCACTTTTCTTCCGGCAGAAACTGCAAATGCGCCGTCTTCGCTTTTTATAGGCTTGTTTCTAACCTGAGTATCAGACAAAACAACGGCTTCGCAGAGAATAATTTCATTGTAAACCTTTAAATACAAAAGGCTTGCATTCAAAGAAAAAATAAGAAAACATACGGTCGATATCTTTAAAAAAAGTTTTTTTTGTTTTAAAAAATACAATCCGCCGCTTACGCATAAAAAAGCCGTTATTATAAAAAATGCTATTATCAATTCATTTAACGAAAATAATAATTCTATTATATTAACAATGTATTCTGCGGTGTTTTTTTCAGGTTCGCCTGAAAGTTTCGCAATAAAATTTCTGTTATAACGTATATCTCCGTCTCTAGGAGCCAGTCTTAAAGCCTTTTCTATATTCAAAGAAGCACGGCCTATATCATTACTCTTATAATATGCGTTTGACAAATTATAATAAACATACGGATTACTAAATCCGTTTAAAATAATGATTTCATATTCTTTTATGCTGTTTTCATAATTACCGCTTTTGTATGAGTCCAAAGCAGAAGAAAGCCTGCCGTTTTCCGTAATATCGGCGTAAACAGGAATTAAACCGAATAACAATAAAAAAACTATTAGAACTTTTTTCATAATATTTTACCCAATTCTTCTATAATGCGCTTAATTTCTTTATAAGTATTTTCTATCTGATTTTCTGTTGTCTTTACAGAGCTGAACTGAAACAATTCGCAGTCTTTTAAAATTTTACTTATATTATCTATTGTCTCTGCCGGTATATTTATTTTTAACAGATGCGCTTTGATTTCGTCTTTTGTCATAATTACATAATCATAATTCATATGAGACTGCAAAAATGTTCTCAAAGCCATATTTACATTAAAATAAAATTTTTCCTGATTTTGTTCTCGCATAAATTTATGAGCTTCATGCAAGTATTTTAATGTCTTTTTATGGACTGATATTCTTCTGAGTTTTTCAGGGTCTCTGTTGATATATAAAAACACTATCCTGTAAACGCCGGAATAAATCAAAAACAAAATAAACGGAATCAAAGAAAATATCAAAATTTTGTTTTTATACAAACCGCTATAATAACGGCTTAAATTTATATTCGTTTTAATTTGTCCGATATCTTTATTTTGCGAACTGTCAGATACATTTGCATCATTGCTTTGATTTTTTTCTGCCGTATTTTTATCATATACCCCGGAAGATATATTAACTTTAATATTCTGTGTTTTTATATATACATACTCTTTTGAATCCGGATCAAAATAAGAGAACGATACTTCAGGAATTATTTTCTCTCCCGCTATCAAAGGTATTATTACTGATTTAAATCTTTTAGAATGTTTAAAACCTCTGTTTTCCGTATAAACAGATGTCGCATATTTTTTCATATCAGTAGGAAGTTTTATATCCGGTTCTGAAATAGCGTTGATATTTCCGTTACCTTCTATTTCAACAGTCAAATTTATAGGTTCATTAATAGCGACATAGCTTTTATCAACGGATGCGGCTATCGAATATTTTCCGACTGCGCCTGTAAAATTTTCAGGTTTTCCTATTTCCGGCAAAGGAAAAACTTTGATTGTCACAGGATTTGAATTTAAAGAGTATTTTATTTTTTGAGCATTGAGAATTTTATTGAATTCATTATTTTCTCCGCCGTTGTACTGTAAATACTCGACTTTGACGTTAGACGGATCTATAGTTAAATTCCCGTCTCTCATAGGATACAATTTTGTTATTACCTCAAAAACGAAAAAATTCTCTCCCTCTATAAGTCTGTACCCGCTCTTTACATTAGATTCACTTTTCCAAAAATCTTTAAACATAGGTAAAAAATAAGTAGGATTTGAAGCTAAATCAAATTTGGTTGAAAATTTTAGGGTATAATATATCTGCTGGTTAACGTAAACTGAATTTATGTCGGTATACGCCTCTACAAAAATATTTTCGTTGCTCTTGTCGGCGCTGTACTGTTTTTTAGTCTGCAGGTATTTAACAACCTTTATATTGATCGGTTCGGAAGATATTTGTTTCCCTTTGTTTAAAACGTTTATCGCCGGAATTAAGAAGAATCCGGTGTTTTTAGGAGTTATTTGATACGTATATATGTTTTTACCGTCGCGATTATAATTTTTTTGCGGGAGGACTATAAAATCAGGAAGTTTCGGCAGTTCAAATTTATCCGCATTATCGGAATCTTCCGCAATTTCGACCGTTAAAGTAAGCAGTTTCCCGAGCTCAACTTCTCTTTTGTTTAAATAAACGCTTAGAATATTATCCGCAAACAGCAGCGTCTGCATAAACATCAACAAAATAATTAACGGCAGCTTTTTTTTAAGTTCAAACATTTTACCAATCTCTCTGATTTGTATTTATCTGCTGGCTTTTTATCTTTTTTTCATTATTAGGCTTATCCATATCACCGTAAAAGTTTAAAACTCTTTCCAAATCCTGATCGGCAATTTTTGTACCATTATCGTCCTTGTCTTCTTCGTTCTTTTTTTCTTCCTTATTTTCCCGGTCTGTATCGTCATCTTTATCTATTTGCTGAACCTGTGACATCGTCTTTTCAAGAAGATCCGAAGTTCTGTCTTTTTCTTTTTTTAATTTATTTTCTTCATCTTTTAATTTTTCTATTTTTTTCTTGCTCTGTTCAATCCCCTCTCCGTATGTTTTTGTTTCTTTATCCATATTTTTATATTGTTCTTTTACTTTATTTAAAGTTTCGCTGCTTTCATTTTTTGAAAGATACTGCTGCCTTGCCTCCATAGTAGAGACTAATTCTTTTTCAGTAATTTCCATTTTGCTTTGAATTTCTTTACTTTTCTTATTTTCAGACTGTTTCTTTAAATTTTCCAGCTGTTTTTCCAACTCTTTTTGTTTCTTCAACAAATCCTGAGTCTGGCGTTTCTGCGCAGCTAAAATATCCTGCTGTTTTTTAAGTTCTTTGCTTATTATGCTTTTTTCGTTCTCCGCCCATTTCTTACCCTGTTCATTTCTCTGTTTCTCTTTTTCAGATTCCATTTGCTCGTTTTTATTTGCTTCTATTTTCTTATCAAGGCTTCTCATCTTATCCTGCATTTGTTTCATTTTTTGTCTCAGTTCCTGAGATTCTGACATTTTCTTTTGTTTGTTTTCATCATTTATTTTTTTATTCTTTTCTTCATTCTTCTTATTTGCTTCCTGATTGATTTTTTCCTTAAGACTTTCTATGTGATATTCCATCATTTTTTGCTGTTGTTTAAGTTTGTTATTTGTCTTTCTTATCTCTTCCTGCTGTTTTTTTAAAGCATTTATAGACTCTTCCTGCTGTTGCTGCTTTGCTTTTTCAGAATCCGACATTTTTTTGCTGGTTTCGTCTTTTTTCTCCTTCATGGAAGAAATTTTATCAAGTTCAGAGAGCATATTTTCCTTTGTCTTGTCTTTAGATTCGGCAAGTTTCTGCTTATTTAACATTTCTTTGGCATTATCGTTATTTTTCAAAGACTCCATCAATTTACTCTGTTGTTTTAAAGCGTTTTCAAAATCTTCCGTTTTAGGCTTATTTTTTGATTCAAGGTTTTTTCTTAAATCGTCTTCTCTTTGTTTTAAGCCTTTCTTAGTATTTTCAAGAATTTTTGATTTTTCATTAAGTTCTTCAATCTTTTTTTGTGTTTCTAATTTTTCTTTAACATCACGGTTCAGAGATTCCAAATCTTTCTGCAGACTTTGCTGCTGCTTTTGAAGCTCATTCTGTTCCTGTTCTATTTTTGATTTTTCCCTCATAAGCGAGTTTATATTTTTTTTCAAATTTGCTTTATCCATGCTTTCAAGTTTCTTTTCAAGAGATTCTGTGTTTTCGCTCAAAGTTTTTTTATTTTCAAGATTTTTATTCTTCTGTTCTTCAACAATATTCTTTACCTTATCATCTAACTTATTATCTTTTGAAGTTTGTTTTTTCTCTGTCAAATCCTGAATATTCTTATACAACTGCCTTATATCCTGGGATATTTTTTCTTTCTTTTCTTTATCCTGTTCCTGTGACATCGTTTTTTTAAGCAAATCAAGTTGTTTTTCAGCCTGTTTTAACTGCTCGTTTAAAAGTCTGTTATCCTGATTCTTTGAAGCTTTCAATTCTTCTTCAATATGTTTATTAAAATTCTTTTCTAACTTATCCTGTTTTTCTTCAAGTTCCTTTAACTTATCGCCTTTATTTTGCTGATTTTGTTTTTGAGCTTTTAAAAGTTCATATTTATTATCCTGTTTTTTTGTCAAAAACTCGTCTTCTTTTCTTTTTTTCAAAGAGTCTTCTATAACCTGCATATTTTTTTCATGTTCTTCTTTAACGGACCGGCTTTCTTCTATTTTCTTTTGATTATCCTGATTTTGTTTCATAATCTGGTTTTTAAAATCTTCAATTCTCTTATCCTGTTCTTTCTTGAGTTCTTTTTTTGTCTGTTCAAGAGTTTGTTCCTGTTTGCCAAGCTGTTTTTCTTTCATTTCAAGTTCTTCTAATTTTTTTTGGGCGTCGGCATTATTTTCATTTTTTGATTGAAGTTCTTTTTTCTGTATATTTATATCCATTTTTGCTTTTGCCAACTCTTTAAACTGTTTTTCAATTTCTTTATTTTTATCAGACATTGCTTTTTCTGATTCTGATTTTTTAGACATCTCGGAAACCTGGTTGTCTATCTGTTTATTATAATTGTCGAACTCTTCTATCTGTTTGATATTTTGCTGTTGTACGGAAGACAATAACTGTTCCTGTTTTTTTGCTTTTGTCTTATTGTTTAAAGTTTCCTGTAATTCTTCAAACTTTGTTTTTTGATGTTCGCTGCCTTCTTTTTGTTTATTTGCGTTTTGTTTTTCCTTTTCAAGAAAAGATTTATATTCTTCCAAATCACGGTTTTTAGTCATATTTTTTAATTTATTAACCTGTTCTGTCAGCAAATCCAGCTGTTTTTTATATTGCTGTGATACTACATCTTTTTGCTCGGCGGCATGTTTTTGAAGCATTACGGTATTATCAAGTTTCCGTTCATAATCCATAACTTTAGAAGTCAAAGAATTTAATTCTTCACTGTTTTCTTTGCGAAGCATTTCATCCTGTTTACTTGACAATTCATTATGTTTCTTCTGCATTTCTTCCAAAAGTTCTGATCTGCCGTCCATTTTTTTAGCTGTCTGCAATTGCTTATTTAAGGTGTCATTTTTTAAATCAAGAAGATTTTTTTCGATATCCATATTCATTTTTTTCTGTTTATCGCTTAAAGACTGCATATCTTTAGATATATTGTTTAATTCTTTTTTTACAGACTGTTCTTTATCTTCTAAATTTTGCATTTTGTTTTTCAGCTGTTCTTTTTCCTGAACATTACCGGTGTTCTGCATGGCATTCTTAATATTTTGTTTTTCTTTTGAAATCTCGTCCAATGACGTTTTCATTTGATTCTGCTGTTGAGATAACTGCCCTATTTGCTGCGTTGTTTCCTCAGCCATTTCCTGGTTAAGCTGGTACATTTCATTAAGCATGCTTGCCTGATTTTTGGATTCCTTGTCAAGTATTTCCTGCTTCTGCATACTTATTTGCTGCAGAGCATTTCTGACATATTGATTATTTTTTTGTTCCTGCGATAAATTGTTCTTGTTTTCCTGCTGCATGCTTGCCGTACTGTCAGAAGAAGTCCCTCCGGAAGCAGTTCCTGAAGAAGCTATAATGTCTTCGTGTTCGTATCTGTATTTTGATTTTTGGAGTTTCGGATCATACACGGCGTTAGGGTCGTTATACACTATTTCTTTTTTTTCTTCCGCCAAATCTTTTTCATTCGTATAATCGTCGATATTGAGATTCCTTATAAGAGTTTCTTTCTCTTCCTCTATAAGAAATTTTTTTTCATCGCTGAACAGTCTTTTCATACGAGTTTCTATTATTTTTTTAGGATTAATTACTTTTTCAGGCCTTACTACTTCCTGAACAATATCTTCTTCAAGATTATCGAATATTTCGGTTTTTTTATTGGTTTGCGACATATTCTCTTTTAATTTCTCTTCCAATTCTTTTTTCTTCTTTTCAAGAGAAGAAATTTTTTCATAATTATTCTGTTTCTGAATATTATCTTTTTTATTGTTTTCCTGTATCGCAGGAGAATTCTCCTGCTCCATACCGGAACTCATCTGTTTTTTTATTTTTTCTTCTATTTCGTTCTTTTGTTTTTCTATCGCCTGTTTTTCGCTTAATAAATTCTGCAATTCATTTTTGATTCCTTGTTTTGTTTCCTGCTTTAATTCCTCAGCCTTATCTTGCAATTGTTGAGTTTCTTTTGTCTTTTCTTCTTTTTGAGACGACACGCTGCTCAAATCATTATTTAACTGTTCCTTTTTTTCGGTTAAAGCAACTTTTTGCTGAAGCAAATCTTTTTTCATTTCATCTATAAGTTCCTGCAAATTTTCCATTTTTCTGAACATATTTGTAATAAATTCAATATTAAACTTTGCATCCGTGTCTTTAGGATTAAACATTAAAGCGTTTTTATAATATGACAAAGCTTTTTCATAATCTTCTTCAAGGAAATATATATTGCCCAAATTATAATAAATCTCGGATTTTAAAATTATGCCTATATTGTTATTTTGTAAAAGCTTCTCGTAAATTTCGGCGGCTTTTTCATAATTTCCGAATTTTAATTCGGCATTTGCATAATTAAATTTAAGAATATAATTTTTATTTCTTTTTACGATGAGTCCTTTAAACTTACTCAAAGCTTCTTTAAAATTTTCAACCTGGAAATCTATAACCGCGTAGTTATTCTCTTTCTTAATGCTTATTACAAAATGATAAATCAATAAAATACATAAACTTAAAATCAACAATACCGCAAATTTAATTTTAGTCATTTTTACCTTCCTTAAAAACAGGCAGATACACTGCGAAACAAAATAATATAAAAGCTATAAATAAGAATATTTGATATTTTTCTTCTCTCTGAACCTCTCTGCTTGCTTCGTCTTTGGCCTTATCCAAAGAATGAGCAATCTGCAATATTTTGAATATAGAATCTTTGTTTTCAGAAAGATTTATATATTCTCCGCCTGTTTCATCGGCAATATACTGCAAAGTGTTTTCGTCTAACTTTGTAATAACGATATTTCCGTTTTCATCTTTAAGAAAATCGGTATATCCCTGCTGGTCTTTTATCGGAATCCTTGCGCCTTCAGGATCCCCTATTCCTATGGTATATATTTTCGTTTTATGTTTTTTTGCTTTTTCTATCAGAACATGCAATCCGCTGTCATCATCTTCACCGTCCGTTACCAAGATGATTGCTTTTGCTCCTTCCGGAATGTCGGAAGTGCCGTTTAAAGCCAAATCTAAAGCTTTGGCTATTTTTGTGCCTCCCAAAGGCATATCATCCACACTTATTGACTTCAAAAAATTATTTGCCGAAAAAACGTCCAATGTTATCGGACATTTCCAGAAAGCAGTTCCGGCAAAAACGACTATACCTATCTTATTGCCGTTAAATCCTGCTATAAGATTAGACAGCACCTGTTTTGAAACTTCAAGTCTGTTCGGGTTTAAGTCTTCAGCCAGCATACTCTTTGAAACATCCATAACAATAACAATAGTTGCGGCTTTTTTTGATACAAGGGTCGTCTTTGCTCCGTATTGAGGCTTTGCCAATGCTATTATTATGAAAATTAAAGACAGTACTATTAAAATAATTTTTAATTTATAGACGCCGATATTTAATTTTGATATCTGGTTCAGCATTTCAAAATCCGCAAACTTAACAATGTTTTTTTTCTTTCTGTAAAAACAGTAAAATAAAAAAACAGCTATAACCGGCACGATAAATAATAAATTTAAAAATTCTTTATTCTCAAACATTATGTTAACTTCCTTAAAAAAACATTTTCCAATAAAATTTTCAAGAGCAGCAAGCAAAGCAGGCACCATACAAATTTATCAAATACTTCTTCATAACTTGTAAAGTTTAAAGACTGTATTTCAGTCTTTTCCAGTTTATCTATCTCTTTTATGATATTGATAAGCATTTTTGTATTATTTGCCCTGAAATACTGTCCGCCTGTCATTTCCGATATTGAAGTCAATGTGCCTTCATCAAGATCCTGTTCTTCCACTTTAACCAGTTTCATGCCTGAAACAGGATCCATAACCTGATAATAAGCGCCTTCAGGATCGCCTGCTCCTATAGCATATATTTTTATTCCAAGGCTTTTTGCAATTTCTCCAGCCGTTATAGGATCGACTTCTCCGATATTATTTGCACCGTCGGTAATGAGTATTATTATTTTACTTTTAGCTTCGCTGTCTTTTAATCTGTTCGTTGCGGTAACTATAGCGGAACCTATTGCCGTTCCGTCAACCGAGCTCATATTCGTAGCAGCAGCATTTAAAAGTTTCGTAACGCTGTTTATATCGTTAGTCAACGGGGACTGGGTAAACGCCAGTCCGGAAAAAAATACAAGCCCTACTCTGTCATGAGTTCTAGTTTTGACAAAATCAACGGCAATTTTCTTTGCAGCTTCAAGTCTGTTTACAGGTTCAAAATCAAGAGCTTCCATACTTGAAGATATGTCCAAAGCGATAATTATGTCAGCTCCCTGATTAAGGACATCTTCGGTTTTTTCGCCTATTTGAGGTCTTGCGAGAGCCGTTATAAAAACAATCAATATTAAATAGTTAATTATTTTTATTAACGGATACAACTTTATTTTTTTAGATTTTTTTATACCGCTGACTATATCATACTGTGAAAAATTTATTAAATTCTTTCTTCTGTTTTTATTCCTTATATGTACATAAACGGCCGCTATCAAAAGAACCGGAAATAATAAAAAGAATATAGGCGAGGCAAAATGCATTGATTAAGCTCCTTTACTTTGCTGCTTCTTTTTCACGGACATATTGCTGATATCTTTCAATGATTTGTTTAGTCTGCTTATAAACATCCAAAAAAGTTTCTTTATTCAGCATATAATCAGAATATTTGGCATTGTCGAAATTTTCAAACAATTTATTAATTTCATCCGAATAAATATTGAATACGTTATTTTTATCATTCAATAATTCCAGTAATTCGGTTGTCGTCTTTTCCTTTTGGTGAAAACCTGACGCTTTGACAATAAACTGTTTAAAAATATTGCTTGTTAAGAAATAATAACCTTTCAGCTGTTTTTTCGAACAATTTTCTTCAATTTTTAAATTATTCAATTTCCTTAAAGCGACTTCTCCGGGAGTAAACCCGTTTAATTTTATTACGTTTACTATTTTATCTTTCAAAACATTTCTATACGAAAAAAAGATGACATACAGAGAAAAGAGAAATGCCGCTATGTAATATATTAAAGGAACCGACAGCGCTTTTGGATATTTAATGTCACGTATTGTCTTAAATTCGTTTTTATTAAAGCTGCTTTTAACAGTTACCGGGACTGAATTGCTGAAAAAAAAGAATTTCTCGCCGTTGTCAGAATCATCTTTGTTAGTATAAGAAAAACCTATTTGAGGAATTTCCTTTACTCCTACGTCAAACGTCGTTATAATCATATCAAGTATATACCTGTCGTTTTGAACAACGTCTTTCTTAAATGACAAGTCCAAAATATCCCAGCCGTCGATGATTATATCGTCTTCATTTTGTACAAGTTCGGCAAAAGAAGGAATAAGAATTTCTATTCTGACTTTTACTTTTTCTCCCGTAACGATTTCATTTTTATCCGACGTTAAAAACGCTTTCGGAAACGTTACAAACGAAAAAACGCTGACGGAAGCGAACAAGATTACAGAAAAAACCGCGATTAATTTATATCTGCCCATTTTTTATCCCAACATTTTCCTTTTCTGCCTGTTGCTGAAGAATTTAACCAACTGCGGCAGATATGTTTCTCCTGTTGTTAAACTTATAACGTCTACCGAAGATTTCTGAAATATCTCTTTCTTATTGTTTTCCAATTCTTCCATTCTTTCATAATAAGCTTTCATCATTTTTTTACTTGAAGAATCTACGGTATAAACTTTATTATATTCGGCATCGTAAAAATCTATCATGCCTATGTCAGGTATAGCTTTTTCTCTCGGGTCAGAAATATTGATGCATATCAAATCATGCCTTTTTGACGTCAGCATTAAATCTTTTTCATAACCTATATCTTTAAAATCTGAAACCAGGAAAATAACAGCTTTTTTACGCCATATTTCATTTATGGCTTTAAGTCCAGTCGAAATCGAAGTTTTCATTCCCTTAGGCTTAAACGACAGCAGTTCATTTACCATTCTCAAAATATTA
The DNA here is from genome assembly GCA_018433585.1 of Candidatus Praeruminimicrobium purgamenti. GTDB lineage: Bacteria > Elusimicrobiota > Endomicrobiia > Endomicrobiales > Endomicrobiaceae > Praeruminimicrobium > Praeruminimicrobium purgamenti. The sequence continues at coordinate 109,861 of JAHDQW010000005.1, forward strand.
TTTTTTCCTTTTTTAGGACGTATAACGTGTTCTATCGAATCAGTAAAAGATAACATACCGACTCTGTCGTTATTCCTTATCGCCGAAAAAGCAAGAACAGATACAACTTCTGCCGCCAAAGACACTTTTGTCTGGTTTAAACTTCCGAAAGACTGCGATGCGGACATATCTATCAGAAAAACGACGGTCATTTCTCTTTCTTCCGTAAAAACTTTGACAAAAGGTTTCTGCTGTCTTGCCGTCACATTCCAGTCAATATTTCTTACGTCGTCGCCGTGCTGGTATTCTCTGACCTCGGCAAATTCCATGCCTCTGCCTTTAAAAGTACTTTGGTATTTGCCGCCCAAACCTTCGTTTACCAAACGATTTGAACGAATTTCTATCTGCTTTATTTTTTTCTTAACAATGTCAGATGAGTTCATTTTTTATCCGTAATTTTTAAGGTATAGGAACGCCTTCAAACACTCTTTTTATAATATCGTCCGTTTTTAAAGATTCAGCTTCGGCTTCATATGTCAAAATTATTCTGTGTCTTAAAACATCCTGCCCTATTATTTTTACATCTTCAGGAATAACAAAACTTCTGCCCTGCAGAAAAGCATAAGCCTTTGAGGCGAGAGTAAGATTTATTGTTGCTCTCGGAGAACCGCCGACAGAAATAAGAGATTTCAATTCATTTAACCCGTATTCCTCCGGCTGTCTTGTTGCAAAAACGATGTCAACGATATAATCCTTTATTTTATCATCAACATATATTTCGTGAACCAAATCTTTAGCTTTCTGAACATCTTCCAAAGATAATACCGGGCTTGTTTTTAATTTTACTTTCTGTGTCATTCTCTCCAATATAATTTTTTCGTCTTTTATATTAGGATAAACTACATTAAGTTTTAACATAAATCTGTCAAGCTGAGCTTCAGGCAGAGGATATGTTCCTTCCTGCTCTATAGGGTTTTGTGTAGCCATAACCAAAAACGGAGCCGGGAGAACATAGGTAGTATCGCTTATTGTAACCTGCCTTTCCGCCATTGCCTCAAGAAGGGCGCTTTGCACTTTCGCAGGAGATCTGTTGATTTCGTCTGCCAAAACGATATTGGTAAAAATAGGTCCTTTTTTTACCGAAAAGTTTCCGCTTTGAGGATTGTATATTAATGTTCCGATTAAATCAGCCGGAAGTAAATCCGGAGTGAATTGAACTCTTTTAAAATCAGCCTGAATTGCATTTGCCAGAGAATTTACCGCCAAAGTTTTGGCAAGACCAGGCAATCCTTCAAGTAAAATATGTCCGTCGGCCAGAAGACCTATCAACATTCTTTCAACCACATACTTTTGTCCTACAATTACATGACCTATTTCTTCAATAAGTTTTGATATTGCGGAACTTTCCTGCTTTATCTTATTTTCCAGTTCGTCAATGTTAATTTTCTCTTCCATCACGCCCCCTAAAATTTAATCATATTTTATTTTCTTATATTACCGTTACCTCTGACAATAAATTTTGTTGTTGTAAGTTCACGCGCGCCCATTACGCCTCTTGCATGAAGCTTATTTGTAGAAATACCTATTTCCGCTCCAAGCCCGAAAACGCTTCCGTCGTGAAGTCTTGTAGAAACATTATGAAATACAGCCGCGCTGTTAACTTCTCTTAAAAATTTTTCGGCTCTTTCTTTATTATTTGTAATTATAGAATCAGAATGGGCAGAACCGTATCTGTTAATATGCATTATCGCTTCTTCCAAAGAATTAACTACTTTAATTGAAACTATAAGGCTGTGATACTCGGTCATCCAGTCTTCTTCCGTAGCGTCAATAACATTACCGACTATTTCTTTAGTAAGTTTACACCCTCTTATTTCAACGCCGAGCATCTCATATTTTTTGCATAATTCAGGTAAAATCTTACCGGCGATATCCCTATGAACTAAGACAGTTTCCGTAGCATTGCAAACGCCCGGTCTCTGACATTTTGCATTGACCGAAACTTTTATCGCCATATCAATATCCGCTTCTTTGTCTATATAAGTATGGCATAACCCGCTGCCGTGCGAAAGAATCGGTATTGTGGAATGTTGTTTAATGAAATCAATCATCTTCTCCCCGCCTCTCGGAATCAATAAATCTATTAATTTATCCAGTTTTATTAATTCTGAAATTGCGTTTCTGTCGACTGTGTCTATCAGAGTAACCGCACCGGCAGGCATCCCGGCGGATTCTCCCGAAGAAGATATGATGTTTGCCAGTATTTTATTTGAATTTATAGCTTCTGAACCGCCCCTTAAAACTATTGCGTTCCCCGATTTTATGCATAATGCGGATGCGTCCACCGTAACGTTAGGTCTTGATTCGTATATCATTGCGATTGTCCCGAGAGGCACTCTGACTTTCTGAATATTCAAATTGTCGCTTAAAGTTCTGTTTTCTATGATTTCGCCTATAGGGTCCTCTTGTTTAACAATGCTTCTTACGCCTTCTATCATATCCGCAATTCGTTTTTCAGTAAGCTTCAATCTGTCTATAAGAGCATCGTCCAATCCTGCATCTTTTGCAGATTCTACGTCTATATCATTATGAAACATTATCTCTTTAATATTTTTTTCCAAACCGGCTGCAATAGCCAAAAGTACTGCATTCTTTTGCTTAAAATTCATTAATCCGAGCTTTTGAGAAGCTATTTTTGCCGCAGAGACCTTTTTAACAACCAGTTGTTTTATTTCATTTTCTTCCATTTATTTCATGCTCTCTTTTATCCAGTTTAATAAACCGCCGGCAAATAAAATTTCTTTCTGTCTGTCCGTAAAAGTATAATTTAATTTTATATTCTTGTCATTAACTTTTATAAATAAATCTTTATTGTTCTTTATAACATTTCTTATGTCTGCAAACTCAATTTTATCCGCAAGCTTTACAATTTCATAATCTGCGGAATCATTAAATGTCAAAGGTATAATCCCGAAATTAATAAGATTTGCCAAATGTATTCTCGCAAATGATTTTGTAATAACAAATTTTATTCCTAGATATCTCGGCGCGAGAGCGGCATGCTCCCTCGAAGAACCCTGACCGTAGTTTTCGGCACCTATAATAATTCCGTTCATTACTTTCTTGGCTCTTGACACAAAATCTTTATCTACGGCGCCGAAAGTAAATTCAGATATAGCCGGCAAATTTGACCTTAGCGGAAGAATCTTTGCGCCGGCCGGCAATATATGATCCGTTGATATATTATCGCCTACCTTCAAAACCACTTCGGCACTCATATTTTCCGGCATAGGCTCAAACTCCGGCAGAGATTTTATATTAGGACCTCTGACTACGTCCGATGAATTGTTTCCGAAAGGTTTTTGAAAATGATCGTCATTAATATAAAACTTTTCAGGCAGCTGTATTTCAGGTTTTGTTCCGAAATAAAGCATAGGGTCTGTTATCTCTCCGGATAAGGCTGCCGCAAGCGCCACTTCAGGAGAGCACAAATATACCTGCGCATCTTTAGTTCCGCTTCTGCCTTCAAAATTTCTGTTAAATGTTCTTAAAGAAACAGCTTTTGTTTTAGGAGCCTGTCCCATACCTATGCAAGGGCCGCATGCGCATTCAAGTATTCTTGCGCCGGCATTTATAATGTTAAATAAATCCCCTGAATTTGCAAGCATCGACATAACCTGCCTCGAGCCTGGAGATAAAGTTAAACTTGTATTTCTGCTTATTTTTTTATCTTTTAAAACTTTCGAACACAATATCATATCCGCAAGAGATGAATTTGTACATGAACCTATACAAACCTGGTCAACTTTTATCCCTTTTAACTCTTTAACTTTCTTAACGTTGTCAGGACTGTGGGGCATAGCTATCAAAGGTTCCAAAGCATTTAAATCAATTGTCATTTCTTCATCATATTCGGCGTTGTCATCTGCAGTCATTTCTGACCAGACGTTTTCTCTGTTTTGTCTTTTTAAAAAATCTTTCGTAATTTCATCAGAAGGGAATATTGTAGTAGTGGCTCCAAGCTCAGTTCCCATATTTGTTATTGTCGCTCTTTCCGGCACCGATAAGGTTTTAACGCCTTCTCCTGAAAATTCAAAAATTTTTCCTCTTCCGCCCTTAACGGACAATACTCTTAAAAGTTCAAGAATAATATCTTTTGCGCTTACCCACGGTCTTAATTTACCGGTTAATTTTACCTTTACTATTTTTGGCATTGTTATATAAAAAGGCTGCCCTGCCATAGCGCAGGCAACATCAAGTCCGCCGGCTCCGAAAGACAGCATTCCTATCCCTCCGCCTGTCGGAGTATGAGAATCCGAACCTATTAAAGTTTTGCCAGGAATACCGAATCTTTCAAGATGCACCTGATGGCATATTCCGCTTCCGGCCGGTGAAAATATTATCCCGTATTTGTTTGCTATAGTCTGCAAGAATTTATGATCGTCAGCATTTTCAAATCCCGACTGCAGAGTATTATGGTCGACATAACTTACTGAGAGTTCAGTTTTTACTTTTGGAACTCCCATTGCCTCAAACTGCAGATATGCCATAGTGCCGGTGGCATCCTGAGTCAATGTCTGATCAATTTTTAGACCTATTTCTCCGCCTGTTTCCATCTTCCCGGAAACTAAATGCTGTTTAATGATTTTTTTTGATAAATTCATATGCTGCTCCGTATTAAGATTGTTTATTTTATTTTACCAAATTCAAAAAAATTTTTATAGACTAAAAAACCAAAAATATATTAATTATTTCAAATCGTTTTCTTACAACTTACAGTTTTTACCGTCCTCCTCCTCCGCCACCGCCGAAACCGCCTCCGGAAAAGCCTCCGCCGCCTGCTCTTCCCGGTTTAACGCCGGCTCCGGTAAGAGCTGACGAAAAACCTCCAATGTAACCGGACATTAACCCTTTGTTTAAAAAAACGCCTCTTGAATGCATAGATTGTTCAATCATGCTCCTGCCTAAACTTGACTCAAAATATTTTGTCCATTTATTTTCAACTCCCAAAGCAATCGCATAAGGCAGATAATCGCAGTAAATTTGCTGTGCATTAGTCGGATCAGAAAAAAAAGTTCTGTTTTCCTCCGCTATAGACAAATACTCTTTAAAACCCTCTATTTCATCCATCAGCAAGCGCCCTTTTTGCGTATATGCGGGCAGTAAACGGTTAAAGACCATCCCTGTAACGCATAAAAGCACTACAGCGCAAAATATTAAAATATCCGAAGACATATACATATTAGCTTTAAACGCTATAAAAAAAATAAATCCGATTAAGATAAATTTTATTAAGGCTGCTTTTTTTGTCATACTTCTGCTCGATATTAAAAAGCGCGCCGGTATAAAAAACACAGACGCAAAAAATACCATAGCTATAGTTTTGACATCTTTTATTGAAAACAAATAAAACATTACTGAAAAAATTGAAATTATCAGCGGAATATGCCATAAAGCGTTTTTCCTGAAGAATAACCCCTGTTCCTGCAGTTTAAGGTTTCCTTTCAATTCTTTGTTTATTTCTTCTATATCTTCATTATAGCCTGATATTTTGACCGTTCGTCCGCCTGAGAACAGCTTTCTGTATACAAGCTCTTCTTCTTCGGATAACTGCCCGGTTTCCGGTTCTTTTTCATAAACCATTGTATATGAATTTTTTTGTAAAAAACTGCCTTCTTCCTGATTGATTTTAATAATGCCTTTTACCGCCAGAGATACAAAAATTATTACAAGACATGAATCGCAATTCATTTCTGAAATATACTTCGCAAACGCAGGAGATGTGTCTTTCGGAGGACTATATTGGCGGATAATTTTTGATTTTGGGTCTCTGCCTATCTTATTCCATATTACTAAATAATATATTAAAAAAAATATTACCAAAGACAAAACTGCCGCGTTTTGAAAATTTAAGTATTTCTCAATTAAATCAGGCTCTTTAACAATCCCTTTCTGAAAAGGGACCGCCACAGAAAAGCCTTCACCCGCAGAAAGAATGCGCGAAGTTTCAAAAGACAATTTCCCTGTTTGCCGGGCATCGCTTTCTTTAGAACCGTATTTTCCCGTATATAATGAAATTTTATCGTTTATCACATTTGCGCCGGAAGGCAGTTCCAACACAAATTTTGCTTTATCTATAGGAAAAATCCAGCCGTTACCTGTCACATTCCAAAAAACTTCGTCATAATTTTTAAAAAAGCCGACTATATTTTTAATTTCATATGTAAAAGAATATGTATGAACGCCTGTTTGTATAAAATTATCGTCGCCGAAATTAATTCTTAAATTGTTATTTATATTTTCAGTAAAATACGGATGTCTCATGCCGTCCATATCAAGACTGACAACCGTTACAAAATTACCGCGCTTTTGCGGCAAATCTCTGTAAATGCCTCTTTTTATTTGAAAATGTTCAGCAGCAACGGTAATATTTTCGGTAACAACTGCGCCGCCGTTATTATTCAAATGCATTAAAACATCAAAATTTATAATTTTCTCTTCGGATTTAACAATTGCAGGAAATAACAGACAAAAAATAAGGGTGATTATTTTTTTCATGCATTTTATTATAATACAAAATTTAACAAAAGTATATCTTTATTTATAAAAAAATTCCGGCTGCCGATAAAACGGCAGCCGGAATACACTTTATAACAAACGGACTCAGAATGTTGCCGTTATCGATTCAGCCTGTCTGTTTCTTATATCAAGAGCAAACTGACCTGTTATTTCAGAACCGTTAAATTCGTTTTTTCTGCCGTCTTTCCATAATATTTCCGTCTTTTTTATTTTCACGCCCGGCAAATATGTGCTTTTTCTTGATTTATTGACATACGTAATATCCGTAACGGAAAATAATTTTGCGCTGAACTTTCCGTCTTTGTCAAAATAAGAAGAATGTATTAAAGGTCTTAAGCTGAAAACCAAATTATTCTCATTATCTGTTAAAAATGGTTTTTCTCCGAGAACCATCGTTATCCACATATCAATGAATTCGGCGGTAGACCCGCTGAGTCTTGCAACGAAACCTCTTCCCCAGTTTCTTTTGTCAGGGAAAGCGCTTGAAGAAACAAATGAGGAATTTTCCAATATGCTTCTGCCGTAAATTTCAGGATTAAGGAAACAAGGGAAACAAGTTTTCACTGAGTTAAAAAATTCATCGTACAGACCTGCTTTTAACAGCCCCAAAAGATATTTAAATTCCATGTGCATAAATACGGATTCATTTTCAAGCCATCCAGGCAGAAAAACTCTTGTTCTTCCGATTTCGTTTGATTCGCTTAATAAAGAATCGCAGACTTTATACATTTTTAAATGTTTATCGTATAATCCGCTCTTTTTTAAAGATTCAAAATGTTTTTTTGCATTTTCTTTATCGGATTCCATTCTCATAAAATGAGTTTCGGATTCCAGAAATAAAGGTAACGGATACTGCTCAAATTTAGAAATTTTTACGCAAGGGAGCCCTTTAATGCTTTTTTCGTTATTCTTCTGGTATTTAACTGCTTCATATCTGAAGTAAGTCAAATAAAGGTTTGTTTTTTTGTCTATGGCTTTCTTTAACCCAGAATTTATTTTTATAACGGCTTTTTCAATAAACTCTATTATATCATCAGACTTAACTTGTTCCTCTTTGCCGTCTATTCCGAAAATAACGGAACTTCTGTAACTTTCTTTTAACGCTGTAGCTTTATCCCAAAAAGTAAAAGCGTCGGTTTTCTGATTTAAAAGCTTCAACAATCCTTTAAAAAGAGAGGCAACTTCATACGGAACAAAAATCTGTTCGGTCTTATTTTCTTGCAGCGTTTTTTTAAATGAAAGCATTAATTTTCTCAATTCGAAAACTTCAGGAGTCGATGAACCGAAAAGTCCCGGCAGCCCGTTCAAAGAATCATACCATCCCGGTTTATCCGATTCCATTTCCATTCCTATCCCTTCGCTGTCTAAAGTCGCAAACTTTACAGCCATCAAAGTAACAAATTTTGATGCAAGGGTGGTTTTGTAAATTTCACCTTTCCCGTTATTTGTTCTTAAAGCGTTAGGATTATCTCTTCTTGAAGAAATCATAGCGGCTTTTTCATCTGATTTTACTACAGAGCCGAACTGCCTTACTGTCCCTTCAGGAGTCAGAACATACTTTTTTGATCTCGGCAAAACATAATGATCCGAATCATAATAGACATATGTTTTATCTTTAAAAAACAGTTCCTTTTCTTTCTCGGGATAAACGCTCAAATAACTTTCAACCAAATCAAAATTATATTTCCAATGATCTACCCAAAAACCTTCTCCGTGGCTTGCGTCATTTACCGCTTGAGACAACGTAACGATCTTAGATATAAAATCTTCGAATTTGATTTTTGTTTTTATTTTTGAAAACTCTACAAACGTGGCAAGCGAACCCGGCTCAAAAGGTTTTGCAAAGAAATGATTTAATTTTTTTTCATCTTCTTTTGAAACCAAATCTTTAAGAATTTCCTTATATTCAGAACTTTTTACATCCAAAACGAACAAAGTTCCTTTAACGACAAGAGGATTACAGCCGTCTATCTGTAGTAAATTATAAAATATTTTAACGGCGCTGTCTTTTACGTTAGGGTTAAAAAATATGTCCTTTCTTCTGTTTTGGTTTACATCCCTGTAATTCCCGTTGCCCTGCGAATAATAATTAGGAGAAACCTGGAAATCGTTGTAATCTCTTTCAAGATCTCCGTGTTTCCTTGAATATACGTAATACATCGCGGATTTATCATTATATTTGAATTCTATCGGAAGTCCGCCCCTCATAACGTTATCAAGATAATTTTGTCTGCAATACATATCGAATGCCGGTATCGCGGATTTTGTAGACATATTTTCTGTAATAGAATTAATCAAATCTTTGTTTTCGGAACATTTTTCATTAAAATAAGACGAATTAAGCTTTTTCACATATTTGTTTAAAGATTCGACGCTTTCAATATGACCGATAACAGAATATATCGTAATCTGCTTTGACTGTTTTAAATTTTGTTTAACATAACTGAAAGCAGAAGGATATTTATTGTCGGCAAATTGTTTTTTAGGATATTTAAAATCACCGTTGAATAAATTTTCAGGATAAGAAAAACCGGTGTCGGATCCGAATAAAATTTCAGGATCAATTATAATATCTGTTTTTTTTGTTTTCTTGTCTTCCGTGAAAGAATAAAAGAAATTTCCTTCAGTAATTTCTACAACTTCCGGTCTGTCTTCAACTTCAACTTTCAATCTGTAAAAAGGAACTCCGCTTTTGTCGAAATTGTCTACGGTAGTCCACGCCTGTATTGTAGTTGACATATATTTTTGAGCGTATACGTTTGTGTAATACGGCAGCACTTTAGGCATACCGTCGGCTATTTCAACCGACATATCGGTCTTTGAAATATTCTCTACGCTGACACTTCTTAAAAGACCCGCCAACGGCTGATTAGGAAGAGTAAAATATTTTACAACGGTCTTAATCCCTATTTTTGTATTTATTTCCTCTATTGAAATTTCATGCGCAGAAATATACATATTCTGTTTAATAAAATCGACGGCGGCAGAATTGTTTTTAAACGGCTCATAACAAATAACTTCTTTCGATTTTTTGATTTTTAAAAACGTTCTGAACCCGAAAGTATTTACCAGATTATAAGTGCTGTTTGCAGGATAAAATTCCATTATTGCATAATTTTTATTTTTTATGCCGAAAGAACTTATGCATTGCCCTCTGTTCACATAATATGCCCACATCGGAATCCCTTTCACTCCGGCTATCCCGGGAAAAAAACTTGCAAAAGTCGGTGCCAAATTATAATTTTCAATAACAAAAACGCCGTCTTTATTTAAACAATAACTATATTTTGCGCCCATTACAGATTCTCCTTTTTTATATTGTAATAAATTTATTTATTTTTAAAGACTCTTTTGAAAATAAAATCAACATTTTTAAAATGCGTTTTTATATCGCAGTCTCTTCTTATTTCTTTCTCAGACAAATATTTTTTCATTTCATCGCTTTTTAAAGCAACTTCTTCAAGACTTATTTTCTTTTCTCTTGCTTCAAACGCAAGCTTCTGCATCAACGCGTAAGAATTTTCTCTTGTTAATCCCTTATCCACTAAAGATAAAAGCAGCGTGCCTGAAAAAATAACGTCTTTCGTTTTATCCAAATTAATCTGCATATTCTGAGGGTATACGTTAAGTCCTGACAACAGACCCTGCATTCTCACAAGCATATAATGAAGACCTATCGTCGCATCCGGCATCATTATCCTTTCAGTGGAAGAATGACTGATGTCTCTTTCATGCCACAAAGCTATATTTTCCATGGCAGTTACGGCATAACCTCTCAGAAGCCTTGCAAAACCGCATATATTCTCCGATATTATAGGATTTCTTTTATGCGGCATAGCCGATGAACCTTTCTGCCCTTTTGTAAAAGGCTCTTCAGCCTCTGCGACTTCCGTTCTTTGCAGATGTCTTATTTCGACCGCAATTCTTTCAAGGTTGCTTCCTACATGAGCTATAGACGATAAAAATATCGAATGTCTGTCTCTAGGGACAATTTGCGTTGAAACAGGTTCAGGTACTAATCCCATCTTTTTACAAACATATTGTTCAACTTTAGGACTTAAATGCGCAAACGTTCCTACCGCGCCTGAAATTTTTCCGTAACTTACCGTCTTTAAAGCATATTGAAGTCTTTCTAATGACCTTTCAAGTTCACTGTACCAAGTGGCGACTTTTAAGCCGAATGTTGTAGGTTCGGCATGAACTCCGTGTGTTCTGCCCATAGTCGGAGTATACTTATATTGTTTTGCCAGTTTTTTTGTTATAACGCATAATTTTTTTGTCTCTTCTATGAGAAGAAGACAAGCCTGCCTCATTTGGGCGGCAAGAGCAGTATCCAAAACGTCTGAAGACGTCATACCCAAATGCAAAAATCTTGCTTCAGGTCCGACAGATTCGACAACAGCCGTCAAAAATGAAATGACGTCATGTTTTACTGTCAATTCAATTTCATTGATTCTGTCAATATTAATTTTTGCTTTCTTTTTAACCTTATCAACCGCAGACTTAGGAACCGTTCCCAATTGAGCCATAGCTTCTGCCGCGTAAATTTCAACTTCTAACATTTTTTTAAATCTGTTCTCATCTGACCAAATCGAAGCCATTTCAGGCTTAGTATACCTTGGAATCATATCTCCCTCTTTTTTTTATATTAAACAACTTCATTATTAATTATTTTATACATAAAGTCTATAATCCATCCTTTAAAAACCCACCAACACTGCATTTTCATTTCACCGAATTTTATTTTCTCGACAATTTTTTTATCATTCAACATCTCTTTTACTTTCAGGTTGTTCCCCTGTATATAAGCAAACAGCAGTTCACTGATATAAATTATGTCTTTCCTGTTTTCGCGTTCCTTAATATTGCCTTCCGAGGCAGAATTTATCTCATTGTCCAATTCTTTTAATTTACCGATATATTCTTCCATTTTAGGAATATTATATGAATCTGTTATGTTATTGTAAAATGAATAAAAAAAGATCTCTCCCAAAGCATCCCTGTAAGCCGCAAACATATCCTGTCTGCCAAAATTCATTACGCTTTTTATTTTTTCGGGATCAATGCCGCCGCTGCTATTGATTATATTAATTCTGTGCCTTTTTGACAAAGAATTTAGAAACTCATCAGCAAGAAATATATGCATTTTTATGTTAGGATGCACAATATCAATAAAATAATTATATCCTATGACTTCATTGAATCCGTCTAATTTCCCGGCCGTATCAACTAAGTTAATGCCGTATTTTTGCGCCAGTTTCTTTATTACTCTGTTCTGATATCTCGTAGGTCTGGTATCTCGTCCGTATTCGACGCCGTTAAGGTACGCTTCTTTTGCTTCCATTATTTTATTCTGTCTTTCGTATATTTTGCCTATTCTATACCATATCTGCGATTTATCTTCTTTTGATTTTAACAGATTGTTACATTTTTCAAAAGCGTCGTTATATTTTTTATTTAAAATAAGATTGTCAATCTCTTTAATATTTTCCTTGATATTGTCTTTCCCGATTAATGAAGAAACATTATTAGGCATACACCCTGCGTAATTGCCAGTTATTGTAGAGACATACATATCATCCCCGAATTTTTTTGCAAGTTTTATTATCCTTTCATATTCATAAGCAAAATCATATTTGTCAGAAAAATAAGTCCTTGCAAAACCGATGATATTAAAATTAAGGCTCAGCGAAAAATCATATCCCGTACTCTTGTCAGCCCAGTCTCCGGATCCTTTCATATAACACAAAATTATTCCTTTTCTGAAAGGATGAGTATATTTGTATAAAAAATATTTTAAGTATTGCTGCGATATCCTTTCGCTTTCGCCGGCAAGCATTATAAATTCCGTTTCCCTGCCGTCAATTTTATTGTCTGTCATATAACGCATTATTTTTGAAAAAGAAATTTTTGAATCATAAGGATGTCCGACAGATATCGATTCGCCTATCACATACACATAAGTTTTTGTGCCGGATACGGGTAAATTTCTGTAAACAAAAGGAATAATCTGTAATATCAATTCAAATGTTAAAATGCTTATTACGCAAACGATACAAACCGCCAATATCCAGTAAATTATTTTTTGCACAAACTTTTTCATCAAACCTCTTTCATAAACTTACAATTTTTTCTAAAAACCCGGCCAAGCAGCCTCTTGAGAATGACTGCACTGTACATAACAGCTTAGTTATTATTATATAATCAACTTTTATTGCCGGAATAATCAGACTGCTTTGTTTTCTACATGTATTTTATCAATTATTAATTTACCGTCCCATCTGAATTTATAACAAAATATATTTATCTCATCCAATTTATCTATTAATTTTTTCTTATATAAAATATCATGCATTTCTTCCAAGTTGCCTTTTAAATATGCTATAAGCATATTGCATGCATTTGTATACTTATCTTTCAAAGACTCATTAATGTTAAGCTTTCCCATTTTTTCGACACATTCCTTAAGTTTAGGCAGATTGTACGCATCAACATTGCCGTCAATCAAAGAATATGCAAATATTTCACCGAAAACATTTTTATATGCATTAAACAAATCATAATCATTTAAGCGGCAATATTTTAAAACTGCGTCGCTGTCCGGACTTGGGTTTATTATATCAACCTGATATTTTGAAGAAATAAGATTTACAAAATTTTCAGCTATTAAAATATTAAGAATAAGAGAAGGATGTATTTTATCGCCAAAAAATTTATAACCTATTACATCCCCGGAATTTAACAATTTACCGAAGATATCAGCAAGAGGTATTTGATATTTTGCCGCAAGGAATTTTATAACGGTATTCTGGTATCTTGCAGGTCTTGCATCCCATCCGTATTCGACAGCGTTTAAATACGCTTCATTTGCTTCGTTCGTTTTCCCGAGACTTTCATAAATTTTACCGGTTTTGTACCATATCTGCGCTTTATTGTGATTCTCGGCGAACATTTCTTTGCATTTTGAAAATGCAGAATCATACTTTTTCTCGGCAATCAAAGTATCTGTCTGTTTTAAATTTTCTTTTAAATTTTTATTTGATAAAGACGATACGTCATTAGGCATAAAACCGCCGTAATTCCCGGCTATAGTTGAGACAAAAATATTATCTCCGAATCTCTTTGACGATACTATTATCTGTTCATAATCATCAAGGAAATTATGATTCCTGTCGAAATAATTTTTAAGAAAGCTTATAAGATAAAAACCCGACAAATGTTCTTTTCTTTTTTCTAAGCCTCTGTTTGACCAGTCATTTGTCCCCATATACGCAAGAACTATCCCCTTTTTAAACGGATGCAGAAACTTATACCTGACATATTTTTTATACTGGTCAAACAATGTGTCTCGGGATATGCCAGCATAACCGTTTCGATATCTTTATTATTAATTTTATTGCCTGTGATGTACTGAATTATTTTTGAATACGGAATATTATAAGGATAACCGTAAGCTGAGGATTCGCCGATTATATAAAGATACGTTTTTTCATTATCTTCCGGCAAAAGTTTATAGAAAGCAGGAACTGTCTGGAAAATAATTTCGACAAAAATACAGGAAAGCAGCGCTATTATTGTAGATGCCGTGACAAAATATATTGTTTTTTTCATTTATGATTTTCTATGACTTTTTTAATCGCTTCCGGATATATTTTATGTTCTATCTTCAATACTTTTGCCGCCACGATGTCGGCAGTATCGTTTTCTTCGATATTCACAGACTCCTGAATAATAATTTCTCCGGTATCGTAATTTTCATCCGCAAAATGCACTGTAGCCCCTGATTTTTTTTCTTTCGCCTTTACAACTGCTTCGTGTACAAAATGACCGTACATGCCTTTGCCGCCGAATTTAGGAAGAAGAGCAGGATGAATATTCAATATCTTTTTCTTATATTCGCTCACTATTATATCAGGAAGTTTCTTCATGTAGCCGGCCATACAAATCAAATCGGCTTTGCATTCTTTCAAAATATCAAGCATTTGTTTATCATACTCTTCACGCTGCATTTTTTTACAATCAAGAGAAAAATTCTTTATATTTGCCGTTTTTGCCCTTTGCAAACCGAAAGCATCCGGATTACTGGAAATCACAACCGCAACTTCCGCAATATTTTTTAAGATACCGTCTTTTGAAGAATCAATAATTGACTGCAGGTTAGATCCTCCGCCTGAAATTAAAACAGCTAATCTTTTCATTTTTTAATCCTTATTTTTTTATTCTTTTTTTTATCCAGTTATAAAATATGTCAAAATGCAATTTTTTGTCCGGGAACTTACTTTTTAAACTTTCGTTCACGTTTAAAAGCTCATTGATGTCAATACTATCTCCTCTGAGATGATGAAAAAGCATTTCGCATAAAGTTATGTATTGTTTATTTTCATAAACGTCAATATTAAGTTTTTTCATATCACATATATATTTTCCCATTAATTATATCTGCAAATTATTCCGTCTATATAAGAATACATAAAAACTTCTCTTATTGATTCTGCATACTGGAAAAACAAATCTTCTTTTGTAAAGCCGCATACTCTCAAAATTTTTTCATCCGACAAATCTTTATTGATTATATCCGCATTATATTTTCCCGCTAAAAGACCGACAAAACCTTCCGCTATAAAAGAATTAAGTTTTACCGAAGGATGAATTTTGTCCGCAAAGAAATTATAACCGATAATCTCGTTTGAATCATACAGTTTTTTAAAAATATCCGTAACCGGAACATTATATTTGGCGGCAAGATTCAAAATGACATTGTTTTGATATCTTGTAGGTCTTGCATCCCATTCAAAATCAACCGCATGCAAAAATGCTTCATTTGCGTCTTTTATTTTGCCCTGTTTTTCATAAATTTTGCCTATTCTGTATAAAATTTGAGATTTATCTTCATTTGTTTTTAAAAGTTCATTGCACTGTTTTATTGCATCGTCATACGAACCGTGGAATATTAAATCGTCAATTTTATCGATTTTCTCTTTTAAAGGCGGGTTATAAACAAGAGAGACAACATTATTAGGCATAAATCCTGCATAATTTCCGGCTATTGTAGAAGCATATGCGTCATCGCCGAACTTTTTTGACAACAGTAAAATTTTTTCATATTCATATTTAAAATCATCAACATTTTTAAAATAAGTATTTATTAAATCGACAATAATAAATTTAAGGAACCGGTCATAACCTGTATAATTATCTTTATTTGACCAATTATTTGTTCCGATATAAAGAAGAACTATCCCTTTTCTAAAAGGGTGGAGGTATTTGTATATAAAATATTTTTTATACTGTTCAGTCAAAGAACTGCCCGGAGAAGCAAAAATTTTAAACTCCATCTCCTTGCCGTCCAATTTGTTGTTCAGCATATAACCGATTATTTTTGAATATGATATTTTTGACTGGTACGGTTGTCCCCAGGCAGAAGATTCACCCAAAACATACACGTAAATTTTATCGTTTACAACGGGTAAATTTCTATAAATTACAGGAATTATTTGTAAAATTAATTCATAAAAAACTACAGCGATTATTATATTTATCGCTATTGAAATCGAATAATGAATAAATTTTTTCACTGTGAGTCAGGCATTAGACAAGCTCAACGCCTTTTGCTCCCTTTTTTACATAACCTATAATTTTTGAACCTTTAAAGTATTTTTTTATCTCGCCGGCATAATCAGGTCTTACAAAAATTGCCATACCTATGCCCATATTTAAAGTTCTGTATATATCCTGTTCGGGAACATTTCCTTTCTTTCTGATTATTTCAAATATTTCAGGAACTTTCCATGACTTTTTTTCTATTATAACATGTGCGTCCTGAGGCAAAATTCTTCCTATTTTATCATAAAAGCTTCCGCCTGTAATATGAGCGAGGCCCACTATTTTATTTTTTTTGCCGTTATTGAATTTTTTTAATGCGGCAAGAACTTCTTTAACATATATTTTTGTAGGGGCCAGCAGTTGTTTGGAATACTGTTTTAATTCTTTTTCGCTGAAAACTTTTCTGATAAGAGAATATCCGTTTGAATGAGGTCCGCTTGACGGAAGTCCTATAACGGCATCTCCGGCCTTAATATCCTTTCCTGTGATTTCTTTTCCTTTTTCGACAACGCCTACTGAAAAACCGGCTAAATCGTATTCTTCTCCCTGATAAAATCCGGGCATTTCGGCAGTTTCTCCGCCGATAAGCTGTGAATCTGCCTGTTTGCATCCGTTTGATATGCCTTTAATAACCTGCTCCGCAAGAGAAACATTAAGTTTACCGCATGCAAAATAATCGAGAAAAAACAAAGGCTTTGCCCCGCAGCATATAAGATCGTTCACATTCATCGCAACCAAATCTATTCCTACAGTATCATGTTTATCAACCAAAAAAGCTATTTTCAATTTTGTTCCGACTCCGTCGGTTGAACTTACCAAATTATACTTTGTTCCGTTTAAAGGAAACAAACCGCCGAAACCGCCTATTTTAGGCAGATTCTTTTTTATTCTTTTGACAAGCTCATTACCGGCATCAATATTAACGCCTGCTTTTTTGTATGTAATAGTCATTTTTTTCTCCGATTTTTTTATTTTCTGCTTCCAGGTTTTACAGGAGAACTCCCCTGCTTGCATAAAGGACATTCTTCAGGCTTATAGCTTTTTACTTCCAAACTTAACAAAGAAAATCTCGGAACGCCGAAATTAACTTTACCGGCGCTTCTGTCGACTAAAGAACAAACTGCGACAACATCAGCTCCAAGAGGAGTAATAGAATCTATAACTTCTCTTGTTGACAGTCCTGTAGTAATGACATCTTCAACAACAAGAACTTTTTCGCCTTTATTTATTCCGAAGCCTCTTCTTAAAACAAGCTTACCGTCAACTCTTTCGCAGAAGATTGCTCTTTTGTCAAAAGCTCTTCCCATTTCATGTCCTATTATTATCCCGCCCATAGCCGGCGAAACTATTAAATCTATATTTTTTATTTCCTTTGATATTTCATTTTTCAGATTTTCAGCCAAAAGTGATGCTATTTTAGGATTTTGCAAAATCAAAGCCGACTGAAAATACGTGTCGGAATGTAACCCGCTTGACAATAAAAAATGTCCGTTTAAAAGGGCATTGTACTTTTTAAAAAGTTCCTTCATCTCGTTTTGTTCCACCTTATAACTCCTTTATAGATTCATATATGTTTTTTGCAACTTTAACAGGATCTTCAGCTTCGATTATCGGCCTTCCTACAACTATGTAGTCTGCACCTGCTTTAACGGCGCTCTCAGGGGTTGCAACTCTTTTTTGGTCATCGTTTGCTTTGGCAGGTCTTATTCCGGGAGTTACGACCTCAAAATCCTTACCGCAGGAATTTTTTATTGTTTCAATTTCAAGAGGAGACGATATAACTCCGTTTACTCCGCATTCTTTTGCCAGTTTAGCTCTCCTGAGAACTTCTTCAGGCGTTGTTATCTGGCTGGTTAAAACAGTAACAGCCCAAATTTTAGGATGATTTTCAACCGAACACGCAAGTTTCAACATTTCATCTCCGCCGCAGGAATGAACGGTTAAACTGTATACGCCCAAATCACGGGCTGACATTACAGACCTTTGCACAGTGGCCGGTATATCGTGAAATTTAAGATCCAAAAAAACTTTTTTGCCGTTATCGTTTATCATCTTGATTATTTCTCTTCCGGACTGTAAAAACAATATCGGTCCCACTTTGAATACATCTATATAAGGGCTTAAATCTTTTACTAATTTTTCCGCTTTTTTAAAATCAAAAACATCTAACGCCAAAATAGTTTTTTTCATAATTTAACCTTGCCAATCAAATCTTTTATATTTGATATTTTTTTATTTTTTAAATATTCTTCAAGTTCTTTTGCCGTTGATTCAAAAACATCAGGATCAACCAGCGCAGCCGTTCCTATGCTTACACATCTTGCTCCTGCCAAAAAAAACTCGACCGCATCGGCTCCGCTGCATATGCCTCCGCAGCCTATAATAGGAATTTTAATTTTTTGATATGCGTCATATACGCAGCGTAAAGCCATCGGCTTTACGCAAGGGCCTGACATTCCGCCTTTAACCGTAGATAACTTAGGTTTAAAGGTATTAATATCTATAGCCATGGCAGGAAAAGTATTAGTAAGAGTTACTGCGTCTGCTCCGCAATCCTGCGCAGTCTGCGAAAGTGAAGCGATGTCCTGCACCTGCGGAGATAACTTCGCAATTACAGGAAATTTTGAAATCTTTTTGACTTTTTTTATTATGTCGCTGAATAAATTAATATCCTGAGAAATTATCGTTTTCTTCAAATTAGGGCAGGACAAATTCAATTCGACTGCGGATATTTTATTAAAAGCATTTAATATTTTGACCGTCTTAATATAATCATCGGTACAGGCTCCGGCAACGCTGACAATAACGGGAACATTCTGTTTCAAAATATTTTCCAGTTTATTCTCAACAAATTTTTGCACTCCTACGTTTTGAAGACCTATCGTATTGAGCATCCCTGAAGAAACTTCAGCTATTCTCGGCTGGGGATTTCCGGATCTTGCCTCAAACGTTATTGTTTTAGTTACTATAGCGCCTATTTTATTTAAATCAACCAGATCGGTCAATTCATCGCCGTAACCGAAAGTGCCTGAAGCCGTAAGCAGAGGGGTTTTTAGTTTTATTCCGATAAAATCAATATTTATATTATTTTTCATAGATTGTTATTATATCTTTTAGGAGTGTTTTTTTCAAACTTTTTGATATAAAAGCAAATCAACGTTATTTTACAATGACATTTTCAATTTATTTTTAAACTCTTTTAACGCCAGAGCCCTGTGGCTTATTTCATTTTTTATGCCGTCGCCAAGCTCGGCAAAAGTTTTATTATATTCTTTTACAAAAAAAATAGGGTCATACCCGAATCCTTTTGAGCCTGACAAATCCATGCTGATGAATCCGTTAATTTCTCCGTTTGAAATAATATGGATATTGCCTTTTGGATCGCTTAAAGCTATTACGCATCTGAATTTTGCTTTTCTTTCTTCAGACGGCACGCCCGAAAGCGCTTTTAAAAGCTTTTGGTTATTGTCATCGTAAGAACAATCTTCGCCTGCATACCTTGAAGAATATACACCCGGCGCTCCGTTTAAATATGCAACTTCAAGCCCGGTATCATCGGCTAATGCCCATTTATTAAAAAATTTTGCAACTTCTGCGGCTTTTTTAACGGCATTTTCTTCCAAAGTATTGCCGTCTTCTACAACTTCCGGATATTTGTCGAATTCTATCATAGGCTTTACGGCTATGCCCAAATCTTTTAATATGTCTTTTATTTCAAATACTTTATGTTTGTTGCCCGTAGCAAGTATTATTTCATCTATTTTCATAATTTCCCCAGAGATTTTTTCTGCGCTGCAGTTATCTTCTGTATTCCTGAAAATGCCGCGTCAAGCATATTGTTTAAATCTTTTCTTGAAAAAAGATGTCCTTCCGCAGTTCCCTGAACTTCAATCAAATCACCCTTGTCAGTCATAACTACATTCATATCTACATCGGCGACATTGTCTTCTTTAGCCGATAAATCAAGAACCATTTTTCCGTTTGCAAAACCTACGCTTACGGCGCCTATAAAATCTTTTACAGGAAGTTCTTGTATAAGCTTCTTTTTGCGTAAATTTTTAAGCGCTAAAACTAAAGCTATAAACCCGCCGTTTACTGATGCCGTTCTTGTTCCTCCGTCAGCTCTTATAACGTCGCAGTCTATCGTTATTGTTCGTTTGCCTAATTTTTTCAAATCAACGCTTGCCCTTAAAGATCTGCCGACAAGTCTTGATATTTCCTGAGCTCTTCCGTTTTGCAGTCTGTTTCTCGATATTCTGTCGTTACATGATCTCGGAAGCATAGAATATTCGGCTGTTACCCACCCTTCATCGTTCTTTTTCGCCTCAATAAAAGGAGGAACTTTTTCTTCAACCGTAGCAACGCATAAAACTTTTGTTTCGCCCAAAGAGAACATACATGACCCTTCAGCATGCTTTAAATAATTTTTTACTATTTTTATTTTTCTCATTTAAATAACCTTTATTTTAAATTATATTTTTTTCTCAAATTGTCTTTTATTTGTTGCGCATCAAATACTAAATCTCCATTTTTAGAACATTGAATTGCCAAATTAATTTTTGGATACTCACTTGTATATACTGAAGTGCGTGATTGCTTAGTGTAGTAATTATATGTTGAATTTGCACTAGTTGTAACTTCTGTATTATTTGAAGAATTTATTATTGCAAATGTTTTAAACCCTTGTTCTAAACATACTTCTGCTGCTCGTAATAAAGCATAATCTTGAGCTGTTTTTATATCTGTAAATTCATTACCATTAAAACTTATTTCATAAATATTATTTTGCAATTGAGTCTCAAAATATCCATTTGATGTGCTTTTATAAGCTCTTTTATAAGCGGTTGCACAAGAACAAATGAGGCAACTTATTAAAATTAAAAATATTATCTTTTTCATTAAGAAGCTCCTTTACATTTGTCTTTTTCAAATTCAATATTTTAAGCAAAACCTTCATGCTTTTTCAACTAGAAAGATTTTAGACGAAACGAAGTATTTTTAAAGTGAAGTTTACATTTAAGCGAAGCAGTAAATGAACTTTAAAAATACAAAGTTGCAGTCAAAACATTTCGGTTGTTAGCCAATAAACTCAAGACTTTCCCTAAGAGTCGCAATCTTAACGTCGGCATCGCTCAGCCTTGTTTTCATTTTATCGACTTCTTCTTTAGGAGCACGCGTCACAAAAGATTCGTTCGAAAGTTTTTTGGAACATCTTTCTTTATCCTGTTCCAGCAGCATAATTTCTTTATTGATTCTTGCTTTTTCTTTATCAATATCTATCAAGCCTTCCAAAGGAATAAATATTTCAAATCCGGTGGCAACTGCAAGGGCCGAATTTTTTTGTCTTTTCATATCTTTGCCCAAAGTCAAAGTTTTTATTTTTGCAATTCCTTTAATATAATCGGCGTTATTGTTTACTATCGAAGATTTTGAATCGTCTAAAACATTTACAAAAGCGTCAATAAAAACAGCAGGAGAAACGTTCATTTCGCTTCTTATATTTCTAACTTTAGAAATTATTTCCTGTATAACAGCCATTTCTTTTGTTTCTTCCGCAAAAACGAATTTATCATTATATTTAGGGAAATCGCTCAAAACTATGCTTTCCTGCTTGTCGTTAAAAATAGTCCATATTTCATCCGTAATAAACGGCATTACAGGAGCAAGCATTTGAATAGTTCCTTTTAAAATATAAAGAAGAACTGACAAAACCTGTTGTTTTTCTTGCTGATTTTCCGAAGTCATTCTTATTTTTGACAATTCAATGTACCAGTCACAGAACTTTGTCCAGAAAAAGTCATAAACAGTTCTAGCCGCAACGTCAACGTCATAAATTTCAAGAGCTCCGGTTACTGTTTTAACCGTCATATTATATTCGTTTATAATCCATTTATCAGACAGTTCTTTCAATACAGGTTCATCAGCTATTTTTAAGCCTTCCATATTCATAAGTATAAATCTTGAAGCATTCCATATTTTATTTGCAAAATTCCTTGCGCTCAAAAAAGATTCGTCAGATATCTGCATATCTCTTCCCGGAGCGGCAACCTGGGCAAGCGCAAATCTCAACGCATCCGTACCGTATTGAGACATTACGCCCAAAGGGTCAACGACATTCCCTAGAGATTTTGACATTTTCTTACCTGACTTGTCTCTGACTATGCCGTGTATAAAAACGTCCTTAAAAGGAATATCGTTTAAAAATTCAAGTCCCATCTGAACCATTCTTGCAACCCATAAGTAAAGAATTTCATGACCTGTGGCAAGAACGCCTGTAGGATAATAATATTTTAATTCTTCGTTGTCAGGTTTTTCTCCCCAGTGAAATACGCTGAACGGCCATAAAGCGGATGAAAACCACGTATCCAAAACGTCATTGTCCTGTATAATATTCGTATTGCCGCAGCAAGGACACTTTTCCGGTTTTTCTTCAGAAACTATAAGTTCGCATGAAGTTCTGGCGCCCTTTTCATCAACGCAGTAATAAACCGGTATTCTGTGCCCCCACCATATCTGTCTGCTTATACACCAGTCTCTTAAATTTTCAAGCCAAGCCGTATACGGCTTTTGCCATGAAGAAGGATAAAACTTTACTTTGCCGTTGCGGGCAACTTCTGCCGCTTTTTTGGACATTTCGTCAACTTTTAAAAACCATTGTTCCGACATTATAGGTTCTATCGTCGTAGAACATCTGTAACATCTGCCTACGGAGTGTCCGTAATCTTCGGTCTTTAAAAGATATCCCTGCTCCTGCAAATCGCCGACTATAAGCTCTCTTGCTTCTTTTACGCTCAAACCTTTATATTTAGCAACAAGATCAGTCATTTTACCGTCAGCGTCAATTACTTCAAGGATTTGCAGATCATGCCTTCTTGCAATTTCATAATCCGTGCTGTCATGAGCAGGAGTTACCTTTACTGCTCCCGTGCCGAACGCCGTATCTACAATGTAATCAGCTACAATTTTAATTTCTCTGTTAGTCAATGGCAGAATAACCGTCTTGCCTACAAGTTCTTTATATCTGTCGTCATTAGGATTTACCGCAACGGCAGTATCTCCGAGCATTGTTTCAGGCCTTGTAGTCGCAACTGTAAGAAAATCGTTTGAATCTTTAATCGGATATTTTATATACCACAAACTTCCTTTTTCCTGAACATATTCCACTTCAATATCAGACAAAGCCGTATTGCATCTTGTGCACCAGTTTACAAGTCTTTTTCCTCTGTAAATCAACCCTCTGTCATAAAAATTTTTAAATGCTTTTTTTACAGATTTTGAACAAGCTTCATCCATTGTAAATCTTGTTCTGTCCCAGTCAAGCCCGCAGCCTAATTTCTTTAGCTGGTCAAGAATGGTATCCCCTGTTTCTTCTCTCCACTGCCACATCTTTTCAACAAATTTTTCTCTTCCTAAATCGTATTTTGTTTTTCCTTCTTTCTTAAGAAGTTTTTCCACGACATTTTGCGTCGCAATTCCCCCGTGGTCTGTTCCCGGAACCCACAAAGTATTATATCCCTGCATTTTTTTAAATCTTATTATTATGTCCTGCAGCGTATTGTTAAGAGCGTGTCCCATATGCAGAGACCCCGTAACGTTCGGAGGCGGGATAACTATCGTAAACGATTTTTTATTTTTGTCGATTTTAGAAGAAAACGTTTTATTTTTAATCCAATAATCAACCCACTTTTCTTCTACTTTTTTTGCATCATAAACTTTTTCCATTTCCATTATTTTGCCTTTATATTTTATTTCTTGTTTATTGCCGCTTGAGCTTCAGGACTGCCGAGCTCTGCCGCTTTTTTTAAATATTCTTCCGACTTTTCTTTATCTCCGTTTTCACCGTAAATTACGCCGGCCATGTAAAAAGCTCCCTCATGAGCAGGGTTAACTTCCGTAAGCTTTTGGAACATTTTTAATGAATTTTCGTTATCGCCGTTCTTTTTATAATACATTCCCAAATCATATAAAGCAGGCTGACAGCTGTCAGACGCTTCAATAGCTTTTTTATAATAACTTATCTCTTCTTCGTATTTACCGGTAATACCGTAACACAAGCCGGCATTGTAAAGAGCATTTGCTATAATATCTTTATCTTTTTCTGTTGTTGCCGCCGCATTAAACAAAGCTATTGCCTGCTCGTATTGTTTATTTTTTGCAGCTTCTATGCCTTTTTTATAATCTGACACCGGAACCTGTTGCGCGCAAGCCGCCGCAAAAAGAGACACTAAAAACAAACTTAAAAATTTTTTCATTTTTCCTCCGGACATCATTTTTTGAATTTGAATTTTGACAAATTCCAAACATTAATATCTTCCATGCACAAATAAACAGGAACTTTTTCGCTGCGCATTCTTATTTGTTCAAGCAAACAGCGGTAAAGACTGATTCTCAGGGACGTTTCATATCTTAACTTACCGTCATGAGATAACAGCAATTCTTCATCAAGAATTGTGTTCTCTACAAATCTGTTTTCTATTACTTTTTTTAAAGCTGCAGGCATTCTTAAAGAACCTATGCTTATCCATTTTATATATTTTCCATCTATAAAATCAAATATGTCATCTATGGTTTTTTTATAGCCTTGTTCCCAGCCCGAGTAAAATATCACCGGATCAAAATGAAAGCCGACACTGTATCCCGCCTGGACGCATTTTTTTGCCGCAAGAAGCCTGTCCTTAAGCTTTGGAGCGCAGTGCTCGTTTTCCTCTATCATTTTTTCGCTGTTTACAGACCAAGAGACTACAATATTGCTGCTCCCGCCGAGCTTCAGCAAATTGTCAATATTTACGCTTTTCGTTTTAAATTCAAAACAAATATTTTTGTTTTTCTTAAAAAATCCGACAATCTCATTTGAAAAAAGAGTAATATCGTCAAACAGCAGCGAGTCCGTAAATTCTCCGCTGCCTGTTCTGGGCAAATCAAAAAGATTATTGTTTACAGGTTTAATTTTATCAATATCAAGAAACTCCGATATATTGCAAGGCAAAACTATTCCGGAGACATTCTGGTATCCCTGCAAAAAACAGTAACTGCATTCGTAAAGACAGCCGTAGCCTGTATTTAAAATTGAATAATTGCAGCAAAATACATTTTTAGTACACGGACAAGGTTTGAAAAAATCGTATTTTTCATTTATCAGAAATAAATTTTCTTTTCTTTTATTATAACCGCTGACAGAAAATTTATTTTCGCGCAAAAAACTTTTCAATGATTCTATTTCGCAGAAAATTGCGTCCGGATATAAAGTTTTTATTCTGCAGTAAAGGTTTGAATTTATTACGTCTTTCGTATAATAAATATTTTTCGGATAAAAATTTTTATTTTTCAAATCGGCTTTTTCATCAGCATTTATATTAATATCAGGCAGATAAAAACTGTTTTTTGGAATAACGCCGTATGTTTTCGGATATCTTCTTTTTAACAAAGAGTTTTTAACTTTTTCATAATCAAATTCTTCAATTCGCTTTATTATGTCTTCGAAATCTGCCTTTTCTCTCTTTGAGATTTCAAATACCAGCCTGCTTAATTCTCTTGTTTTATTTATCCCGAAAAAAGGAAATTTGTTTTTTAAACTCTGGATTATATCTGTAACGGTGTTATACATTATTTATGAAATCGCATATTGATTTTGCAAGGGATTGCCTTGAACGCAGCAGCTTTTCTTTTTGAGCGTCTTCCATCTGGTTGTCAAAAAGCTCCGCAGAAGTTATATGGTCTGTAACATACAACAAAGCTATTGCTTTTCTGTTAATCGATGAAGCGGCAGAAAAGACAAGGGAACATTCCATATCAACGGCATTTATTTTGTTTTTTTCGAACCAGTCATTATAGGCTTTCTCTAAAAGTATAGAACTTGTCGTTGCGCATTTAACCTGCAAGACATTATCGTCCGGATTTTTAGATAAGAAATCTTCAAACAGCATTGTTGAAGGATAATAAGCGTCGGGAGTGCGCTTCATTTCAAGCATTTCCGAAAAACTCTCGAAATTAAAAACTTTTTTTACAATAATTTTATCGGCTATTTTAATGTCGCCCACGCCTCCGCAGCTGCCGAATAAAATAACGTTTTCACAAGGAGTGTTTTTTAACTGCAGAATAATATCTCCGACCAAAAAATTATTCTTAGTGGAGATTATCGTAGCCTTTTCATAGTTTATTATTCTTGCAAATAAACCGCTGTATTGTTTTGAATTCCCGAGGCAGGTAAATAAAGTATGGTCCGAAACAGGACAAATTATGCAGTTTTTTCTTATTTCCTGCAGCTCTATGCCAAAATAATATGATATTTCTGCCATAATATTTTTTTTACTTCCTTAAATACCGCAACAACCTCCGCATCCGCCTGACGCTTTCTTGGACATACAGCTGTTTGCCGATGATGAAGAACAGCATCCGTTATGATGGTGGTGCGAAGATTTTGAATTATTTGAAGCAAACGTCGAAAATTGTTTTTTTACGTCTTTGCTTTTGCAGGAAGGACATTCCACTGTTTCGTTATCTATTGAAAAAACTATTTTTTCAAATTGTTTTCCGCATTTCCCGCAAACAAACTCAAACAATGGCATTTTATTTCCCCTGTGACCGTTCTACGTTTACTTTATGACCTTTAATATTGCTGTTGTTCAAAGATTCTATGACTTTATTGGCGTGTTCGTTCGGAACTTCGACAAAAGAATATTTGTCGAGAATATCTATGCTTCCGACTATTTCGCCGTTTAACCCGGTTTCTCCTGCAATAGCCCCTACAAAATCACCCGGTCTTACTTTCTTGTTTTTACCTATGCTTATAAAAAGTCTTGTCATTCCCGGCTCAGGAGTATTTCCTCTTTTATGTCCTTTTTCTCTTCCTGATTTATTTCTGTCCCTGCCGTTCCTGTTTCTGTCTCTGTTCCTGTCTCCGAAGACTTCGGCGCTTGAAGGGTTAACAAACAAATCTATATCAGAATTTTGTTTTTCGACATTCTGATCTTTCAACATCATTTCAAAAAGAGTTGCGGCTACATCTATCGATGTAATATCGCCGGTAATTAACGATTCTATTTTGCTGACGTATTTTTCGGAAGTATTTTTTTTGATATTTTCTTTTAATTTTTCCATAAATGAAGATATTCTGATGTTTTCAACATCTGCCAGCGAAGGCACAGGAACTCTTTGTATTGCAACTTTTGTATATCTTTGAATATCTCTGAGTTTGTAAATATCTCTTCCTGAAACAAAACTGAATGCTCTTCCTGTTCTGCCGGCTCTTCCCGTTCTGCCTATTCTATGGACATAAGCTTCTATATCCTGAGGAATATCATAATTAAAAACGGCATCTACGTCATCGACATCTATGCCTCTTGCCGCAACATCCGTAGCCACAAGTATTTCTATTTTACATGCTCTGAATTTTGCCATAACTCTGTCTCTTTGAGTCTGGTTCATATCGCCGTGTATCGCATCGACAGAATATCCCCTTACCTGTAAATTGGAACAAACTTCGTCAACTTTTCTTTTTGTATTGCAGAATATCAATGAAAGTTTAGGATCATACATATCAAGACATCTTGCCAGCGCTTCTAATTTCTGCTGTTCTCTGACTTCGCAATAAAGCTGCTCCGTTAAAGGAACCGTAAGTTTTTCATGAACAACTTTAATGTTTTCAGGATGAACCTGATATCTTCTTGTTAGAGCCAAAAATTCTTTAGGCATTGTGGCAGAAAAAAATACAGTCTGCCTTTCTTCAGGAAGGCTCTTAAGAATTAACTCTATATCGTCTCTGAAACCCATATCCAGCATTTCATCGGCTTCATCAAGAACAACTACTTTCGTATCGGCAAGCTTTAATGTTTTCCTTTCTATATGGTCTATTATTCTTCCAGGAGTTCCTATTATTATATGTGCGCCGCGTGAAAGAGCAGCCATTTGTCTTACGATAGGCTGTCCTCCGTAAACAGGAACTATATTCAAACCTTTCTTATATTTAGACAAAAGTTTCAATTCTTCAGCAACCTGTATGGCTAACTCTCTTGTAGGACACATTATAAGAGCCTGCGTTGCTCTTATTTTAGACGTCACTTTTTCAAGCAGAGGAATGCCGAAAGCGGCAGTTTTGCCTGTACCTGTCTGCGCCTGCCCTATAATATCAAGACCTTCTATCATTTTAGGTATTGCCAAAGACTGTATCGGAGTAGCTTCTTCAAACCCCATATCAGCAACAGCTTTCAATATTTCTGCCGACAAATTTAATTCAGTAAACTTCAATTTATCCATAAAACCTCATCTCAAATTTATTATTTTCTTTGCTTCTTCCAAATCTATATCCGTATCACAGCATCCGTCTTTCAGTAAAGGGATAAACTGAACTAGTATCTTTTCTTTATCAGTCATTTTTATAGCCTGCGCTCCTTCAAAAAAACACGCTATCCCTATAACAGCTTTCGGTTTTTCTGTTTTCAAAATATTATGTATGGCTTTACCGCCTTTCATAATATAAAATTTTTTATATCCGAGTTCTTTTGAAAGAGTGAATATATCCGCTATTTTACATCCCCTGCACTGAACGCATGAATAGTAGCTCCCCTCGTCTTTTGCTTTGCACATTTTAGTGTTTCTCATGCAATGGGGAACAAAAATAATTCTGTCTGAAAAATCAACAGATTTAAACCTTTCAGCCATCGATTTATTTTTTCTGCTTATGAAATTCCGATAGTTGTTTTTATTTATTTTTTTAAAAGCTAAACATATATCCATTACATTAGGACTTTATCAAATATTGATATAAAAATCAATTACAATTAAATTTTCATACATATTAATTACTTGATTTTTCATATGTGAGTTGATATAATGAAAAATTGTATAAATTTATTTTGCTGATGATTAGAAAATGTTATTTAAAAAAATAAAACTTTTATGTATTACATGTCCGAGAGAGGATATTCCTTATCAGGAACAGGTTGAACTCGCATGCATGGGCGGAGCCGACATGATTCAGTTCAGAGATAAAAGTTTGTCAGATATTGATTTATTCAATATTTCTGTGATTTTGCAGCAAATCTGCAGAAAACACAATGTTTATTTTACGGTAAATAACAGAATAGACATTGCAGATATTTCAAATGCTGACGGAGTTCATATAGGACAAAGCGATTTGCCGACGGAATATGCCAGAAAGACTTTAGGCAGTTCAAAAATTATAGGGCTTTCGGCATCTACATATGAGCAAATTATAAATGCGGCAAAACAACCTGTTGATTATATAGGGTACGGAGCTGTTTTTGCAACAATAACAAAGCCGGAATCGCAGGAAAGAGGACTGGATATTTTGTCTGCGGTAAAAAGGCAGAACTCGGTTAAAGCGCCGATAATTGCAATAGGCGGAATAGATAAAACAAATGTTGCCGACGTAATACGCGCAGGAGCAGACGGAGTTGCGGTTGTAAGAGCAGTATGCGGAGCAAAAGACATACAAAAAGAAGCCGAAAAAATAAAGAAAATAATACTTCAGACGGAACAGGAAGAAAGGATATAAAGATGGGCTTAATTGACAGCGCAAAGAAGAACATACTTACAAAAGAAATATCGGAAGTCGCAGATTACGAAAAAGTTTCTGAAGATACTATAATCAGAGGAATAAAAGACGGAACTGTCGTAATCCCTAAAAACATTAAAAGAACTTTAAAAAGAGCCGTTGCCGTAGGGCAGGGCCTTAAAACAAAAGTCAACGCCAACCTCGGAACTTCTCCAGACCATATATCAATAGAAGAAGAAATCGAAAAAATGAAAATAGCCGTTGAAGCTGGGGCAGACGCGATAATGGATTTATCCACCGGCGGCAATTTAATAGAAATAAGAAAAGAAATTCTCGCACAGTGTCCTGTTTGCGTAGGAACAGTGCCTGTATACCAAGCAGCTTGCCAAACCGTTAAACAAAAGAAAAAAATATCCCAAATGGATCCTGAACTTATGTTTGACGTAATAGAAGAGCAGGCCGAGCAGGGCGTAGACTTTATGACGATTCATTGCGGCGTCAACAGAGAAACCGTTGAAGTTTTGAAAAGACAGCCGAGACATATAGGAGTCGTAAGCAGGGGCGGTTCTTTTCTTGTAAAGTGGATAAACGCCAACAACAAAGAAAACCCTTACTATGAGCAGTATGACAGACTTTTAAAAATAGCAAAAAAATATGACATCACTCTGAGTCTAGGAGACGGATTCAGACCGGGATGCTCCTTTGACGCTTCAGACGGACCTCAGTTATCTGAATTGTCTATACTCGGAGACCTTGTCTTAAGAGCAAGAAAAGAAGGCGTACAGACAATGATAGAAGGCCCGGGACACATGCCTTTGGACCAGATACAGGCCAACGTATTATTGGCAAAAAGGCTCGGACACAATGCTCCGCTGTATTTTCTAGGACCTCTTGTAACCGATATAGCGCCCGGATATGATCATATAACATCTGCCATAGGAGGAGCATTGGCCGCTTCTTACGGAGTTGATTTTATATGTTATGTAACGCCGGCAGAACATTTGAGACTTCCTAACGCGCAGGATGTCCGCGACGGAGTCATAGCAGCAAGAATCGCAGGACACAGCGCCGACATAGTAAAGAATGTGGCAGGAGCAAGACAGCAGGATTTTGAAATATCAAAATGGAGAAAAGAAAGAAATTGGGACAAACAAAGAGAATTTTCCATTGATCCTATAAAATTTGAAAAGGAAAGAGCCAAGTTACTGCCTAAGCACAACGACGTTTGCACAATGTGCGGAGAATTTTGCTCAATGAAAGAAGAATTATGAAAAAAATCAGAATCAGAGTTCCAGCTACAACAGCAAATTTAGGACCGGGGTTTGATATTTTCGGAGCCTCTTTATCAATCTATAACGAATTGGAAATATCTTTGTCGTCAGATCCTAAAAAAGCAAAATTTGTCATAGTCGGCGAAGGCAAGAAAATATTGCCGAAAAACGAAAAAAATATTCTCTGGAAAGCGATGGACGCAGTTTTCGGTCTTTTGGACGTAAGCGATAAATATACGCTTTCAAGTTTTAACATTAAATTAACGAACAATATACCTTTAAGCTCAGGACTCGGTTCTTCATCAGCCGCAAGAACTGCCGGCATTGTTGCGGCAAACGCAATATGCGGAAATAAACTGACGAAATCTGAAATGCTTGATCTCGGAATAAAACTCGAAGGACACCCCGACAATATAGTTCCTGCGTTTTACGGCGGAGTTTGTATTTCAATAAGCGGACCGGAAGACAAATTTGAAGTTGTTAAACTGCCTATACCTAAGATGCAGGCGGTTGTCTGCACTCCCGGCTTTGAACTCGCTACCGAAAGATCAAGAAATATTCTGCCTAAAAAATATGATATAAAAGATATAACTTTCAACGGTGCAAGAATAGCTCTGTTAACAAAAGCTTTTTGCACAAACGATTTTAAATTACTTGAACAGGCGATGCAGGACAAAATACATCAGCCTTACAGGGCAAAATTAATACCTGTTATGCAGGAATTAATCTCTTCTGCCGTTAAAGCAGGAGCATACGGAGCCTGTCTTTCAGGTTCAGGGCCGTCAATGATTGCATTCTGCAATTCAAAGAAAGCCAAAGAAATATCGAAGGTTATGGCCGGAGTATGGAAAAAAGAGACCGTGCCTGTAAAACAGTTTATCCTTGATTTTGACGGAGACGGCGTAAAGATAATTTAAAAGTGGAGAAGTGCTATGGCATTAATAGTTATGAAGTTTGGCGGATCCTCAGTAGCAGACAGTGAAAAAATTAAGCATGTTGCAGGAAAAATTATTGCCAAAAAGAAAGGCGGCAACAAAATTGTCGTTGTTGTTTCTGCCCCGGGCGATATGACGGATGATTTAATCACAATGAGTGAAAAAATAACGTCCGAACCTAATCCTAGAGAAATGGATTTGCTGTTGTCTACCGGTGAACAAGTATCAATTTCGCTTCTTGCAATGGCAATACAGTCGATGGGACACGGCGCGGTAGCTTTGACAGGTCCGCAGGCAGGTATTTTCACAGACAGCGAACATTTAAAAGCAAGAGTAGAAAAAATTATTCCTAAAAAGATTTTTTCTTTTTTAGATAAAGGAAATATTGTCATTGTAGCCGGTTTTCAGGGATTGAATCCAAACAACGATATTGCAACGCTCGGAAGAGGCGGTTCCGACCTGACGGCAGTGGCTCTTGCAGCCCAGATGGAAGCAAATATATGTGAAATATATACTGATGTCGAAGGAGTGTTTACAACAGATCCGAGAGTAGTTAAAGATGCGACAAAAATAGATACCATCTCTTATGAGGAAATGCTCGAAATGGCAGGTTCCGGCGCACAGGTAATGCAGGCAAGAAGCATAGAAGTTGCAAAAAAGTACGGTATTGAGATACATGTCAGATCAACGTTTTCGGAAAAAGAAGGAACATATATAGTAAGCGAAGAAAAAATCGGGAGGAAAAAAATGGAAGCTCTTATGGTTTCAGCAGTAACATTTGACAAAAATCAAGTTAAATTTTCACTAATAGATTTGCCGGATATTCCGGGAATGGCGGCAAAAATTTTCGGAAGCCTTGCAAAGCTTGGAATTAACGTGGACATGATTATTCAGTCTGCTGCTCTTGACAAGAAAAACGATATTTCCTTCACCGTAAGCAAAGCGGATTTGAAAAGAACCCAGATGAAAATAGACCAGCTTGCAAAAGAATTGAAAGCCCAGTCTGTAGTATGCGACGAACACGTTGCAAAAGTTTCAGTAGTCGGCGTAGGAATGAAAAGCCATGCCGGCGTAGCATCAAAAATGTTTGAGATTCTGGCAAAGAACGACATCAATATCGAAATGATTTCTACAAGCGAAATTAAAGTTTCATGCGTTATAGACGAAGTTGATTTAAACAAAGCCTTAGCTGAACTTCACAAAGGGTTTAAGCTGAATAAAAAATAATAATCAGCAAAGGCAGGAGTTACCGCCAAGATGAAACAAGTAAAAATATTCGATACAACTCTTAGAGACGGATCTCAAGGGGCAGGAATATCTTTTTCAGTTGAAGATAAGATGAAAATAGCCGCAGCTTTAGACTCTTTCGGAGTATCATACATTGAATGCGGCTGGCCGGGATCAAATCCAAAAGACGAAGAATTTTTTAAATTGGCAAAAAATAAATTTAAAAATTCAAAATTAGTGGCTTTTGGATCGACAAGAAGAAAAAATATTAAACCCGAACAGGATGAAAGTTTAAAAAAAATAATAAGTTCCGGGGTTAAAACTGCGTGTATTTTCGGCAAATCATGGGATCTGCATGTTGAATATGCCCTTAAAACAACAAAAGAAGAAAATTTGAAGATGATTTCCGATACGGTATCATTCTTAAAATCAAAAAAGTTTGAGGTAATATACGACGCTGAGCATTTTTTTGACGGCTATATAAACAACAGAGATTACGCCGTTGAAACTATACGGGCCGCCTCAGACGCCGGAGCTGACATAATATGTCTTTGCGAAACAAACGGAGGAATACTTCCTCTTGATATTCAAAAAATCGTCACGGAAACAAAAAAAGAGTTTCCTGACAAAATATTAGGAATACATACTCATAACGATTCCGGATGTGCGGTCGCAAATTCGCTGATTGCCGTAGAATCGGGATGCCAACTTGTTCAGGGAACAATAAACGGTCTCGGAGAAAGATGCGGTAACGCAAATTTGTGTTCAATAATACCTTCTTTGCAGCTGAAAAAGAAATACCAGTGCGTACCCGGCAAGAGTTTAAAAAAGTTAACGGAACTGTCCAGATATATAGATGAAATAGCCAATATCGTTCCGACGGATTCTTTGCCTTATGTAGGAAGAAACGCTTTTGCGCATAAAGCGGGCGTTCATGTCTCTGCTATAGATAAAAATTCCAAAACTTATGAACACATCGATCCTAAAGAAATCGGCAATTCCAGACAAATTCTTGTAAGCGATTTGTCAGGAAAAAGCAATATTATTTCAAAAGCCGACGAATTATCTCTGGATTTGGAAAACAAACCTGAAAAAATTCAAAGCATAATAAAAGCAGTAAAAGAAAAAGAAAATAACGGCTACCAGTATGAAAATGCGAACGGTTCTTTTTTTATCCTCACAAAAAAGCTGGAAACTAAATATGATTCTTTTTTTACTCTTAAAGGATACAGAGTAAGCGTTGAGAAAAACGCGGACGGCTCCATAGTTTCCGAAGCGACTGTAAAACTTGACGTCAAAGGAAAAGAGGAACATACCGTTTCAGAAGGAGACGGTCCTGTAAACGCATTGGACAATTGTCTGAGAAAAGCTTTAATTAAATTTTATCCTGAAATAAAGACTGTTTTACTTACAGATTTTAAGGTAAGGGTTATAAACAGCAATGCAAATACAGCCGCAAAAGTAAGAGTTTTGATTGAATCTAAAGATAATAAAATCACTTGGGGAACAATAGGAGTCAGCGAAAACATTATAGACGCCTGCTGGCAGGCCTTAACTGATTCCGTAGAATATAAATTACTGCAAAATAATAAAATCAGGAGCATAAAAAGATGAGAAGCGATGAAATAAAAAAAGGCGCCGTAAGAGCGCCTAACAGATCGTTAATATACGCTACAGGCATAAGTCCTAGAGATAAAGGCAAACCTTATATAGGCATAGCTTCATCATTTACGGATTTAGTTCCAGGCCATATAGGAATGAGAGATTTGGAAAGATTCGCCGAAAGAGGAATAGCGGCAGGAGGAGGAGTTCCTTTTATATTCGGCGTCCCTGCAATATGCGACGGAATATCAATGGGACATGCGGGAATGCATTATTCATTGGCTTCAAGAGAGCTTATATGCGATATGATCGAGTCAGTCGCAAACGCGCACTGTCTTGACGGGCTTGTTCTTTTGACCAACTGCGATAAAATTACTCCGGGGATGCTTATGGCGGCTGCAAGACTTAACATTCCTTCAATAGTTGTTACCGCAGGGCCTATGCTTACCGGAAATTATAATAAAAGAAAAAGATCTTTCGTAAGAGATACGTTTGAAGCCGTAGGTTTATACCAAAGCAAAAAAATTGACGCTCATGAATTGCAGTGCCTTGAAATGTCGGCATGTCCCGGGGCAGGCTCATGCCAGGGATTATACACGGCAAACACCATGGCATGTCTTACGGAAACAATGGGAATGTCTCTGCCTGGATGCGGAACGGCACCTGCAGTATCTGCAAAAAAGAGAAGAATCGCTTATGAATCAGGAATTCAAATAGTTGAATTGATAAAGAAAGATATCACTCCTAAAAAAATATTGACTAAAAACGCATTTCACAATGCAATAGTAGTCGATATGGCTTTAGGCGGTTCGTCAAATACGGTTCTTCATCTGCCTGCAATAGCAAATGAAGCAGGAATAAATTTAAAACTGGATTTATTTGACGAAATATCAAGAAGCGTCTCCCATATAACTCTTTTAGAGCCTGCCGGCGACCATTATATGGAAGATTTGGATAATGCAGGAGGAATTCCCGCCATATTATCTGCCGTAAAAGAAAAACTTCTTCCTAACAGAACAGTTTCAGGGAAAAATGTTACGGCCATAGCCGAAGAATCAAAAATATTGGATACTGATGTGATAAGAGTTGAAAATCCTTATCATAAAGAAGGCGGAATCGCAATATTAAAAGGAAATATCGCTCCTGACGGTTCAGTTGTAAAACAGGCTGCCGTAAGCGAAAAAATGAAAAAGTTTAAAGGAACCGCAAAAGTATTTAACAGCGAAGAATTGGCAATGAAAGCCATTATGAACGGAGAAATAGAAAAAGGAAACGTTGTCATAATAAGATATGAAGGGCCTAAAGGCGGTCCTGGTATGAGAGAAATGCTTGCTCCTACAAGCATGATTCAGGGTATGGGCCTTGCGGACTCTGTAGCGCTGATAACAGACGGAAGATTCTCGGGAGGAACCAGAGGTCCTTGTATAGGACATGTTTCTCCGGAAGCTGCAGAAGGCGGAATAATTGCCGTAATTAAAGACGGCGATACAGTTGATATTGATATTATCAACAGGTCTATCAACGTAGAATTGTCAGATGAAGAAATAAAAAACAGATTTAAAACGTGGAAAAAGCCTGAACCTAAGATAAAAAAAGGCTGGTTAAACAGATATTCAAGAATGGTTACTTCGGCAAGTACCGGAGCTGTTCTTAAATAGAATCGGCTTATATATAAAGCTAAAATTATATTGACAAAAAATGTAAAAACATATAAAATGCTTATTTAGCTTGCACAAGGCAAGAGTATTTTTTGATTTAAGGAGAAGAAGATGAGTGTGAGAATCCGTCTACAGAGAATAGGAAGACCTAAAAGAGCCTATTACAGAGTGGTTGCGATCGACCAAAGAGCAAAAAGAAACGGCGAACCTATTGAAATATTAGGACAGTATGATCCTGCATTGCCGGAAAATAAATTGTCAGTAAAAATGGAAAGAATAAATTACTGGATAAATACAGGCGCAAAACCTTCTGATACGGTTGCTTCTTTGTTAAAAAAACAACAGCCTGCTGAATAATTTGTTTTACATTGATAAATTTACGGTACGGAGATAACAAATGAAAGATTTAATTCTTTATATAGCAAAAGCGCTTGTTGACAATCCTGACAAAGTTGAAGTTAATGAAGTTGTCGGCGAAAAATCAACGATTTTGGAACTTAAAGTTGCAGACGGAGACAGAGGTAAAATAATAGGCAAAGAAGGAAGAATAATAAAAGCAATTAGAATTATTCTCAATTCTGCTTCCGCCAAGCTTGACAAAAGAACTACACTGGAGATAGTAGAATAGTTAAATGGGAAGCATTGATAAAGCAGCAAAAAATTTAAAATGGAAAATTGCTGACATTTTAGGTTTTGAAGTTTATGATCAAGACGGTAATATGCTGGGTTTATTATCCGGCGTTTTATCTACAGGAACAAATGACGTATGGACTATAAAATCACAAGACGAAGAACTTTTGATTCCTGCTCTTAAGTCTATTGTAACAAAAGTCAGTGTATCAAGAAAGAATATTTTTGTATGTTTGCCTGAAGGATATAACGATATTTACGGTACAAAACTCAAGCAGGCAGACTTAGAATATCTTGGTTTAACAGTTTATGAGGATTGATATTTTAACAATATTTCCTGAAATGTTTGAAGGGCCTTTAACTTGCAGTTTATTGGCAAAAGCAAGAGAAAAGAAAATACTTGATATTAATTGCAGCGATATAAGATCTTTTACAAAAGATAAGCATAATACGGTGGACGACAGACCTTTCGGAGGCGGGCCAGGCATGGTAATGAAGCCTGAACCGATATATTCGGCTCTTAAAAGTTTGGGAGTCAAAAAAAAGAATTCTCTGTATAAAAAACCGTTGAAAAAACCTTATGTTATTTATATGAGTCCACAAGGGCAAAAATTAGATACGCAAAAGGTTAAAAAACTTTCTAAATACGAACATTTGGTTTTGCTGTGCGGACACTACGAAGGTATAGATGAAAGAGTTATGTCCTGGGTTGACGAAGAAATCTCGATAGGAGATTACGTTTTAACCGGAGGCGAAATTCCGGCAATGGTTTTAATAGACTCGGTTGCCAGAATGCTGCCTGACGTTGTACAGGATAAATCGTCCGTAGAACAGGATTCTTTTTATGACGGAATACTTGATTATCCGCATTATACAAGACCAGCAAAATTTAAAAATATGAAAGTTCCTGACGTTTTATTATCAGGCAATCATGCAGAAATAGAAAAATGGCGAAAGCAGCAGTCTTATGAAAGAACAAAAATCAGAAGACCTGACTTATTAAAAAAATAAAAACAGTAAATAGTTGATAAAGGAGTATCAAAATGTCGCTTATAGAACAAATTGCAGCATCGCAAAAAAAAGACGTTAAAGTACAGTTTAAATCAGGAGATACCGTAAAAGTCCACTTCAAAGTTGTCGAAGGCGGAAATGAAAGAATACAGGTGTTCGAAGGCGTTGTTATTCAGAGAAAAGGTTCAGGTTTGTCTGAAACTTTCACCGCAAGAAAAATTTCTTTCGGCGTAGGCGTAGAGAGAATTTTCCCTCTTCACTCGCCAAGAATCGATAAAATTGAACTTGTAAGACAGGGAAAAGTCAGAAGAGCCAAACTTTATTACTTAAAGAAACTCTCCGGAAAAGCAGCCAGAATATCTGAAATCAAGAACAAAATAGCCGGCGAAAAAGAAGAATCTGCAGCAAATTAACGATAAAAGGAAAATACCATTTTTCTTTTTGATAAAGTATTTTATGATAAAGGACTCAGTTTTGTCTCGGGAGTTGATGAGGCAGGGCGGGGTCCTTTAGCAGGTCCGGTGGTAGCCGCGGCAGTAATTCTCCCCAAAGATATTTATATAAAAGACGTTAACGATTCAAAAAAACTTTCTGAAAAAAAAAGAATTTTTTTGTTTGATATTATTAAAGAAAAAGCGACAGCTTACAGCATCCAAGTAATCGACAATTACGTAATTGACGAAATAAACATTTTACAGGCAACTTTTGCCGCCATGAAAAAAGCAGTTGAAACGCTGTCAGTAAAACCGGATATGGTTCTTGTGGACGGAAACCATAAAATACCCGGAATAAAGATTAACCAGACGGCAATAGTTTCAGGCGACGCGAAAAGCGCCTGTATCGCCTGCGCTTCTATCCTGGCAAAAGTTACAAGAGACAATATTATGTACGAATATGCGAAACAATTTCCTCAATACGGCTTTGAAAAGCATAAAGGCTACGGAACCAAAGCTCATACAGAAAAAATTAAATCTTTCGGTCCTTGCGCAATACACAGAAAAACATTCGCGCCGATAAAAGATATTATTTAATTAATGAACTCAACAAACGCTGAAACCGGCAAAAACTACGAAAAAAATGCAGCCGATTATCTAAAAAAATCCGGCTTTAAGATAATTGAGATGAATTATCTTTTGCCGCCTGTCGGCGAAATAGACATTATTGCAAAAGATAAAAAAACATTTGTTTTTGTGGAAGTAAAATTCAGAAAAAATAAAAATTTCGGCAGCCCGTGCGAATTCGTTAACAAATCAAAACAGCTTAAAATAACAAAAACTGCCTTACATTACATTAAAAAAAACAAAATAAAAAACGACATACGGTTTGACGTCATTTCAATATGCGGCGAAGTTACGGAACATATTAAAAACGCTTTCTGCATAAACGACAAAAATTTTTATTTTTAAATTTTATCTTTATTTCCTGTAACTGCCGCTGTTTTTCTCTTCATTTCTGTTTTTATCCGAATTGTGTTTAATAACAAACCCTTCGGAAAAATAGATAACTTCTTCGCAAATGTTTGTAGTTAAATCGGCTATTCTTTCAAGATTACCGGATATTGCGATAAGTTTAAGAGCGTTTTTTATGACATCTCCGTTCTCTTTCATCAAAACATATAAATCGTCTTTAATAATTTTATTAAGCTTATCTATAATGTCGTCTCTTAAACAAACTTCTTTTGCAAGACAAACGTCTTCATTTACAAAAGACTGTATACTGTCTTTTAACATGCTGTTTGTAAGCATTGCCATCTTTGGCAGGTCTATAAGCTGCTTTATATCAGGCTCTTTTATTAAAGATAAGCTGTACTCCGCAATATTAACGCAGTGGTCTGCCATTCTTTCCAGATCATTGCTCATTTTTATAATGCTTATGATAGTTCTTAAATTTTTGGAAACAGGCTGGTACTGGGCGATAGTGTTTGCGCATATTTCATCAAATTCTATTTCGTAATTATTGGCGATAGGCTCTTTTATATTTATGACGTCTCCCAACAAACTTTTATTTTTATCCAAAAGACCTTTGGTAGTTATCTGCAGCATTTTTTCCACAAGGCTTCCGTAATCAATAAGATGCTTTTTTAAATCTTTTATTCTCTCATTTAACATTCATTTTTTCCTCTACGAGTATTTTATAGTTTCATACATATAAATTAACCGAATTTCCCGGACAGATATTCTTCTGTTTTAGGCTGTTTAGGAACTGTAAACATTGTAGCCGTTTTATCAAATTCTATGAGTTCGCCCAGATACATAAACGCCGTGTAATCGGAAACTCTGGCCGCCTGCTGCATATTATGCGTTACTATTACTATCGTATAAAATTTCTTGAGCTCCAAAATTAATTCTTCGATTTTATTTGTT
This sequence comes from Candidatus Praeruminimicrobium purgamenti, assembly GCA_018433585.1. Lineage (GTDB taxonomy): Bacteria > Elusimicrobiota > Endomicrobiia > Endomicrobiales > Endomicrobiaceae > Praeruminimicrobium > Praeruminimicrobium purgamenti. Next base: position 150,232 of record JAHDQW010000005.1, read on the forward strand.
GATATAGGATCAAGACTTGCACACGGTTCGTCAAATAAAATAACCTGAGGTTCCACGGCAAGACACCTTGCTATGCATAATCTTTGCTGCTGGCCGCCGGAGAGCATTAAAGCGCTTGTATGAAGCCTTGTTTTGACTTCTTCCCATAAAGCCGCTTTTCTTAAAGAATCTTCGACTCGTTTTCTTATAAAATCCTTATCTTTTACGCCGTTTACTTCAAGACCGTAAGCAATATTTTGAAATATGGTTTTAGGAAACGGATTAGGCTTTTGAAATACCATGCCGACTTTTTTTCTTATACTTACGACATCTGTGTTCTTTTCAAGAATATCCTGTCCGTCAAATAACAAAGTTCCTTCAGCCCTGGTATTAGGAACTAAATCGTTCATTTTATTAAGCATTCTCAAGAAAGTAGATTTCCCGCAGCCGGAAGGTCCGATAAAAGCTGTAACTTTTTTATCATAAATATCTATGCTTAAATTTTTAATGGCATGGCTTTGACCGTAATAAAAATTTATATTATCAGCTTTAATTTTAATTTTTTCTTCATTATTAATTGACATAAGTGCTCCTATATTTATTTCTTAATATTATTGCAAAAGCAGATATAAGCAAAACAACAGCCAAAAGTATTAACGAGCAGCCGTAAGCTATGGCAACCTGTTTGTCAGGGTGCGTTCCTTCAGTCATAAGAGCGTATATGTGATACGGTAAAGCCATTGTTTCGTCAAGAGGAGATTTAGGATAACTTCTTCTGTAAAATGTCGCCGCCGTAAATAAAATAGGAGCCGTTTCGCCCGCCGCTCTTCCTATGCTTAAAATTACTCCAGTCATAATTCCAGGCAATGCGGTCGGAAGAACTATTTTTCTTATGGTTTGCCACTGTGTAGCGCCCAAAGCAAGAGAAGCCTCTCTTATCGAATAAGGAACCGCCATCAAAGATTCCTGAGAAGCCGATATTATGCTTGGAAGAATTAACATTGCCAGCGTCAAACTTCCCGATAGAATGGAAACACCGAAACCGAAAAAGTTTACAAAAACGGCAAGTCCGAATAATCCGAAAACAACGGAAGGCACGCCGGCAAGATTATTTATGCTCATTCTTATTATATTTACCATATACCCTGTCGGACTGTATTCATTTATATAAATTGCGCATGCTATGCCCAAAGGAAGAGCTATAAGAATTGAACCTACAACCAGGTAAAAAGTCCCTATTATAGCGGGAGCAACGCCGCCCTCAGTCATTGATTTCCTCGGTATGCTTGTTAAAAATTCCCATGATATCGCGCTTAACCCTTTTGCCGCTATTAAATATATTATGCTCGCAAGGAAAAAAAGCGTAATTATTATGCAAATCGTTATTATTGAAAAACCTAAAAATTGGCTGATTTTATTTTTCATCTGTTTAACCCTAATTTAACCCTGTATTTTTTACTTATATGTTCTGCTGCTACGTTAAAAATAAGCGTTACTAAAAATAATATCAGTCCTATTGCAAAAAGAGCGTGGTAATGAGGCGATCCTACCGCGGATTCTCCCATTTCGGCCGCTATTGTGGAAGTCATCGGACGAACCGGATCGAAAATAGATTTCGGCATAATTGCCGCGCCGCCAGACACCATTAAAACCGTCATAGTTTCGCCGACAATTCTGCTCATCCCCAAAATCACCGAAGTCGATATTCCCGACATTGAAGCAGGAATTACAACTTTTATTAAAGTCTGCCAGCGGTTTGCCCCCAATGCATAGGAAGCCTCTTTAAAACTTTTAGGCACAAAACTTAAAGAATCTTCCGATAAACTTGTTACCGTCGGTATTGCCATTATCCCCAAAACCAGACTTGCCGTAAAAGCGCACAACCCTGACGGAATATTTAAAAGATTCTGTAAAAACGGCGCAACTATAAGCATGCCGAAAAATCCGTAAACTATAGAAGGTATCCCGGCAAGAATTTCTATTATCGGTTTAAGAATTTGTTTTTGTCTGAAAGAAGCTATTTCATTAATATATAAAGCGCTTCCAAGTCCGAGAGGAACACAGACAATCATTGCCCCTGCCGTTACCCAGAAAGACGCCGCTATCAAAGGCATTATGCCGTATTCGGGAGGATCGTATGTCGGATACCAGTGTTTCCCGAAAATGAAATCATGCAGTTTAACTTCTTTAAATATAGGCAGGCTTTCCTTAAACAAAACTATTATTATCCCGAGCAAAAACAACAGCGATGCAAACGCAAGAATTGTAAATATTAATTTAATAATTTTTTCTTTTTGACTGTTCATTTTATTTAACTCTCTTATAACTTTTGAAAAATTGTATAAAATATAAGTTAATAAAGAATAAATTAATTGTTAACAAATTGTTAATTTTAACATTGTATGCCGGAACAAAAAAAATGCGGGCGTTATAAATTACGCCCGCATTTTCTATTTAAATTATACCGTACTTATTTCAAACCGACAAAACCTTCTCTCTTTACCAATGCCTGCCCGTCAGCACTCAAAATAAAATCCAAATATTCTTTTGCTTCTCCCTTTGCAGGTCCGTTTGTATACATAAACAACGGTCTTGAATAAGGATATTTGTTTGAAAGAACCGTTTCAGGAGCAGCTTTAACTCCGTCTATTGCGACATCGCTTAAATCTTTCACATAACCTATTCCTACATATCCTATTGCGCCTTTTGTATTTTTAACGGTTGTGGCAACTGCCTGATTTGACGCCTGCATAAGAGCATCCGCCCTTACTTTTTCTTTGTTCAATGCAAGTTCGTTAAAAGCTTCAAACGTGCCGCTTGAACTGTCTCTTGAAACAACCACTATTTTTTCGTTTATTCCGCCTACTTCAGACCAGTTTGAAATTTTGCCTGTAAAAATTCCTTTTACCTGGGCTTTGCTCAATTTTCTTACCTGATTCGAAGAATTAACGACTACCGCTATTCCGTCCATGGCTACGACATATGCTTTAGGAGCTACTCCGTTTGAACTTGCTTTTTGGAGTTCGGAATCTTTAATTGATCTTGACGCCGTTGCTATATCGCATTTTTTCGAGATAAGAGAATTAATTCCCACGCCTGAGCCTCCGCCTCTTACCGTTATTTCTATTTCACTGTTAGAATCCATTATTTCTTCAGCGGCTCTCTGTGCTACAGGCAAAACCGTAGTTGACCCTTCAACAATAACTTTTGCCAACAATACCGAGTTCACACAGGTTATCATCAGCAGCACTGCAAACAAACTTTTAAACAATTTCATTTTTTATCTCCTTTTTAATTAAAACTTGTACACAAAATCAAACTGGCAAAGGCTTTTTGGCACATTACCGTCTATATTTGTCATCTGGTAATAATCTATTCCGAAAGAAAGAGCTTTTGTTAAGCCGAAAGTGGCTGTTAATTCATAACCTTTCCCTGCTTTTCCTCCGTATGCGTCGCTGTCTCCCAGACCTTCAGGAACTGCATACTGTTCAAGATATCTGTACATAGCCTTTACCTGCCATGTCCCGAACTTATCCAGCTTATTATGTCCGAGACCTATACCTGCCAAATAGCCTGTCACGGCATCTTCATTATTAACTTTAGGCATATCGTTTTGTATGTTTTGAGCAAAGTCGCCGTATATATTAAACGTTAAGCCTCCTATTGCGTTGTCAATATCAACAGATAAGCTTGGATTTACGACTTTATAATCATAATTTTTAACAATTCCTGTGCCTGCATTAGTTCTTCCCGCAAAATTAAACTGCTGGTATGCAAGACCTGCTTTTACTTTAACGTCTGACCGGCTGAACTCAATTACAGGCTGCAAAATATATGCGTCAGCCAAAAGATTTCCCTGTTTACCTTCGCCGAATGTATACCACCCTGCATTAGCCGTAAACTTTGAAGATTCGGATACAGATGTTTTTAAAGTCGCATTTACTCCGTCCGGATTATAATCTCCGTCCCAAAGCAAATCGCTTGTATTCCAAATTTGAGTTTTCGATTTAACCTTACCGCCCCTTACGGTCAAATACTCAAGAGGTTCATACTGTATATAACCGTAATCAACCATTATCGGAGCTTTGTTCATATATTCAAACGTGTGGTTTGTAGAACTTGCTTCCGCATCTTTTACGCTTGTACCTGAAACGCCCATTGATCCTGTGGCAAGACCGAAACCGATCTGCATTTTCTCAACAGGTCTTGTTTCAACGCCGAGTCTCAATCTCATTCTTTCTCTAAGTCTTGAATTATTACTTGAATCCCAATCCGTCTGCGCTCTTAGTCTTAAATCACCCTGAAACGTCATATTCTGTACCCATTGAGGAACCAAGACAGATTTGCCGCTTAACAGCTCCTGTCTCGCCTGTTCATTTGATTCGGTAACAATCTGCTGAGCCTGTCCGTAAGAGATTACCCCTTTTTCCGCAAGTAAATTTGCGAGATCTTCAACTCCTGACGCAAAAACTTTCCCTGACAACAGCATTACGCACGCTAACACTAACGCAAAACTTCCTTTTAACTTCATACTTCCTCCTTTTTCTATAATTCTCATTCCCAAAATTTTGTTTATGGCAAAATAATACAAAATGAAAATTAAGTAAAAATGAAGGAAATGTTAAAGATTTGTTAAGGGCTGATATTAAGTTTATCGGAAAGAATGCGGTTAAAATTTAACGGTAAAAACCGTGCCTGCGCTTTGCCTGCTTGAAACTTCTATAACCGCATTGTGATTGTTTACTATATATTTAACAATAGATAATCCCAAACCTGTTCCGCCTGTTTTACGGCTTCTGGCTTTGTCAACCACATAAAACCGTTCGAATATTCTCGGCAAATGTTCTTCGGCTATGCCTATGCCGGTATCGGATACTGACAATATAACCCTGTTATCCTGTTTATCAAGCTTAACCGTAACAGCGCCTTTTTCCGTATATTTTATTGCGTTTTCTATTAAATTTATAAGCATCTGCTCTATATAAAATTCGTTTCCTGACACTGTATATTTTTCATCGTCTTTTTTTATAAACTGGAACGTTAAATTTTTTGCAGTTATTTTTCCCGCAAACAAATTCATTGTATCTGAAACAATTTTCCCCAAATCCAAAGAAGACATTTCAATATTTTTGTTATTTTCCATTTCGGAAAGAGACAAAAGGTCCGTAACTATCCTTGATAACCTTAAAGAATGTTTCTTTATTATTTCTATATAATGTCTGATATTTGCAATATCTGTTTCGGTTTCTATAGTTTCCACAAAACCGTTTATTGCCGTAAGAGGCGTTTTTAATTCATGAGAAGCGTTTGCCACAAATTCTCTTTTCATTAATTCCATTTGTTTCATCGAAGTAATATTATGAAAAGTTAAAACAATATTATCGCTTGTCAAAACGGAACAGGCCGTAAACAAAAAATATTTTTCTTCTTCTTTTATTTCTTTCGATAGAGCGGCATTGCTGTTTTTCGCAATATTTTTAACGGCGTCTTCAATCTCACCCGACCTGAAAATTTCCCAGTAATACTTATTGTCAGGATTTATATTTTTAAAGTGTTTTGCAAAAGCGTTATTGTGCATTAAAATCCTGCCGGATTTATCCAACAAAAGAATAGTATCGTCAACAGAAGACAGAATTTTATCCAGTTTGTCATTTTGTTCTTTTGTCTGCAAAAAGAGCTCTTCTATTTTTTCGCTCATAAAATTAAAACTTTCCGCCAGTTTGTCCAAATCGTCTTCGGATTTTGTAAGAATTTTTATTTTAAAATCGCCTTTTGCCATTCTTTCCGAAGCATTTCTCAGTTTTATGACTTTATCTGAAATATTTTTTGTAAAAAAATACGACAAAAATAAAGCCGTAAAACAAGCCGCCAAAACTATTATAAGTATATTTTTTCTCATCTCCTGCGAAAAAATATTTATTTTGCTCAGCGGCATGCTGAGCCTTAAAATTCCGGCCGTTTTCGAATTTATTTCAATCGGCGAAGCTATATAGAGCATTTCCTGGTTTAAAGTCGAGCTGTAACGTATATCGTACGCCGTTTCTCCGGCCAAAGCGCTTCTGACCTCTTTTCTGTTTAAATGATTCTGCATTTCAACGACATTTTTATCCGAATCCGAAATTACTTTACCGTCAACATCTATTACGGTGATTCTTCTTTGCATAGTTTTAGCCGTCATGTGCACAAAATAGTCAAGCTCTTTAATTTTATTCTGTTTTATAAAAGGCTTTATTTCTCTTAGCACGGTATCTTTATTTACCGACAGCTGTTCTATAAATATCTGCTTGTTTTGTTTCTTGATATACTGGTTTGTCGCTATGAAAAAAATAAATGAAGTGCAGAAAATGCTTACGATGAAAGACAAAAATAATTTTATAAAAAAACTATTTATCTTCAATTTTATAACCTACGCCGTGTATATTTTTTATAACGCTTCCGAATTTGCCGAGTTTTGTTCTCAAATGCCTTATATGGACATCTATCGTTCTGTCAAAGATATCCTTGTCTTCCCATATATAATCCAAAATTTTTTCTCTGGAAAAAACAAATCCTTTTTTTGACATCAACAATTCAAGGAGTTTGAATTCCGTATTTGTAACGTCAATTTTTTTACCGTCGACAATTATATTAAATTCTTCTTTATTAAGTTTTATCCTGCCGTCCGCCGCTGAAGTCTCTTTTAAAGCGGCTTTTGTTTCAGTCCTTCTTAAAACAGCTTTAACCCTTGCGACAAGCTCTTTTGGAGAAAAAGGTTTTGTAACGTAGTCGTCGGCTCCGAGTTCAAGTCCTATGATTTTGTCTGTTTCTTCGGATTTTGCGCTCAGCATTATTATCGGAACGCTTTTAAGAACCGGATCATTTTTCACTTTTTTACATATATCGTATCCGTCCATATCGGGAAGCATAATATCGAGTATCATTAAATCAGGAATTTTTTTATTTATCTGTTTGAATAAATCCGAGGCATTCCCGTATGTCTGGACACTATAGCCGTTTTTTTTCAGATTAACTGACAATAACTCCAATATATCTTCTTCATCGTCGACAATCGTAATAAGTTTAGGCATTTATTACCCCTGTGTTTATAATAACGCTGTATTTATATTACTAAAAAATATTATTATAAACAAACTGTCAGAATATAAGTTTAATTATCAGCGGCGCAATAAGAGCCGTTGTAACGCATGATAAAACAAGAGTAATTGTGCTGACGGCGGCCTGAAGAGAGTTTTCATCGTAACATTTGGCAGTTCCGAGAACATGGCTTACAGAACCGATGGCAACTCCTATGGCGAGATTATTTTTGACGTTTATTCCTTTCAATATCCAATGACCGAAAATAGCTCCGAACATGCCTGAAAAAATCGTAAGCAAAATTGTTATTTCCGGTTTGCCTCCGAGAACTTTTGATATCTCGATTGCTACGGGAGTCGTAACCGCTTTCGGAACGATTGACAGCATTATGTCCGGATTTGCCTTTAAAAGCAACGCTACGCAGACAACCGATAAAACGGCAAATACCGTTGAAATGCATACCCCTATAAGAATTATACTGTAATTTTTCTGCAAAACTTTAAGATTTTTTATCAAAGGGAGAGAAAAAGCTATGATTGCCGGACCAAGCAAAAAAGTCAGGATTTTCCCGCCTGAGTTATAAACGTTGTAGTCTACTTTAAACAATGCGTTTAAAATATAAATTATTACGGCGCATAAAATAACCGGAGGAATCACGGAAAGATGCTTTATGTTCCTAATTTTTGACGACATCTTATAAACGGCTATCGTGATTGCGATTATTAAGATTTTTATAAATATATTTTCCATGTTATCTTTTTGAAAGCTGCTCTTTTCTTTTCCTGTATATTTTTTTCATGAGCAAATACTGCACCAGCAACCCTGTTACTATTATTAAAACTACTGAAGTTATTATAAAAATTTCAAAAATTACCATAAGGTCATTTTTAACCACAAATAAATAACCTATGCCTCCGACCAAAAGAGGCACAAAAAACAAGCTGATGTTATTCAGCAGCAGTTCTCCCCCGTACTCTATAAATTCCACTTTGATAATTTTAAAATACATCAGAAGACTTAAAATTATCATACCTATAAGAGATGCCGGAAAATTAATATTCAACGCTGATACAAGCCGCTGGCATAAAAAGTTCAATCCTATAAGGAGGCATAAAGATGCCGCTGTTTTTATTAATTTCATATTTTTATTTATTTAAAATAATTTTTGCCGTATGGGCGATATATTCCGACGCCGAAGGAAGAGCCGTCTCATCCAAATCAAATTGTTCGTGATGCCAAGGATAAGACGTTGCTTTGTTTGAAGATGTTCCTACATATATAAAACAGCCTTTAACTTCTTTTAAGTACTCGGCAAAATCTTCTCCGCCCATTGACGGTTCTTTAAGCAAATCTACAGATTTTTCTCCGTAACATTCTTTTGCGCTTTCAACGCATATATCAACCATTGACTCGTCATTTATAAGCGGACTTCCAAGCAGTCTGTAATCGGCGCTGTAAGTCATGCCGTAAATTTTGCATATCCCGTCAAGTCTTTTCATTATCTCTTTTTTTATAATTTCTCTTGTTTTTATATTTAACGTTCTCACCGTACCGGTAAGTTTTACGTTATCGCAAATAATATTATATCTCTCGCCGCCTTTTATTTCGCCTACGGTTATAACGGCAGGCTCAAGAGGGTTTAAAATTCTAGAAACTATATTTTGCAGAGAAGTAACGAACTCAGAAGCTGCTACTATGGAGTCTTTCGACAAATGAGGATACGCTCCGTGGCCTAAAAGACCTTTTATTTCAATTACAAATTTATCTACGCCGGCCATCATCGCGCCGTATTTTAAAGCAACCCTTCCCGTTTTAATCCATGGGCTGACATGAACTCCCAAAATACAGTCAACTTTATTTTTTGACAAAGCGCCGGCATCTATCATTCTCTGCGCTCCGCCGGAAGCTTCTTCGTTCGGCTGAAACAGAAATTGCACTTTTCCCGAAAAATCTTTTGCCTGTTCGGATAAAAGCATTGCCGCGCCGAGCATAATTGTTGTATTCCCGTCATGTCCGCAGGCGTGCATAATTCCTTTATTTTTTGACGAATAAGGAGTTTTATTTTTTTCAAATATCGGCAATGCGTCCAAATCGGCTCTTAAAGCTATAGTCTTTGCTTTATTTCCGCTTTGTTTTTTACCTTCTATGACGCCTATAACTCCGGTACCGCAAAGCCTGTAAGTTTTTACTTTGTGTTCTTTTAATATTTTTTCGACAAAAGCGGCTGTTTTAAATTCTTCGTTTCCCAATTCAGGATATTGATGTATGGTCCTTCTTATATTTTGTAATTCTTTTAACAAATTCATTTTATGCTCCCGATAGCCGATGCAATATTGTCAATTATATCGCTTGCAATAAGCGACGTTTGAGTTTTTTCTGCGGCTGCTTTATCGCCTGCAAGTCCGTGCACATATACGGCAGACGCAACCTTAAGCATCAAGTTTTTATTTTTATTACAGACAAAAGCAGAAATTATTCCTGCCAAAACATCGCCGCTTCCGGCCGTTGCCATACCTGCGTTTCCGCTGTTATTGACATATATACCGCGGCCGTCGCTGACTATTGTTTTATGCCCTTTCAACACACAAATTATACCATTATTTGAAGCAAAAGTTTTAGCAGCTTCACGTCTGAAAGAATCTGCCGGATTATAAGGCATTCCTGATATTCTTTCAAATTCTTTCGGATGCGGAGTGAGAATAATCTTTGCTTTTGCATTTACAAAATCTTTAATTATGCCGTTTTTCTGCATCTTTTGAAAAGAATTAATTCCGTCGGCATCTATCGTAACAAAAATATCATATTTTTTAATAATGGCCGTTATTAATTTTTTTATGTTACTGTTTTGTCCGGCGCCGCAGCCTGCAACTACCGAAGTTATTTTTTTCTTTTCTATAAAATTTATTATTTCTTTTACGGCTTTGAAAGATATTTCTCCTATCTTATCTTTTAAAGGCAACAGCATGATTTCAGGTTTAATATTTTTGGCAATTACAGGATAAGCTGATTCGGGAAAAGCAAAGGTTACGAGACCGGCTCCGGATCGTATAGCCGAATTCGCGCATAATATTCCTGCGCCGGGCATATTGTAAGAGCTTCCTACTACCAGCACATGCCCGAAATCATTTTTATGACTGAAAGGACTTCTTTTAAAAATATTATGAATTTTCATATTTATTCGGATACTATGGCAACAGCGACAACCGTATTTTTCGTATGTGAAAATGAAATATCAATATCAGAAGCTTTTTTATTTTTTATATATACTTCAGGTTTACCGCTGTCTATATTTTTAAAAGAAATATCCGTTATTGAAACATTCTTTTTGCTGTTGATTGCTTTCCAAACTGCTTCTTTGCCTGCAAATCTGACCGCAAAATGCTGGGATAAATTTTTTTTTGACATACAGTAGTCTATTTCGTTTTGAGAAAAAACTCTTTTCAGGAATGCCGTATCTTTTACAAGTTTTGAAAATCTTTTTACTTCTTCAATATCTATGCCAATTTTCATATTTACCTACAGAAAAAACATATACCTGCTTTAGGCAGGTACATGTTTAAAAAATATGGGATAAACCGGCAAACGGCATTCATTAATAATACATGTCGCTTGCAGATATTATTGAATCCAATTCAACTTTTATTTTAGTAAGTTTAGGCTTTGACCAAACCTTTTTTTTAGTTTTTTTTGTTGACATAAAACCTCTTTATTACACTCTTCTCTCTTATTAATTATATATTATGAATACAAAAAAATCAATACGGTTTTAACTTCTCAGTTTTATTCCCAAATCGCCGTCTAACTTATTTAAAAGAGACTGCATATCGGCGTTAACTTCAGCATCGTTTAAAGTCTTATCATTATGTCTGTAAAACAGTCTGAAAGAATAGCTTATTTTATCGGAGCCCAGTTTTTCGCTTTCATAAACTGAAAAAAGGTTAAAATCCTTTAAAATTCCGCCTGTTTTCATAACCTGCTTAATTACTTTTTCTATTTTATCAAACTTAACTTCCTTTGAACTTACAACGGAAATATCTCTTTTTACGGAAGGAAATTTTGCGACATGTTCGTAAGTATTGACTTTAATCTTATATTCGCTTTCTATACTTTCTATATCCATTTCGGCATAAATGACTTCATTCTGCGTATTTTCGGTAATGTCAGGTCTCAAAACGCCGAACTGTCCTACAGGTTTCCCTCTGTAAACAATTGCGGCTGTTTTTCCCGGATGATAATATTTTTCAGGACTTCTGTTTTCGGATATTGTAAATTCATTTGACGGAAGTATTCTGTTTATTACTCCTCCGGCAAAATAAAAGTCAAAAACAGGGTTTATCTTATTTTCTTCCCATTTCCACCATGTCTGCCAAACCGTCCCCGACATTAAAATACCCAAAACTTTTCTTTCGCCTTTGGCGTCAAAAATCCTGCCTATTTCGAATATTTTTATATCGTTTGTGCCTTGTCCGGAATTAAAATTGAAATTCTTCATCAATCCGACGAGCAAAGAAGGTCTTAAAACTTCGTTTTCTTTTGAAATAGGATTTGCTATTTTATAGCTGTAATTCAGGAACAATTTGTCCAAATCCTTTATTTCCGCAAAGCTGTAATTCATAACTTCGCAAAAGCCCAAACCGACAAGGCCGCTGCTGATATTTTTTATTATTTTGTTTGAAGACAGATTTTGTTTGCCTGCGCCGGCAAAAGAATTTGATTCTTTTACTACCGGAATATTTTCATAACCGTTTACTCTTGCAATTTCTTCTATCAAATCTATTTCTTCTTTGATGTCGTTTCTGTATGAAGGAACTTCAGCTATAAGAACTTTTTCGACTTTGGTGCTTATTTCTATGCCTAAAAATCTTAATATATTAGCGATAGTTTTTTCGTCTATTTCATATCCGAGAATTTTTGCAACTCTTTCCACTCTCAGCTGAATTATAACTTTTTTGTTATCGGGAGAATTTACATCTTCTCTTAATTCAAGTCTTCCTCCGGCAAGCTCGGCAATAAGATTTACAGCTCTCCAGCTTGCCATCTCAGCAACTTCCCATGAAGTTCCTCTCTCGTATCTGTAGGAAGCATCCGTAGAAATATTTAAAGTTCTTGCTGTTTTTCTTATGTTACCAGGATTAAAAACAGCGCTTTCTAAAAATATATCGGTTGTTGTTTCGTTAATTGAAGAAAACTCGCCGCCTATCACGCCTGCTACGGCAAGCGGTTTTGACGCATCGGCAATAAGAAGCATATTAGATGTAAGTTCATGAGTTTTTCCGTCAAGAGTTGTTATTTTTTCTCCCTGGTTTGCTCTTCTTACTATAATTTTTCCTCCGCTTATTGTTGAAGAATCAAAAGCATGAAGTGGATGCCCAAGCTCTAAAAGGACGTAATTCGTTATATCGACTATATTATTAATCGATTTTATTCCGCAGCTTTCAAGCCTGTCAGCCATCCATTTCGGAGACGGGCCGATTTTAACGCCCTTTATTTGACATCCTATATATCTGGTACATAAATCTTTGTCTTTTATCTCTATAACATTGCTTTCTGAAAATTTTACATTTTTAATAATAGGCAGATTCGGTATTTTTTGAAGTTTTGCGGCTATTTCCCTGGCAACGCCCCAATGACTAAGACAATCGCCTCTGTTTGTCGTTATTTCTATTTCCAAAATAGTATCAGCTTCGCCCAAAACGTCTTCCAAATTTTTACCCAACGGCGTATCTTCGCCTAAAACCATAATCCCGTCAGATTCCGCCTTAAGCCCAAGCTCCTGTTCGGAACATATCATTCCTTCAGAAGCAACTCCTCTTATTTTCGCAGGCTTTATGACAAAATCTCCAGGAAGAACAGCGCCAAGCACCGCTAACGGAATAATCTGACCGGCTTCAACGTTTTTTGCGCCGCAGACTATTTCATATTCTTTGTTGCCGTCATTAACCCTGCATATTGAAAGTTTGTCGGCATTAGGATGTTTTTGTCTGTCGACAACTTTGGCCGTAATAACGCCTTTCCACTGGACGCCCCCGCTTATGACGGATGTTTCAACTCCCAAAGAAGTAAGCGTATGGCAAAGCTCTTGCGGCGATAAATCGAAATCAACTATGTCTCTGAGCCAATTATACGAAATCTTCATTTATATATATCCTCTTTTCTTAATTAAAATTGTCTTAAAACCCTTAAATCGTTTTCATACAGAACTCTCATATCGTCAATACCGTATTTAAACATTGCAAATCTCTCAACGCCTAACCCGAAAGCGTACCCCGTATATTTTTCAGGATCGTATTTTACAGCCCTGAAAACGTTCGGATGAACCATTCCGCAGCCTAGCATTTCAAGCCAGCCTGAACCTTTGCATACTCTGCAGCCTTTACCGCCGCACAATACGCACTTAATATCAACTTCAGCCGACGGCTCTGTAAATTGAAAGTGCGAAGGTCTGAATCTTAAATCCAGTTCCTGCCCGAAAAGTCTGTGAATGAACAAAGACAAAGTTCCTTTTAATTCCGCAAATGTTACTTTTTCACCGACAACTAAACCTTCAATCTGGTGAAATATTGCCGAATGCGTTGCATCTGTAGCTTCATTTCTGTAAACTCTGCCCGGTACTATAACCTTTATAGGAGGTTTTGACTCTTCCATAATATGTATCTGCGCCGGAGAAGTATGCGTTCTTAAAAGATTCGATGAATTTTCAAGATAAAAAGTATCCTGCGTATCCCTTGCAGGATGGTCTTTAGGTATATTCAGCGCTTCAAAATTATACCAGTCTGTTTCTATTTCTCTCCCCTGCGAGACATCAAACCCGAGAGAAACGAATATATCGCTCATTTCTTCTATCGTTCTGCTTATTATATGATAATGCCCTTTCGGGAAAGTAAATGAAAATGCAGAAGATACGTCGATCTTCTCATTTTTCATCTTTTCTTCCAAAAGTTTATTTGTGATTTCTTTTTTCTTGCTCTCGACAGCATCATTAAGAGCGTCTTTTGCAGCGTTAATTTCGGAACCGATCTGTTTTTTTTCTTCTATTGACAACGACGAAAGAGTCTTTAATATTTCAGTTATTTTCCCTTTTTTCCCCAAATACTCAATCCTGATGTTTTCAATTGTATCAAGCTCCGCAGTTTTAACTTTATCCAATGCCTCTTTAAGTATCGAATCAATCCTGTTCATCATTAAATCCTATAAGTTTATTAATATGTTCTCTGGCGACTTTATTCTTTTTATCTATTTCCAGACATTTTTCATACATCTTTTTTGCTTCTTCTTTCTGTTTTCTGTTTTCATATATCAATCCCAGATTGCAGTAAACGTCCGCATTCAAAGGATTGATTTTTAAAACTTTTTTAAATTCGGCGACAGCTTCATCAAACTTGCTGTTTAAAAAATAAAACTTCGCCATTTCCAATAATTCTTCCTGTTTCTTTATATCCATAAATACCTTTATAATTTCTTTAACTTTTCCAATTCTTCCTGTTTGCCTACTACGACCAAAACATCATTTTCCAAAATTTCATCATCAGGGCCCGGAGCAACGTTAGTATCTTCTTTTATATCCGTCTGACCGTCGTCATTAACAAAAGGAATCTGTCTTTTTACGGCAATAATATTTATTCCGTATTTGTTTCTTACTCCGGATGTTTTTATGGTTTTTCCCCAAAAATCTTCAGGAGCTACTATTTCCAAAAGGTTGTAGTCTTTTGAAAACTCTATCTGTTCCAAAATATTAGGCGAAACCATGCTTTCGGCTAATTTTTTTGCCATTTCAAGTTCCGGATAAACAACTTTGTCTGCGCCTATCTTAACGGCTATTTTTGAATGCCACTGGCTTACGCACTTTACGATAACGTTTTTTACGCCTAAATCTTTTGCTATCAGCGTAGCCAAAATGCTTGTTTCAACATCTTGCCCTATTGAAATAATAACAGTGTCGCAGTCGCTTATTCCCGCTGTTTTTAAAGCATTATCGTCAGTTGCATCAGCTGCAATAGCCTGAGTAACAAAAGGGCTTATTTTATTAACCAATTCTTCGTTATGGTCAATTGCAAGAACAGGGAAATCCCTTTTAAAAAGTTCTTTTGCAACATTTGAACCGAAAGTTCCAAGACCTATTACTCCAAATTGTTTCTTTGCCATATTTTCTCCGTTAAAACGATTAACCTATTAAAAGCTTCGCCTCAGGATATTTTATATTACTTTTAACAAAATTACCACTCATGAGATATATAAGTATAGTTACGGTTCCGACTCTTCCGATAAACATCGCAAGTATAAGCAAAACTCTTCCCAAATCTGAAACGCTGCTTGTAATCCCAAGTGAAATACCTACGGTGCAGCATGCCGATACGGCTTCAAACATAACTTTTAAAGGGTCTAAGTTTGCTTCTGTCCAAAGCAGAGCGACAACAAAAGTCAAGACAAAAATGACCATTAAAACAAAAACAGCAAGTGATTTTCTTACTAAATCTCCGTCCATATCTCTTCCCGCGAAAGGATATGAGGAATTCCCTTTTAAAACGCTCTTAATAAACACTACAACCAGTGTTACGGTTGTAATTTTTACACCGCCGGCAGTACTTCCTGAACCTGCGCCGATAAACATCAACAGCATTATTATAAACGCCGAAAAATTCGTTATAAGTCCCGCAGGTATCGAATTAAATCCTGCTGTTCTTGCGGATATAGTCGTAAAAAAAGAGTTGTTAACAATATAAGAAAACGATTTGCTGTGCTCAAGCAGAGGCAGAAACTGACTGCATGCAAAAGCAAAAAAACCGCACATTATCAAAATAAGAGTTGTCCATAAAGTAACTTTTGAATGAAACGTAAGCCTTATATTCTTTCCTCTTATTTTATCGATTACGTCAACCAAGACAAAGAACCCGAGACCGCCTAAAATTATAAGACCCGCAAGAGTATATAATAATAAAGGCGTTTGAGAATATCCTTCCAAACTGGTTGCAAAAGGGCTGAACCCCGCATTACAAAATGCGGAAACCGAATGGAATATGCCCAAAAACACAGATTTTTCCAAAGGGAAAGTTTTAACAAAAACAGACGTTAAAACCGCTGCTCCGATAATTTCTATGCCGAACACAACCAAAACAGCTTTTTTTAGCAGTTTGAAAAGTTCGTTAAACGAATTTATATCAAACAATTCCTGCATTATTTTTCTATCTTTTAACGCCATCTTGCCGAACAGTAATCCCAGACTTGTTGAAACCAACATATATCCCAAACCGCCAAGCTGTATCAAAACAAGAATTATCCACTGCCCTGAAAGCGTATAATAATTCCCGATATCAACGACAGAAAGTCCTGTTACGCATACCGCCGAGGTAGACGTAAAAAGACATGTTAATACAGAAAGGACAGTATCATCTTGTCTTGAAAAAGGTAAACACAATAACACTGTCCCTAAAAGTATAAGCGCTATGAAAAATAATATTATAGTTCTTAGCGGAGATGAATTCATTTTTACAATTATGAAGCTTTTGCAATCTCAACAAGCTGTTTGAAAGTTACGTTATCGTTAACTGCAATTTCTGCAAGCATTTTTCTGTCAATTATAACGTTTGCTTTCTTCAAGCCTGAAATAAATCTGTTGTAAGACATGCCTTCTTCTCTTACTGCAGCATTAAGTCTTACTATCCACATGCTTCTGAAAATTCCTTTCCTGTCTTTTCTGTCGTTATATGCATATACTAAAGATTTTTCTACCTGCTGAATCACCATTCTCCAACGGTTTTTCTTTGTAGCATAGTAACCTTTAGCCAATCTAAATGTTTTTTTCTTTCTTTGTCTTGTATAAACTACACTTTTTGCCCTCATTATACTGTCTCCTTAAATTTTTTCAAAACTGCGCATTACATTGAATACGGCATAAATTTTCTCATTCTTGCCATATCCGTATCATTGACTATATCGGATTTTCTCAAGCTTCTGCCTTTCTTAGGTTTCATTCCTGTGAGCAAATGTCTCTGTCCAGGTTTTTTGTATTTTAATTTACCGGTACCGGTAGTTCTAAACCTTTTTTTTGCACCGCTGTGCGTTTTCATCTTAGGCATGATTAACACCCTCCAATTATATTTTTATTTGCATTTACTTATTTTTTTTAGGAGTTAAAGTCAAAAACGATCTGGTACCCATAGAAGCTATTCTTCCTTCTATCGTAGCAATATCCGAAACTTTTTCTTTAACTTTTTCAAGCACTGCCAAACCCAAATCTTTATGCTGCATTTCTCTTCCAGAAAACATTACCGTAAGCTGGACTTTATCTCCGTCCTCAAGAAAGTCCCTTATTCTTTTCAATTTAACTTCAAGGTCATGATCGGCAATTCTTGTTCTTAGCCTCACTTCTTTAAGCTGTACGTTTTTCTGTTTTTTTCTGGCTTCTTTTTCTTTCTTCGCAATTTCATAACGGAATTTAGAAAAATCTATTATCTTACATACCGGCGGTTTTGCCTGAGGAGATATTTCTATCAAATCCTGTCCGCACGCCTGAGCTCTTGACAAAGCCTCGGCAATAGGAACAATACCGGCCTGCGCACCGTTTTCATCAATAAGTCTGACTTCAGGAACTCTTATGTACTGATTAGTACGATATCTTTTTGTATCGACGACACCCTCCCGCGTAGGAAAAATCCTACAAAATAAAAAAATAGAACGGATAAAGATACCCGTCCCTTATAAGAAATTATAAAATATTTTCTAATATAACCTTTTCCCAATATAAGGTAAAGGTGAGTCGGGACGACTTCTTTAAACATTAATTTGAGGTTATTATATATAAAATGCCTCTGCTTGTCAAATACGGCATATAAATCTTGAATGATATTTTTGATTATTGTAATATAGAGCAACGGGAGCTTTTATGCAATATATAACTGTTGTCATTACTTCGCCTGACAAAGAGGCTTCAAAAAAAATAACAGACTGCCTCTTAAAGAACAAACTGGTTTCCTGCGTTAGTATAATACCCGCAATCAAATCTGTTTACTGGTGGAATAATAAAATAAACAGGGCAAAAGAGCAAATGCTTATTTGTAAAAGCAAAAAAACAAATTTTAAAAAAATAACTGATGCCGTGAAAAAAAACCACCCTTACAAAGTTCCGGAAATAGTGTGCTTTGAGATAAAAGACGGCAGCAAAGACTACCTGGAATGGATAAAAAATACCGTTTTATAAGGACAGCAAATGCCTGACAATAATACGACTGAACAGATTGTGCTTGCTTCAAAATCACCCAGAAGAATAGAACTTCTCAAAAAATGGGGATTAAAATTCAAAAGCATTTCAAGCGACATAGAAGAAAAGACCGTCTTAAAAAGACCGTCCGCAATAGTCAAATATCTTTCCTTTGAAAAAGCCGCCGAAGTGAGAAAAAACGTCAAGAATTCAATAATAATAGCCGCCGACACCATAGTAGTTTTAAACGGTAAAACTCTGGGAAAACCAATAAATAAAAAACACTCCGTTGAAATACTTAACGAACTCAACGGCAGCCTGCACAAAGTATATACCGGCGTTACGATTATGAGTAATACGAAAACGGTCGTTTTTTATGATGTTGCATCTGTTAAAATGCAGACTCTTGCGAAAGACAAATTAAACGCTTTAGCAGGAAAACATATGGATAAAGCCGGAGCATACGCCGTACAGGATAAAGACGATTGTTTCGTAAAAAAAATATACGGCGACTATTTTACCGTAGTCGGACTGCCGTATATTAAATTAAAAAAAGAATTAAAAAAATTTAAAATTACAATAAAGTAACTTAATTTTTTCCTTCCATCGTAATTTTTAAATTTGTTGTTTGTCTGACGTTTTCAAACCAGTTGTTTAAAACTTCATTCATTTTCATCTGCAGTAAAGCGTTGTCTTCAGTACCCGGATAAAGTTTGCGGAGAGCTTTCAGCTCGGAATCAGTTATTCTTGCCGAAGAAGCAATAAAAATCTGCAGCTTTGTCGAAGCAAGCTGTTTTCTTCTCAGACTTTCAAAATCTTTAGGAGACATCCTCATGTTATTTAAAAAATCAAAATAATATCTGCTGTCAAACTGTCCTTTGTCATTTAGAAAATACGGATAACTTTGTATGTCGCGGGCAAGTTCTTCATCTGAAACAATTATTCCGTAATTTTTAGTCTGCTGCCATATAATTTCGTCCTGAACCAAGCTTTTCAATATGTCATTTTGGACTCTTTTTGACATTTCTTCGGTAAGATTGCCGTTATTTGCCTGTCTTACCATATTCAGCGCATTGTTATACAGAGCATAATATGTCTGATACGGTATTTTATGCCCGTTAACTACGGCAACCGTATCATAATAAGTTTTTTCTCCGAAAAGATAACTGCCGAACCCTACAAACGTACCGGCTAAAAAGCCTAATATTGTTATCAAAAATATTTTAATTTTGTGTTTTCTCAAAAAAGTCATCATAATTTTTCTTCTCCGCCGTCCTTTTTATCCTGTTCGGTTTTCGACATTGAGCTTTTCCCGTCAAAAAAAGCGCCCTCTCCTATTGAGAGAATGGTCGTCTGTATGTCGCCTATCACTTTTGATTTATTTAAAAGTTCTATTCCGTCGTCGGCTTTTATATTGCCTTCCACTATTCCGCCGACTATAATATATTTCGTATTTATATTTCCTTTAACTTCGGCGCAGTCTCCCACAATAACGCCTTCGGATTTTTTGATGTCGCCGTAAAGTTTTCCGTCTATCCTTACTATTTTGTCGGAAGTTATGTCTCCGTTGCAAACCGTATCAAGACCTATCCACGTTTCTATCGTATCGAAACGTTTTTTATTTTTTTTCATCATATCGCGCCTTCTTGTCAATTAAGATAACTGTTTAAATATTTCATCGGATTTACAGGTCTTCCGTTGTAATGAACTTCATAATGCAAATGAGTTCCCGTAGATCTTCCCGTATTTCCCATTCTGGCTATTTTCTGTCCTTTGGAAACAAACTGTCCCTTTCTTACCAATATCTTGGACAGATGAGCGTAAACCGTTCTGTATTTATATCCATGCTCGACGGACATTACATATCCGTACCCTTCCTGCCACCCTGCAAAAATCACAACGCCGTCGGCAGTCGAAAAGACAGGAGTATTAGGAACATTTGCTATATCCATTCCGGTATGGAAAAATTTATTTCTGAAAAGAGGATGAAGTCTGAATCCGAACGGAGAAGTTATAATACCTCTGCAAGGCCATATTGAAGGAGTATATTTGACTTTTTCTCTCTGTATGCTTATATGCTGCACAACTTCGGAATAACTTTTCATTGAAGCTTTATATTCTTCAAGCAAATCAAATGACTGCTGCGCAATATTCGCGTCCGAAATACTGTTCATATTTCCTGAAAGCAGTGTAGATAAAGCGCTTGATTCTATAGGTGTCGGACCGCCTGACCCCAAACCGTTTTCAATAATCATTCTTTTAGACTTCATCGCCAAAAGAGTACGGATATGATCGTCATTTTCTTTGATTTGAGAAAGCATTTCTCTTGATTTTTGTATCTGTTCGGCGAAGAACAACATTCTTACTTTCATTATCTTATTATCGGCTTTGACTTTCCAGTAATCTATATGCTGTCCTGATACAAAACCTGCCCATAAAGTAAAAATTGTCCAGCAGCCTATCAAAACAAGCAAAAAAGGCAGAGAAAAACTAAACCTCATAGGCTTCACGCGCCCGTGATGTATAAGAATAATAGTTATTTTTCTCTTTAATTCCTTTAAAATGATGTTTAAATATTTCATAAAATCCTTTTACAGTATAACAGAAAATTAGATATAATTCAACCTCGGTTTTATATTTTACCGGATACCTTTCTAATGTTATATTTGCGCACAACATTGTTGTTCCTTACAGTTTTTTGCTCCAAAACTTCATCGGACACATTTGAAAACAGCATTTTTATATCATAAGGCTCTTCACCGTTATCACCCGGCTCATAAACAAATGCGCCTGTTTGATGCAGCGATTCTTCCGGGAATCCCCAAATGTCATACTGGCTTTTTTTCGTATGGTTTGAATATGCCCATGTCTTTATCTTATTTTTAGAGTAATAAGCGATTGAAGCCGCCACCTGATGCGCCGGACTCACCGCAAAGCCTACATTTTCTTTCAAAAGCCTTTCCGCCAGTTCTTTATATCCGTGAAAATAATTCGTAGCATCGGCAACAGCTGTTTTATCTGATATTTTTTCCAAAGGTAAAATCGTATATTTGGCGTGCAAACCTATAAGCACCGAAAGAATAATATTAAAACAAATGCCGGCTGCAAGAAGTTTATGCCTCAGTTTACCGCCTTCAATAAAATAAGCTGCGGCAATTATGGAAAAAGTGAAATAAGCAGGTATAGGCCAATTGGCTCCGGGAAGTTTTTTCAATGCAGTAACCGCATAGAATAAAATAACCGGCAAAGAAAATGACGCAAGAAAAACTTTCTTTTTATCTTTGGAAAACAAATAGGCAAAACTTATAAAAAATGCGGGTAAAAACGCTATTATGTTGAAAATCGCCATCTGGGTTCCTATATATTCGAAAAGATAATTAAATCTGTAACCCGCGTTTGACAAACCGTGGCTGAACTGGTATGAAAAAGATACCCAGCCGTTTGTATAATTCCAATATAGGACAGGCAGAAAGCATATAAATGAAATCAGTAATGCGGCATACATTCTGTATTGTTTAAACCATGATATTTTTTTTGTAAACAATATGTATAAAAAAAGGCTCATTGCAAAGAGAACAGCCGTATATTTTGACAATAAAGACAAACCGAAAAATAAACCTATCAAATACCAGTAGTCTGGATTTTCTGTTTCTATTAAGCTCCATACGTAAAAAGTCGCTATGGAAAGAAATAAAAATGACGGAGTATCGGGAGTAATAATAATTGAAGCCGAAAACATCATCGGCATTGAATGCACAAGTATAACAGAAGCTGAAGCGGTCTGTTCATTATTGAACAGTTTCATGACAAGTTTCCATAAAAATACGCTTACTATAACCGTCGCAATTATGCTTGAAAACCTTACGGCCAGTTCGGAGTCGGAAAACAACGTTGTCAGCTTTATAAAATAAGCAACCATCGGAGAGTGGTCGTAGTACCCGGGCTGAAGATCTTTTGACCAAAGCCAGTAATAAGCTTCGTCGGAATGCAGATTAAGCGCAGCTGAAAGAAAAATCTTCCAAAGCACCGATATCGAAACAAATATTACCGTATTTCTTAAATTAAATATTTTTGTCACTTAAACTCCAAATAACAATCCATACGACAGTCAATCCTATCGTTGTAGGGAGGATAGTTTCAGGAATAATGACATTCGTCATCAGGTTAAAAGACAGAATATATGAAAAATAAAACAATACTATTGAAAAGAACAAAGAAAGAAACAGGCTTGAATACCTTACTATTTCGCTGAATCTGGTTTTTATAAAAAACAAAAGTATTATGCTCATGATCATATAAAAATTTAAAACATACTTTAATTCCGTATTAACTATGTAATAGTAAAATGCGAAGAACGGCTCAAAAATATATCTTATAGGAGACTGGGGTCCTTTTACGTCGTGAACAATTACGCGCATTTCAGGTCTTGATTCAAGAAGTTCGAAAATATTCTTATCTCCGTTTTTCTTTACTACTGTCCAAACGTTCGCCATATAGCCGAGTCCGTGCCAGTCTGTAGAACCGAGCATCAAAAGATTATTCTTTTTGCATATATCTATAATTTCTTTTCTTGTCTCTTCCTTTATATATCTGTATCCGCAGTTATAAATTTCAAAACCGTCTATGCCCATATCTACAAGTTCCTGCAGAGGCGGTTTTTTCCATTTCCACCAGTGCGGCATAACGACAAGCATTCCTTCCGAATGCGCCAAATCAACCATTTCTTTTATGCTTTTATCCATATAATCTCTGTACCTGAATTGATATTTCGATAAAAGCAAAACAGAAACGCCTTCCGTTGTTCTTATTTGTATTCCCGGGAAAATATTGCTGTCATCAACGTCGCACGGTATAGAATAAAAACCGTTGGTATTGTCATGTTCGGTAATAAAAAAATCGGTAAACCCGTGTTTTTTATGATAATTGATGCTTGACAGAACTGTAGAAATATTGTCTTTTGAAGCAATTGTATGAGAATGAGCGTCAACGACTTTATAATCATAAGGGACAGAAAGTTTAGGTCCGATTACAGGCAAAATTACAATGGCGCATATTATTGATAAAAAAAAGAAAAACGACCACAAGCAGTGTACTATTATTTGCTTTGTTTTCACTCTTTTGTGTATTGATAAAGATATAACAAGCGCAAGAATCCAGAAAAGCCACGATGACAAAGCAAAAACATAACCTGAACGTTCCAAAGTCAAAATATAATACGAAAAAGCGTAAAAAGGCTCTATAAATAATCTCAGTTTAGGCCATTGAAGCGAAAAAGACACGTTTTGGTTTGTTATTATATCTATTATATTTGGAGAATAAAGAAATGAATTTAAAAGAATCGATGCAAGGATAAAAGATATAAAAATATATATTTTTTTCATTTTGTGTTCTACTTAGACCGTTTTTGTCCCGCGGTTTCAACAGCAAGCGCAAACTTTGAGGCTCCGGCTTTTCTTGCCTGATCCATTACCTGCACTACAAGTTCATATTTTATATTTTTATCACCCTTAACAACTACTGCTCTGTCAGGATGCTGAAGAACGGCGTTTTTTATAGCTTCTTCAAAATATTTTGAATGAAGCTGCAAGCCGTCGAGATAGATAAAACCGTCTTTATCTATAAGAACTTCTATGTTTTTCTTATCATCCTGCTCGGTATTTTCCGCTTTAGGCAAATTAACTTTTATTCCGTGCTGCGATAACATAGGCGTTGTAATCATAAATATAATCAGCAAAACCAAAACTACGTCGGTAAACGGAGTTATGTTAATATCGGCAACAAGCCTGTTCTTCTTATTTTTCATCTTTTAGCACCGAGTCTAAAATTTCTTTCAAAGCTGAAACTGAATATTCCATTTCAACAGTAAAATTATCTATAGTTTTCATAAAAAAATTGTAAGCTATAACCGCAGGAATTGCCACGCAAAGTCCTGTAGCCGTTGCAATTAAAGCTTCCGATACGCCGCCGATAACTACCGAAAGTCCGCCGGAACCGGCAAGCGAAATGTCATGAAACGAACGTATAATACCGACGACAGTTCCGAACAAACCGATATAAACGGATACGCCGCCGATAGTACCGAGAATGGTAGTATATTTTTCAAGTTTCATCGTTTCAATTGATATTTCCCTGTTCATTGCATGTTTTACGTCAGAACTGTTCGTTCTCTGAAAATATAAAATTCCGGCTTTTATAACATTTGAAACCGGAGTGTCAGAATCTTCACAAAAACTTAGCGCGCTTTCAACAGACTGCTTCTGCAGTCTCACTTTTATTTTCAGCAGTAAACTTTTAGTGTCTACTTTTGATTTTTTCTTAAACTCAAGAAATTTCAATATCATAATGGCTATCGATATCATTGACGCCGATAACAAAACGTATAACGTCCAACCGCCTATGGCAAGTATATCCAGCAAACTTTTACCTTCAAACATTCTCTCTAATCCTCTTTATTAAATTATAAGCCTTGAGACCACGAAGGAGTAAACGAACTTCCCGGAACATCGGCAAGTTTTCTTACTCCGGAACCGTCAAGACCCATTATATATATCTCGCTTTTGCCCGAACGCGTTGACGAAAAAGCAATAAATCTTCCGTCCTGCGACCAGCTCGGATTTTCATTATCTCCCTGGTCCTCGGTAAGCCTTATTATTTTGGTTTTAGGCAAATCATATAAAAATATATCATAATTATTGTCCATTTTCATTGTAAAAACAATTTTATCGCCTTTAGGAGACCATGACGGCGAATCACAATTGCCTTTTGTAGACAATCTTCTTAAATTAACTCCGTCTATATCCATTATATAAACCTGCGGATAACCTGCTCTGTCGGAAATAAAAACTATTTCTCTTCCGCTTGGAGCAAAAGAAGGACTTGTGTCAATATACTTCCCCTGTGTTAATCTTCTTAGAACGACTCCGTCCGAACTTAACAAATACAAATTAGGGTAAACGCCTCTTGATAAAGTCGCAACCATCGTCTTCTTATCAGGCGAAACCGACGTAGGAGAATTTAACCCCTGTATGGTTGAAACGGCTTTTCTTTTATTTTTTACAATATCCACCAAAAACAAATCAGGATTGTTGTAAAGATACGAAGTATATATTATCTGCGGAGAATTCGGCACCCATTTAGGCAGAACATTGAGCCTGTTGTCTTTCGTTATTCTTCTTAAATTATAACCGTCGTAATCAATAACATACAATTCCTTAAATTTTGTGCTGTTGTTGATAAACGCTATCTTTGAACGGGCAACACCTTCTTCACCCGTAAATCTTTTTACTATTTCATCGTTGATTTCATGAGCTATGTATCTGTAGTTTGAAACGACGTCGCTGTATTTCCCTTCCCATACAAGCTGTCTGCTTTCTATATCGTAAACTTTAACTGAAACCGTCAGTTTTATAACATCCGATATAGCTATGCTTCCTGTCAGCAAAACGGATACGTTTTTCAATTCCCAGTAAGAAAATTGTGAATCCATATCAAATTTATATGAAGTGTTGGCTATGGCAACATTGAAATGTCTTGATAAAATTAAATCGTTTTCCAGAACGTCTTTAAAATCTCTGGACAAACTCATTTCTTCAAAAAGTCCGTTTACAGGCAGAAAATCCGCAAGACCTATGCTCGCTCTGCTTCCGGTTGAAGACAAAGACAAATAAACGTCATTGGCGGCATGTCCGTAAACTGAAAAAAAGAATATAAAACAAAATGAAAATATAATTTTTTTAACGGAATTTAAATTCAAAATAAACTCCCAAACTGTCTTCTTTATAAGCGTCAGGCAACGGAGCAAAAGGGCTTGCCAGTTCTACGGCTCTCAAAGCGTTCTGGTCAAAGCTCTCATCGCCGGAAGATTCTTTAATAATGCAAGACGATACAGTACCGTCTTTTAAAATCTTAAAATAAACAAGCGCTCTGTAAGAAGAATCGACAGTTGACCACTGCCAATTCCTGCTTATTTTCTTAACTATCTGCGAAGTATAATAAGAATACTTAAAATCAGCATTCTCAATCATTATACCTTTATTCGGTGAACCCATTCCGGCCGTTTTATTGGAAGCTTTCTCTTCTTTTAAAACTTTTTCTTCTTTTGCAGGTTCTTTTTCCTTAACTTTTGCTTTCTCTTTCTTTTTATTGTTTTCTAAAGCTATATCGTCTTTATTTACTTTTTCTTTTTTCTTTTCTTCTATTTTAGGCTCTATTTTTTTTTCAGGCTTCGTTTCAATTTTTTCAATAGTTTTTACTTTTTTTTCAATTTCATTTCCGGGAGAATAAAAAGAAACTTCCACCGGTATCTGCATAAACGTAACTTTTGATGTTTTCTGGTAAAAAATGATAAACAAAACAAGAAAATGGATAACAACAGATAAAATAAAGTATGGAAAAAAACTATTTTTGTTCAGATTTAGCATTTGAGTATATCTTTATTTTCTCTTTTGCAGTAAAAGCCTCAGGACTGTTAGGATATTCCGATAAAATAGATTCCAATATTGCTTTTGATTCGCCTTTTTTACCTAAAAATTCCAAACATAAAGCCATTTTAAGACGTGCAGAAGATACAAAATCCGAACCAGCATAATTTTCTTCTATTTTTTTATACTGTTCATAAGCTTCGGCCCATTTGTTGCCGGCGTATAAAGATTCTCCTATGTAAAACTGCGCCTGCGGAGCCAATTCGTTGTTACCGTATTTTTTCACAAAAGTGCTGAAACCTACTATTGCGACGTCATATTTGCCTACTAAAAAATCATTATACGCATTTTTGTAAGCTTCTGACGGCAAAGGACCTGAAGAACTTTTTGTTCCGGAAGAAGAATTGCCTTTTTTTGACAAAGCTTCCAAATCCTGAATTCTCTGGGACAACTGCGATATTCTTTTATAAAGCTCCTGTATCGAAGCATTCGTCGTATCGGTAGTTACTAAATTTGTTTCATATTTTGAATATACGTCAGCTTGTTTAGACTCTATTGCGTTAAGCCGTACCTGCAGTTGCGCAACGTCACTTTTCAAGCTTGATAAATCAGACTGAAAAGCGGTTGCACAACCTGCAAATAAAAACGGCATTAATAATATTGCTAAAGACTTTATATGCATTTATACAAATGTTATTTATTTACTATAACTTTTGTTTCGGCTCTTCTGTTTTTTGCCCACCCTGCTTCGTTGTTTCTCTTGTCTGCAGGCATTTCTTCGCCGTAAGAAACGGTAGCTATTCTGTTAGGAGCTATCCCGAGCTGTACATAATATTCTTTAACTTTGACGGCTCTTCTCTGTCCCAAAGCTAAATTGTATTCCGTAGTTCCTCTTTCATCGCAGTGACCTTCTATAACGATGTTAACTTTAGGGTTGTTTTTCAAGAAATTTGAATTTGCTTTCAAAGTATCCAAAGCCTCTGCGCTGACATTGCTGCTGTCTAACGTGAAATATATAGTTGAAAGCGCTGATTTTGAATCAAGAGATCCTTCTCTTATGGATGGTTCTTGAGCAAATTCAGGCGAATCTATATTGGCGTTTACAGCTGTTCCCTGCTCAGTGCCTGCTTCCGTTTCTTCAGGCGCAACCGTCTGTTTTTTTGCGCAAGCGCTGATAACTAAAAACATTGACAACAATCCGAAAACTAAATACCTTTTCATTTCTTTCTCCTTCCTGATTTTTTTATTTCCTGATATTATATCTAATAATATAACTTTGTGTCAACCAACCGCAAAGTCATATTATTAAATTCGGATATTTTATTTTGATTTTATCAGAACTTTATTTGCGTTCCGAAGAAAACTGCGGCTCCGGGCATTTCCATAATTCTTCCGCCGTCTCTGTCCAAAAACAGCGAATAGCTTTGGTTGGTTATATTCTGGCCGTCCACAAAAAGTCTTATGTCTTCTTTTACTTCGTAAGATACTTTTGCGTTAATTACGACAAAATCTTTCAATCTGCCGATTTTGTTATTTGAAGCATAATATTCCCCGACATACATGCTGTCCGCCGAAAAAGTCCATTTGCCTGATTTAAAAACAGCATCCGCGTCTATTTTGTTACCGGGTCTTCCCTGAGTATTGTCGCCTGCGTCAAAATAACCGTAAGACAAACCTGCATTCAAATTGTTGTTAAACTTATAGTCAAAAGATATTTCAGAACCTTTAAACACATAGCTTCCTGTATTTTGAAGTTTTCCGCTTCTGTTTTCTATAATATTGCCGCCGTTCATTACAAAGCCCGTGATATCAAAAGTAAAATCTGCCGATTTTGCGCCGAAACTTATTTCATAATTGTTAACTTCTTCAGCCTTTAAATCAGAATTTCTTGCAGGAACAAGATAAAGTTCGTTTAAATAAGGAGCTCTGAAGCCTTTACTGTACAAAGCTTTTGAGAAAAACATATCCGTAATTTCATATTCAATTCCTGCTCTCTGAGAAAAGAATCCGCCTGATATTTCATCTTCATTATATCTGATTCCCAAAACACCGCTGAATTTTTCGGTAAAGTTTTGCTTATCAAGGGCAAATACTGACCAGTCGGTCATTTTCCATCCGTCGTGCACCATATAAGGAGCTCCGGCAAGAAGTTTTCCTTCCTGCTGTCTTAACTCGGCTCCGGTTTTGAGGATATTATCGTCTGTAAGTTCATTGTTGTAATTCAAAATACCGCCGCTCATTCTGTCCTGCGAATGCCATCCGTCAGAAAACTGATGGTCTCCGTAATTGGTATAAGCTCTGAGCGCAAAACTGCTTCTTGAAAACGTCTTGTCATAATTTGCCTGAACGGAACCTCTTTCATAATCTTCCCAGTAATTTGCAGGATACGGATTAGGTTCGTGTTTTAATCCAGAATATTGTTTTGCTTCAACGGATAAAACGGAACCGTCATTAAGAATATAGCCTAATTTTTCATAAAAATCGCTCGCATCGTATTGTGAATTCGTCAAATGTCCGTCGCTTATGACTTTATTCGCCGAAACCGCATACAAAAACTTATTTTTTTTGCCGCCCAAATATACTTTTGAATTCTGCGTATTAAAAGAGCCGGCCGAAACTTCTATGTTCCCTTCAAGAGGTTTTACCGGTTCTTTCGTAATAATATTGATTACTCCCCCTAAGGCTCCGGAACCGTAAAGGACCGAATCCGGACCTTTGATAACTTCTATTCTTTCAATATTGCCTGACAATAAAGACTGCGACACTCCGCAGCCGAACAAAGACATCCTTTCAGGTTTGCCGTCAATAAAAATTGCTATCTTTCTGCAGCTGTCTCCTATGCCCCTTATTACGGGGTCGCTTCTGCCTGCATCGCCCGTTTTCTGAACAAAAACTCCGCTCATTGAAGAAACCAAATCCAAAGCCTGCGAAGAATTTTTATTTTCTATCTGTTCTTCATTTATCTCGTCTGTAGTAATAATTGTATTTTTCTGCTGGGAATACTTTTCAATACTCAACGCAACTTCAGCGGCATAAACAAAACTGCAGCAAAACAAAAAAGCGGACGCGCACAATATTTTTTTCATAAGACCTCTATAACACGTTTTTTTAATTTCGTGTTACGATAGCAAATTATAAAACCTTTTGTCAATATGCTTTTTTATTTAGAAAGAAAAATTCTGCACTTGCTGTGTTTTACGCCTTTTGTCGTTTTCAGCATATAGGAAAGTTTTTCTATGTCTGTTTTTACGCCTTTGACGACTATGAGCTCCAAGCATAAATCGTGGTTTATATGAACATGCTGCGAAGATAATATTATATCGTGGAATTTATGCTGTATTTCCGTAATTTTATTCAGAAGATGCCTTTTATGATGGTCGTATATCATATCAATATATCCTATTGCGGGCGTTTTAACATCTCCTGATATATCGGAATTATCAACGGCTTCTATAATCAAATCTTCTATTGCTTTTGACCTTGTCGGATACTTCTGTTTATGAATTACTGAATCGAATCTCTTTAATAAATCTTCATCTATCGAAACGCCGAATCTTGTTAATTTTGACATATCAAAGCCTCTCAGGTTATTTTTATAATTTATACCGCAAATCAAACACGGTTTTATTTTTAAGCAAATCTTTATTATCCAAAAACTCCTGCCATGCCGAAGTTATAATTACGACTTCGGACTTTGAAACGGCGTCTTCCATTGAAACGGAATAGTTTAACGGCAAATTATAAGTTTTATCAAATGATTTGCATGCTTTAGGGTCATACGCTGTTATTTTATTATACCCTCTTTCCATAAGCATTTTAATTATCGTATATGCGGGCGTTTCTCTTACATCTTCCGTACCGGGCTTAAAAGACAGCCCAAGCACCGCTATAGGCTGCCCGGTTGTTATTTCCCGCGTTATCTTGTTTATCCAAAAAGTTTTGATTTCTCTGTTTATTTCAACAATATTTTTAAGAATTTTTGCGTTGTAACCGCACTCATCCGATTTATTAATTAAAACATTCAAATCTTTAGGCAGACAGGAGCCTCCGAAACCGCATGAAGGATAAACATACCCGCAAACCGCAGCCGGAGTCCCGAACCATCTCTTATCCTTATGAAAAAGTTCAAACGCCGATTTAATGTCGATGCCTCCTATTTTATCGGCAATAACCGACATTTCGTTCGAATAACTCAGAAGCGCCGCAAAAAAAGAATTGGATAAATATTTAACAAACTCGCTTGTATTTAAAGAAACGAAATATACTTCGGCATTAAAAGGCTCAAAAACTTCATTTAAAATTCGTTTTGGATATTTCCCGTCAACCCCTATAATAATCCTGTCCGGATTAATAAAGTCTTCCCATGCCGTTCCCTCTCTTAAAAACTCAGGGTTATAAACTATATGGATATTTTTACCGTTTTTAAAACCGCGTTTTTCTATGAAAGGAATAATTTTTTTTACCGTGGTTGAAGGAGGAACGGTCGATTTTATTACAATTATTTTATTATCCTGCGGTTTTACCGCCTGAAGAACAGACTCCAATGCCGCTTCCAAATAAGTTAAGTCAGGGGCTCCGTCTCTATCTGCAGGAGTCTCAACACACAGAAATATTATTTCGGTATCCGCCGCGCATTCGGAAAAAGATTTTTTTATAAAAAAGTTTTTACCGAGATTTTTGTTCAAAATACCTGAAAGATTTTCTTCAAAAAAAGGAATCCGTCCGGAAGAAATAGAATCCGATTTTTCTTTATTATTGTCAATACCGCATACTTTAAAACCTTTTTCACTGAATCCCAAAGCAGTGGTTAAACCTACATATCCAAGACCTATTACCGCTATCATTTGAACATTCCTTTCATATATTATCCTCTCGGATGATACTTCTTGTGCTGTTCTTTTAGCCTTTCCTGAGTAACATGCGTATAAATCTGGGTTGTTGATATAGAACTGTGCCCGAGCATTTCCTGGACAAATCTTATATCGGCTCCGGCCGTGAGCAGATGAGTGGCAAACGAATGCCTCAGCGTATGAGGAGTTATATTTTTTACTATTCCCGCTTTGGAAGCTATATTTTTAAGCTGTCTCCAAAATTCTATTCTTGACATAGGCTTTTGCAGTTTGGTTAAAAAAATAAAATCGGAATCTTTATTTTTTCTGATTCTTAAATACCTCTGCATATACATCTGTGCCTTGTGTCCGAAAGGAATAAGCCTTTCTTTGTTCCCCTTGCCGATAATTCTTACAAAACATTCATCTATATTTATATCCTGAAATTTTAAATTTATCAATTCCGAAACGCGCAGACCGGTGGCGTAAAGAAGTTCCAGCATAGCTCTGTTTCTGACTGAAAGTTTATCATTGTCAGAAACTGAATTTAGCAATAAATCTACTTCCTGGTTGCTAAGCATATCCGGCAGAATAACCGGGATTTTCGGCGCCGATAAATATATCGTCGGATCTGCTTTTATGCGGTTTTCAGAAATTAAAAATTTATAGAACTGCCTTATTGATTCAACCATTCTGTAAATGCTTCTCGGTTTAAGGTTTAAGGTTTTCAAATGCCAGAGAAAATCCGTTATTTCAAAATGCTGGACTGTTTCATAAGAGATTTTTTTTTCTTCAAGATATTTCAAATAAGTCTGCAAATCTGTTCTGTAGGCAAGCGAAGTATTTTTCGCCAAACCTTTTTCTATAAGAATATAACTGATGAAATCTTCCAATATCTGCATTTTATTTATCTTAAAAACGGATTGTTTAAAATTTCCTGTTCTATTGTGGTGCTCGGACCGTGACCCGGATAAACGGCAATTTTTCCGTCAAGTTTTTTTAATTTATCCAAAGATTTTATCATTTCGCCGTCATTTCCTCCGCCGGGCAAATCAGTTCTTCCTATTGATCCGCAGAAAAGTGTATCTCCGGAAAAAAGGGAGCCGCCGATTAAAACGCTTATTGAGCCGCTCGTATGTCCTGGAGTAAAAATTATTGAATATTTGCAAAAACTTGTTTCTCTTTCTTCTTCTTTTTCAAAAAGAATTTCGGCAGGTTTTATTTTTGCGGAAAGCCCCATCATTGTCGAAGCATTCTCAAAAGGGTCTGCCAGCATATGAGCATCTGTTTTATGTATTGCAAGAGGAATATTATATTTTTCTCTTATAATGTCATCAGACATTATATGGTCGAAATGCCCGTGAGTGTTTATCAAAAGTTCAGGTTTAAGATTCAGAAGTTCTATTTTTTTTATTACGTCTTCGTGATCCTGACCCGGATCTATGACGACAGCTTTCCCGCCGGCGCTGTCATAAATGAAATAGCAGTTAACTTCAAGTCCGCCTGAAATTACGTGGTCTATTTTTATCATTCTATTGTTTATCGTGCATGAAAATATTTTTGTGTTTCATCATGTAGCTGAAACCGGAATATATTGTTAAAACGGTAACGACAAACATCAGCCAGTACGGCAGATGAATAAGGCACCATCCCAAAACGCCCGGCCAAGAAGGCATATTTACCAAATCATAAGCCGTTACAGAATAGAATTTTATTAATGTAGAATTGATTATAAGAACAACCAAAATCGTGATAATTGCCGTTATTTGGGAAGTAGTTTTAAATTTTCCGGATCTGCTTGCCGGAATTATAATATTCTGCGAAGCCGCAAGAGATCTTAACCCTGTTATTAAAAATTCTCTGGATATTATGCATATTACCATCCATGCCGGAATATCCAAAGTATAAATCGAAACAAAAGAAACTAACGCCGATGTCACAAGAAGTTTATCCGCAAGAGGATCCAGAAAAATCCCGAAAGTAGTTATCATATTTTGTTTTCTTGCGATTCTTCCGTCATAAAAATCAGTCACTGAAGCTATTATAAAAATAAGAAGCGCGATAATGCTGGTATAAAAAGTATCTATCGCCAAAAACAATATAAATACAGGTACGAGAATCACTCTGAGCACTGTCAGCTTATTTGCTAAATTCATAATTTCCTTTTATCCGCTTTAATAAAATATCAGGCGTTTATTATAGCATTAATTGGCGGTTAAATCATAGCCTTTAACGCCTGTTATCTTAACTTCTGAAAAACTCCCGGGTTTAAAAGCATTTTTTTGTTTACCGCCTATAATTATGCAGCTGTCTATTTCCGGAGCCTGAAAGTATGCTCTGGCAAAAGCTTTATTTTTATTTACGGATTCAATTAATACCTCGAAAACTCTTCCTGTTTTCTTTAAATTATTTTTAACGACATTGCCGAACTGTATATCGGCAAGAGCCTGCTTTCTGGCTGCCGTAATGTCTCCGGCGATTTTGTTTTTTAATTTAAATGATCCTGCCGTTTCCTGGTCGGAATATCCGAAAATGCCTATATGTTCAAACCAGTTCCCGCGCACGAAACAAGCAAGTTCTTCAAAATCTTTTTCAGTTTCTCCGGGAAATCCTGTTATAAGAGACGTTCTGAGCGTTATTTCCGGAAATTTGCTTTTTATATTTTCAATTATTTTATAAGTGTTTACAGGGCGCTTCATTGCTGAAAGAATATTTTTGCTGATATGCTGCACAGGGATATCAAGATAATTGCAGATATTATCGTTTGCGCAGATAGTTTCAAGCAAAGATTCTGTTACCGTGGACGGATAAGCGTAAAGAAGTCTTATCCATTTTAAATCCTTTATTTTTGCCATTTCGTTTAAAAGTTTATCAAGTCTCGGCCTGCCGTAAATATCCGTTCCGTAAGCCGTAGTATCCTGGGCTATAACGTTTATTTCTTTAATTCCGAAATCCGCAAGAGCTTTTGCTTCGTCAGTAACAGATTTGATTGTCCTGCTTTTATATTTTCCCCTCAAACTCGGGATTATGCAAAAACTGCATCTGTGGCTGCATCCTTCGGCGATTTTGATATATGTGCTCGGAAGACTGTCGGACAAAACTCTTTTTCTTGAATCGTTCATGCCGCCCGGATATAAAGTATCGGCAAAAAATTTATTTTTTTTAATCAGATTTACGATATTGCCGAACGCCCCGGTCCCTGTATATCCGTCTATTAAAGGATATTGCGACTTCATTTTTTCTTTTAAAAGCTGGGGAAGACATCCTGAAACAAAGACTTTTAATCCGCTGTTTTTTTGTTTAACGGCGCACGCTTTTTCTATCTGCAGTCTTGATTCGGTCTGCGCATCCTGTATAAAAGAACAGGTATGAATCAAAATAATATCAGCATCGTTAACGTCGTTTGTCAAAAGGAAACCGTCTTTGACAAATAATCCTGCGACAGATTCAGACTCAACAGTATTTTTGGAACATCCCAGAGTGATTATTGCAATCTTTTGATTTTTCAAAATATTAATTTTACTTTAAAGTAATCGTATTGACTTTATTCTGGCTTGCGCCCGCCGATATATCAATTCTTTTGTCATTATAATATAGTTCGACTCCGTCGACATTGCCGATCTTAACCTCAAAATTATCATAAGCAACAGCCTTATACTGCTTGCCGGCGTATAAAGTTTCTTCGTAAATTTTTTTGTTATCGGCAGTGATTTTTACCCATGTATTTTTAACAGCCGAAACGAGCAGCGTTTTTTTCGTTTTTGGAGCAGCCGCAGCCTGTTGAACTGAAGGAGAAGAAGATACCGCTACAGCCGTCTGTGTTGCCGTTGCAGTTACCGCAGACGTTGACGTCTGCAACTGTGCGACAGCCTTAACTTCATCCGCTTGTTTACCAGCGGCAGTCTGCCCGCCGCATGAAAAATTTCCGTTTATTCCGTTTGAAAGGACATTGCCGTACATAAACAAAAAAACAAACATAGCTGCCGCCGATACTGCGGTTATCGCCAGTCTCAAACGTCCGCCCGAACTCATATCAGATATATTCTTTTCATCCGAATTGTCATGATGCTTAAACAAATCGTCCTGATTGATAAGCTTATTTTCTTCATACATCTTTAAAATTTCATCAGGATTTAAACCTAAACATTTCGAATAGCTCTTCAAAAAATTTTTATAGTAAATTTCTGCAGGAAAAGCGTCAATATCGGAATTTTCAAGCCCGATAATATACGACTCTTTAATCTTTGTCATCTTACGTATTTTTTCCAAAGAGTATCTTTTCTTTTTTCTTGCCTGCTTTAAAATTTTTCCTATTTCATTCATTACAAAGCCACCGCCTATAATTCTATAACTTCTATATCTTTCGCCGGTTTAAATTTAAATACGTCCGTACGGAAACCGACGTTTAATTTATAATCGGTAAGTTTAACGTTTATTATAAAATTTTTATTATCGAATACGGCGCTGTTTACAAGCAGCGTTTCCTTATCAACGTTAATATGCATGCTCCAGACCTGCTTCTGATTATTCGGCTTCATCAGCAAAACATATTCTTTGTCGTTTTGCGATTCCAAAACAATGGAATGGTCTTTTTCAAACGATCTGAAATTTTTACCGAATCCTATAATAGTCGTAAGTATCATATCACTATTTAACACATCTTTCCAGTTTTCGACGACAGCCTGTTTATTTGCCGGAACATATACCGTCATTTTCCTGCCGTCAATATATGTGTACTGTTCGGAAGGATTCTTCTGAAACATATATATATAGTTTTGTTTTTTATACTTTACTATCCCTGAAGACGTCTGTTTTTCGTTTGTGGAAACGTAATTTATTTTTTGCGTAAAATTAAATTCCATGTCTTTCACGTTTTTGTCGGCCGCTTCGATTTTTGACAAGACGTCGCCGGCATTAACTGCAGCCCCGTAAGATACGCCGAAACAGATACAAATAAACGCCGTTATAAAAATATATGTTTTTTTCATCAGTCCCCGTTGTGGTCTAAATATTCCTGTATCATTTCAAAATTAATTTCCCAGCGGTTTGTGCCTTCCGGTTTGGAAATAAATTCTTTCATTTCCAAAACGCTCAAAATATTCGTGGCTCTGGCAGAAGAACCGAAATTCGCTTTAAGCAAATCCTGGGAAATTCTTCTTCTTTCCAAAATTAATTTTAAAGCAGGTATTAAATCTTTATTTGCTTTGTCTGTAGCGCTTGCCGCGGCGCTTGCGCTGACTTCCGTTACCAAAGGTTCGTATATCCTCGGAAATTCCTGGTCCGCTATAAAAGAAACGACTTTTTCGGCCTCTTTGGTAGATACAAAAGCGCCCTGCAGCCTTACCGGCCTTGCGTCCGAAGGCGGAAGGAATAACATATCTCCTTTTCCTATAAGCTCTTCGGCTCCTACAGTATCAAGAATAACTTTTGAATCTATGTAAGACGTTGTCTGAAAAGACAGCCTTGCAGGGAAATTGGCTTTTATAACGCCGGTAATAACGTTGATTGACGGTCTCTGCGTGGCAAGAATCAAATGTATTCCGACTGCTCTTGCCATCTGCGCAAGCCTCTGTATCGAATCTTCTATCTCTTTCGACGCAACAAGCATAAGATCCGCAAGCTCGTCTATTATTACGATTATATAGTAGTCTTTTTCTCCGCCGGTTTCAGCCATCTTATTATTGTAATCTTCAATATTTCTTACCATCTGCCCGGCATATTTTTCATATCTGGCTTCCATTACAGTGACAAGCCTTTTAAGAGACGCCGAAGCATTTTTAGGCTGGGTTATTATATCCGCGTCTTCGGCAATACAGCAAGGATCATATAAATGAGGCAAATCTTTATACACCGTCATTTCAACGCGTTTAGGGTCTATAAGCATAAATTTAACTTCGTCAGGCCTTGCTTTATAAAGAACAGACAATATAATGCTGTGTATCCCTACGCTTTTTCCTGATCCTGTCGAACCTGCTATAAGAAGATGAGGCATTTTCGCCAAATCGGTTACATATCCTTTACCGTCTGTAGTTGTTCCAAGAGCCAATGATAAAAGAGACTTTGAAGAAACGAATTCTTCAGTTTCAAGAATGCCCTTAAGTCCTACCAAAGACGCTTTCGGGTTAGGTATTTCAATACCGACCGCCGATTTTTCAGGCACCGGAACTATTCTTATAGCCGAAGTTTTCATTGCAAGAGATATATTGTCGGTTAAGTTCAAAACAGACTGTATTTTGACGCCCGGAGCAAGAATAATGTCGTATCTTGTAATAACCGGTCCAGGAATAATGTCTTTTACGACGGCATCTATGCTGAAATCGGCAAGCGTCTGTCTGAGACGGTTTGCCCTGTCCTGAAGCTGATCTTCGCTCAGTACGGTATTGAAGCCGCCGCAGTCTCTCAGCAGATTTAAAAGCGGCAAAACGTATTCCAATTTTGTGCTGTTAATTTTATCCTGTTGTTTTTCAGGGACGTCGCCGCGTACTGAAACCGCGCTTATTTTCTGCTGCGGTTTTGCTTCTATAATTTTAGGTTTTTCCTGAACAGGCGGTTCCTGCTTTTTCGGTTCTTTGGCTTTATTTTGTATTATTGTGGCTTTTTCCTGTTTCTTCAAATCTCTGCTTTCTTTCCACGACTGTATATCTTCGACAAAAGAACGCCAGACTGAAGATGCCGTTTCGCTGAGAGAGACTCTGAAAATTCTTGTAACAAGGAAAATCAAAGCAAAAGCTATTAATATTACGGAAAAGTTAAATCCCAGATATTTAATGAAAATCTTTTCTAAACTGTCGCCTATCCATCCGCCTCCGCCGTATAAATCGCCGCCGAATAAGTTTTCGGTAAGCGAAAAAAACGAAGACACAAGAGTTATTATAAAAAGAGACAAAATCAGATTTATGCGGATTCTTAATTCGGCAGAAACATTGAAATGCAATACTGCAAACCATAATAAAACAAAAGGAATTATATAAGATGCCGTTCCAAAAACGGAAAGCATTACCGCAGAAAAAGCACGGCCGACGATGCCGGTACTTTCAGTCGATACTAAACAATATAAAAGGAAAAAAAAAGACAGGAGATAAAGAGAACCTATTAAAAATCTCTTGCTTTTTTTATACTCTTTCGGCGTTTGTGAATTTAAAATGTTTCCCATATCACCTTATTTTAAAAAGAAATAACGGGATTGCAGTTGATAAATCAGTCTCTTATAAGAGATATTTTGTAAGTATATTCGTACGGAACCATTGAGACTTTGTTTTCTCTGGAAAGCCAGCCGAGGGCCAAATAAAGCATTGTATTAGAGAGTCCTAACTGCGCCTTAATTTTGATCGGCGTAGATTCGCCGACCAAATCAAGATAATGCCATATCTGTCCTGCAACATTTCCAATAACGTTTATCATACAGTTCCCTTAAAATTATAATTTTTCTATACTGAACAAATCCTGGCCGCTGTTGATAGATTTCCCGTTTTCAACCAAAATACTTACTACTCTGACTTTTTCGGTTGCTTTTATTTCATTCATAACTTTCATAGCTTCAATAATGCACAAAGTTTTTCCTGTATCTACTACATCTCCCTCATTTACAAACATAGGAGACGTAGGAGACGGAGATCTGTAAAAAACTCCCGTAATAGGAGATTTTATAGTCTCTCCTGAAACTGACGGCGTTCCTTCAGCCTTAGATTCGCCGTAGCTTTCGTCTATGGAAACTTCTTCAACTCTCGCAATTCTTGTCTGTTGCGGCTTTGAATTGTTTTTTCTTTTAATGTGTACGTTAAATTCAGGAGATTTTATTTCCAGTTCTTCAACTTTTTCTTCCTGCATAACTTCATATAAAGACTTTACTTTTTCTGTGATTTCAATTTCTTTATTTGGAGCCATATCACACCTTTTTTAGTTATTTTTACATTACATCTGTTTGCTTAAATTAATTCTGCCCTGTTTGTCTATTTCGTCAACTTTAACGACTATTTCTTCACCTTCGGAAACTACGTCTTCAACTTTTGCGACTCTGTGTTTTGAAAGCTTTGAAATGTGAACCAAACCTTCTTTTCCCGGTAAAACTTCCACAAAAGCTCCGAACGCCATAATCTTGGTTACTTTGCCTTTGTATATTTTACCGACTTCAACTTCGGCAGTCAGTCCT
The DNA here is from genome assembly GCA_018433585.1 of Candidatus Praeruminimicrobium purgamenti. Taxonomy (GTDB): domain Bacteria; phylum Elusimicrobiota; class Endomicrobiia; order Endomicrobiales; family Endomicrobiaceae; genus Praeruminimicrobium; species Praeruminimicrobium purgamenti. Next base: position 189,877 of record JAHDQW010000005.1, read on the forward strand.
TCAACCATATTTCTTGCATTGTCAACGGCTGAAGAATCATCTCCGGAAATAAATACTGTTCCGTCTTCTTCTATATCTATCTTAACTCCGGTTGTTTCCTGAATATTTCTTATGTTTTTGCCGCCTGGACCTATCAATCCGCCGATTTTATTCTGCGGTATTGTCAAAGATACCATCTTCGGAGCAAACTGAGAAAGAGATTGTCTCGGCTGAGCGATTGCAGCTTCCATTTTATCAAGAATTTCCATTCTTCCGACTCTTGCCTGTTCCAAAGCTTTGGCTAAAATTTCAGTCGTAAGACCGGTAATCTTTATATCCATCTGCAAAGCCGTTACGCCTTTTCTCGTTCCGACGACTTTAAAATCCATGTCTCCCAAATGATCTTCCATTCCCATAATATCGGTTAAAATAACGTAATTGTCGCCTTCTTTCATAAGTCCCATAGCTATACCTGCGCAGGCTGATTTTACAGGAACTCCCGCGTCAAATAAAGCAAGCGAACCGCCGCATACCGATGCCATGGAAGAAGAACCGTTGGATTCCAATATGTCTGATACTATTCTTATTGTATAAGGAAAATCTTTTTCTGCAGGAAGAATAGCTTTCAAACCTCTTCTTGCAAGATTTCCGTGTCCTATTTCTCTTCTGCTTGTAGATCTTTCAGGTTTAGGCTCGCCTGTGGCAAAACCAGGAAAATTATAATGCAGAATAAATCTTTCTTTATATTCTCCAGTAAGTTCGTCCATAACCTGTTTGTCTGCAGGACTTCCGAGCGTAACTGATACCAATCCCTGAGTCTGCCCTCTTGTGAAAAGTCCTGAACCGTGAGCTCTAGGCAAATAACCTACTTCGCATGTTATAGGTCTTATTTCCGTCAAAGCTCTTCCGTCGGTTCTTGTTCTTTTCGTCAAAACAAGCTCTCTGGCTTTTTTATAAAAAGTATTTTCTAATATGAAATCTATATTTGCTGACTGGTCGGCATATTTTTCGGCAAGTCTTGTCTGTATGTCTTTTTTAAACGAAGCCCATGCAAAATCTCTTTCCGCTTTGTCTTTTATAACAACGCATTCTTCAGCTTTTGCAACCGCTTCCGCTTCAACTTCGGCTTTCATTGCTGCGTCAAGAACAGGTTCCGATACGGCAATCTTTTCTTTGGAAGGGAATGTTCTTATAAAAGCGCAAATCTTGCCTATTTCTTCTTTCGCAAGATTTAAAGCCTCAAGCATTTCCGCTTCTGAAAGTTCACCGGCTCCGGCTTCAACCATTGTAAAGGCGTCGTCGGTACCGCTGACTACCAAATCCAAATCGCTTTCCGCATGCTGGCTCAACGTAGGGTTTATTATAAACTGACCGTTTACTCTGCCGACTTTAACTGAAGCTATCGGCTTTTCAAAAGGAATATTTGAAACTGTCAATGCAATAGAAGCGCCTATTATACTTATTATATCCGCTTCATTTTCGCCGTCATGAGACAAAACTACGGACGTAATCTGCGTATCGTTTCTCCAAAATTCGGAGAAAATAGGTCTGATGCTTCTGTCTATTAATCTGCTTACTAAAATTTCGCTGTCTCTTGGTTTCGCTTCTCTCTTAAAAAAACCGCCCGGGATTTTTCCCGAAGCATAGGATCTTTCTCTGTAATCAACGGTCAACGGCATAAAATCTATGCCTTCTTTAGGGGTTGACGACGCAACGGCATTAACCAACACCATTGTATCTCCAACTCTGACAACACAGGAACCGTTAGCCTGCTTTGCAAGTTTTCCTGATTCAACAATAATCTCTTTACCCGCAACTGTCAATGATCTTTTTATAAACTCCATTATACTGCGCTCCTCTTGTCCGTCTATAAACATCACACAAAAGATCCAAAAAGTCACATTTGTAAAAATGAAATTTTTTGCATCCTTTGTGTTTATGACGGACTGTTTTTTTTACTTTCTTAAATCAAGCTTTGCTAAAATAGCCGTATAAGCTTCTTTATTTGTTCTTTTCAAATAATCTAAAAGTCTTCTTCTCTGACCGATCATTTTCAAAAATCCTATTCTTGATGCAAAATCTTTAGGAAACTTTTTAAAATGGTCTGCCAAATAGTTAATTCTTGTTGTTAATAATGCAACCTGAACTTCAGGCGAACCTGTATCAGTTGCGTGCGTTTTAAATTTTTCTACGACTTCTTTCTTCTGTAACATTGTACTTCTCCCCCGTATAAATACTTGTAATTTTCGTTTCAATTCTTTTAAAACTTAATGTATAATTTTACCAAATTATTTTTTAGATGTAAACATCAAGCATGCTTTAAACAAAGCAAAAGCCTTAATTATTACATCTGTCAAACAACTGAAAAACTACATATATATTATACAATATTAACTGCATTATATAAACAGATTTGAATTTGCGCCGTTTGATTCGGAAATATATTTTGCTACTCCGCCTATCTCTACGCCGTCAATCAGCTCTTCGGGTTTTATACCCATTACGTCCATAGACATATTGCATGCTATAAATTTAACTCCGTTTTTCAAAGCGTCATCTGTCAGCTGTCTTAAAGTCGCAATATTCTTTCTTTTCATAACCGCTTTCATCATAAAAGCGCCGAGACCGAACATATTCATTTTAGATAATTTCAGGTTATCGACTCCCTTAGGCATCATTAAGGAAAACATTTTTTCGATAATATTTTTCTTTACTTTAACGTTAAGAGTCGATTTTCTTAAAACGTTAAGCCCCCAGAAAGTAAAAAACATCGTTACCTTTTTACCGCTGGCGGCAGCTCCGTTTGCTATAATCATCGAAGCTGTAACTTTGTCAAAATCGTTTGAAAAAACGACTATAGTCTGTCCAGAACCGCCGTTTGAAGCGACGGAAGGAATTTTGCCGCCTTTACATACAAGAGCTTTTATCACTTTGTTTTCAACGGTTAATCCCAGCATGGTATTGCCTGTTGTCTTACACCAAGCCTCCACGTCTGACTTAAAGCCTGCGTCCGTAGCCGACAGTTCGACAATGTGTCCTTCGGGAGCGTTTTTTAAAGCTTCCGACAATTTCATAATCGGACCCGGACACTGCATGCCGCAGGCGTCAAGTTTGATAACGTCTGCCGCGTTTTTTGAAATATCTGTTTTAATATTGTTATTCATATTCAGTATTCCTTTTTTATCTTTTACAATTTCTTCATAAAGCATTATTCCGCCGCTTAAACTGTAAACATTATTAAACCCGCTGCCTGCTAAAATCCTTGCCGCTATATAGCTTGTAAAACCTTTTGCGCAGTAAAGAACAACTTTCCTGTCTGTCGGAACTTCAGAAATTCTAGCCCGTAATTCCTGAGCCGGAATATTTACGGCGTTCGGTATTGATTTCAATTCGAAAGACATTTTAGGCCTTACATCTATAATGTAAGCATCTTTCAAATCTTCGTAAAAAACAGGTTTAACAAATCCTTTTAAAATATTTTCCGCAGCCATGCCGGCAATATTTACCGGGTCTTTCGCCGAAGAGTAAGGAGGAGCATAACATAGTTCGCTGTCCAAAAGTCCGCTTATCTTTCCGTTTAACCTTATTACGGAAGCAATAACGTCCATTCTTTTTTCAACGCCGTCAAGACCTGCCGCCTGAGCTCCGAAAATTTTTCCTGTTTCGTCAAACAACACCTTAATTATTAAAGGAAAAGAATTCGGATAGTACCCCGCATGGGAGTTGCCCCATATATGAACTTTTTTATACTTTATATTTTTATTCTTCAGCTGTTTTTCGTTGTTTCCGGTACTTGCTAAAGTCAAATCAAAAACTTTTACAACGGAAGTGCCCTGGGTTTTGTTATATGAAGACTTTAGCCCCGCTATATTGTCGGCTGCAATTCTGCCCTGCCTGTTTGCCGGTCCGGCAAGAGGAATAAGCGCTGCCGTATCAGTTATAAAATCGGTAACTTCAACGCTGTCTCCGGCGGCGTATATGTCAGGGTCAGACGTCTGCATAAAATCGTTTACCTTTATACTGCCTGCCGTCCCTATCTCAAGTCCGCAGTTTTCAGCTATTTTAGTTTCAGGTTTTACGCCTATGGACAATACAGCCATATCGTAAGGAATTCTTTTGCCTGAATTTAAAACGGCGCAGCTTTCGTCAAACTCTTTAATTCCGTCATTCAAGCACAGATTAACGCCGTTTTCTCTTAATATATTCTGGGCAAAAGCGGCAATATCGGCATCTGCCTGGGCAAGAATCTGTCCTGAAAGTTCAACCAAAGACGTGCAAAAACCGGCATGAACAAAATTTTCCGCCATTTCAACGCCGATAAAACCGCCTCCGACGACAAGAGCATTTTTAACGTTGTTTTTTGCGGCAAATTCTTTTATTTTGTCAGCGTCTTCCAAAGTTCTTACCGTGAATATTCTGCCGGTTTCAACTCCTTTTATTTTCGGAACAAAAGGAACCGCCCCCGGAGCCAGCACCAGCTTATCATAAGCAAAAATTTCTCCGTTTGCGGTTTTTATCTTTTTATTTTTTCTGTCTATTTCTGAAACGCAGCTGTTAAGCTTTACGTTTACGTTAAATAAATTTTTAAAAGTTTCAGGACTTGAAACAAGAATATTGCTCCTGTCGCTTATAACGCCTGAACAATAATAAGGAAGACCGCAGTTTGCTGTTGAAATTTCATTTGTTTTTTCAAGAATGGTAATTTCTGATTTTTCGTCAAGCCTTCTAAGCCTTGCGGCGCAGCTTGCTCCTGCAGCGCCTCCGCCTATAATCAAAATTTTCATAGGTCACCCCTGTTTTTTCTTGTTTTTGCATTCTTCGATATACTCTTCCAAAATACCTGCGGCGCATTCCACAAGCTCAACGCACGGTCTTTTTTTGTAATATTCTTTTGTTCTGTCTTCCGGCACGTAACCGTCTTTCTGCTTATTCAATCCCAGCAAATCTCTGCATATTATAGAACCGTTCTGTTCTTTGAATTTTTCGGCAAGTTCCTGTATAAGTTTATAATGAGAGGCTTTTGCCTGTTTGTCATCAACCGAATCATAGCCGTACTTTATGCCTGCCGCCATAAACATGCCGCTTACGGCTCCGCATACTTCCCTCAGCCTGCCCATACCGCCTCCGAAAGAAGAAGAAAGTTTCAGCCCCGTTTTTAAATCTATGCCTTCATCTTCGCAAAAAGCGCAAAAAACAGCCTGCGCGCAGTTATATCCCTGCTCAAATAATTTTCTGGCATTCCAGGATTTTTTCATATTTCTCTCCGCTTTATATTTTTATATAATCATTATACAAAAAACATACGGATTTAATTAATAAAAGCATTTAAAAATATCTTTATTTGAATTATAATAAATATATAAAAGATAAAAGATTGCGGGATTATAATGTTTTATATAAATCAGGCGACTGTTATGAAAAACTTTTATAAAGTTTATATTATGATTTTCTGCAGTATTGTAGTAGTTCTGATTTCATCTTTTGTTGTAGTACGCTTTTACAACGCTTTAAAAGAAAACATTCAGGAACAAATAGAGATCACCCTTCATGAAATCGCAGATCAAAATTCAAAAATCCTTGAAGTAAAAATCAATGACAACTTAAACTTTTTAAAGCATATTGCGGACGAAATCGCGCCTATCGTTGCTTCCGACAGGCATAAAGCAATGCAGTTTTTAATTAAATCAACACAGCAGCTTCATTTTGACAATATGGCGATTGTCAATACGGACGGCGTAGGCTATAACATTGACAATATCAAACTTAACGTAAGAGACAGAGATTATTTTGCAAAGACAATCAAAGGAGAAAGTTTGCTGTCAAACCCCGTAATAAACAGAATTACTGGCGAAAAATCATCTATCTTCTCGGTACCTGTTTATTACAAAGACCAAATTATAGCCGTTCTTCTTACGGTTTATTCGGCAAAAAAAATGAATGAACTGCTTTCAAACTACTCATTTGGAGGAAAATCTTATACATATATAGCCCGTTTAAACGGAGATATTGTTATAAATTCCGATTATAAAACGAATTTTACGTTTATAGAAAATTTCTTTGATACGCTGCAGACTTCCGATAACAGTTCAAAAGAAATGGCGGAAATATTACAGTCGAAAATGAGAGAGAAAAAAATCGGTTCGATGAAATTTGAAAATAAAGTAAATAAATATATCTACTATTATCCTACAAAAATAAACGACTGGTATATTTTCATAATTATTCCTATAAACGTTGCCGATAATATCCTAAATTTACTTCTCAAAGAGACAATAAATGTAAGTATTATTAATTTCGGTTTATTTCTGTCTTTGTTTATAATTATTTTTTATTTCCAGTTTAAAAGCAAGAAAGAATTAATTGAAATTGCCTATGTCGACAAACTCACAGGCGGGGATTCTTTTACGAAATTCTGCATTGATGCAGACGATATTTTAAAAGAGTACGATATAAACTTTCCTAAAAATGCAGCCGTTTTAAGCATAAACATAGACAACTTTAAAGAAATCAACAATATCTTCGGACACAAAGAAGGCAACAATGCAATCCGTTTTATATGGGAAACCCTCAACAATATAAAAATGCATGATGAGCTGCATACGCATCATATTGCAGACCAATTTTATGCGCTTTTCTATTTCGAAAATAAAAAATATCTTATAGACCGCCTTACATATATTTATGAAGCGCTGCAGAACTACAACATTCTTGAAGAAAAAAGATATGCGATAAAAATATCAGTAGGTATATGCGAAATAACAGAAAAAAGCCAGGATATTAACACAATTATTGATAATGCGAATATTGCCCTTAAAACAATTAAAGGTAACTTTGATAATTTTTACGCTTTCTTTGACGAAACGATAAAAGCAAAAATTATCAAAAAAAGCACTATTGAAAACCAAATGATAGAATCTCTGCAAAATAAAGAATTCACTGTGTATTACCAACCGCGCTACGATACAATAGAAAAAAAACTTATAGGCGCTGAAGCCACGGTAAAGTGGATTAAGAAAGACGGTTCTTTAGTGCCTAATTCAGATTTTGCCGAATTATTTGAAAAGAACTTTTTTATAACAACGCTTGATAAATATGTTTTCTCGGCCGTATGCAAAAAACAAAAAATATGGATTATTTCGGGCATTAACCCTGTTCCTATTTCAATAAGCTTGTCAAAACTGCACTTTTACAACCCTAATTCCATAAGGGATTTTAAAAAAATAACTGATGATGAAGGCGTAAATCCAAAAAATATTGTTTTTGAAATGACGGCAAATTCCGTATTTGAAAATCCGAATCTTGCAAAAGATTATGTAACCGCTCTCAGAAGCCTCGGTTTTTCAATTATAATAAAAGACTTTATTATAGGACATTACTCGATGCTGTCGCTGAAAAACGTTGAACCTGACACAATAAAATTAAATAAAAAATTTATAGGCGACATTAGCGAAATGCTCAACAGAAAAATAATAACAAACCTGATACAGCTGGCCCACTCGTTTAATATCAAAGTAATAATGGATGACGTTACAAACGAATATGAATACGAATTTTTGAAATCAATAAGATGTGATATAATACAGGGACGCTTTTTCTATTCGCCTGTCGGAAGCAAGGAATTTGAAAAAGTAATGTTCGACATGCAGTCTTATACCAAATACAAATAACGGTTGATAAATATTATGGAAAAGACAAACGCAGTAAGAATTCTCGACAAGAATAAAATAAACTACAAAACATACTCTTATGTCCATACAGACGCAATAAGCGGCGTTGAAGTTGCAGCCGCTCTTAACCAAAATCCGGATCATGTCTTTAAAACTCTCGTAACGACAGCAAAATCAAAGCAGCATTACGTTTTTATGATTCCTGTGGCAAAAGAGCTTGATTTAAAAAAAGCTGCCGCAAGCGTAAATGAAAAATCTGTCGAAATGCTTAAATTAAAAGACTTGTTCCCTCTTACAGGATATGTCCACGGAGGATGTTCGCCTATAGGTATGAAGAAAGCTTTTACAACCGTTATTGATTCTTCTGCGGCAAATTACGAAACCATTATTTTCAGCGCCGGTAAAATAGGATACCAGATTGAAACAACTTTCGATGAACTCAAGAAAGTCGTAAATATAAGTCTTGCCGATATTATCATCTGATTTTAATATTTAAATTTATAGCCTACAGAGAAATTAACAGCATTATAAGTGCCATCACCGGTAATATAAGGGTGATTACTTGTTATATCTATACAATTACTTGAATAGCTTATTTCAAAAATAAAGGAATCGATATCTATACCAGCAGAAATTATATAGTACATCTTCCCTTTATATTCTAAATAATAAATTGTATCGGGAATAACATTTTTCGTATTGTTAACAAAAAAAGAATAGCCAACTCCAGCACTAAGATAAAAATAAATATTTTCTTTATCGTAATAATCTGTAAATGGAAATCTTTGTTTGAATAAAGCATAAATATCTATAACCTTGTCTTCATCAAAAGAGTTAAAAGTTCCTCCACAGCCAAAACCTGTTAACCCTTGAAAATAATAGTGTATATAATCAAATTTAATAACATATCCATCTGAGCTAGTATCATCTCCAGATAAAGAAGCACCATTGTATGAATTCTTCAGATTAACTTTAGATTTACCTGTTATTGTTTTTCCTGCTTTAATTATAAATTCATTTTCTAATGGTGTAAAAATTTTAGACTTATTAATATTAACTTGACTGGTATATGTTTGTGAAGGTTGATTTTGATAATTAGTTTTAGAATTTTCATCGATATCTTGTAATCTTTTTTTAAGATACTCTTGATATTGCTTATATTCTTCTTCTGAAACTTTAATACTTTCAGACCGTTGTTTTTTATATTCCTGATATTGTTCCCAATCTTTTTTTGAGACCTCTTTATTGAATAATTCTTCTGCTTTAACAATATTGCATAAAAATATAGTTACAGACAACACAAAAAATAATCTTTTCATTATTTTTCTCCTTATTTATGAATATTCCTAATTTACATTCTAATAATTTACAGTGCCTTTTAAAACTTTTTTTATTATAAGCACTATAGCGAGTTTTATTTTCTAATTATTTTCAAAAATATTTCTTGATTTCAACAAAAAACTGTAAATTTATTATTTATGATTTGAATATTATAACAAATTTCTTTTATTTATTATTTTGCCTTTTGCTTGTATTTTACCTAATAAAACCAAGTTTACGTATGAAAATATTATCGGAATTTTAATTTAATCTTGAATTGATGCTGCCGCTACGGAATTACTGCAAAAAAGTTCTCCGGCCGACTGGTTCAAAGCAACGTAATCAACTTTACCGTTGCCCATCAAAATCATTTCTTTCAGAACTTTTATTTTTTTAGGAACGAATAACTCGCTTAATCCCTGCGATTTAAAAGATGAAGTAATTTCATTAAAAACCGTACCTTCCCTTGTTGTAAACAAAACAAGCTGTTCGCCTTTTTTTTCATCAGGAACAGCCACTACGGCGTGCATATAATCAGGCCATATTTTTAATATGCTTGCTTCAACGGCCGTAAGAGAAATCATTTCTCCCGCTATTTTTGCAAACCTTTTGGCGCGCCCTTTTATCCGTATAAACCCCTCTTCATCTATGGAAACTATATCGCCGGTATCATACCAGCCGTTTTCCGGAGGAACAATCACTCCCGGATTTTCCACTCTTATATAGCCGAGCATTATGTTTTTGCCTTTTACGAAAAGCCTTTTGCCGTCTTCTATTCCCGGTACGTCTTCAAGCCTTACTTCTATGCCGGGCAAAACTCTCCCGACTGTATCGCGTTTATAATACATATGCGTATTTACGGAAATTACCGGAGACGTTTCCGTTGCCCCGTAACCGCCCATTACCCGCACCCCGAAATTGTCGAAAAACTTTTTTACCGTGTCTTCTTTCAATTTTTCCGCGCCTACGACAGCTATTTTAATTGAATAAAAATCATAAGCGTGCGCAGCTTTCGCATAACCGTTAAAGAAAGTGTCTGTGCCGAATATAAGCGTTGAGTTAGTATCATAAATAAGTTCCGGTATTACTCTGTAATGAAGCGGAGACGGATAATAAAAAACTTTAACTCCGGATAACAGAGGAAGCATCATTCCGGCAGTAAGACCGAAAGAGTGGAATATCGGCAGCACCATAAAAAAACTGTCAAAAAGGCTGTACGGCAAAACGCTGCTGACCTGGCTTGTATTAGCCTGTATATTTTCATGGCTTAAAGCAACCCCTTTCGGAACGCCTTCCGAACCGCTTGTAAATAAAATTACTGAAGGTTTTTCAGGATTTCTTAAAGGATTATTTTTTTTATAATACGTTCTGGGGAAAAACGACGCTGCAAGTCCGATTAGTTTATCTTTTAGTTTTATCTGTTTTTTTATGTCTTCAAGATAAATTATTTTTATTCCTTCTTTTTCCATAGCTTCTATAACTTCGCCGAATTCTATTTTTGCTATAAATTCCCGTGAAGTATAAACATTTTTTATCTTTGCCGCTTTACAGCAGGAAAGCATATTTTTTATGCCTGTGGAAAAATTAAGCATGCACGGAACCATGCCGAAAGCCTGAAAACCGAAAAATGTCGCTATCGCCGCAATGGAATTCGGCAGCATAAAACCGACATATTCTCCGGGTTTGCCGGATTTAAGAAACTGCTTTCCTAAAATAAAAGACATCGTAAGAAGCAGTCCGTATCCCGCCGGCTTTCTGTTTATGTCTTCAATGACAGCTTTTTTTCTTCCGATAAGTTTTGAAGCGTCAATCAAAGAATCAAAAATAGTCTGCTTTAACGGAGCCGAAAAATACTTGGCGTTCGTCAATATGTCATAAAGTTCCCTTGTGATTGCTTTTTTTCTCGGTTCACCGCGCAAAGAATCGGGTATTTTAAGCTTTGCCGGAGGAAAAACGTTTACCGTTATTTTGCTTTTCGGACGAACTTTAAACTTGCTGCCGAAATGAGAGAAAAAAGAATACTGGCTTCCTTCTATATATATAGGCACTATTTTTGCGTTGCTTTTATCCGCAATTATCGCAGGACCGGGATAAATTTTCATAATTTTTCCCGTAGTCGTTATTCTGCCTTCTGGATAAATGACAACCCTGCTGCCTTTTCTGACTTCTTCTATTATTGATTTTACTGCCATAGGCTTTGTGGAATCAACAGGAAAAAACTTTGCCAGATGAAGAAAAGGTTTAACCCACCATTTCTTTGCCACAAGAGGACTGATCGTAAAACATAATTTTTCCGGAATAAACGCCCATATTAAAACGGCGTCCAAAAAAGAATTATGATTTGCTATAAATAAAACGTTGCCTTCAAGATTTTTAAGATTTTCAAGCCCGTTTACTTTTACGCCTATAAAACGGTTTATCATAGAAGACACTATTGTTCTGTTAAATAATAAATTTATAATTTTCTTCATCTTATATGCAAAAACCCCTTTGCAATCCGCGCAAGTTTAACGTAATCTGTCGCGCCGGTTCCCGTTATAGGTATTTCTTCAATAAATTTTATCTTTGAAGGCATAACAAAACCTTCTGCAGCGCATTTCTCAAGCTCCTGCGCATCCGCTTGGCTGTTTGTGGTAAATAAGACGATATTTCTTTTACTCCCGCTCATATTTACAACGGCATGCTTATATTTCGGCCACACTGCAGAAACAGCCGTTTCTATCGCCGTAAGAGAAACCGTTTCACCGTTAATTTCAGTAAATCTTTCTATTTTGCCTTCGACAAAAACAAATCCGTCTTCATCAATTTTTACAATATCGCCTGTATCAAACCACTCGTCCGAAGACATATTAAGAACGCCGTCTTTTATATAACTGTTTGAAACGTTAGGCCCTTTTACCGTAAGGCGCCCGCCTGCCGAAAGACCTGCCATAGGCTCAAGTTTGTATTCAACGGAAGGAAGAAAACGTCCCGTACTTCCGTTTTTAAAATACATCGGCGTATTTATCGCAAGCGTTGAAGACGTTTCGGCGGTTCCGTAAGCTTCAAAAATTCTGATGCCGAAATTTTCTTCCCATGCTTTTACGGTTTCTTCCCTAAGTTTTTCAACGCCGGCTATTACAAAACGAACGGAGTAAAAATCGTACGGATGCGCCGTTTGGGCATACCCGTAAAGGAAAGTATCCGTACCAAGAATTACGGTGGAATTAGTGTCGTAAACAAGTTCCGAAACGGTTCTGTAATGAAGCGGCGAATGATACATAAAAACTTTTATTCCTCTTAACAAAGGGAAAAGCATTCCGGCCGTTATGCCGAAAGAATGAAACGCCGGCATAGCGTTGAAAAAGCTGTCCTGTATGCCGAAATCCATAACGCTTGAAAGCTGGGCTCTTATCGCCTGAATGTTTTTATGGCTTAAAACAACGCTTTTTGATTTTCCCGTATCGCCTGTCGTAAACAAAACAACTGCAGGCTTTGAAATGTCAATATTCTTATTTATTATTTTATAATAACGTCTCGGGAAAAAGGACATAAGGTATGCAAAAAGCTTTTCCGTAAATTTAAGACCGTCTTTTAAATCTTCCGTATAAAACAATTTTATTCCGTTTTCTGATAGTTTGCTTTCTATATTTTCAAGTCCTGATTCCGTTATAAACGCTTTTGAAGTGTAAATCTTTTTTATTCCGGCGTTCTTTGCGCAGGCAAGTATATTTTCAGGAGTATCTGTATAATTTATCATGCACGGCACTCTGTTTACGGCAGACAATGCAAAAAATATTTCAACCATAGTCTTTGTATTAGACATCATAAGCCCGACATACTCGTCTTCTTCCGTCTGTCTGACAATGCGTCCGGCAAAAGCAAAAACCGCGCCCAGCAGATAACCGAAAGTTATAGGCTGTCTGTTCATATCGTCTATAATTTCTTTCCCTCTTCCGACAAGGAGAATTTTCTGTATCAACGAATAAAAAATGGTATTATTTTTGGAATTTCCGGCAAACTTCATTTCGCACATAACGTCGTAAAGTTTTGTTACGGCGGCGCTTCTTCTGGCGCTGTCAGGCAGTGAATGGTCAACGCCTAACTTTCTGGGAGGAAGAATAGTAACGGTTATTTTTCTTTGTCTGCGGCTTTTTGTTTTAATTCCGAAATATGAAAAATCGGAATACTGGCTTCCCTCTATGCATACGGGAAGAATATCAGCATTGCTCTTATCGGCTACAACGGCAGGACCCGGATAAACTTTCATAAGTCCGCCCGTAGTGGTTATTCTTCCTTCAGGGAATATAACAACCATTCCGCCTTTTTTAAGTTCGTCTATAATCGACTTTACCACCATCACGTTTGAATTGTCTATAGGGAAATATTTAACAAGCTTTAAAAAAGGTTTCACAAAAAACTTCTTGGCAACGTCGGTATTTATTGCAAAAGAAACTTTTTCCCCGAAAATATTTGAAAGTATTATGCCGTCTATAAAAGACGTATGGTTTGCAATAATTAAAGTTCCGCCTTTGCATTTCTCAAAATTTTCCATGCCTTTTACGTCTATTTTATAGACAATCCTCATAACGCGGTTTGTAATTACCCTTAAAAGATGCGCCGGCAGAAGACCGCATATATATATTGAACCTATAACGTTAAAGACGGCTATAAGCGTAAAAATTGCAGGCATCGTAAGGCTTGCCTGCACAAAAGCCGAACATATTATTACACCCGCAAGCATAAATAAAACGTTTATTATATTATTTGCGGCAAAAACTCTGGCTCTTATTTTTCTGTTGGCAAGCACCTGAAGCATAGTCATCAGAGGAACTATATACAAACCGCCGAAAAATGAAAAAGCAAACAAATCAAAAACTATGCGTTTTCCGGCAAACGAAAGAATAAACTCTTTCATTCCCATGCTTGCGACAGATAAATTTATGTGGTTGGCGGCAAAAGACAAATCGACTATAAATACCGTCATCAAAAGAGCCGACAGCGGCACATGTTTTATCGACACCTCTTTTTTTAAAAGGAAATAAGACAAAAAAGAACCTGCCGCTATTCCGAAAGCAAACAGCGTTATTAAAAATATGTAAAGATTTTCCTGCCCGTGTAATGCGATTTTCGCAAAATTAGGCATCTGCGAAACCAAAACAACGCCGATAAACCAAAACCATGAAATTCCCAAAATGCATAAATAAATATCTCTGCTGTGCTTAAAATAGGATAAAATGTTCCATGTGGATTTAAGAAAATTTTTTGATATGTCGATTTTTTGTCCCGCAGGTTTGAGAGCCGGTATAAAAATAGCGGCAAATAAACCGATAACAGCCACCGAAAGAAGTATTAAAAACATCCATTTTTTATCTACAACATATATAAGGCTTCCGCAGAGAATGCCGAAAAGCATAGATATGTAAGTGCCTGCCTGTATAAGGGCGTTTCCCGCCACAAGGTCTTCATGTTCAAGTATTTCAGGCAGAACGCTGAACTTTGCAGGACTTAAAACAGCAGAAAGCACTCCCATAATAAATAAAACCGCCAGCAAAAGCCAAACGTTATGAAGCAAAAAACCTATAATCGCAAGAATTGCAACCATAAGCTGCGATACTTTAACAAGCTTAATTATTACGTCTTTGCCGTATTTGTCAGCCAATTCGCCTGCAACGGCTGAAAATAAAAAGAAAGGAAGCATAAACAGAGCGACAAGAATCGAAGCCGTAAAAGCTCTGCCTGACTCGGTAAGAGGAATTGCCCCGAACATTATAAAAGTAGCAAGGGCAGTACGAAAAAAGTTATCGTTAAAAGTCCCTAAAAACTGCGATATATATATAGGAAAATAAGCTCTGTTAAACAGTACTTTTATCAGATTTTTCATAGTATTAAGTTTTTATATTTTATAAAAAGAACCGTATCTAAATCAAACTAAAGGATTAAAATTGATTTTAAAAATACAAAACTTATTACATAAAGCTTAAATCGCGGCTGTTGAGCCACACTGCAAGTTACTTTTTATCACGAGTCTAAAAAGTAACCAAAAAGACCCACCGCAGAGTATATTTCTTCATATTTTTTACTGCCATCACTGAACTTTCAAAATCCTTACAGCCTAATGTAACAGATTTTGATTCAAACAGTCAGATGATTAAAAAACTTTTAAAATTTATAGTTTTTTACAGTAAAAAATATTTCAGTCATAGACATACTCTAATGCGGTAATTAAAAGTGAAAATATACAATAATCATATATATTAAATTTTATTTGCAAAAGCCTTTGCTTAAATATTTTATAAGCTTATCCAAAAATATTTCGGCTTCAGAATCTGATAAACCGTCCATATTCATTTCAAGCATTTCTTTCTCTTCTTTATGAAGAAGACCTATAAGTTCTCTTTTTGTTGAAATATATTTTCTGTTCCTTAAATATTCAACAGCCTGAAACATAAAGAACAATGACTTTAAAACCATTTTTATATTATCATAAGTTTTATCATACAAATAGCTGTGAACAACCATATGGTATAATGCTGCGCTTGAAGTTTTGATATAGGTTTCAATATCATTTTTTGTAACTTCAGGAACAAGATTATCAAGAGAACCGAAAACAGCTTTCGTATCATTTTTGAATTGAAAAATTTCCATTTTAGGCCAATTTTTTATTTCATTTTTACCCGAAATAAAACCGCAGGCTTTTTCATTGTCAGGCATAGAAGCAATTATCTGCTTATACTTTTTCAAATCTTCAATTGTAAGCTCGTCTAAAATAACAACAACATCTATATCGCTTGAAGGCTTTGCTTCTCCTCTTCTGTAACTGCCCTGCAAACCTACAAAAAGCAGTCTGTTTTCAAAAGTTTTTTTAAGTTTATCAGCCAAATCATTAATCCAATCGTTTACATTAAAAGTCATAATTACTCCCGGTAGTATTTTTTAGCAGGGCGTTTATAATAAAACATTTATTTTATTAAGTCAACAAAAATCTAAGTGAACCATTCTTTATTAATACCTATTAACTATTTATAATAAGATTTTGGCATGCAAATCTAAATTTATTGACATTATTATTTTTTTGTATTATATTATCAGTGCCTCTAGTACGAAAAGGTGTAAAAACCTTGTCTCTGCTAGAGGTTTTTACTTTATCAAGACAAAATATATTCAGAGTAGTAATTGAAGTATTAAATAATAGAAATATTGTTACAACCGGTTTTAATTCAACGGACAATGGTGTTGATTCGTGGATAAAAAAAGAAGCTGCCAACGCGCTGGCGCAGTCTTCTTCCCAGCTCAGCCAAGTATTGCCAAAAGGCAATAACGCACTCGTTGGACAGCTTCTTGTAACGAGTATAAAAGATATCATCGATTTTAAGAGTTTTATCATGACGGAAAGAAAACTTTCTTGATTAAAACTCTTGACGATATCTTTTTTTTGTTGTATATTTTCATTGAGATTTTGTATATGGCGAGGAAGCAATTGGAGCTTACCCCATATTTCAGGCCTTTAATATTATTCCCCTTGAGCAATTGGAGCTCTTGCGGCCGAATTATATTAAAGGTTTTTTTTACCAATATAAGTTAAATATCCTTTCTTAATTTCTTCACTATTTCAATCCATGCTCCCCTTACGGGAAGCGACGTCTAAAAGTCGGTTCGGCTGCAGGCAATATTATTATTTCAATCCACGCTCCCCTTACGGGAAGCGACAAACTGTAGGTAAACCAACTACTTTAAAAGACAAATTTCAATCCACGCTCCCCTTACGGGAAGCGACAAATTTAAAGTTATTAAATAAAGTTGTTAAGCTTATTTCAATCCACGCTCCCCTTACGGGAAGCGACAGCACACTTAGGAGAACAGCCAATATATCAAAGAATTTCAATCCACGCTCCCCTTACGGGAAGCGACTAATATTATGGCAGGGGTTTTGATTTGGTTTAGAATTTCAATCCACGCTCCCCTTACGGGAAGCGACATGTATAGAGTTATAACTGGTGCTTGTGATACTGATTTCAATCCACGCTCCCCTTACGGGAAGCGACATATACAAACTAGAAAATGGCGGACTAAAAATCTATTTCAATCCACGCTCCCCTTACGGGAAGCGACAAATTAAAAAAACAAAGATTTATTTTAATCAAAAATTTCAATCCACGCTCCCCTTACGGGAAGCGACTTCGCCTATCGGCATAAATATAAGGTCTTATTTTTATTTCAATCCACGCTCCCCTTACGGGAAGCGACATAATAATCTTTTAGTGCGGAATATTATATATTTATTTCAATCCACGCTCCCCTTACGGGAAGCGACACAGCCGATATATCAGAGAGAAATATTCGCAGACGATTTCAATCCACGCTCCCCTTACGGGAAGCGACAATTTTAAAAAAAGAATGAGACAACATTTGTATAATTTCAATCCACGCTCCCCTTACGGGAAGCGACAAGTAAATCGGGAGAATGGCTATATAAAAGTAAAATTTCAATCCACGCTCCCCTTACGGGAAGCGACATAGAAACAGGAAAAATCGTATTGGAAGAACCAATATTTCAATCCACGCTCCCCTTACGGGAAGCGACACAAATAAGGGACATTACACTATGCCGCACGTTAATTTCAATCCACGCTCCCCTTACGGGAAGCGACATCATCAAGACTACAAAATGAAGCAATTGAAGGAATTTCAATCCACGCTCCCCTTACGGGAAGCGACAGCAAACGTAGACTGTGAAATATACGAAACAATAATTTCAATCCACGCTCCCCTTACGGGAAGCGACGTTGCATACTTTGGTATCAACGCAGGAAAATATTATTTCAATCCACGCTCCCCTTACGGGAAGCGACCATAATGGCCAGTGCTGCATATATTAGCTTTTTGATTTCAATCCACGCTCCCCTTACGGGAAGCGACGTATTTTTCAGCAATTTCTTTTATGCTAAAAATAATTTCAATCCACGCTCCCCTTACGGGAAGCGACATCCCCGACAATCAATGGAGACCAGAGCTGATAGATTTCAATCCACGCTCCCCTTACGGGAAGCGACAAATATAAGACTACTACCGTGCGGACAATGCGAGATTTCAATCCACGCTCCCCTTACGGGAAGCGACAGAAGCATTAAAAATAAATAACAACAAAATTGAAATTTCAATCCACGCTCCCCTTACGGGAAGCGACCAAAAAGAAAGAGAGGCGGTATATGACGAGAGAAATTTCAATCCACGCTCCCCTTACGGGAAGCGACAAGAATGTGTTTAACACCAAAATACGGAATTATTATTTCAATCCACGCTCCCCTTACGGGAAGCGACCGAGAGATAGGGGCAATTTAATACATTTAGACTGATTTCAATCCACGCTCCCCTTACGGGAAGCGACTCTGTTGCACGTGTAAAAAGCAAAAAAGTCTATATTTCAATCCACGCTCCCCTTACGGGAAGCGACATTCCTGATAATCAGTGGAGACCTGAGCTGATAGATTTCAATCCACGCTCCCCTTACGGGAAGCGACACCACTTGATATATGGCACTTGGGAGACTACTACATTTCAATCCACGCTCCCCTTACGGGAAGCGACGAAAAAAAATCTGGCATAAATTCAGACCAGAAATATTTCAATCCACGCTCCCCTTACGGGAAGCGACCAAATAAAAGACATAATAATAACAGAAAATAATAATTTCAATCCACGCTCCCCTTACGGGAAGCGACTGTTCGGCTTGCGTTAAATTAACAGCCAAAATAAATTTCAATCCACGCTCCCCTTACGGGAAGCGACTTATCCGTTGTAATTGTTGCCGAACTCTCAGGCGATTTCAATCCACGCTCCCCTTACGGGAAGCGACTCAGTAGCATCTAAATCTCTACCATTTAAACAATATTTCAATCCACGCTCCCCTTACGGGAAGCGACAGTCCGATTACTTATTCATTGCCTATTTCAGACGATTTCAA
>JAHDQW010000011.1 GCA_018433585.1 Candidatus Praeruminimicrobium purgamenti
CAACTCACCTATCTTTCCTTCCACTATCTTTTGTTTCTCTTGCGCATTCAACGATTTCTCTTCGCTGCTTAAAAATGCGTCTTCCTCTATCATCCTCTTGATATCCGCTTTTGTCTGGCTTACCAATTCAGGATATTCTTTGCCCAACAGCTCGTCTATTGAATCCATTATCTTTATCGTATTGATTTCTTGTGCCGATCTTTCTTCAATTGTCTGAGCTACATTTTTATACATTTCCTGTATAATTTCATTGTAATCGTTATTACCGACAGACCACTGCTTTGCTATTTCTTCAAAAAGCTTTCCGCTTTCAAAGATAATTCCGTCATCTATCATTCTTATTATGCTGTAACGCATATTTTCGGCAGCATACTTTAATTGTTCTAAATTTTTATCTTTATTATTATCTATATAAGAATCAATTTTTTCTTTAAATCCGTTTAATATTTCTGCTATTTTTTCTATAGACTGTCTGTCTTGTTCATTCTTATATTTATATCCCCAATTCATATTAAGCCGTGACATATATCTGCTTGCAACGACAATGTTTATCTTATTCCAGGCATCTTTTAGTAAAATATCGTCTGATTTTTCGATTTTTTGAGAGATTTCATAATTTTTATCAATCATTAATATATAAGACGGCAAATAATCATCGCTTAATTTTATGCCTTCCGTCTCATTTATTATTTGTTTTAATTTATTATATGCTTCCCTTGAGTTATCGGAGTTATAATGCAAATCGGACAAAACTGCGCTTATTTCGGAAATAGCTTTTTTATCCTGCATATTATTATAATTATAATGCCATTCTATATTTTTCTTTACGGCTGCAATGAAAGGAGCCAACGCAGATATTGAAGTGATTGTTATTGATGCCGCTAATGCAAGCCCTCCGGTTGCCGCTGTTAAAAATATTCCCAATATTCCGGCCAAAGATACTTTCCATGCAATACTTGCCGTTTTTGAAAACTGCTTAGATGTTACCGTATTCAATTCCAGCGCTGCATCACGCACTTCTTCAGGGTTTATATGGTCATTTATAAATTTTTCGACATTGATTGTTCTCGGCATTTCGGCTATCGATACAGCTAAATTTCTTGACAAATATTTTCTGTACTGCGAGTTTACTTTTTTATTTCTTTGTTCTAACAGTTTTACCCACCATTTATTTTGAATTTTATTCCATATTCCTTCTATCTCCATTTTAGGAGCAATCGAATCAAATCCGTCTGTTTCAAACAAACCTATCTGTTTATATGATTCTTTTTGTTTTTCGGCAATAAAATTTTTATCGGATAAAATATAGCTTACTATATCTGTTAAATTTTCTCTGTTAACGGCTGTATTATTGTACCATCCGCCTTCCAATTCGCCTCTGTTTTTTGCCGCAATTAAATTTAAAACCGCTTCTCTTACGGCAGACTCTTCATTAAAAGCATAAACTTTTTGATAATCAGATAAGTCGCTGCCGTCGTTTAATCCAGGAATTATAACTTTATATGAATTTGTTCCTTTTTTTTGTTTTAAAGAAAAATCTACAGGCTTATTTGTCCTGCTAGGACGCATGATAAGTTTGTGGTATTTTATGAGTTTGCCAAGGTCGGCTCCTTTATATGAATCTAAAATTTTAGTCGCTATTTCTCTGACATTCGATTCATTTTTTCCGTCAATAGATATATTCTCGTACTGCCCGTTAGATAAAAAACCGTTTTTCACGTCATAAAAGATTCTTAATATTGCGGCAAATACAGCCTGTCTTGGAGAATGCGCATATACGGTCTGATACTCCTGCAGTTCCGGATTATCGTTTATACCGGGAATAATAACCGTAAAAAGGTATTCTCCGTGTTTCATTTTCATACTTCTTTTTACATATTTTTCTGTTTTTTTAGCATAAAAAGTATCCTGTTCTTTAGAAAGTTCAACTTTAATGCTGGCATTTTCTCTCAAAAGATACATCTCAAGACGATTCCCGTTTGCTGCTTTAAATATCGCATTATTTAAAGCATTTGCTTCACTTACTGCTTCAGTAAAGTATTCTTGTCCGTTTATGGTAACTTTATATTTATTTTTCAAAGACAATAATGCAGGCGTTGCTTTTAAATTCTGCGCTTTATTATAGGCTAAATGCTCGTTTATATTTACAGGTAAGGCTTTTGCAAACAGAGGTATTCCGATACCGATAACTATGGAAGGTATTATTCCTAAGAAAAACGCAGGATTTATAAAGCCGAATAATACTGAAAAAGATGCTAACCCCAAAGATATAAAAGATAAACTTTTAAAAGATTCTGAAAAAGAAGCTCTTGTTTGCTGTATTATTAAGTTTGTTCCTTTCAATCTGTCGGTATAACCTATTTCAGATAAATATTTTAAGTCATTTTTCAGAACAGCAGCTTCAACGTTTTTTCTTAAAAGAGAATCTTTTTTACCGTAGTGCATAAGCACAAATTTTTCAGGAGAAAAAATAATCATCAAAGGAGCTTCTATGATTGCAGATATTTTTGATTCTAAAAGATTTGCAGAAAAACTGTCTCTTGTGAAGATTTTTGCTAAAATTTTTGAAATTTTAGAAGAAATATTAAAAGTCAGAGCTGCATCGTCAAAAAGTCTCTTGGTTACAACATTTCTGAAAGTGTCGACATCTTTCTCTTTTGAAAATAATATCCTCTTAAAAAAATCAGGAAAAGTATTTTCTATCTCGAAATTATTACCGTCAGCAAATGTATATGTTTCTTTTTGTTTCTGACTGCCGCTTACCATTGCCGTAAAATCATCGAGAGAAAATTCACGAATATCAAAATTTTCTATTTCATTGTCTTCAAGATGCTTATTGTATTCCTGAATAGTCATTTTTTGTCTTAAATCTTTTAGCTTCTGGCTTTCAGCTCTTATAATTTTTAATTCATCAGCAGATGCAAAATAGATTGAAAGATGCATACTGTCATTATCTAACAGAACATCATGTTTTTGTTCAAAAGCAGAACCAGGGTATTTGTCATCCGTAACAAGATACTTAAATTTTCCCTGTAACTGCCATTCTTTAGGAAGTCCCAGTTCTTCTATCAGTTCTCTTCTGCGAGTGCTTTCATAAGTTTCACCGGATGATACATGTCCGCCGTAAGGCGTTATTTGACCCGGTTCAGATTTATGCATTGCTCTGCGAATTTCAACTATTTTACCTTCAGGAGTAACGACAAACATACATGAGACTCTGTGATAAAGTTCAAGATGGTGGGCTATATTTCTGTCAACAATTCCTATTACAGATTCTTTGTTGTTGGAATCTCTTTCTATAATATCAAATCTTTCGTTTCTCAATTTTAATTTGTTTTGTTCCATCGCCGTTATGGTTTCATCAATTTTTTCCTGAGTCAATCTTGTTGACGGATACTGAATGAGTCTTTCAAGTTCCTGGCGTACTGTTTCTATTTGTATTGATTTTTCCAATTTAGCGACAGATTGTTGTAATTCTTCTTTTATAGCGGTATTTTCAATTTTATTTATTAAATTCCTTAGTTCTGCCGTATTTACAGATATTGTTGTGCCGGTTCTTTTTTCTTCTCTTAGTTTTACAAAAGCAGCCTGTATACCGTCAAAAGCTTTAAACCCTGCTGCGACATCATTTGAAAACAGCGGTTCTTTTTCATCTTTTTGTTCTGAAATTTCAATATCTTTAACGGTTAGATTTTCTTCTTTCCCTGATTTTTTGATTTTTACGTCAAAAGCATTATCCTGCCTGTTTATATCAACAACGGTAACATCGGAAGAAATATCTGACATCATTTCATTTAATATGCTCAAAGCAGCCTGTTTATTGTTATTAAATACTGACTTCAATACATCTGTGTTTAATACGGCTCCTTCTCCTATTTGAGAAATAAGCATTTTCTGTAATGTCTGGTATAATACAGACTCTTGTTCTTTAAAGACATTTTCATATTTTTTTTCAGCAGTGAATGTTTCTTCGGTTATGTTTGGAGTTACCACTACATAGTTGATTCCTTCATCCGCAAGCAATTTATTAAAACCGTAAGTATGAAAACCTCCGGTAACAACTACTATTATTTGCTTGTTCTCGGCAAGTTCTTCCAAAACTTTTTGTTTATGATTAATATTTGCTTTTATTCTAAAACCGTTTTCTGCTTCTTTCGGCATCTGTCCCGTTATATTTTGAATAAAATATTTATTTCTTTCAACGTTATCTTTATAAAAAGAATCAAAAAGTTCAAAATATTTAGTTATGTCAATTATTCCGTCGATGTCCACATATTTTGCCCACAAAAGCTTAAAATCGTTCAAATGTTTTATAAAGTATTCGTACTCTTCAGCCGTAAGTTTATTGTTTAGATATCCTGACATGTATTCTGTGTATTCTTTTAAGAAAAAGATTTCTTTTTCAGATTCTGTCATAGAGAATCTGTAATTCAGTTCTTCCAAAAGGCTCTTTTCCTGTTTTGCAAGTTCTATCGGATTTAAATCCTGGTTCAATATTATGTATTCAAAAAATATTTTTGCGTTATTGTATTCACCGTAAGACAACAAACCTTCTTTCTGAACGATCTTTGCAAGTTCATAATAGAATTCGCTTTCCTGCGTTTTTTTACCTATTTTATCAGTCAATTTCTTATACTGCGCATAAGTAAGCTTGGCTTTTAGTTCATTTAAAAGTTTTCCAATCTCTTCATTTATTTTTTCTCTTTTAAGTTCTTTCTGCTTTTCCAGTAATTTTATAAATTCTATAATGCTCCCGTATTTTCTTAAATCAATATTTGATCTTCTTGAAGCATCTATTAAATATTCAAAATATTTTTCAGCTCTTATTTCCCCGTTTTTATTTTTCTGTATTATTTTGTTCAGTTTCAAATTATTTTTTGAATAATATTTTTCTGCTGTTTTTTCAAGGATATTTTTTATATGAGGAATATAGCTTTCAATTTCAGTCTTCTTGTCATATATTTCTTTCAATCTTTTTAAATTTTCTATATATACCTGCTTGTTTTCTATTCCTTCAAGTAAATTTTCTTTGCCTTTTTCAGCTGCGAAATACTCACTTCCCGTCAGTCTTCCGCTTGATAATAAATTATTTAATATATTTTCCTTAATTTGTTCATTTTTTATTTTAGAAAGCCAGCCTGTTTCAACAGGACCTACAGCTCCTTCAACATATACTTTCTCCAAACCGTATTTCTTGTCCAATATGGAAAGAATTGTACTTATATTTCTTTGAGTTTGTTCATGGGAATGCAAATCCTGGATGTTTATAACTATCTTTCCTTTACCGCTGTACAAAGCATCAGTTATTTTACCGACGTTAAAAGGGATTAATTGATTATTTATGCTGTTTATATCATTTAAAGATAAAGGCAGAGATGTATTAGGCGAACCGATTCCGTATACAGCCTGACTTAATACGGATGTAAATAAAAAGCATAAAGCCGTTATTACGGTTACGCATTTTTTTGCAGGTAAAAAATCACTAATCTTTTTTATAATCCTTTGTAAATTGCGGTTACTCATTGTTTCCTCCAAATAAAAAATCCGTCTTGTTTACAACACAAGACGGACTTTATTCATATTATTATTTATATTATCTTCAATATTCCCTCTGGCAAGCATACCCGATGCCAACAGCATAAGCGCAAAAATAAAAATGAGCGGCACAAAACAATTACTGTTATTTTCAAATTTTATCGGATATCCTGAATAGTTTACGACTTCTTTATATAAAATATTTAACGGGTTAACCATTTTAAGACTATTTGAATCGCTTGTTATGATAAATACCGTATTTTTACCGTTTTTATTCTCTTTTTCTTTCTTATTTTGTTTATCCGGAACTCCGCATGACGAATCCGTATTAATCAAAATAAATTTACTTACAAGCTTAATCGGAATATCAGTAATAAATTTATAATAATCAGACATTGATGTCGCCTGGCATATATTGCCTATATCTGACTTCATTTCACTGCTTATGTCAATATTAATATTCAGAAAACTTACGGATAACAAAGAAAATGCTATCCAAACAGACAAAAAACATCTTAATGATAAAAATAAACCGGTTATTTTACCCATAGTATACTTATAGTTCATTATTCTTCTTTTTTCAACTGTTTTTTGTAAAAAAATTGTAAAAATTTTATATGTTAGTGCTCAACTTTATTTTTTCATCCAACAATAAATAAGTCTTCACAATTGCGATTGTAACGATAGGGATAGCGACAAAAATACCTATCAAAAATAATAATATACCGAATACTGCAATGATAAAATTAACTGCCATTATCAAAAAAATCTCAGTTCTTAAATCTTTAGTTAATTTAGCTGAATATAAAATTGTTTCTTTTACACTCAGATGCTTGTCTATTAACACGCATAAAAGAGGGAAAAAAACTATACTTATAATAAATCCTATCAAAGTAATGATTCCTGACAAAATAACGCTGTTTATATTTTCAAGAATAAAAGACAATACTCCTAAAACTACTACAAAAATTATAACTTTTGCATTAAATATTTCTTTAAATTTAAAAAACTCGGCAAAATTGATATCATTTCCTCTAAAAGCTTTAAGAATTGCGTTCATCATCATTAACATGACAAAAAACTGTAAAATTCCCCCTAACGGAATTAAAATTAAAATAAACATAATGAAAGATACAACAACATACTGCCACCAATTTTTTTTAAATATGCCCCATGATGAAGAATAAATGGAATTTAAATCTAAAAACATAAAACCTCCGTTAATTTTTTTTCATATTGATATATTGTTTTATTAATCCTGAAGTTGAACTGTCATGCTCGTTTTTAGAAGTTTCTTTCAATTCAGGCAAAATTACGTTAGCTAAAACTTTTCCAAGCTCAACGCCCCATTGGTCATAGCTGTTTACTCTCCATATAATACCCTGAACGAATATTTTATGTTCATACATAGCTATTAACGCTCCGAGTGTTTTAGGTGTCAACTCGTCAAGCAATATGCTGTTTGTAGGTTTGTTTCCGCTAAAAACTTTATGAGGAGCAAGCATTTTTATATCGGCAGGCGAATAGTTGTTTTTTTCAAGAGTTTCGACAACTTTCTCTTTCGATAATCCGAAAGCCAAAGCTTCAGGCTGGGCAAAGTAATTTGACATCAATTTATCATGATGATCTTCTATTCTTTCAGGAGGGTTGATGATTCCTATGAAATCAGACTGTATCATTTTTGTACCCTGATGTATCAGCTGATAAAAAGAGTGCTGTCCGTTAGTTCCGGCTTCACCCCAAAGAATCTGTCCTGTTTCATAATCAACTCTGCTGCCGTCCCTGTCTATTGTTTTACCGTTACTTTCCATATCTGATTGCTGCAAGAAAGCCGGAAATCTGTGAAGATATTGGCTATACGGAAGCACAGCATAAGTCTGCGCTTTGAAAAAATTGTTATACCATATTCCCAAAACTGCCATTATTACAGGTATATTTTTATCGGCAGGAGCGTTTCTAAAATGCTGATCCATCTCATATGCTCCGGATAATAATTCCTTAAATTTATCAAACCCGACTGAGCAGGCTATAGGAAGGCCTATTGCAGACCACAAAGAATATCTTCCGCCTACAAAATCCCAAAATTCAAACATATTGTTTGTGTCTATGCCGAATTCTGCAACTTTAGCCTTATTTGTAGATAAAGCGACAAAGTGATTTTTAACGGCATCTTCTCCCAATTTATCGACGAGCCATTTTCTTGCGGTCATTGCATTTGTAATTGTTTCCTGTGTAGTAAATGTTTTTGACGCTACTATAAATAAAGCTGTTTCAGGGTCTATTTTTTTCAAGGTTTCATATATGTCAGCTCCGTCTACGTTTGAGACAAAATGAACATCCGGACCGTCAGCATAGTATTTTAAAGCTTCGCAAACCATTCTCGGACCTAAATCAGAACCGCCGATACCTATGTTTACGACAGATTTTATTTTTTTACCAGTTTTCCCCAACCATTTGCCGCTTCTTAAATTATCGGTAAAAACTTTCATTTTATCGAGAACGGCATTGATCTCCGGCATAACATCTTTACCGTCGACAAATACCGGTTTCCCTGAGATATTTCTTAATGCGCTGTGCAATACTGCTCTTTTTTCTGTCCAGTTTATCTTTTCTCCGGAGAATATTGCCTCTCTCCATTTTTCTAACTGGCTGACATTAACCAAAGAGAGCAAAAGTTCAAGTGTTTCTTCATCTATAATATTTTTTGAATAATCAAACAATATGCCTAAATCATCAAGTCTTATGTTGTATTTAGAAAATCTGTCGCTTTCTTTAAACAAATCTCTAAGATGAGCCGTTTTCATTTTCTTTTCATAGTGCCTGCTTAGAGACTTCCATTCCTGCATTTCCGTGAGTTTTTGCGCTTCTGACATTTCCAAGCTCCTGTTATATTGTAAATTTATATCCTGCTTTAAAGCTTACCTTTTTATACGTTATGTTCTCTCCGTTATCTTTAGCCTCGTATCTTGATGCCGCCATCTCAAAAACATATTTTTCAAGCAATTCAATTCCTAAAGCCGCGGAAGCATAAAGACCTGAAGAAGAATCGACTGAATCATCTATCATAAAAGCAACGTTGTATCCTCCGTCCACTTTAAAGTAAGGTCTGTAAGAAGGAAAATTACCAAAAGGATATAGCAACACGCTTATATAAACCGGAACAAAATTAAAATTTTTGTCTGAAAAATATCCGCTTGTCTTATTAGAAACGGCTCTTTGAAGCAAATATTCAAAACCTGTTCCCAAAGAAATATAATCATTGACGGCATATCTGGCTTCCGCTCCTACTGCTCCGGAAGCTTGCACGTCATAATCGCTTCTGAATGTTCCCGGCAAATCAACAGAAACTTTAGGAACTATGTCGTAAGCATATATAGCGGACGAAAACAACAAAACAAAACCTGATATAAGAATTTTTTTCATTTCTAAATCCCCTTTTCTCATAAACTTTTATTATTTTATCAAAATTTTTAGTTTTACTCTACCTGTTTTAAAATTTTTCTTTAAAAAATGCTTTTACTGTATAAAAAGTAATAGTAAAAGCATTTGTAGCGCCGTAAAGTTTTACTTCATAATTTTTTGATTCTTCATTAGGAACAACTTCATAGAAAGTGAAATATTTATATTTATTTAAATCAACGCCAAGAGTACTGTCATAATTGGTTTTTGCGAAATAGTGGTATTTTTTCTGTACTGAAAAATAAAGAGTTTCCGCCTTTTTTATTTGCTCTATTATCTGTTCGCCTTCCAAATTTATCTTAGGTCTCATTGTAAACGCAATAATAATTGATGAAGCAATTACAATTATTAAAACTATTATTACTGCTTTAAGAAACTTGACCGTTACGGATTCTTCCTGTACTCTTTTCCTTCTGACAGATGAACTGCCTGTATTGATATTTTCTTTTTTATCCGAATTATATTTTGACAGAGTATCTTTTATGTTTTCTTCTATTGTTTTTTCTTGAGGGATTTTATCTTCTTTTTCTGTATTTAACGGCGATTCGGAATCATGTTCTTCAACTTTTTTTCTGCCGTATTTTTGAAAAACGCTGCCGGACTCTTTTGAAATTCCTGTTTCTTCCTTAGTTTCTACAGACGTATCGCTTGGCGTTTTTCTTCTGCCGTACTTTGCTTCAAGATTTTCATTCGTAGGCATAATATTCTCCCATTATTTATTACTATGAATATAATATTATTCTTTAATTCTCTTTATGTTTGCACCGAGCATGCTGAATTTCTTTTCCAATGACTCGTAACCTCTGTCAAGATGATAAATTCTTGAAATTTCAGTTTTGCCGCTGGCGCATAAGCCGGCTAAAACTAAAGCAGCCCCTGCTCTTAAATCAGAAACCATCACAGGCGCTCCTGATAAATTGTCAACTCCTGAAATATAAACGCTTTTCCCGTCAATTTTTATATCGGCGCCAAGTCTTTGTAGTTCGCAAACATGCAGAAAACGATTTTCAAAAACAGTTTCTTCAACTATTGAATTTCCCGTTACAAGACACATCAAAGCCATCCACTGAGCCTGAACGTCAGTAGGAAAGCCGGGATATATTTCAGTCTTTATATTTACAGGCTTTAATGGACCTGTCCATTTAACTTTTATTTCATTTTTGTTTGTTTTTATGTCCAAGCCTGATTCCTGCAATTTATCTATAACTGCTTTTAAATGTTCCGGCTGAACGTTTGTCAGAGTAACATTTCCCTTTGTCATTGCTGTCGCAATCATGTAAGTAGCTGTTTCTATTCTGTCGGCTATAACGCTGTGCATAAAACCTGAAAGTTTTTTTACTCCGTCGATTGTAATGATCGCAGTCCCGGCGCCTTTTATTTTTGCCCCCATTTTGTTCAGTACGTCTGCAAGATCCTGTATTTCAGGCTCTTTGGCGGCATTAATAATTCTGGTGGTTCCCTTTGCCAAAACGCTTGCAAGCAAGACGTTTTCTGTTGCTCCGACACTTGCAAATCTAAATTCTATATCAGTACCTGTAAGCCCTTTTTCGGCAAATATCTTTATATAACCTTCTTTTAATTCAATACTTGCGCCCATTTTCTTAAAAGCTTCCAAATGAATATCTATCGGCCTTGCCCCGATAGCACATCCTCCCGGCAATGAAACGTCTACTTTGCCGAGTCTTGCCAACAGAGGCCCCATAACCAAAACGCTTGCTCTCATTTTTCTCACTAAATCATAAGGAGCAATATGGTTTAAAACGGACGACTCTGCCGCCGACACAATATCTTCTTTTTTATCTGTTTTTTTACCGATAAAATTCAAAAAATCTATTGTAGTTTTTATATCGGCAAGTTCCGGAACATTTTTTATTTTGCATTTATCATCAGTCAAAAGAGTTGCAAAAAGTATCGGTAATGCAGAATTTTTAGAACCTGACATACTGACGCTGCCATTCAATTTTTCTCCGCCGCAAACGACTATTTTATCCATTTTTTAGTACCAAAACCCTGTCTAAATTAGAGTAATCTTTAATTATTTTTATTTTTTTAAATTCGTATTTTTCAAATAATTCTACTATTTTTTGAGAGATATTGGAATTCAATTCCAATAAAATCATTCCGTCATCGTCTAAATAATTCTTAGCGTTTTCTGCTATTTTATTGTAAAAGAATAGTCCGTCACCGCCTGCAACTAAAGCCGTTTCAGGCTCAAAAAAAAGTTCTTTTTCCAAATTTATGAATTCTTCCTTTGTTATATAAGGCGGATTTGAAATGATTATATCAAATTTTTGATTTTTAATATTATCAAACATATCACCGGCTGCAAATTTTATCTTAGAAGCTACACCGTTTATTTCCGCATTAAGTGAAGAAACGGCAAGCGCTTTTTTGCTTATATCGACAGCCGTTATAAATATATTGTCATTTTCATGAGCCAAAGAAACAGCAATACAGCCTGACCCTGTGCACATATCGAGAATTTCTTTGCAGCCGTTCTTTTTTATCAGAGAAGACGCTGTTTCTACAAGAAGTTCCGTTTCCTGACGGGGAATCAAAACGTCTTTGTTTACTTTAAAATTTAATCCCATAAATTCGGATTTACCTGTTATATATGAAACAGGCTCTCTTTTGATTCTTCTTTGGATACATTTTTGATATATCCCGAGCTGTTCTTCGGTTACGGTATTATTTCTCATGGTAAAAAGAGCGCTTCTTTTGACGTTTAAAACAAAACAAAGCAAAACTTCGGCATCAAGTTTTGCTTCTTTTATATTATGCAGCGATAAAAATTCTTCAGATGTTTTCAGGAGTGTAAAAATATTAGATGCGTCAAGCATCAGATACTTGCCTTTGCTAATTTTTCTTCATTTTCGCAAAAAATAAGTTTTTCTATAAGTTCTTTTAAATCCCCGTCCATAACTTCAGTTATATTATAAACGCTGAAACCTATTCTGTGATCCGTAATTCTGTTTTGAGGAAAATTATAAGTTCTTATCTTTTCAGATCTGTCGCCTGTGCCAACCTGCTGTTTTCTCTCGTTAGACATTCTTGCTTCGTTTTCGAGGACTTTTTGTTCATACAATTTGGCCCTCAAAACTTTCATTGCTTTAGCTCTGTTCTTTATCTGGCTTCTTTCATCCTGACAAGAAACGACAAGCCCTGTAGGCAAATATGTAATTCTTATTGCGGAATCCGTTTTGTTAACATGTTGTCCGCCTGCTCCGCTGGCTCTGTAAGTATCAATTCTTAAATCTTCAGGTCTTATTTCTATATCAACGTCTTCAGCTTCAGGAAGTACGGCAACAGTTATTGCGGACGTATGAACTCTTCCGGAGGCTTCAGTCTCTGGGACTCTTTGAACTCTGTGAATTCCTCTTTCAAACTTAAAGTATTTCCAAACCTTCCCGCCTTCAACAGAAAAGACAACTTCTTTATATCCGCCAAGCCCGGTCGGATTGCTGTCTATAATTTCATAACGCCATCCGTTTCTTTCGGCAAACCTTGTATAAGCTCTGAATAAATCTCCTGCAAATAAAGCAGCTTCTTCTCCGCCTGTACCTGCTCTTATCTCAACAATAATATTTTTATCTTCATGAGGATCCTGCGGAATAAGCATCAACTTGATTTCTTTTTCAAACACTTCTTTTTTTGCAACAGCTTCGTCATATTCCAAAAAAGCCATTTCCCTCATTTCTTTATCGTCTGAATTTTTCAGTCCGTCCAAATCATCAATATCCTTAAGCAGTTTTAAATATTCGTTTGATTTTTCAACAATAGGAGTAAGATATGAATGTTCTTTTGACAATTTTCTGTATTCATCTTGATTTGAGACTATAGAACTGTCGCCTAATTTTTGTTCTATCTCGGAAAATTTATTTTTGATTTCTTCAAGTTTTGCTTTTAACATATTTTATCCGTAAAAAAAATATGACGGGAAATCTTTTAATTTCTAAAGATTACCCGTCATAATATGTTTTATTTATTTTTCTTTTTTAGCATCTTTCTTGGCAGGAACTTCTTTTTTTACTTTTTTAGGAGTAGAAGTCAAAAGCTTTGAAGTTACCTTTCTTGGTGAAGGGACTTTCTTCGCTTCTTTTTTCTTAGTTACTGTTTTTCCTTCTGTAGCAACAAATCTCTTCTGGAATTTTTCAACTCTTCCCGCTGTATCTATAAGCTTTTGTTTACCTGTAAAAAAAGGATGACAATTTGAACATATTTCAAGCTTAATTGCCGGCTTTGTCGAACGTGTTTTAAACGTATAGCCGCAAGCGCAAGTTACAGTTGATTCTACATATTTTGGATGAATACCTTCTTTCATTTCTTATATACTCCTCTTTTAAAATTAATATTTGTGTATTATGCCTTTTTATTATCGTTTAGTCAAGTGTTTGTTATTTGATTTAAACATACTAATTGAATATAATCAATATTTGAATCTATCTGTTCGGTTCCGCATTTTAAACCGGAGGTATTTTATGAATTTATGTTTACACAGCAAAAAACATTATTCGGCAGTAATGCTTTTAGAATTTGTATTTTTGTCAATTGTTTACTGGCATTTTTTTTCTCCGGATGCAGGTTCAATATCCGTATATGCGGTATCTGTATTTTTTTATATAACAGGATTCAATTTTTGGATACTTAAATATATAAAAAACGAACATTTTTTAATGGATTTTACGGAACATTTTATAATAAATAATTTTATCGCCATGCTTGCAATAATTACAATAAAATTGTTTGCCGACTCAGGTTTTTCAGCTGTAACGGCAGGTTTCTCCGCAATAATACTTATTATTTCGGCATATTACATGTATAGAATACGCCGGCAAAAAGAAATAATCAAAAATGCCGCAAAAATACCAGTTCATTTTAAACTGATTACTCTTGTAAGCATATTGATTATGTGTCTTGGTTTTATTTTTTTTATTTACGGGAAATTAAGTTTGCAGTTATCTGTTTATCTTCCGATTTTTTTCATATTGATTTGCTGCATAATCATATTGTTCAGCAGAGAAATATCTTTTAAATCAATCATTTCTTTAATTCTCTTCTCAAATATTTTTTTTATTTCAAGTTTTATGATTGTTTTAAACCATCAAAACGGCAATTATTTTGTTTTTCTGCTTATAATTCATTTTATATTACTGTCTTCGTCGGCTTGTTTTTTTAAATTAAACAATAATTTTTCTGAAAGCAAAGATATCTGCTATTCGAACGAATTTATATCTCTTTTGTTTTTCAGCACAGCTCTTATTTTTATTTTCATAAACAATATTTTATCATTTGAGATACCGAAGCAATTTGTGACTTATATTTCAGTTTTCGTTATATTTTTTGTATGTTATCTCGTTTATTATAACTACAAAATTTTAGCAAATATAAAAAACAGCGAAATTAACGGGGATCATGTCTAAAAAAAACCAAATAATTAAAGTTAAAGCCGAAAAAATTGTTTTTCCTGGAAACGTCTTATGCAGATGCGATGACGGCATAGCATTATTTTGCGAAAATATTTTACCCGGAGAAGAAGCCGAAGTGCTAGTAATAAAAGATAAAAAAACATTCAGGGAAGGCAGACTTCAGAATATCATTCTAAAATCTCCTGAACGAGGAGAACCGAAATGTCCGTCATTCGGTAAATGCGGAGGCTGCTCTTTCCAGCATACGGATTATAAAAGTCAGATAAAATATAAAACAACTTATCTTAAAGAACTCCTGAATTTCATAAAAAATGAAATTCCAGATACGGAAGAAAGTCCTGTTGAATGGAATTACAGAAATAAAATGGAATTTAGTTTTTTTAATGAAAACGATATTCTAAATCTCGGATTGCATTGCAAAGGAAGCTTTTACAGATATTCTTCAATACCTCCTTGTCACATTGCCCATGAAGATATTTTAAAAGCTGCCGAAACGGTTAAAGCTTTTGCTTTAGGAAGCAATTTAAAAGCTTATCACAACAAATCACATGAAGGTTTTTACAGACATCTTGTCGTAAGAAAAGGCGTAAATACCGGAGATTTGCTTGTAAATATAGTTACCAATAAAGATGAAAGTATCGGAATTAAATTTTGGGACAAACTTGTTGAAAATCTTTCAGCCTTTTCCTCAAGCATTTACTGGACCATAAATTCAAAGCTCTCTGACGCCGTTAATTCAGAATCGACTGTTCTTTTGTACGGCAAAGAAAATATTACAGAAAATTTAAATGTCGGAAATAAAACTTTTCATTTTTCGGTCGCCCCGTTCTCTTTTTTTCAGACAAATACAAAAGGAACGGAAGTTTTGTACAACAAAATCCTTGAATTTTTAAAGCCTGAAAAAAACGATATCTTACTTGATATGTACTGCGGAACCGGCACTATCGGAATCTGCATGGCTCATCATGTAAAAAACGTCATTGCAGTTGAACAATCCGAAGATTCCATAAAAAGCGCAATAAACAACGCCAAATACAACAATATATCAAACGCCGAATTTTTTGCGTCGACGGCAGAAGACTGGGTCAAGAACAACACAACAAAATTTTCATCGGTCATTATAGATCCTCCCAGAATGGGTTTAACCCAATCGGTTATAGATCATCTTTTATATTTAAACCCTGAAAAAATCATTTATGTTTCATGCAATCCGTCAACTCTTGCAAGAGATTTGAAAATTATTGAAACCTCAGGGAAATATTCTGTTAAAAAAGTTTCTTCCGTAGATATGTTCCCGCAGACTTATCATGTTGAAACGATAGTATTGTTAGAAGGAGCAAAAAATTGATTATCGACTTTAAAGATATTGAAGAAACAGTTTTTAAAAATTTTCGCGGCGGAGAAAAAGAAACATCCGTACGGATGTTTAATGACAATATTAACCGTATAATGCAAGGAAAACTTGAACCCGGAGCCTCAATAGGATTGCACACCCACGAAGACAACAGCGAAATAATATATATTATTAAAGGCTGCGGAAAAATATTGTATGACAATCAATATGCAAATATTAAGGCAGGAATATGCCACTACTGTCCGAAAGGACATGCTCACAGCTTAATTAATGACAGTACTGATGATTTGATATTTTTTGCGGTTGTTCCTAAACAATAAAAAAACAGTTTATTAATTATTTTATTTTTTATAGAATATCAGCTTAATTTAATTGTAATTTTAAAAATAAAACAATAAGGAGAACGTCTCAAAATGGAAAGAGTATACAATTTTTCAGCAGGACCTGCAGTATTACCGGAAGAAGTATTAAAAGAAGCGGCAGATGAAATACTAAATTATAAAGGTTCCGGAATGTCGGTAATGGAAATGAGCCACCGTTCCAAAACATACCAGGCGATTATAGATGAAGCCGAAAAAGATTTGAGAGATTTGCTTAATATCCCTGCCAACTATAAAGTTCTTTTTGCTCAGGGAGGAGCTTCTCTCCAATTTGCAAGCATTCCTATGAACATGATGAGAAACGGAGTTGCGGATTATATTATTACAGGACAATGGGCAAAGAAAGCATATCAGGAAGCGCAAAAATACGGAAAAGCAAATAAAATAGCTTCTTCCGAAGATAAAATATTTTCATATATACCTGATTGCAGCGATTTGCCTGTAAGCGACAACGCAGATTATGTATATATATGCGAAAACAACACTATATACGGAACAAAATTTAAAACACTTCCTAACACAAAAGGAAAGCCGCTAGTATCGGATGTATCGTCATGCTTCTTATCAGAACCTGCTGACATAACGAAATACGGCGTAATGTACGGCGGAGTACAGAAGAATGTCGGCCCTTCAGGCGTACAGATTTTAATTATAAGAGAAGATTTGATAGGAGATGCTCCAGCTTTGGCATGCACGCCTACAATGATGAATTGGAGAATACAGATAGACAACGGTTCTTTATACAATACTCCCCCTACTTACGGTATTTATATATGCGGAAAAGTATTTAAATGGCTGAAAAAATTGGGCGGACTTTCCGCAATGAAAGAACTCAATGAAAAGAAAGCAGAAATCTTATATACATATCTTGATCAAAGCAAACTCTTCAGAGGAACTGTAGAAAAGAAAGACCGTTCGTTAATGAACATCCCTTTCGTTATAGGAAATGAAGAATTGGAAGCAAAATTTATAAAAGAAGCAACTCAGGAAGGGCTTGTAAGCCTTAAAGGACACAGAACTGTAGGCGGAATGAGAGCTTCTCTTTATAATGCAATGCCTGTTGAAGGTGTTAAGAAACTTGTTTCTTTCATGAAAGATTTTGAAAGCAAAAATTCTTTATAAAGATAAACTATATTAAAAATAAAAAGAGACGGGGTTATTTTCTCCGTCTCTTTTTTTATTTGAGCGACTTTAATTTTTCTATTCAATCTCATATTGTTATTATCTTAATATATAATTTTAAATTTTCAATTTATATGCTGGTGGCAGTAACTTAAAATATTTTAATCGTTTTTTCTGTTGAACTTTCAGTATATTATTAAGTGGCAATCTAATTGTTTGAGTAGTAAATAATTGCTGTCCTGAATGCCTAAAAACAAATCTTTTATAATTTTCTTTGAATGGGACATATACCAAAGAATCACCATAATAACCTGTATTACAAATTATAACATTACAATAAATTGTTCTTGATAATGTTTCTGCAATTTTAACAAAGAATTCTGTATCCTTATTGTAAGCTATAATAAATAGATTTTGTATATACCCTCTATATACAGAAAATCTATCAATATCAAACACATCTGAGCATATAACAATACCAAATAACCCCTTAAATCCAGCATCGTATATATATATATTATCATCTGAATCCCATTTATATTTTTTACAGAATTTTTTTTCAGCTGTCGCTTTATAACATTTCCCCATTTCATGGATTTTTGACTTAAAATTTATATCTTTATTCCCAAGTTTTTTTGGCACATATATATTTGAAAAATTTTTTATTGTTTTATCTGATATACGATAATTCATACCTGCTATAATTACTGAATTCAAATTATTCGCATATCTTTTTAAACTTCTATGATATGAATTTGGAGTTGATAATTCGGGGATTAATACAAAATCAGGTTTTAATGCATCATCATTTATTTTGGCAAATGCATCATGCAATTCTTTTTCTAACTGCAAAACAGATAAAGGATTTATATTGGATACTGCATGATTTTTATATAAATTTTCTAGATTGCAAGTTGATTGAATAATAGAAATATTAATAAAATCATCAATATTTCTGTCAAAATTTGTACCTTTATTTATTAAAGCATTTATTTTTTGACTCTGTACTATTTTTTTTAGAATAAGTTGTCTAGTATTGCCATTTGGCATTGGCAACATCATTTTCTTTAAATCTTCTTTTGCTTCTTCAATTTCTTCTCTGAGATCTTTTAAATTATTAAAAATCTTTCCATCAAAATCAATATCACTATTAAAATCAATATTATCCATATTATACTTAAACCTTTTAAAAAAATTCTCAATCAATGTTGTTTCTTTAGCCCTTGGCGATAAACATGAAAATATAATATTTAGTGTTCTGCTAGAAATATTCTTTCTGATATTCTTAAATAAAACATTGGGCAACAGTGAAACTCGCCCATTGTCTACAATATCCCATATTTTTAATGATACATTGGAATCATCTTGAACAAACATTAAAAATATAATGCCCATGTAGAAGATTTTTCTAAACTCGTCATCAATAAAATAATCTTTAATATACTTACTATTTAAGCATAATTTAATTTTTTTATTATTAACTAATATATTCTTCGGGTGTATGGGAATCTTTTCATATGTATCAATATCTTCAAGACTGATATTTTCTGATTGCAACTCTTTATGTATAAATTGATCAACAATTTTAGAAAAAAAATCTAACAATTTATTTTCTTTTTTCAAATCTTTAACTTTGGGATTTTTTAAAAAATCTAATAAATCTATATATTCTTTTTTTCTCGTTGGCCTTTGATTTTTTCTGCAATCATTATTTGGATTCATTAAAAGATAATAATTTGTATTTTTTATTGTTATATTATTCTTTAATGATTGAAAAATGTATTTTTGAACTTGATTACGTATTTTTGTATTTCCTGTATCGAAT
This sequence comes from Candidatus Praeruminimicrobium purgamenti, assembly GCA_018433585.1. Classification (GTDB taxonomy): domain Bacteria; phylum Elusimicrobiota; class Endomicrobiia; order Endomicrobiales; family Endomicrobiaceae; genus Praeruminimicrobium; species Praeruminimicrobium purgamenti. The sequence goes on from JAHDQW010000011.1 coordinate 19,102, forward strand.
TGTGAATGAAAAAGCCATGCCTTTTCATGAGTAAGATTTATTATATTATTTTTACTGTTATAGTTATTTATTATGAATATCACATCTTTTAAATTACAAAAAGAATGTGTTAAAATTTCTTGATTATATTTAGCACTGATGTTTTCGAGTTTTTTAATATTCTCTTCTGTATTTATAGTATTTATAAATTTTTTTGAATTTTCATATTGAATTGGATTGTAAAACTGGTAATGACTATCAATACTTATATAAAAATGTTTTATTAAAATTTTTATTAATGAGTTAAAACAAATTATCAATACTGCCGGTATTGCTATATTAAAACATTTTTCTTCAATTTTAGGAATAATAATTGAAAAAAAATCTCTATATATATCTAATCCCGCATATGCACAAAATTCTATAGTTCTGTAGTAAAGAGCTCGCTTATCATGATGATCTTCTATAGCTTTTATAAAATACTTTAAAAAATATTTGTCTGCAAAATATTTTTGTAGTAAAGCAATATGTTCTTTTAGTTGTTTTTTATCATTTGCTTGAACATCATAATTGCCAATCTCTCTTTCGATTATACAACTTATAGGGTTATCATCATCATTGTTATCTAATATTTTTTTAGCTTCTTTAATTTTTTTAGTTTTATTTTTTATCGTTTGTACTAAATCATATAATTCATTTATTGGAACACATCTGTTTTCTAAAAAGTCACATAACCTTAAAGCACAGAATGATAATTTAGTATCCTTCCTTAATTCATTTTCATCCAACTCTATGGTAAATAAATGCAAAATATCTGCTAAAATTTGATTTTGTTCATCTGTATTTAAAAGTTCAAAATGTGTTTGGGCAATATTTGATATTTTTTTTAATGTTTCATTAAGAAATGGAGTTGGAAAATTTTGATCTATTTTAGAGCCTATTTGAGCTTCATCTTTATTTATTTTATTAATATAATATTGCCGAAAAGCTATCGGATTTATTTTTTCTTGATTTATTTTTAATCCATATTGAGATAGAATTTTCTCATACCAGTTTAGAAAACTATTCAATTCATCAAATTCATCAGATAAAATAACATGGTCATCCACAAACCTAAAAATTGCTATATTTTTATTTTTAATATACTTTTCTATTTCACTATCTATATGAATTAAAAAAATATTACTGAGAAAACCCGCAACTTCTAATCCTGTTGGGAGCGAATCAAACTTAGAACTTTGAATATTCAAATCTTGTAAATAATTTTCATATTCTTTAGTATTTTCAATTTCAAAATTAAATATTTGACTGATGAAATCATTTGAAAAACTTTTATTTTCTTCTTCACGTATTAATTCAATAAAACACTTTTTTAAAGCATCTAGTTTTATACTCGGATAAAATTTTTCAAAATCTATAGAGACCCAAAACACATCGCCAGAAAGTTTTTTATATTGATTATTAGCAAGCCAATAATCTTTACTTATATATAAAATTTTTCTCCTATCTTGAATCTGTTCATTATGTTTGATAATTTCTTTTTCATCATTATCAAAATCATCCTCTATTTTTCTTTGCCCTTTACCTGTATTAAACATATATTTAATCGTTATTAAAATATGTTTCCTGAATAGAGGCCAGCTCTGCTGCCATTTACGATATAATATTCCAGATGTAGATCTATACCAGCCTAACTTGAGTTTCTTCTCATTATTTTGCTGTTCGTAAAACACAGGATAATATAATCTATTCCCATAATTCCAGAATTTAATTCTATAGTCTATTTGAGCAAAAACATTAACAATTGCTACCCAAACCAACTGTGTTCTTATAGGAATATAGAAATATTGTCTGACTTGTTTTTCCTTTTTCTCATTATTATATTGTTTGGGCAATGGAACTATTTTTATTTTTTGTTGGATATAGTTATTTGTTTTTATATCATTAATAAGTTTATAAATATTATTTTCTAAATCAGATTCAAATTCTGCCAAATCATCAATATCAACACAGATATCATTTTTTTTCAAAGCTCTTTTTATTTTTTTCCATGCAAATAAAAAGTTTTCAAAATCTAAGAAATTATGCATAAAAATAATCCCAAATATCTTTTTTATTTTTATCAAAAATTAATCTAGTAACTGATTTGTTATATAACTGGAATTTATTTTTAATATCATTATAAAAGCCATTGCCTGCCACATCATTATCAGGAACAACAATTATATTAAAATTTATAAGTTCTCTTACAAATTCTTCCTTGAAAGATGAAGCACCTGAAATACCTATAGCTTTTTTTGATTTTTGCAACATAGCAATAGTATCTGTAATTCCTTCACATATGAACAGTTTTTCACCTTTTTTCATAGTATTAATAATATGAAAATTATAAGGGATTGTTTTTATTGAATGCAAATTTAAAAACTTCAACTTTGGATTATTTACAAACCTTCTAGTGATATTACATATTTTGTTGTCTAAATTATAATATGGGAACAAAATAACTTTATGCCATAGTTGTTTCGAATAGGTTTGCTTATATAGTCCAGCCATTTGTAGTCTTTTTATATCAAATCTTTTTAGCATTTGATCAATAAAATTTGAGCCATCACTTATATATTTTATATTTAATGTTACCAATAATTCTTTTTCAAACTTTTTGACTGTTGCTAAATATTCTAATCCTTCTCCTTCCAGATAAGTTATTTCAAAAACATATTTATATACATCTTGATTCCATAGAATTGTATTAAAATCATATTCTTTATTACTAGTCTTTTTAATAATGTGTTTATTCTCAATTTTTCTATTATCTATATCATATTGGATATTCAATATGAAATTCTTACCCAAATATTGTATAGCAGTAGCTTTATCACACCCTAATCGACTCATTACTAAATTTATAACATTTCCTTTTATGCCACAAACAAAACATTTAAAAAGATTTTTTTCTGGACTAAAACTCAAACTGGGATTCGTATCATTATGATTAAAACATAGTGCCTTTTTATTTTTTGGTTTTAAATCCAATCTCTCAGCAACTTTCAGTATTGGAATTTCAAGTATTTCTTGAAGATTATATTTACATTTCTTTTGATGTATCATATTTTGCATTTGATATATAATTTTTCCTTATACGGATGTGTGTTTGATGTGAATATTTTATAACAATTCATAATCAATATCAAATTTCAATACAATTTTGAAGTGTATTTACCATATGTTTTGTTGTTTTTAACGCATTAGAGCATGCCTATGACTGCAATATTTTTTATTGTAAAAATTTAAAATAGATAAATTTTTAATCGCTGTTTGTTTAAAGTCATTTCCGTTTCATTATGCTTTAAGGAAATGACAAGTTCTGCGATGGCAGTAAAAAATATAAAGTCATATGCTCTGCGGTGGGTCTTTTTGGTTACTTTTTAGACTCGTGATAAAAAGTAACTTCTTGTTAAGCACTGTAAAATTTTGACAAAAAGTAACAAATTGTTGTATATTAAAAAAACATCTAAATAGCATGATATGGGGTACACCACCGCGGGTGTAGTTCGTATCATGCTTTTTTTATTTTACGGAGGCGCTTATGAAAGTTAACGGCAAAATAATTTCTATAACAAAAAGTCAAACTCTTATTGATTTTTTAAAAGACAATAATTATGAAATAACAAAAGTAGCTGTTGAATTAAACGGCAATATAATCCCAAAATCAAAATTTAAAGATATAACAATTCAGAATTGTGACAGTTTAGAAATAGTGACCTTTGTAGGCGGAGGTTAAAAATGCAAATCACGCTAAACGGAAAATCAATTAATACAGCTTTTACATCAGTTTATGAATTAAAAAACAATTTATATCCTGATTATGAAACTATTATTATCATTAACGGCTTTCAGATAAATAAAGATTATAAATTATCTGAAAATGATTCAATAGTTATCATTCAAAAAGGAGCTGTGCCGTCAAAAGACGAATTTGAAAGTATGATATCGGCAAGACATACTCCGAAAGTTTATGAAAAATTAAAAAAAGCGAAAGTAGCCGTTGCCGGACTTGGCGGACTGGGCTCAAATATTGCGGTTATGCTTGCCCGCACCGGAATAGGTCATCTGTTATTGGTAGACTTTGATACTGTAGAACCAAGCAACCTCAACCGACAGCATTATTTCACAGGACATTTATCAATGCCTAAAACTGAGGCTTTAAAGAAACAGATATCTGAAATTAACCCGTTTATTAATGCAGAAACTAAAAATGTCTATGTGGATGAAAAAAATATTGAAAACTTATTCCGCGGATATGAAATAATATGCGAAGCTTTTGATAATCCTGAAAGTAAAGCCGTTTTAGTAAACACGGTATTAAGCAAAATGCCTTCCGTAAAAGTAGTCGCGGCAAGCGGAATGGCAGGATATTTCAGTTCAAACAGTATTAAAACCGAAAGGAAAATAAAAAATTTATATATCTGCGGAGATTTTACAAACGGGGCAAAACCCGGAACAGGACTAATGTCCCCCAGAGTTCAAATCTGCGCCGGACACCAGGCAAACATGATTGTAAGATTACTGCTTGGAATTGAGGATGTTTAAAAAAGGAGATTTTTAAATTATGGATGATAAATTAATAATTGCAGGACGCGAATTTAATTCAAGATTTATTTTAGGCTCGGGTAAATTTTCACTTAATCTTATAAATTCAGTTATAAAAAACGCAGATGTAGAAATGATAACTCTCGCTTTGAGAAGAGCTAATACAAACGGTGCAGGAAACATATTGGATTTTATTCCGAAAAACATTACTCTGTTGCCGAATACTTCAGGAGCCAGAACAGCCGCCGAAGCCGTAAGAATAGCCAGGCTTGCCAGAGAACTGGGCTGCGGAGATTTTATAAAACTTGAAGTGATAAATGATTCAAAATATCTTATGCCTGATAACTTTGAAACAATAAAAGCCACTGAAATATTGGCAAATGAAGGTTTTATAGTTATGCCTTATATGTATCCTGACCTGATTGCCGCAAGACAACTGGCAAATGCAGGAGCCGCAACAATTATGCCTCTGGGAGCCCCTATAGGCAGCAACAAAGGACTTTTAACATTTGAATTTATAAAAATTCTTGTTGATGAAATATCTCTTCCCGTAATTGTCGACGCAGGTATAGGAGCTCCTTCTCAGGCTTGTCAGGCAATGCAGTCCGGCGTCGCCGCCGTTATGGCAAACACGGCAATAGCAACCTCAGGGAATATAGCGTTAATGGCAAAATCTTTTAAATTGGCTGTTGAAGCAGGAAGACTGGCATATCTTTCCGGACTAGGAAGAGTTTTAGATTATAAAGCAGAAGCTTCCAGCCCTCTGACTGATTTTTTGGAGGATTAAACTCAAATGGAATATACGAAAATGGAACATATCGATTCTGAAATAATGGAGAAAGTTCTGGATTTAACAAACGCCTATGATTATAACTCTTATACAGGAAAAGACGTCTTAAACGTTTTAAATAAAGATTATTTAAACATCAGCGACTTTGCCGTATTGTTGTCCCCCCCGGCTTCTGAATTTTTAAATGAAATGGCTTTAAAGGCAAAATATGAAACGCGGAAACATTTTGGTTCATCTGTCTGCCTGTTTACTCCTTTATATATTTCAAATTATTGCGAAAACCATTGCACATACTGCGGTTTCAACTGCAGAAATAAAATAAAGAGAGCAAAATTAACTTTTGAAGAAATAGAACAGGAATACAAATCGATAGCAAAAACAGGATTGGAAGAAATATTAATTTTAACCGGAGAATCCAGAATAAAGTCTGACGTTGAATATATAGGCGAAGCAGTAAAGCTTGCCTCAAAATATTTTTCTACGATAGGAATAGAAATATATCCTCTAAATACGGAAGAGTATGAATACTTACATAAATCAGGAGCGGACTTTGTATCAGTCTATCAGGAAACATACAATACAAACAAGTATAAACAGGTTCATAAAAACGGGCCTAAGTCTGTTTTTAATTATAGATTTTATGCCCAGGAAAGAGCTTTAAAAGCAGGAATGAGAGGAGTTTCGTTCGGCGTTCTGCTCGGCCTTGATGATTTCAGAAAAGATGTTTTTGCTTCCGGTATTCACGCACATTTAACACAGCAGAAATATCCCCATGCGGAAATCAGCTTTTCTACGCCGAGGCTTCGTCCTTACGTTAATGAAAACAATGTTATCTCAGGCGTGCGCGAATCACAGTTGTTTCAAGTTATGCTTGCCTACAGGTTGTTTATGCCGTTTGCCGGACTTACAATTTCGACAAGAGAGAGAAGCGGCTTCAGAGACAACGTAATAGGAACCTGCGTAACAAAAATTTCAGCAGGAGTAAAAACAAGCGTCGGCGGACATAATGAAAAAGAAAAAGGCGACGCCCAGTTTGAAATTGCCGATCCGAGAAGCGTCGGCGAAATAGTTAAGTCAATAGAGAAGCGAGGCTTACAGCCTGTATTTACGGATTATATCCGTGTTATATAAAAACAAAAAGGTATTGTTATGATTATTGCAGTAACTAACCGTCTGTTATGTAAAAATAATTTTCTAAATCAACTTGAGCAAATATGCCAAGCTGAGCCTTATGCTATTATTTTAAGAGAAAAAGATTTGAATGACAATGAATATGAAATGTTGGCTTTAAACTGCAAAAAAATATCTGATAAACATAATGTATCTTTAATTATAAATTCAAAAATCAATATAGCAGAAAAACTAAATATTAAAAATATTCAATTATCATTTACGGATTTTATTCAAAACCATGACAAATTAAAAGATTTTAACATGATTGCCGTTTCTGTTCATTCAAAAGATGAAGCTATAAAAGCCTGCAGTTTGGGAGCATCATTTTTGATAGCAGGACATATTTTTGAAACTGACTGCAAAAAAGGAGTTGTTCCGAGAGGATTGATATTTTTAAAAGAAATAGTTAATACTGTAAAAATTCCCGTGTTTTCAATAGGCGGAATTACACTTTTAAATGTTCCGGAAGTCAAAAATACAGGAGCAAAAGGAATATGCATAATGTCACAACTTATGACATGTCCAAATCCAAATGATATAGTCTTAGAATATAAAAAACTATTCTTTACTTTTTGTCTCGAGTCCAAAAAGTAAACAAAAAGACACACCGCAGAGCATATGACTTTATATTTTTTACTGCCGGCTCTGAACTTATAAATTTCTTACTGCATAATGTAACGAAATTTACTTTGAACAACAGAGCCTAAAAATTTATCTGTTTTAAATTTTTACAATAAAAAATATAAAGTCATAAACATGCTCTAATGCGGTATTTTACGGCAGAAAAATGAAAACTTATCATCTCTTAAATTTCAGAAAGTGGTTTTAATCATCTCGTAAAAATTTTTTGCACAATTGCGTTATCACCTTTTACGATGATTTTGGCATATTGATAGTAGATTAGGTCTTACTTCTCTGTCGGGCATTTCGCTTATCCTAACTATTTATAACGGCAACTGCAAAAGCACTCTATTTCACCAAACTTTTAGTTTTTTGCTTTAAAAGTATAAAAGTAAACGGAGCGATTGGTAAATGAGCTTTGGAAATACAAAATTGAGTAGAAAAATTAAAGTCGCTATAAAATTTGTAAAAAATTACTGGACAAAATACCACATTCCCGAAAGAGTCCTCTTAAGCTTAACCTTCCCGTTTGAATCCACCGTCACCGCTTCTGAAACTGCGGATTTTTCTTTTCTTGTTATATTGGAATCATAAATCGTTCCCGTAATTTCAACATCATAAGAAACGGTATAATCAGAAATAGAAGAGTAGGAATCCATACTTACTTTCATATTTGAAATTTCGTATTTTATAGCGTCATAAACGGTAAACATATTTCTGAAATAGCCTTCAAGGTCATCAAGCGTTGTACCGTCGCCGGCATTCCAGTTATCAGATATCATAGATAAAAGCTTACTGTCGTTTCTTGACCTGTAAGCGTTTTTAAATTCGTTATAAAAGTCTTGTATTTTTCTGATATCTTCACCAGATATTTTTTGAACAAGAGTTTCTCTTAAGCCGTACAATTCTTTTGAAAAAGCATCATCTTTGATTTTTGAATCGGAATAATCTCTTACAAGAATTGTGTAATCATTTTGAAATAAAAAAACTGCGTCTTTTTTACTGCTTATTGAACTTAATTTAGATTTTACTCCTTCAAGTCTGGCTCTAAAAGGTTTTATTCTGTCTTCAAGCTGTTCTTTTTTATTTTCTTCCATAACTTGTTTCGTTATCAATTTTACTCTTTCTTCAATAATCGTTTTTATTTTTGCTCTTA
>JAHDQW010000004.1 GCA_018433585.1 Candidatus Praeruminimicrobium purgamenti
TCTTCTTCTCTTCTTTCGTTAACTGCAGCTCTTCAGTTTTTGTTCCTTCTGCAACAGTTGCCGCTGCGGCAACAGATGCGGAAGCTTCTGTTTTATTTAATTCAGCCGATTCCTGCTCCTTCTTTATTTTTTCGGCTTCCTTTTCAGCCTTTATCTTTGCTTCTTCTTTGTTTATTTCCGTTTCTTCAGCCGCTATCTTTTGCGCTTCTATTTCCAATGCCTGTTTTCTGGCTTCTTCTTTTGCAAGTCTCTTTTGTTCTTCCTGCTCGGCTTTTAATCTTATCTTCTCTTCTTTGGCAAGCCTCTTCTGTTCTTCCTTCTCGGCCTTCAGCCTGATTTTCTCTTCTTTCTCCAGTCTCTTCTTCTCTTCTTTCGTTAATACTGCAGGCGCAGCTTCAAGCGCAGAATTTTTTGGCTCAGGCAAAACAGCATCGGCTGTTTTTTCACTTTGGACGGCTTTCAATGTTTCTGTTTCAGTTTTAGCTTTAGACTCTTCTTCGGCGCGCGTATTCAAATCTGTTTTAATTTTAGTTTCGATTGATGTTTTATTTTTGTTCTCGCCCGTAAAATCTCTGTCTGTTTCCTGTTCAGCCAGGGCGTTAATAACAATTGTTTCAGGTTCAAATATAAAGTTATTGCTCGATACTGAAATTTTATATTCAACATTAGGTTTAAGATCGTTTATAATATATTTTCCGTCTTTATTTGTTTTCACGCTTAATTTATCGCCATAAGATACTACGGCATCTTTCAACGGAGCATTTGCCGTTTTTACTGTACCGGAAATTGACAACAAAGCTTCAAAAGTCAACTCACTGTCATTCCCCAAATTTTTAATTGTCTTTTTTGATTCAACAAAAGAATATCCCTGTTTTCTGACTGAAAAATTATATTCTTTACCGTAATTTAATTTTATTTCACACTTACCGTTTTCATTTGTTTTGAAACTGTCTTTGCTCCCGTTTACAGAAATTTCCGCATCTTTGACAGGAGTTTTACCTTTTATTACCGTTATGTTAACTTTATACTTTAATATCGAAGCTTTAAAGTCCTGCGAATTGGATTCGGTTATCAGATTTTTTATAGTTCTTGACTGCGGATCAAAAGAATATCCTGTACTTGATATGCTCAAATTGTATTCCTGTGTTATTCCCAAATCTTCAATTTTATAATATCCGTTAACGTTTGTTTTATATTCTTTTTCTCTGCCGCTGATCTTAATAACAGCATCGGCAAAAGGCTTTCCGTTATAGGTAACATTTCCTGAAATATAACCTAAAACTGAAAAATTTAAATCTTCTTCATCCTGAGTTACTTTCTTAATCGGTATAGATTTAGGCGTTACCGTAAAATTGGCGCTGTTTGATATGTTTATTATGTAATCCCCGTTTGTTTTAAGACCTTTGACTTTATAAAATCCCTGATCATCCGTTTTATACTTTACGCCGTTGACGTCAATTTCGATGTTTGCAACGCTTTGCCCCAGAGATGTTACCCTGCCTGAAGCATAAATGTCTTTTTCAAAATCATGAGTAATATCCTTATCTAAAAACGCTACGGTAAAAGGCTCAAAATAGTGTTCGTCGGAAATAACTGAAACTGTATAAGGACCGTCATATTCCAAATTATCTATAACATATGCGCCGTTATAATCTGTAATATATTTTATATTTCTCTGGCTTATCATTATGGTGGCGCCTCTTACGGGTTTGCCGCCCACAAGAACACGGCCCGATATTGAATAATTGCTTACTGTGGCTATAAAATTTTCGTTTATCTTACTTTCCGTAAGCGCCCTGTATGTCTTTGCGTTAGGAGAGAAGCTGTACCCTTCCTTCGAAATCGTCAGCGTATACGTTCCGCCCTTAGGCAGCCCGTGTATGATATAATTTCCGTATCTGTCCGTTTTAACCCTCATATTGCTTGTTCCGGTAACGTCTATCGTAATATCGTTTAACGATACTCCTGCGGCGGAAGACCTTGATATTCTTCCGCTGATAGAAACAAATTCTTCTGCAGAATGGACAGCAACGCATAAAAATAATAAACTGAAATTAATCAAAAATATTGAAAAAATTTTTCTCATAAATATCCTTTTTGTTTAAGCTGTTAAAGTTTATATTTATTTTAACCTTTTTAACTTTATTTTTCAACAAAAAAATTGTTTATTTGATAACTGTTAAATTTGCAAACTTGGCGAGTAATTTTTTCCATTGTCCTCCGGCAAACAGGATTATAAGCTTCAAATCATCACCCGAACCGGATTTTTCTATGATTTTACCGTTGCCGAAAACATTATGAGATACCATTGTCCCGATCTGATACGGACTGTTGTCTGTTTTTTCTTCGCTGCTTATTCGTTCACTGTCCGAACTATTTTCCGAGTATTTGTCTATGCCGTCAAAATATTTGCTTCTTGAATACGAGTTTCCTGCAATATTATTTGCCGTTCTGTCCGATAGTTGTTCTTTAAATCCGGCTTCAAGCAGAAATCTGGACGGCACATTCCATTTAGTTTTCCCGAAAACCGTTCTTTCCGACGCCCAAGTCATATATAAATTTTCTTTTGCTCTTGTCATACCGACGTACATCAAACGTCTTTCTTCTTCCAATTCTTTTTGGTCATAAGCCGACTCTCCTATCGGGAAAAGACCTTCCTCAAGACCCACTAAAAACACATTCTTAAATTCCAATCCTTTTGCCAAATGTAAAGTCATCAGAGTAACTCTGTCTTCGCTGTCTTCCCAAGAATCTATATCGCTTACCAAAGCTATCTGAGATAAATATCCGGATAAAGATTTGTCAGGAGATCTTCTTTCAAAATCTTCTACGGCTGAAACCAATTCCTGGATATTCTCAATTTTGCTTTTATTTTCCGGATTGTCCGAAAGTTCAAGTTCTTTCAAATAACCGGTCTCGTTTATAAGGTCTTCTATTATCTCTTTTACGGTTTTGTTATATTTTACTCTGATATTTTTTTCCAATAAAGTTTTAAAAGAATTCAAGCCTGCCAGAGAAGACCCCGACAAGATATTTGAACCGGCAAACTTTAGCGATTCAAACAAAGATAATCCTTTTTCAGCCGCAAAGCTTTCAAGCTTTGTCATAGACGTTTTTCCAACGCCTCTTTTAGGAACATTTACAACTCTTTTAAAGCTTATATTATCGTTAGGATTATGTATTAATTTCAGGTACGCCATTATGTCTTTAATTTCGGCTCTGTCGTAAAACTTTAAAGAGCCGACTATCGTATACGGCAGCCCCTGCCTTCTTAATGCGTCTTCAAGCGCTCTAGACTGCGCATTCGTTCTGTAAAATACGGCAAAATCATTTAAAGAATAACCGTTTACTTTATTTATTAAAATCATATCGACAACTCTGTGGGCTTCGTCATTTTCATTCATATTTTGAAATACGTTTATATTACCCTTATCCTCATTTTGAGTCCATAACTTTTTATCGACTCTTCCGTAATTGTTTTTTACGACATTCCACGCTTTTGAAAGAATTTTAGGAGTGGAACGGTAATTTTCTTCAAGTTTTACGACTTTACAGGCAGGATAATCTTTTTCGAAATCCAAAATATTGTTTATATCGGCGCCTCTCCATGAATAAATGCTCTGGTCGTCATCGCCGACTACGCAGATATTTTTGTATTTATCCGTTAACATTTTGGTCAGCAAATACTGTGCATGATTCGTATCTTGATACTCGTCGACCAAGACATATTTGAATTTTTCCTGGTATTTTGACAGTATTTCCGGATTTTCTTCAAGTTTATAAATCGTCTGCATAATCAAATCACCGAAATCAAAAGCGTTATATCTTTGCAGTTTTTTTTGATACAATTCGTATATCGAGCCTACAGTCTGTCCGTAAAAATCGCCTCTGGACTGACAATCTGCCTGCATATCCGCCGGTGCATCCAAATCGTCTTTTGCCCTGCTGATTCGGTTTGCAACCCATGAAGGCTTAAATTTTTTATCGTCAAGATTCATTTCTTTTATACATTCTTTAACAACATTAACCTGCTCCGACATATCGTAAATAAGAAAATTCGAATCTATCCCGAAATTTTTTGCCTCGCTTGACAGCAAATATGTGCAAAATGAATGAAAAGTAGACACCCTGACGTCGCTTCCGGCATTTGCAGTTATCTCATTCACCCTTTTTCTCATTTCTCCGGCCGCTTTATTAGTAAACGTAACGGCAAGAATATTGTAAGGTTTTACTCCGTTTTCCAAAAGATAGGCAATACGGTAAGTAATAACTCTTGTTTTTCCGGTTCCTGCACCGGCAAAAATTATTAAAGGGCCTTCCGTGTGTAAAACAGCTTCTTTTTGCGATGGATTTAAATCATCAATCGATATTGTCATAATTTGTGTATTATATCATAACAGAAATATTATGACAAAAATTTTTATTTTTTTTGTATAATATGCCGGTATGAATAAATTAGGTTTACTAAAAGAAGATATAAAAACAATATTCCAAAAAGATCCGGCCGCTCGTTCATGGGCGGAAGTTTTATTGTGCTATCCCGGACTGCATGCGATATGGGCGCACAGATTTTCGCATTTTTTATGGAAACACAAATTTTACTTTTTCGCAAGATTTTTATCCCATATATCAAGACATTTTACCGGAATAGAAATTCATCCGGGAGCCACTATCGGCAGAAGATTCTTTATAGACCACGGTATGGGAGTTGTGATAGGCGAAACGGCAGAAGTAGGCGATGACGTCCTTATATACAAAGGTGTTGTTTTAGGCGGAACTTCTTTGGAAAAAGAAAAAAGGCATCCTACCGTAGGAAATAATGTCATCATAGGTTCAAACGCAATTGTAATGGGAGCCATAAACATAGGGCATAATGTGAGAATAGGAGCAGGTTCGGTCGTCGTTCATGACGTCCCGGCCAATGCCACAGCCGTCGGAGTCCCTGCAAGAATAGGTCTTGGATTTAACCAGCATGAGATAGATCATCTTGAACACGCAAAACTTCCGGATCCGGTTGCAGACGCAATGAAATTTGTTCTTAACGAGCAGAAAAAACTTGAAGAAAAACTCAACCGGTTTATAAACAATTCCGATAAAAAATAATCCGATTTAAGCTTTTAACAAATTGCAGATTTTCAAATAATCTTCCAAACTCAATTTATCAGGACGCAACGAAGAATCCATTTTCAAATTATTTAAGATTTCAGCAACTGAAAGTTTATCTTGTTTGAGAAACGAAGACAATCCGTTTAAAATTGTTTTTCTTCTCATTGAAAAACAATGTTTAACAAGAGGAAACAACAGACTGTCGGGACTTTTGGGATTTTTATTAGTAAATCTGATAACCGATGACATTACCTGCGGTTTAGGATTAAAACATCCCGGAGGAACGTCAAATAAAATTTCCGCATCGGCATAATATTGTCTGAATAAAGAAATGTATCCGTAATCTTTTGTTCCCGGACATGACGCCAGTCTGACAATAACGTCTTTCTGAAGCATAATAACGGCGGAAACAAAATTTTTACAAGGCAAAAATTTCTGCACTATCGCAGTCCCGACATTATATGGCAGATTCGCAACAATTTTAAAAGGTTTTTCAGGTAAATCAAATTTTAAAAAATCACGGTTGATAATCGTTACATTGGCATCATTTTTATAATTTTCACGCATATTTTCGGCAAGTTCTCTGTCAATATCGACAGCCGTTAAGTTATCCGTAAATTTTTTTAAAATATTTGTCAGAGCTCCTTTTCCGGGTCCTACCTCTATAACAACATCATTTCTCGCAATGTTCGCGGACTGAACTATTTTATTTGCAATATTATTATCTACCAAAAAATTTTGTCCGTGAGGCTGTCTCATATTTATGCCTTTTCCCTGTATAAATTTATGCAGACTATCTCGCTTTTTGAAAACAATCTCATAGGAGGCCCCCACCATCTAGTTCCGGAACTTACATAAAGATAAGAATTATTTTCTTTATATAAACCGTAATAATATTTAAAAAACACATATTCTATCAGGTCAAACGGAGGTATCTGCCCGGCATGAGTATGCCCTGATAACTGTAAAGAAACAGGATATTTTGAAACTTCCGAAAAAGAATCAGGCTGGTGAGACAAAAATACAACAGGTTTTGTAAAATCTATGTTTTTCAAAGCCTTTTGTATATCAGCGGGCTGCGAATTGAATCTTTTTGAAGATTTTGTATCCGGAATACCTGCTATATAAATACCTCCTGCAATGATATTTGTATTGTGAATTACATTTGCTTTTATTTTACCGCAAAAAGAATAAAATTCTTCTATTCCCATATAATACTCGTGATTGCCGCTGACAGCAAATATTCCGTATTTCGCTTTTATTTTATCGAGATCATACTTTCTGTATTCGTCACCTATTCTGCTCTCAAGAATATCTCCGGCAAGTATAACTATATCCGGATTTAAAGCATTAGTCCTTTTAACTATTTTTTTGATCTCTTCGTAAGAAGTATAAGAATCTATGTGAATATCAGACAATTGCACTATCTTTAGTTTTTCAACGGTTAAATTCGAAACTTTTAAATAAATATTTTTTATTACCGGTTCCCTGAACATTACGTTGAATACGGAATATGCCGAACAAATAACGGCAAGCAGACAGGAGATTAAAGTCGAATAATATATAAACTGGTTATTTCTTACAAATATATGAATTATATCTGTTATAAAAAAGAAAAAAAACGTAATCGATAAAACGCCGAACCAAATATATCCGCAGCCTGCAAATGTTCTAAGAATACCGTTTGTTAGCGTTTTATTTGAAAAATATTCCGCAAGTATTCCCCAGCACGCCAAAATCAGAAAAATGCACAAAACGATAAAGTATGAACCTGCTTCAAACCTGAACACTGTCACAAATCTGCTGAAAATATAATAGTGAAGCAATAAATAGATAATCAGAAAACTAATAAAAAACAATCCCATTTTTGACCTTATATTTTATTTTTATGCCGCTTTACAAATATAAAACTGCATTTGAAAAACAAAAGACGCTGTTTTGCGCAGATTTGATTCTGCTGAATTTACAAACCGCACTTTACTTACTTTTAAAGCCATTTATTAATTTATTTTTAAAATACAAACTTATAATTACGGCTATAAACGCTCCTATAGCCGATGCCGTTTTTGCTCCGAGCTCGTTTGCCATATACCCGCCTAAGATGCTTCCTATAGGCGTAAAACCCAAAAAAGCCATTATAAAAAAACCGATTACGGTTCCTCTGTGCTGGCTTGGAGCATTTATCTGGATATATGTGTTTGTTAAACTCATGCTGACAACCATACAATAGCCTATAACTGCCAAAAACAAACATGCGCTATATATATTTGTTATCAAACTGAAAAGCATTATGGCGCCGCCGAGGCTCAGAGAGCTGTAAAAAACCCATTTTGATATATTATCGGTATTTTGTTTTCCGGCAACGGTTATCGTAGCCAGCAGCGCGCCGACCCCTACGGCAGACATGAATAAGCCGAGTCCGTTAGCCGTCATCCCGTAAATATCTTTAACAAAAACAGGCATAAGCACTAAAGGAAATACCGTAACAACGCCGTTAACCGCTAAAATGATAAGCATCGAAAGAATTATTTTATCTCTTTTTACAAAATTTGAAGCTTCTATAAGTTTATCTTTGAATTTGGCATTATTTGCTTCAATTGTGTGTTTAATAGGAATAATATGTGCCAACGCAATAATTATTGCTATATAAGAAACCGTATTAAATAAAAAACAAAATGATTCTCCGTATTTGGCTATAACAATTCCGGCTATTGCGGGTCCGATTACTCTGCCGGTATTAAAAATAAGCGAATTTAACCCAATCGCATTCATAAGGTTTTCTTTCGGAACCAAATCAATTATAAAAGATTGTCTTATAGTCATGTCAAAAGCATTAACCAGCCCAAGAAATGTAGATAAAACAAAAATATGCCATATCTGAATTGTTCCCGTCATTGTCAAAATAGTCAATACGCCTGCTTCAAGCATTAAAAGTCCCTGAGTCACAAACAGAAGTTTTTTACGGTTGTAATTATCGGCAAAAGTCCCGGCGAACGGAGAAATTATTAAAATAAAAATTTGACTTAAAAATGCTACGGTACCGAGTAAAATTGAAGATTTTGTCATACTGTATATAAGCCACGGCATTGCCGTCATTT
The DNA here is from genome assembly GCA_018433585.1 of Candidatus Praeruminimicrobium purgamenti. Lineage (GTDB taxonomy): Bacteria > Elusimicrobiota > Endomicrobiia > Endomicrobiales > Endomicrobiaceae > Praeruminimicrobium > Praeruminimicrobium purgamenti. Next base: position 8,205 of record JAHDQW010000004.1, read on the forward strand.
GAAGCCATGAACCTATAACGGATATTATCTGTCCGAAAAAGAAAAGTCTGTAGTTCTTTATATTTAAAGATTTGAATACCGATTTGCTGATTAGCATTTTATTTTTTCAACAAACATTGCCTTGCTTTTAATATGAATTCTGCAGCCGTAGAGCAAATATAATCAGGATACGTCCAAGGCAACTTGATAAATCCCCCTTTCTTATATATGGTGGTAACTTCGGCATATATGCCTTCGGAAAGGTATATTCTGTGGCTAAAGTCTTTGGTAGAAGCTAAAATAACGTTTGCAGGAGTTATATATCCCGGATCTATATTTATTATTCTGTTTTTATTTTTTGATATATAAGCTTCCAGATCATTTGTCGCAACTTTTATTCCCGCAAGCCTGCCGGGAGACAGTAAAGTTTCAAAAGATATCCATTGTCTTTTAAGATTTTCGCCCATTTCGGGATTATAATACTGCGTAAACGAAAAATCTATGATTTCGCTCTTTATGTCGATTTTAATATTGAATTTATCTTCAATCAATTTATAAACTTCTTCCGTATTAACGGAAGAATTAAAAATTAAACCGCAGAAAAATTTTGCCAAATGAACCTGGTTTATCTGTCCCATGATTGCGATATTATTGCAAAAACGGAAAGCATTTTCAATTTTTCATAATTTATACTGATACTTCCCGATATTTGGAATTTTTAAAAAAACACAAATTCTTTTGCTTTAAACATGCACGCTGATAAAGTACTTGACAAACAAAATTTTTTGTTGTAGAATTATTACAAATTAAATATAGTGATTTGGGCAAAGGTGCTTAAAAGGTTATGATGAAATCTTTTAAGCATTTTTGTTTTTAAAAGAACGAAATTAAAAAAATGGAGGTATCTTTATTATGGGTTACACAAAAGAAGATATTATCAGGATGGTCAAAGAAGAAGACGTAAAATTTATCCGTTTACAATTTACAGATATTTTCGGTATGCTTAAGAATGTTGCTATTACTGCAAGCCAAATCGAAAAAGCAATGGATAACAAATGTATGTTTGACGGTTCTACAATTGAAGGTTTTACAAGAATTGAAGAAAGTGATATGTACCTTTATCCGGATCCTGACACATTCGTAATTTTCCCTTGGAGACCTCAGGACGGAAAAGTTGCAAGACTTATCTGCGACGTTTATACTCCGGACGGAAAGCCTTTTGCGGGATGTCCTAGAAATATTTTGAAAAGAAACCTAAAAGATGCTGCAGATCTAGGATATACGTTTAACGTAGGTCCAGAGTTGGAATTTTTCTTATTCCTTACGGATGAAAAAGGAAAGCCTACTACACAGACCCACGATGACGCGGGATATTTTGATTTAGCTCCTATAGATTTAGGCGAAAGCGCAAGAAGAGATATGTGCTTAACGCTTGAAGCAATGGGTTTTGAAATAGAAGCTTCACACCACGAAGTTGCCAGAGGACAGCACGAAATAGACTTCAAATACGGCGATGCTTTAAAAACTGCCGACAACATCAACACATTTAAGCTTGTTGTTAAATCAATAGCTCAAAAACACGGACTGCATGCTACATTTATGCCGAAGCCGATATTTGGTATAAACGGTTCCGGTATGCATACAAACCAGTCATTATTTAAAAACGGCAAAAATGCTTTTTATGACGAAAAAGATAAATTGCAGCTGTCAGGAGAAGCTTACAGCTATATAGCCGGTCTTATGAAGCATATAAAAGCTATGTCTGCTATTACAAATCCTTTGGTCAATTCATATAAGAGATTGGTTCCTGGATATGAAGCCCCTGTTTACATAGCATGGTCGGCAAGCAACAGAAGTCCTCTTATAAGAATACCTGCAGCAAGAGGCGCATCAACAAGAATAGAACTCCGCTGCCCGGATCCTTCATCAAATCCTTACTTTGTTTTAGCGGCATGTTTGGCAGCAGGACTTGACGGTATTAAGAATAACTTAAAAGTAAGCCAGTCAACGGACAGAAACATATTTAAAATGACCCAGGATGAAAAAGACAAGGCAGGAATCGAAAGTTTGCCTCATAATTTGATTAACGCTGTTCAGGCTATGCAGAAGAGCGATCTTATGAAGAAAACTCTCGGAGATCATGCTTTTGAACTGTATACCGAAGCTAAGATTAACGAATGGGACGCTTACAGAACAAAAGTTCACCAGTGGGAAATTGACGAGTATTTAATAAATTATTAGTATTTAGCAGTATTTAAGCGGTATCGTTCTTAAAATTTAAAATAGACAATATGGACAAAGATGTCCAGGAGAGTATCACGTACCTTCTGGACATCTTAACTTTTCAAGGAGAAGATATGTGTGGGATATTTGCAATAGAAAATAATGTTGATTCCGCAACCTTAGCTTTTGCAGGTTTAATTACCCTGCAGCACAGAGGCGAAGAGTCTGCCGGTATAACAGCAAACGGCGACGGCAATACATATAACACACATAAAGCTATGGGGTTGGTATCCCAGATCTTTAAAGAAAAGGTTTTAAACAATTTATCAGGTAAAGTGGCAATAGGGCATGTCAGATACAGTACGCATTCTGAAAGTTCTTTACTAAACGCCCAGCCGTTTGTATATAACTGCATTCACGGAAATATTGCAGTAGCGCATAACGGAAATATTACAAATTTTGAAAAGATAAAAAACAGACTTGCTAAAAGCGGTTCTATTTTCAATCATACGTCTGATACGGAAATAGTTGCTCATTTAATTGCCGAAAATACAGGAAAAACGACAGGTCAGATTATCAAAAAATCAGTTCAAAGTCTTGAAGGCGCATTTTCCTTGGTATTTATCCACGGAAATAAATTGATAGGAGTAAGAGATTCCTTCGGCTTCAGGCCTTTGGCTCTCGGCAAAATAGATAACTCGTATATCCTTGCATCCGAAACAAGCGCAATAGACGCTATAGGCGGCAAATTTATAAGAGATATTAAGCCCGGAGAGATTATAGTAATTGAAAACGGGAAAATAACAGAGTCCCTGCAATTTACAAAAAAAGTTAAAGAAAAATTGTGTATCTTTGAACAGGTATATTTTTCAAGACCGGACAGCATACTCTGCGGAAGAAATATAAAAGATGCCAGAGTTGATATGGGCAGGTATCTGGCGCAGCAAATGAAGCATATAAAAGCCGATGTTGTCGTTCCGGTACCGGACACCGGATTATTTTCGGCTCAGGGGTTTTCTCAATATTCCGGAATAGATTTACAGATAGGTTTCATAAGAAACCATTATGTAGGAAGAAGTTTTATAAAACCGTCTCAAAAAATGAGAGAAATTACGGCAAAATTGAAATTATTCCCGATAAAAGATGTTATCAACGGGAAAAGAATAGTTCTTATAGATGATTCGCTTGTAAGAGGGACGACTGCACAGAAAATAGTTTCAACTTTAAGAAATGCAGGCGCAAAAGAAATACATTTGGCGTTATCGTCTCCTGCGGTAATATCTCCGTGTTTTTACGGTATAGATACTCCGATTAAAAGCAAGCTGATAGCAGCCGTAAAATCTGTTGAAGAAATAAAAGAGTTTTTGAATGTCGACAGTTTGACATTCCTTGACATAAACAATATGAAAAAAGCGTGCGGCAACGGCAAACCTAATAATTTTTGCTGTGCCTGTTTCGACGGCAAATATCCGTCAAAAATAGATAAAAATAAATTAAACGCTTAAGTTCTTTATAACTACAAATAAATAAAACTGGACAAAGCAGCCCAAGAGATTTTCGTATCTTTTGGGCTGCTTTTTTTATATTTGTTTTTTCACAACTGCTTTAAATAATTTTGCAAAGAGGCAAAAAATAAAGGAGGTATTTTACCGATTTTTTGTTTCGTTTGTTAAATTTTATTAAAGGAGATTCAAAATGAAAAAAAGATTTTTATTTGCAGTTTTTGCAGCATTACTTTTAACTGTCACATCATCATCAATCGTAAAAGCCGAAGAACTTTCGGCAGCATCGGTAGCAAGCGTATTATCCGGATGGAAGTTCAGCGGAGACCTCACAACATTTGCATCTTTTAAATCGGAAGAAAGATCAACGGATTCAAAACTTAATTTTTCTTACATGCAGTTTTATGCGGAAAAACAGATTCAAAAAGACATGACGGTTTACTTGTCCATGGTTGTAAACAACAGAGCTTATAATAATGACCAAAACAATTATGAAACAACCATCTTGGTTGACACAGCTTTCTTATCTTATGCCGTAAACGACGTTTTAAGCATACACGCAGGTAGAGAGATTATCAATTACGGATATCAAAATCCAATATCCATAATAGATGAAAAATTTGCAATGCTGCCTGCAATGTCGCTTTCTTATTTCGGAGGTTATGTGTTGAGAGGCGACGGGATAGGAATCGCCTTAAGAAATTCCGCAGTCGACGTAAATGCGGCTTATATGAATATCCCTACAGATAACACTATCAACGGAAAATCTTATTACGCCAGAGTAAGCAAAACCATAGGGCATTTAACTGTCGGAGCAAACGGATTAATTTCAAAAGGTCCTGATTACGCCACAAACGATGATACCGTATCTTATTTTGGTCCTGACGTAAAGTTCCAAAACGATTTGCTTGATTTCAGAACGGAAGTTATTTTTGCAAACAGGGAAACAGAATTTACGCCCGGTACAGGGACAGAATCTATAAACAGAATAGGATTTTATTCACAGGTTACGGTAAATCTTCTTTCTGCAAAGAAATTATATGTCGGTTCAAGACTTGATTACGTTGAACCTTATACACAGCCTAAAGAAATCAACAGATATCTCAGCGGCGTAGTAGGTTCTTATCTGTATGACAATGTTTTGGTAAGAGCCCAGTTTAAATCAAATATTGACGAAGGAAAAGATTCTGAAGCAGGGCTTATGCTGACGGTTACATTTTAAAATTAATAAAATAGGAGGCTAAAATGAAAAAGGTATTTTTTACACTGTTGTTTTGTTTTGTTTCTCTGTTTGCGTTTAACATCGTACAAGCAGAGGAAATGGCGGTGACGCAGGAAGCAGTTGCAGTAACGACAGATTCTGTTCAGGCTGTTCCGGCTGCAGCTGTCGCCGAAGAACCTGCAGCTCCGAAAGTAGATACCGGAGATACTGCATTTATGCTTGTTTGTGCGGCATTGGTTATGTTGATGACTCCGGGGCTTGCTTTGTTTTACGGGGGCATGGTAAGAAGAAAAAATATTTTGGGTACAATGATGCAAAGCTTTGTCGCACTGGGAGTAATCACGATAATATGGCTTGTCTACGGATACAGCCTTGCATTCGGCCCTGACGTAGGACATATTATAGGAAGCTTAAAATGGTCTTTTCTAAAGGGAGTCGGACTTGACCCTAATCCGGACTATTCCGCAACTATCCCCCACCAGCTTTTTATGATATTCCAAATGATGTTTGCAATTTTGACGCCTGCTTTGATAACCGGCGCTTTTGCGGAAAGATTTAAATTTAAATCTTATCTTATATTCCTTGTTCTGTGGCTTACGATCGTTTATTGCCCTCTGGCGCACTGGGTATGGGGTGTAGGCGGATGGATAAGAAATCTCGGAGGATTGGATTTTGCAGGCGGTCTTGTAGTTCATATAGCTTCAGGTACGTCGGCTCTTGCGGCAATATTGATTGTAGGAACAAGAAGAGGTTACAGAAGAGAAAATATGCCTCCTCACAGTTTGCCTCTTACGCTGCTCGGTACGGCTCTTTTGTGGTTCGGCTGGTTCGGATTCAATGCAGGAAGCGCTTTGTCGGCAGGGCAATTGTCGGCATCAGCTTTTGTTGCAACACACATAGGTGCAGGAAGCGCAGTGCTGGCATGGATGTTTGCTGAATGGATGCACAGAGGCAAACCTACGGTTTTGGGTGCTTTGTCTGGGGCGGTAGCCGGTCTTGTCGCAATAACACCCGGTTCCGGCTTCGTAACTCCTATATCTGCAATGTTTATAGGTATAGCAGGCGGACTTATATGTTACTTTGCGGTTAACATGAAAGAAAAATTCGGATATGACGATTCTCTCGATGTCGTAGGCGTCCACGGAGTAGGCGGACTTGTAGGAGCACTTTTGACCGGTGTTTTTGCTACCACTCTTGTAAACCCTGCAGGTGCGGACGCAAGTTTCGGATTATTCAAAATTCAGGCTCTCAGCGCATTGGCTTCAATAACTTATTCTTTTGTAGTTTCTTTCATACTGTTGAAGATAGTAGATAAAGTTTTCGGATTGAGAGTTGAAGACAAAGAAGAACTTCAGGGACTTGATTTGTCGCAGCACGGAGAAAGCGGATATAGATTTTAGTTATAATATAAACGAAGGAGGATAAAATGAAAAAAGTAAGCGCAATAATAAAACCATACATGGTAGAAGACGTTAAAAATGCTCTGAAAGAAATAGGCGTTAACGGTCTTACAAAATCCAATGTTGAAGGTTTTGGAAAACAGGGCGGGCATAAAGAAATTTACAGAAGCAAGGAATACTGCGTTCAATTTGTAGTTAAAGCAAAGATTGACGTTATCGTACAGGATGAGATGGTAGATAAAGTTATAAACGTTATAATAAAAATAACTAGAAGCGGAGAAATAGGAGACGGCAAGATTTTCGTCTATCCGGTAGAAAGAGTCATTAGAATCAGAACAGGAGAAGAAGGAGAAAAAGCGATATAGCATCCTGTTGCAATATTTTACAGAAAAAAATCTCCATCTTTTAATACGGATGGAGATTTTTTTTTATATATTTTTTTGTTATAATAATATAGTATACAGCAGAATTGTAAAATATTCTGATAAACATGAAAACAGTGAGATATAAAAATGATCAAAACAGGTGCAGAAATATTTGTAGAAAGTTTATTAAAAGAAAACGTTGAGGTAGTCTTTGGAATGCCTGGCGGAGCCCTGCTCCCTATTTTTGATAAAATCCACGGTTCAAAGTTAAAATTTGTTCTCACAAGACACGAACAAGGCGCATCCCATATGGCGGACGGATTTGCAAGATCCACAGGCAAAGTCGGAGTATGCCTTGCGACTTCTGGACCGGGCGCAACAAATATAGTAACGGGACTTGCAACGGCATATATGGATTCGGTTCCTGTTGTTGCTTTTACCGGACAGGTTGCAACTACACTCATCGGCAACGATGCTTTTCAGGAAGCAGATATTACCGGCATTACAAGACCGGTTACAAAACATAATTTTTTAGTTAAAGACGTAAAAGAACTTACGACTATAATAAGACAGGCTTTTTATATAGCAAAAAGCGGCAGACCCGGACCGGTTCTTGTTGATATTCCTGTAGACGTTCAGAGAGCAAGCTGTGAATTTATATGGAAAGACTTAGTTCATATAACTTCATACCAGCCGAAATTCAACGGACATCCGGGACAGATAAAAAAAGCCGTAGATGCAATAAATAAAAGCAAAAGTCCCGTATTATACATCGGAGGCGGAGTCATAAGCTCAGGCGCTGAAGATGAAATTGAAGTTCTGTCTAAAAAAACAGATATTCCCGTAACTTCCACTCTGCTTTCAATCGGAGCATTTCACGGACAGGAAAAACTCAATCTCGGAATGCTTGGTATGCACGGAACATATTGGGCAAATAAAGCCGTTCAAAACAGTGACCTGATAATCTGCGTAGGCGCAAGATTTGACGACAGATGTACAGGAAAAGTCTGCGGTTTTGCTCCTAACGCTTCAATTATTCATATAGACATAGACCCTACGTCAATATCGAAAATTGTTAAAGTCGATATACCTGTAGTAGGAGACGCTAAAAGTATTTTAACCGAAATTATTAAAACCGTAAACTCTAAAGAAAATAAAAAATGGCTTGCCCAAATAGCGGCATGGAAAAAAGAAGTTCCTTTAACTTATGACGGTACTAAAGGATTAAAACCGCAATTTATACTTGAAAAAATATCCGAAATAACAAAAGGCGAAGCTATTATAAGTACGGAAGTCGGCCAACATCAGATGTGGGCTGCGCAATATTATAAAACGACAAAACCAAGACATTTCATAACTTCCGGAGGTCTCGGAACTATGGGTTTCGGATTTCCTGCGGGTATAGGGGCAAAAATAGGAAATCCCGACAAAGATGTTATCGTTATTGCCGGAGACGGATCTTTTCAGATGAATATTCAGGAACTTACAACGGCATCTTTATACGGAGTAGACATTAAAATATTCGTATTAAATAATCAGTTCCTCGGCATGGTAAGACAATGGCAGGAAATGTTCTACGGCAAAAGATATTCAAACACATGTTTAAGAAAAACTAAAAATTGCCCTGCTTTATGCAATACTCCGAGCGATAAATGTCCTGTATATGTTCCTGATTTTGTAAAATTGGTTGAAGCTTACGGCGGAACGGCAAAAAGAGTTACAAAAGCCAAAGACGTAGAAAGCGCAATAAAAACGGCTTTAGCCCATAAAGGCTTTTATCTTATAGATTTTATGACGGATATAGAAGAGAATGTTTTGCCTATGGTTCCTACAGGAGCCAATCTCGACGAAATAATAACAAGACTGGCTTAGCTTTAAGGCGATATTCCTATTATTTAATATAAAATCGTTCTCTCGGATTAACAGTTTTTCTGATATTTTTATTAACAAAGCAGTTGACATATTTATTTAATTTGTATATAATACCAAATTGTAATGATTACAAATAAATTAAAAAAAGCATCACTTAAGTCAACTTTTCAGAGAGAAAAAATTCTTGAATATATCATATCAAGAAAAGAGCATCCTACTGCCGATATGATATACAGATATATGCTTACATTATCTCCGTGCATATCGAAAACAACCGTATATAATACGGTTAAATCTTTAACTAAAACAAACCTTATAAAGTCAGTAAAATTTTTAGGACAAGATGAAATAAGATATGACGGCACAGTTGACACACATCATCATTTCGTATGTGAAAAATGCGGTAAAATTTATGATATAGAAGTACTATGCCAAAATTTTAATAAAAAAGAAATTAACGAGCATAAAATAAATAACGTATATGCCTATTTTACAGGCATATGTAAAGAATGTAAAAAATAGGAGGCTTTTATGGATAAATTTGTATGTACAGTATGCGGTTATGTTTACGATCCTGCGATAGGAGATCCTGATTCCGGAATACAGCCGGGAACGCCTTTTGAACAAATTCCTGAAGACTGGGTATGCCCTACCTGCGGAGTAGGCAAAGATTCTTTTGAGAGAGCATAATTCCATGAAACAAATCTATTTAGACAACCAGTCTAATACAAAAATGGACGACATTGTTTTTGACGCAATGCTCCCGTATTTAAAAGAAAATTACGGGAACCCGCAAAGTATTTACTCTTTAGGGCAAATATCAAAAGATGCCGTCGAACAGGCCAGAGTTTCGGTCGCAAAATTAATTAATGCCCAAAGCAGTGAAATAATTTTTACATCCTGCGGATCTGAGTCAAATAACTTGGCAATAAAAGGTTTTGCTTATGCAAATTCAAAAAAAGGAAAACATATTATTGTCTCTTCAATCGAACATTTTTCAGTATTAAATTCTGTAAAATCATTATCTGCCGAAGGTTTTGAAATAACATATCTCCCCGTTGATAAAGAAGGTTTTGTAAAGCTTGAAGAATTGGAAAAGTCTATAAGACAGGATACTATTCTTGTTTCGATACAGCATGCAAATACGGAAATAGGCGTTATACAGAATATGCAGGCAATATCTAAGATTGTTAAAGAGAAAAAAATTGCATTACATGTTGATGCAGTATGCACGGCAGGCATAATTCCTGTAGACGTCTCTTCTTTAAACGTTGATTTGCTTACCTTGGCAAGCTCGGTGATATACGGTCCTAAAGGAGCAGCCGCTCTTTACGTTAAAAAAGGGACTGCAATAAAAACACAGATAGACGGAGGAGTCCAGGAATTCTCAAAAAGAGCCGGAACTGAAAACGTGCCCGCTATTGCAGGGTTCGGAATAGCCTGTGATATTGCAATGTCAGAAATGCAGAAAAACTATGAATACATAAAAGTTTTAAGAGATAAATTAATACACGGATTAAAAGAGAAAATTCAGCACATTTATCTTAACGGTTCAGTATCTGCCAGACTCCCAAACAATGTTAATTTTTCCATTGAATTTGTTGAGGGAGAAGCGCTGTTTCTGATGTTGGACGCCAAAGGAATAATGGCAGCAAGCGGTTCTTCGTGCGCTTCGAAATCGTTAAAAATGTCGCATGTTTTGACGGCGCTTGATGTTGATACCGCAGTCGGACAGGGTTCTATAGTATTTACACTGTCAAAGTTTAATACTGCGGAAGAAATAGATTACGTTATAGAAGAATTTCCTAAAATAGTCGAAAGATTAAGAAGCATGTCGCCGTTATATGACCATTTCATTAAAACAGGCAGCAGGATGAAAGCGGGTCCGGGCACAAATTACGACGACCATGACCACGAGCATTGTGACAATATTTGATATAAATTTATGGAGGCAGTATGGCGTTTTATTCAGAAAAAGTAATGGATCATTTTGCAAACCCGAGAAATGTCGGAGAAATAAAGGATGCTGACGGAGTAGGAGAAGTAGGAAATCCTGTATGCGGCGATATGATGAAGTTTTATATCAAAGTAAAAGACAACAAAATAGAAGACGTGAAATTTAAAACTTTCGGATGCGGAGCCGCCATAGCCGTATCTTCAATGGTTTCAGAAATGGCGCTCGGCAAAACTCTTGAAGAGGCTTTGGAAATAACAAATGCCGCTGTCGCAAAAGAGTTGGGAGGTCTTCCTCCTAATAAGATGCACTGTTCAAATCTCGGAGCTGATGCGCTTCATAAAGCGATAGAAGATTATAAAAAAAAGGGTGTGTAATGGAAAATATAAAAAAATGTAAATGCGGATTTTGTGAAAGCGAGCTGCAGAATTCCTGTCTCGAACCTGAGTTCTGTTCTCCATGCACCGTTGAGTTTGTCAAATGCGGCGATTGCGGGATAATGTATGAAAAACATTTGGATAAATGCCCTCAATGCGCAGGCATAAACACAAAGGGCGGGTGTAAATAAATGAGTAATATTGTAACCGGTAACGTTTATGCGGTAGGCGTAGTTGACTGGAATGTAAGAAATTTTCACGGTAATACTTTCATTACAAAAAACGGCGCAACGTATAATTCTTATCTTGTCTGCGATAAAGAGACTGCTTTAATAGATGTTGTCCATAAAAATTTTGAAGAAGAATTTATAAATAATATTACTAAAATAACTGATCCTGAAAAGATTAACCATGTTATATTAAATCATCTTGAGCCGGACCATTCAGGCGCAATAGAATATATTGCAAAAGTCTGTAAAAATGCAAAATTTTACGGTACCGCCAAATTAAAAGAAGGATTGCATAAATATTACAACATTGATATAGAAATCAATATTGTTAAGACCGGAGATTCAATAAATCTAGGTGAAACTTCTTTGACTTTTGTAGAAGTCCCTATGATTCACTGGCCTGACAGTATGATTACATACTGCCCTGAAAAAAAGGTTTTGTTTTCAAATGACGCGTTTGGGCAGCACGTTTCGTCAAATAAAATTTTTGCCGATGAAATAAACAATGGCGATTTAACAAAAGAAACAAAAAAGTATTATGCAAATATATTGTGGCCGCTCGGCAGCATAATAGAAAGAAAACTTAACGATATCATAAAAATGAACTTGGATATAGAAATAATTGCTCCGAGTCATGGAATGATATGGAGAAAAGAACCCCTAAAAATAATCGAACAATATCTGTCATGGGCAAAAAATACCACGACAAATAAAGCCGTAATAGTTTACGAAACGATGTGGGGTTCTACAGAAAAAATGGCCAGAGAAATTGCCGGCGGACTTTCTTCTCAGGGAATAGAAGTAAAATTATTTGATATAGCTTCGACAGATTTTTCAGAACTCGCTTATGAAATGCTTGATGCGAAAGCGTTTGTTATCGGTTCTTCAACGCATGACAATGAAATGCTTGCATATATAGCAGGTTTTCTTCATTTCTTAAAAGGAATGAAGCCAAAGAACAGAACTGCAATTGCTTTTGGTTCATACGGATGGGGCGGCGGAGCAGTAAAAGAAATTGCCGAAGAATTAAAATCTTTCGGAGTTGAAGTTTTTGCTTGTCTTGAAGCAAAATTTAAACCGAACAAAGAAGAACTGCAGAAGTGTTATGATACTGCCGTGTTATTTGCTCAAAAGTTAAAATAACAAAGAGGCAAAATGAATCTTTTTGAATTAGCAGGATTAACAGGATTTATCTGCTGTATTTTAGCGGTTTTTTTTGCGGCAACTCGAAAATTCAAACTGCATAAAATATTTGCAGGAATAGCTTTAACGGCTATTTGCATACATGTCGGCATTCACTTTTTCAGATAGTATATTTACAGGAGGTTTCATTATGAAAGCATTAGTATGTTCAGTATGCGGTTATGTACATTTACAGGATACGGCGCCTGAAAAATGTCCTGTTTGCGGAGCACCTTCAAAAGTTTTTAATTTAAAAGAAGACGGTCTCAAAACAAAAACAGATATAGTAACAGCAGGAGAAAGCGAAAAGAAACATCTTCCGTTTATAACGGTTGAAACAAAAAACTGCTGCGGGCAGCAGCCTTGTCATGAAATAAGGGCAAAAATCGGAGAAATTACGCATCCTATGACGCCTGAACATTCAATCCTCAGGATTGTTTTTTACGCAGATAAAAATTTTATAGGATATACGTCTTTAACGCCGAGTTTAAATCCTGTCGGAGCAATATGCGTAACAAATATTGAAAATAAAAAAATATCTGTAGTAGCGCTCTGTAATATCCATGGAAGCTGGCTGTCAGAACTTTAAGGAACACATAAATATTTTCGTTTTGAACAAAAGCCCTATTCCGGCGGTACAGTTTCAATACGATAAGCACAAAAGAAAAATATAAAATTGCTGTTTTGGAAAACGGAACAAAACCTGGTTGGTTTATACGTTAAAACAGAAGGAGAAAAAATGAAAAGTTTAAAAGGAACAAAAACAGAACAAAATCTGCTCAAATCTTTTGCGGGAGAATCTCAGGCAAGAAACAGATACACATATTTTGCCTCTGCTGCAAAAAAAGAAGGATTTGAACAAATAGCGGCTATATTTACAGAAACTGCAGATAACGAAAAAGAACATGCCAAAAGATTTTTTAAATTTTTAGAAGGCGGAGATTTGGAAATTACCGCAACGTATCCTGCAGGTAAAATCGGAACTACGCTTGAAAATCTCTTAGCGGCGGCAGCCGGTGAAAATGAAGAACATACCGTTCTTTATCCTGAATTTGCAAAGACAGCCGAAAGTGAAGGATTTGAAGAAATAGCTTCAGTTTTTAAATTTATCTCAACCGTTGAAGCCGAGCATGAAAGAAGATACAGAGCATTAGCGGCAAATGTTAAAAATGAAAAAGTTTTTTCAAAAGACGGCACAGTAAAATGGAGATGCAGAAACTGCGGATACGTTTACGAGTCAAAAGAAGCGGTAGATACATGCCCTGCATGCGCGCATCCCAAAGCTTATCAGGAAGTAGCGGCAGACAACTACTAAATTTTGATATTTAAACAAACAGAAATCCAAACCTTATTTGAAGCTTAGGCATTAAATTCAGGTTTGGATTTTCTATTTTTACAATATATTCCGGAGAAATAAAATATTTTAAAAACAATGTCATTATAATGTATAATATACCCTGTTATGAAAAAAATACTGTTTATACTCTTATTATGTTTATCTTATGTCCCTTTTGCAAACGCAAACACCGCTGTTTTTACTCCGGATTTAAATATAAGAATAAGACATGTTATTTTGGATATGCAGGACAATTACGATAAGTTCAACAGCAACTATATAAGAATAAGAACATCTTTGGGATTAAACACTCAGTTAAATGAAACTTATTCGGCATATATAAAACTCTTAAATGAAAACAGAGTTTTCTTCTACAACACAAAAAATGCGGACGATGATTACAAAATAAATGAGTTTATATTTGAAAGTCTTTACTTTGAAGCGCAAAATCTCTTTGACAATTCTTTGACTCTAAGAATCGGAAGACAAAACCTTAATTACGGCGAAAACTTTTTGGTTTCAGACGGCACTCCCGGAGACGGATCAAGAACGATTTATTTCAACGCCGCAAAATTCAGTTTTAAAGCAAAAGACTTTACCGTAGATTTAATCGGACATTTAGGAACCGAATACGACCAGTATTTGCCTGTATTCAATCAAAATGATCCTAAGACAAGGCTAAACTTACAAAATGAAAAAGCCGTAATGCTTTTCGGCAAAAGCAATTTGTCAGAAAGACTCTACATTGAGCCGTATTATATTTTTAAAAGCGAAAATAACAAGATTTACGAACAACTTAACACTTTCGGAAGTTATGTAAAATATAACAGCGATACGCTTACTGTCAGAGGGCAGCTTGCTTCCCAAATAAGAGAAAAACAATCAAACAGCGCAAACGCTTTTGCAGGATATGCGTTCATAGACAAACAAAAAATTTTATTTAATGATAAAATAACGTTTGGATACATATATCTTTCCGGAGATAAGCAGAATACTTCCGGAAATGAAGGCTGGAACGATCTTTTCGGCAGAGGAATGTTTATAAATTCCGATTTGCTCGGCACATTATATATCCCGGAAACCGGAGACTTCGGTTATTGGACAAATTTACAGATGTATAATATTGAATACAAACTTGATTTAACTTCGAAATTTTGTTTGTCGGCAAGTTATAACCTTCTTTATGCAAACGAAAACGTCGCCGGCTCGCTTTTCGGGACAGGGAAAACAAGAGGACATTTAACTCTTGCTGGTTTGTTTTATCAGTTTAACAAAAACACAAAAGCCTTAATATACGCTGAATATTTTAAAGCGGGCGATTTTTATAACACAAACCAATTGGATAATGCAACTTTCGTTAAAACAGAAATCACGATGAAGTTTTAATTTTTTATAAAAATATTTTGTATAATTAAGAGAAGAAAATGAAAAAAATATTATTAATTTTTTTAATCGTTTGTACTTGTTTCGGATTATCTTTTGCCAGCGGTAAAAAAGCCGGCTCAACAAGCGTTGAAAGTCAAAAATTAAACGTTGTTTTTGACGGCAAGAGCTGCGACGGCATGCATCTATATAAAAGTTATGACAGCAATTTCTTGTCATTAAAAGAACTTGCCGCTCTTTTTGACGCAAGATTAGACTGGCAGTCGGTCAGCGGCAAAGTTTCAATGAAACTTAAAAATACATCAATAGATATTTTCGTAAATTCAAAAAAAGTAATATTCGGAAAAGATAAAGAAAAGCTCAACATTCCGACTCTTCAGATAAAAAAAGAAGTATATGTCCCTGTTGAGTTGGTTTTGTCAAAAAAATTCTCGGAACTTCTGGAATGCGAGGCTTCTTTTGACTCTAAAGCCAGAATACTGGTTATCTCTTCCAAATCAAACATATCGGCTGTAAGGTATTATACGAAAGAAAACAACACTGAAATAGTAATAGAACTTGACGAAAATTTAACCTATACGATTAAGAAAGGGAAAAAGTCAATAATTGTCGCTTTTCAAAGAGGAAAAATAGTAAAAAACAGCGTTGTGGCAAATAACGGAGCCATAAAAGACATTGAATACGAAACTGTCGGCAGAGAAGCGGTTTTTACGATAAACCTGGCGCAAAAGCCTAAATTTGTAAAAAGCAAAAAAAACAAAACGCCTCTGCAGCTTGTAATTAATATTGAGCATTCTTCTCCTGTGGATATGTCAAAACCTTGCGAAATAGTATTGCCTGACACTGTTTCTTCCGCCGGCAAAGATATAAGCAAAAATATCTCAAAAACAGAGCAGACAGCCGACGAAATCAGCCGAAAATCGTCCGCAGAGCCTCCTGTTCCGGACGAAAGAATAATATCAAACGATTCTGAAATATTTGACAAACCTGTTCCGGAAGAAGCGGAAAATGACTCTGAAGCACTGTCAAAAGTAAAAATTGTAAGCGTCTCCGAAAATGAAATAATCGATGACAGTTACACTCTTGAAGACGACACATCCACGTTTAAAGATATTGCTCCTTCTGCAGAGAAATCAAAAAATGCAAAAATTATAGTTTTAGATGCCGGACACGGCGGACATGATACAGGCGCAATAGGTCCTAACGGCACAAAAGAAAAAGATCTCAATTTAGAGATAGTTTTGACTTTAAAGAAAATTTTTGACAATGATAAAGATTACAAAGTAATATTAACTAGAGACGACGATACGTTTATTCCTCTTGTAGAGAGAACAAATATCGCAAACAAACAAAAAGCCGATCTTTTTATATCGGTTCACTGTAACGCAAACTTTAAGAGAAGCGTAGAAGGGTTCGAAATATATTTCTTATCCGAAAATGCTTCAGATACCGAAGCCATATCAACCGAAATTTTAGAAAACTCGGTATTGGCATTGGAAGATAAATCGGATAAACAAAAATCCGTACTTCAGAAAATGCTGTGGTCAATGGTAGTAAATGAATATATTAACGAATCATCGGAACTTTGCAGTTTTATAATATGCGAAACCTCGGGAAGACTTAAGAGTCCTACAAGAGGAATAAAACAAGCCAATTTCTGCGTTCTCAGAGGGTCGCAGATGCCGGCCGTTTTAGTTGAATGCGCATACTTAAGCAATTATTCTGAAGAAACCAAACTACAAACTAAAAGTTTTCAGAGTTCCATAGCTGATTCAATATACGAAGGTGTTAAAAAATATTATGCAAGAAAAACAAAACAAGTCTCTAAAAAATAAAGCGGCTATAGGCATTTTCGATTCAGGTTTGGGCGGGCTTACTGTTATGTCCGCAATTACAAAGCTTATGCCTAAAGAAAACATTATATATTTTGGAGATACGGCTCATGTCCCTTACGGTTCTAAGTCAAAAAAAGTCGTAACGAATTTTGCGCTCGGAATATCAAAATTTTTGGTCAGGCATAATGTAAAACTTATTGTCGTAGCGTGCAATACCGCTTCCGCTTTCAGTCTTGAAACGCTGAAAAAATATATAAAAGTTCCGGTAATAGGAGTAATAGAAGCAGGTTCAGTTATGGCGGCGGAAAATACGAAAAATAAAAAAATAGCGGTTATCGGAACTGAAGGAACAATTAAAAGCGACGCGTACGCAAAAGAAATTAAAAAACATGACAAAAAGATAAAATGTTTTTCACGGGCATGCCCGTTGTTTGTTCCTCTTGTCGAAGAAGGCTGGCTTGACAACAAAGTAACCGAACAAATAATAAAAATTTATCTCAATGATATAGTAAATAAAGATATTGATACCGTTATTCTCGGCTGTACGCATTATCCTCTTTTAAAAAACACTATACAAAAAGTAGTCGGAAAAAAAATAAGCATTATAGATTCAGCTACTGCCGTAGCGTTCGAAGTTCAAAAACTTTTAAAAGAACAAAATCTTACAAACAGCACAGGGAAAGGATCTCTTGCATTTTTTGTCAGCGACAGCCCTGAAAAATTTCAAAAATTAGGCAGTAAATTTTTTAACAAAAAAATTATTAACGTAACCAAAGTGGAGATTTAAAATGAAATACAAACTTTCCGTAATAAAATTTTTTTCTTCGGCGCATGCTTTGAGAGAATACAAGGGGAAATGTGAAAATCTTCACGGTCATAACTGGAAAGTAAGAGTGTGCTTTGCAGGTACCAAGCTGGATAACTGCGGGATGCTGATAGATTTTACCGACATGAAAAAATATCTGGACACTGTCATTTTAAGTTTAGATCATAAATTTTTAAACGACACTCCCCCTTTTAATAAAATAAATCCTACGGCGGAAAATATAGCTTCATATATTTTCTCACAAATGCAAAATTTTGAAACCGAAAACGCAAAAGTAAACGAAGTTGAGGTATGGGAAAGCGAAAATTCTTCTGTAACGGTGAAACTATGAAAAAGAAAGCTGTAATTTTATTTTCAGGCGGGCTTGATTCGACTACTGTTTTATATTATGCAATGTCAAAAAAATATGACTGTCATTGTCTGATATTTGATTACGGACAAAAACATAAAAAAGAAGTTAAAAACGCCGCAAAAATAGCAAAAAGTCTCGGTTTGGTTTCACAAACGGTACGCATAAAACTTCCATGGGACAAAAGCGCATTAACCGATAAAACAGTTAATATCCCGAATCATAAAATAATAAAAAAAGGCTTTGTTCCCCCTACATATGTACCGGGCAGAAACACAATATTTCTTTCTTATGCGATTTCTTATGCCGAAACAATAAAAGCAGATGCTATTTTTCTTGGAATCAACGCCGTTGATTTTTCATCTTATCCTGACTGCACCGGGCAATATTTACATGCTATGCAAAGCGTAACAAAAGCTTTAAAAAATAAAATAACAATTCATGCCCCTATAGAACATTTCTCAAAAGCCCAGATCATTAAAATGGGAATGAAACTTAAAGTCCCGTATGAAAAAACATGGACTTGTTACAGCGGGACAAAAAAACCGTGCGGTATATGCGACTCATGCAAATTGAGAGCAAAGGGCTTTGAAGAGGTCGGGAGAGATGACCCTGCTCTTCAATAATTTTAAAACGGCTCCCGTTGACGAAGTCTTCTTTTCTTATCAGGGAGAAGGTATTTTTGCCGGCATGCCGCAGATTTTTGTGAGATTTTCAGGCTGTAATCTTAAATGCAGTTACTGTGATACTAAAAATTCTCTGAAAATAAACAGCGGAACGAAATACTACTCCCAACAGTCATTATACTCTTTAATATGCGATACCTACAGACAAAATAAAAAATTTTTTTATTCAAAAGCACCTTCTGTTTCTTTTACAGGAGGAGAGCCTTTGTTGTATGCAGATTATATAATTGAACTGGCAAAACAATTAAAAAAAGAAAAATTCTGCATTTATCTGGAAACTAACGGCAGTCTTCCCAAACAATTAAATAAAATAAAAGATTTATGCGATACTGTGGCAATGGATATAAAGTTTAAATCAGCATGCGGAAAAGACTTATTTGCGCAGCACAGAAATTTTTTAAAATTGTCATTTAAAAAAACTTTCATCAAAACCGTAATAACAAAATCGACAACATCCGAAGAATTTAAAAAAGCGGTCATGCTTGTTTCAGGCATATCGCCTGACATTAAATTCGTAATACAGCCTTCGGCATGCAATGACGCATCTTTAAATAAAAAAGTTTTTGAATTTTATATTACGGCTTCGCTAAAATTAAAAGATGTAAGAGTATTGCCTCAGCTGCACAAAATTTGGAAAATACGATAAGCGGAGTTTCTATGACTTTACATAAAAAAGAGTTGAGCGTTTTCGGGAACAAATTCGTTAAAATACTCAATGATAACGGATTAGCGGCTTCTTTTGATGATTCTTCTTTCAGGGATTACCTTCTGCAGATATCGGTTAAAAACAAACTGGTCAATTTGGGAAAAATAAATGTTTATTATAAACCGTCAAAAAAGTCTTTTTCTCTTTTGACATCAAATATCAAAAATCCGCAAGCGCTCGAAACAATCAATAAATGCTGGGATATTGCAAATAATTTTCAAACATTTTCTCAAGATTCCGGGATACATGAAGTGTTTGTCGACGGTTCATACATAAACGGAAAAACAGGTTACGGAGCCGTGATATTTTCAGGAGATACAAATGTAAAAGAATTGTCAGGCAGTCTCAGCGACACGTCTACAAGGCAATTCGGCGGAGAACTTTATTCCGTAATACAAGTCTTAAAATGGTGCAATGAAAACAATGTCAAAAAAATAAGAATTAATTACGATTATCTTGGCATAGAATATTTCCCGACAGGCAAATGGCAGCCTAAAAATCCGCTCGCAGTCGAATATAAACAAGCTGTTTTATCATCCGGAATTGAAATTTTATGGAGAAAAATCGACAGCCATACGGGAAATAAAAAGAATGATATCGCCGATAAACTGGCAAAAGCAGGAGCTTCTTTTTAACGGATTATTTTTTGATTAAAATATCGGAAGCAGTCATCAAGGCTTTGTAATAGCCGGCAAGTTTTTTATGTTCTTCCGTAGTTTCTGCAGGAGATATTTTTTTTGTCTCTCTGTCAAAATTAAAAGATTTAAAACTGTTATCGGTAAAATTATATTTCACGGCAATGTTATCTTTTACGGCTAATCCGTCTATATTAAGAGACACATTATCTGCAACATTTAACAAATCGCTCCCGACGGACGTATAATCGGCATTTGATAAAGATAATCCGTATAGTGTAGGCATTATATCCATATGTGAACCGTTTATTGAAGTATTTATCTGTTTATTCTTTAATTTTGGAGGAATATACAGATAAAGAGGAACAGCATATCTCACAAACATATCTTCGGTTGTATAGTTTGAGAGTTCTCTTAAATTATGATCTCCCGTTACGGCAATAATAGTGTTTTCTGCAAACGCCGAATCTTTTACCGCTGAAATAAATTTTGCAAGCTCAATATTTGCAAACTGATATAATTCAAAAATAGCTTTATTGTTAAAATCTTTGGTCGACATCATTCCTTTTATCTGCTGAGGTATAGCCAACGGAAGCGGAATATATCCGTCAGGCCTTTTATACGGAGGATGCGTGCCGGTAGACATTGCAAAAATAAATTTAGGTTTATTTACTGATTTGTCTTCAAGTTTCTCTTTCAAAAGCTCAAAAAACTGGGCATCGTTTATTCCCCATGCATGCCTGTCTTTTGCTTTAACTTTAATATTTCCTTCTCCGACAATTTCGTTAAACCCCTGAGCTTTAAAGAAAGATTCCAAATCTCTCCAGGTCATGCTGCCACCGTAAAGGGCAATCGAATCATAACCTGCTTTCTTATAAGGCAAAGCTGCGGAGTTAGGAAAAGGCTTGAAAGCGTCCTGTGTCTGCGTAATTTGATTTACAAAAGGTCTTTGGGGAATATTCAAAATTATCGATTCTATGCCGTGAATTGTTATATATCCTGCCGGCAGAAAATTATAAAAAACTGTATCTGCGTCAAAATGTTTTTTTAAATCGCCTAAAACGTTAAACTGAGGGCTGTCTTTTAAAACAGGCAATTCTCCGAAACCTTCCATCACAATTAATATAACGTTTGGTCTTATCTCTTCGGCAGCCTTGTTTTCTCCGGTTTTTTTATGAAAAACATCGTCTAGAGTTTGTTTGTCTTTGTTAAAACTCAGGTATCTTAGATCATTTAATATTTGTTCATCGCCGCTGTATTTAAAAACTTCTTTTAAATTCATTGTATTATTGGCATTTTTTATTTTCAAATAAATAGTATCGGCAAGAGGGTGAACAGGATTTATGCACAGCTTATTAATGAAATAGTCGGGAGAAATCTGCGAATAAAAAACCCCGAGAGGAAACATAGAAAAAGAACCTCTGGCAACAACAAAATTAACAGCGATTATAAGCAGAGCGGCAAAAAACTTTGTAGATTTTTTCCAATATAAAGTATTTATTATTCTTTCGTTAAACTTTAATTCTTTGTAGGTCCAATAAAAAACTTTATTTATAATAAAACATAGCAAGACAAAAATCAAAACGGCTATATACAGTCTATAGTCCGAAGCTATCGTTTTGACGAGAGCAACCGTATCATCTTCAAAAATGCCGAATATCAATAAATTGTAGTGATCTTTAAAATATGAGAAAAAACCGAAATCGACAAATATAACAAAAAACAGCAGCGAAAATATCAAAGTATAATAATAACGGAAAAAAGATATTGAAAACCTGAATATCGAATAACTTTGCAGCAGCAGACAGATTATTAAAATTAAAGTAACGGGAGCGTTGATATAAGCCATAACGGACATATCAAAACGCAACCCCATAATAAAAGCCTTAAAAACGTATATTTTTAAAGCTCCAAGAGTTGAAAAGTCGGCAAAATAAATAAAAAAAACAAATCTGTAAAGAGTAATAAACAAAAGCATTAAAAGATTTACAGGTATGAGTATTAAAAAACTGTTGAAAATTAAATTTGAATTAAATCTTTCTTCCATTTGACGGAAATTATATCATTAAAAGTTTCTTATTTCAATTTAAGAGACTTCTCTCTGCGTGTAAAAAACACTAAAACGCCGGCAAGCAACATCCACGAAAAAAAAGAAATCAATAACCCTGCCGTAAAAGATAAAGGTCTGTATTCAAATCTTATTCTGTGTACGCCTTTATCAACAGAAATTGCTCTGTAAATATAATTCGCAGGTATTATTTCATATTTAACTTTATTATTGTCCATATTATAAGCTCTCCATCCTTTTTCATAATTGCTGCTTATCAATATGATTGCCGGTTCGCTCGTTTTACATTCTATCTCTATTTCATTATCGTTTAAAGACAATATATTTACGGTACTTGCTCCCTGTTTTAAAGGTTTGTATAAAGGCTCTTTTTCCAATACAACCGTATTTAAAAAGTCAAAATTTTTATTAAATAAAATAGAAAATGTTTTTTCTTTATCGCTCTCAACGATATAATTATAGAATACGTTAACCCTCTTGAGCATTTCCACATTGTATTGAGATACTCTCTCGGTATTATCATCTATGACGTATTTGCATCTGAGCATACCGAATATATTCTCCACATCCGCATTTGGATCTTCAAGATGCTTGATAAAATCAAGATAATTTTTAAGAAC
This sequence comes from Candidatus Praeruminimicrobium purgamenti, assembly GCA_018433585.1. GTDB lineage: Bacteria > Elusimicrobiota > Endomicrobiia > Endomicrobiales > Endomicrobiaceae > Praeruminimicrobium > Praeruminimicrobium purgamenti. The sequence continues at coordinate 30,955 of JAHDQW010000004.1, forward strand.
GTCCGAAGTAGTTCCGAATATATTTTCATAATTATATTCCAAAGAATATTTCTCGTTTGCAAAATATCTTACATCGTCATTTTTGTAAAAAACCTTTAAGCGTTCATATTTATAATCATTGTCAAAGAAAAAAGGTTTGGCATAATTTTTCACAAACATAACAGGCTGTATAGCCGCAATAAGCAGCATTACGGGAATAATGCTTGTGTATTTTCTGAACGATATGAATATTGCAAAAAGCAAAACAAACCATCCTGTAAGAATAATTTGTTTTGTGAAAAGAGCCGATACGTTTACATCATTCGTAAATAATCCGGCAATAAAAACTGACAGCCGCGCGTTAAAGATAATTGACAACACAGCAAACACAATAATCGTAAAAATAAAATATTTATTTATCTTTAAGTCTTTTGACATAATATGAATTATTCCGTAAGACAACAAAGGCAATATTAGTATTGAAATAAAAAAATTTATTTTTATAGGACTTCTGAAATTGTTAAATAACGGAATTAAAGATGCCAGAATACCGGAAATAACATGATGATACGTGAGTAAATACAATAACACTGCCAGTAAAATGTATTTAAGATAATCCTTTTTAAAATTATTAAATATTAACGTTAAAATAATAAGGAGATTAAATATTCCTATATATATCGCCGTTTCCCAGAAATAAAAACTTGTTAATTCTGTATAAGCCGGAAACAAAAGAGTAAGCAAATGAGATAAATTTGATTTTATTGAAACATGCTGCAATATTCCTGAAATTCTTGCTCCCTGAAGATAAAATTCTATACTCGGAAGTAATTGTACCGCAGAAAGGCAAGCGGCTGCTAAGTAAGATGAAAATAAAGTTATTATCGTGTTTTTATTGAAACAAAAAAATAAGACATATATAAAAGACACCACGGCTGTATAATAAACATACTGAAAATGTCCGGCAAAGATCTGCAACGCTATAACCGCCGAAACAGGGATAATAAATTTATAATTTTTGCTTTTAAAAGATTTGTCATATAAAAACAACAGCAACGGGAACCATGCCATAGTTATAATATTTGACAAATGTCCGGCAACTGCATGAAGATAAAAACCTGCACCGAACACTGCTGTTACGGCCGTATAAACAGACACAAATTTATCTTTTATTTTGTTGTCTATCCATAAAAAAACAGAAAAAGACAAAATAAAAAAATGCAGCAGAAAAGACCAGTTGATTGCTTTACTTATCGGCAAAAACAAAAAAATAATATTGAAAGGATAGCAGGTTGCGGTTTCGGAATTTGCGAAAAAAGGATGTCCTGAAAAAATCTGCAGAGTCCATAAAGGGACAGATCCTGAAAGAAGGCTGTCAGCTACATACTGTCTGATGTTTATATAATAGTTCAAATCTTTTAAATCGAATTTTGAAAAATAATAACCCGCCGGAGCAAAAATAATATCGGTATGAACCAGCAATATTATAAAAAAAAGCATCAAAGCTATATGAAAATAATTAAACTTCTCAAAAAACTTTCTCATTATTTTTGCAAACCGCTTAAATATATTATTTTTGACGCACTTTCCACAACAGACAGATATAAACATGCTTCGCTTAAAGTTTTTCCTCCGGCAAAAGCTCCGTGTCCTCTGACAAATGCCGCCTTATACTTTGATATAAGCGCCGGTATTTTTGCGGCAACTTCATCGGAACATATAGTTTGGCTGCATGAAATAACCGGAATCTCCGGCAAATATAAAGAGCCTTCGGAATCAACAGGCTTTATCACTTTGCTTTTTAAAGACAATACCGTAGCATAAATGGTATGGGCATGAGCTACCGCAGTAACTCCAGGATTACTCAGATATATATTTCTGTGAACTTTCGCTTCTACCGAAGCTTCTTTATCTTTGCCGTCGTTGTCAAGATTAATGCTTACTATATCTTTTTCGGTGAGATATCCCAGCATAACGCCGTGTTTTTTTATCAATATATTATTCCCGTCTCTTACGCTTATATTGCCTGAATGCGAATGGTTTAATCCCTGTTCATACAAAACTTTGCCGAATAAAATTATTTCTTTTATTATTTTTTTATTCATAATTAAGATTCCTACCAGGTTTTAGATTTTTCAAGTATGTAAACAGTAACTTCCCTGTGCATCCATGCTTCTTCTTCGCTCGGGTTGTTAACGCCTAAATCGACTCTGTTGCCTATAATTGCAGAGCCTGTGTCTCCAGCATAAGCATATCCGTATCCGGAAATGTAAAGTCTTGTTCTTAACGGTATTACTTTAGGGTCGACGGCAACTATTCCCCTCTGCATTTTGTCACCTAAACAAGTAACCGTTCCGTCTCCCCATGCAAGAGGATCCCCGGGATAATACGCCGTAGCTATCATTTTTATCCTTTTTGCCTTGGATAAATCATAAATTTTTTCTATTTTATTATTATGCTTTAAAAGCAGCAGCCTGTAGAATGTTTTTGATATGGTTCTTTCGCTGTCGTATACTGCGCTGTGAAATTTATTATCGTAATATGTTTCCGTGATATCATAGCTTGTGTTTTTTACTATACCTTTCTGCAGTTCGACTTTTCTCAAATTAGAAGCATACTCTTTTCTCCATACAGGTCTGAAAGAAGACTGCTTTGACGCTTTTGATTTAACTTTTTTTACTCTTATTATTTTTATTCTGGCATCCGGATTAACCGGTTTGTCCAAATCATTGTATATGATGTCATCCGGGTTTAACACAATATTTTGTTCTTTTAAAATATCCCGCAACAATTTATCTTTATCATAAACAACCGATATAAGCTTGTCATCGGCAAGTATGTAAATTTTTCTGAACTGCAGAGAATTGGTGTTTAATACAAACACCAATAAAAAAATCACACACGGGATATATAAAAACCTGAATATTTTTTTTGTTTCAATTCTCTTCATATTCATCCAAATACGGTCTGGCTCTGAATGAAACACCTATTGATTTTGCTATCGCTTCAACTTTTGACACATCCAAATTCTGCAATTCAACGGCAGTAAGAACAACAACTGGAATATAATTTTTTGCGAGTTCTGCAAAAGCGATTACTTCTTTAAACGATTCTTCTCCGAACATAGGATTGTTCAACCTGTTGTGTTCCTGAGGAGTTGTTCCGTTTAAACTTATTGAGATAATGTCAACAAGACCTTTAAGTTCAGGCAATATATTTTTTTTATGATATTTATTTGCAAGACCAGCCGTATTTATTCTTACTTTCGCATTTTTTGATTTCAGCCATGCCGCTATTTCTTTCACTTCTTCCAATCGCACCAAAGAATCGCCGTATCCGCAAAAAATAATTTCTTTATATTTTGAAGGATCTCCTATTGAATCTATAACTTCCTTTACGGTCGGTTCTTTATCAAGTTTCAAAGAGTGTCCTCTGAAGTACCCTGACCATTTTTGTTTGATGCAGTAAGGACAAGCCATCATGCATCTGTTTGTTATATTTAAATACAGACTGTCGAGATACTGATAAGACAAAGTATTCATTTTCAGCTCCTTAAATTAAATAAATTTACGGTATTAGCGGCAGTCGCATTGCAAACTTCTTCAAACTGCATTCCTTTTACTTCCGCTATTTTTTTCGCAACCTCTGCGACATAAGACGGTTCGTTTCTTTGTCCTCTGAATAATTGAGGCGCCAAATAAGGACAGTCCGTTTCAACCAAAAGTTTGTTTATCGGGACATTTGCAATAACATCTTTTAACTTATCAGATTTCGGATATGTGCACGGACCGTCTATTCCTATTAAAAAGCCCATATCCAAAACTTCTTTTGCTTCGTTAAGATTTCCTGAAAAACAATGTATTACGCCTTTAGGAATTTTATTTAAAGTTCTTAATATTTTCAGCATATCTTCATATGCCGATCTGCAATGAATGCTTACGGGCTTATTTATTTCTACGGCAAGTTCCATCTGTTTTATAAAAACTTCTTTCTGTACGTTTTTTGGAGAGTATTCATAATGATAATCCAGCCCTATTTCTCCGACGGCAACGCATTTTTTGTCATTTAACAAATTTTTCATTCTGTTTAAAGAAGCTTCGTTAAATTTTGAAGCGTCCTGAGGATGAATACCGAACATTGAAAAAACATTTTCTTTTCTTGACAATTCGAAAACTTTATCCCATGATTCGGGTTCGCAGCCAACTTCTATTATATATTTTACTCCTCCGGCAAAAGCTCTTGCCAGAGTTTCTTCTCTGTCATTGTCAAATTTTTCATCGCATGTGTGAGCGTGAGAATCTATAAGCATTCTTGAATCTCCGTTATTTCTTTTCCAAATCTATTCTAGGGAACAATATTTCAAATTTCCCCAAAGATGCGCCTTTTGGCGAAAAACCGCCGCGAGGCAAAATTTTATCCGTAAAATATTTTTTTGCCGTATCGTTAACATTGCCGGCAGCGCCGTTTAATTCCCATATTTTTTGAGAAATTGTCGGCATGAAAGGTATTAAATATAAAGCTATTAAATCCGTAGCCTGAAAATAGCAATACATACATTTTGCAAGTTTTTCTGTGTCTGTTTTCGCAAGTTTCCAAGGAGCATCATTTTCTATCTGCTGGTTAATTAAAGTAATTGCATTTTGTAAAATTTCAGCCGCCCTGTTAAACTGCATATTTTCCAAAGACTGCCCGTATCCTTCTTCCATTATTTTCATGACATCTTTTGTAAGAGTATCTTCAACCATGCAGTCAGGAATTTTGCCTTCAAAATATTTCTCGGCCATTTTGTTTGTTCTTGAAACTAAATTGCCCAGATTATTAGCCAAATCAATATTATATTTATGCGCCAACGCTGAAATCGAAATATCTCCGTCAGGGCCGAAAGGAATAAGAGAAACGGCCAAATACCTTGCAGGATCCACTCCGAATTTTTCAATAAGTTCCGCCGGGGTTATTACGTTTCCTATAGTTTTAGACATCTTTTCGCCGTTAATGGTAAAAAAACCGTGGGCATAAACTTTTTTGTGAACGGCAATTCCTGCCCCCATTAAAATTGCAGGCCATATTACGCTGTGAAACCATAAAATATCTTTTGCCATCAAATGTATATCGGCAGGCCAGTATTTTTCAAAAAGAGCCTTATCGTTTTTATAACCTATCGCCGAAACATAATTAATTAATGCATCAATCCAGACATAAACTGTCTGGCTGTTGTCAAACGGCAAAGGGATTCCCCAGTCAAGAGCGGCTCTTGAAATACTTATATCTTCCAAACCGAGTTTCAATTTTCCCAATATTTCATTTCTTCTTGTTTCCGGAAGTATTTCTATATGCTGAGGATGATCAGGGCTTTCAATCATCTCGATTAATTTTTCATTAAAAGAAGACAATTTAAAAAAATAATTTTCTTCCGACTGGACTTTTGGAGGTTTTTTATGGTCAGGACAGCACCCGTTTTCATCCAAATCTTTTTCCGAAATAAATTTTTCACAATGAATACAATATAAACCTTCATATTTTTTCTTATATATTAATTGTTTGTCATATAACGTCTGCATTATCATCTGCACTGTTTCTTCATGTATCTTATCCGTGGTTCTGATAAAGCCGGAATAATCAATATCGAGCAATTTCCACGCTTCTTTAAAATGACCGCTCATTTCATCGCATAATTCTTTAGGCGTTATCTGCTTTGCCTGCGCAGACTGGCATATTTTTGCCCCGTGTTCATCTGTGCCTGTAAGGAAGAAGACGTCAAATCCCTGAAGTTTTTTCCATCTTGCGACTATATCTGTCGCAATAGTTGTATATGCGTGACCTATATGAGGTCTGTCGTTTACGTAATAAATAGGCGTTGTAATATAATATTTTTTCATGATTATTCCTTCTTATTGTGATTATTTTATTAGTATATCAAAATTTGTTTTTTTTAAATAGTTTCAACGGAACCGGCTGATTCTCAAGCAAATTTTATTTTTTTTGTTTTTCTTCCGCCCATGATTTCCTTATATATAAAGGCTCAATATTTTTGTATGATACGCCTTCTTTCCCGGCAGCTATAACTGCCAGCGTTGAAGCTTTAGGAAAATGCAGAGACGGCATTAAACTTACGGATATTTTTCCAAATTCTTTTATAAATAATTTTTTATAAATTTCAACTGAATTACCGGTTATGATTATGTTATTTTTATACTTTTTATATTTTTCTATAAATTTATCAACCGGCATTATTACAACCTTTCCGTTTTGTTTTACATACAATTCTTCTCTCAATGCATCTACCGCCGCGACAACTTTGATATTTTTTATACCCGTATTTGCTTCCAGAACTGACAATGTATCTACAGAAACCACGGGTTTTGTTAAAGCCTGAGACAATGTTTTTACGGCAGTCATAGCAACTCTTATGCCGGTAAAACTTCCCGGTCCGCTTGAAACGGCAAATTTATCTAGATCTTTTAATTTCCAGGCGACGTCATTTAAAATTCTTTCCGTCAAAGGAATCAGCATATCGGAATGTATTTTCCCCGCATTATAAAAACACTCGGCAATTATTTTAACGTCATCGCTGATTGCCACGCTTAATGATTCACCTGAAGACTCTATTGCCAAAATTTTCATAAATGTCTCTTTATTTTTATTTTTCTTCCGTTTTCAGTATAGTCGATTTTTACTTCCCATCTTTTCTTTATATTGTAATGGTTTATCCTGTCGCTCCACTCTATAAAAGAAATCCCGTCACCGAATAAATATTCATCTATGCCCAGATCAAAAACGTTATTTTCATCGAGCCTGTACAAATCCAGATGATATAATTTGCATTTTTGGCTTTCAAATTCGCTCACAAGCATAAAACTCGCGCTTCTGACAAAGCCGTTTACCCCGAATCCTGACATTATCCCCTGTATAAAAGTTGTTTTGCCGGCTCCCAAATCGCCGTTTAAAAAGACTATGTCCTTAGGTTTTAAAACACCGGCAAAATCAGATCCGAGTTTTCTTGTCTCAGCATCCGTCAAAGTATAAAAAACTTTATTGTTAAAAGTGTTTAAAGCCGCAATACTCGACTTTTTGTTTTTTCCCGTTTTCAAAATATTTAACTCCGTTTGTATTGTTAACCGTTCCTATGTAAGAAACCTGCGGAACAAGTCTTTGTAGTTTCGGTTTATCCTTAGGATTTATCGTAAAGACAAGTTCAAATTCTTCAGCTCCGAACAATGCGTAAGAATACAACTTCTTTTTATCGCCTCCGGAAAACTTGCGCAAAGCTTTTGAAACAGGAATTTTCTCGATATCTATACATGCTCCTTGATTATTATCGGCAGTCAAAAGCTCTATAGATTTAAACAGCCCGTCCGAAGAATCCGTCATGGCAGTAATATTTATATTCTTAGCCATAAGATTTGCCGTTTTTATTCTGGCCTGCGGCAAAAGATGTTTTTTGACAAGCTGTTTTTCAAACAGCTTTAAAGTTTTAATGTCCGATTTTTGCAGAATATCCAGTCCTGCTCCGGAATCCCCGAACGTTCCCGTAACGCATATTAAATCATTATTCGCAGCTTTGTTTCTTGTTATAACTCCGTCAAAAGCCATACCTATAAGAGTAATTGAAACCGTAATAAATTCGCTGCTTACAGTATCGCCGCCTGAAATATGAATACCGTGCTTATCACATGCGGCTTTTATAGATTTAAACAGTCTTTTAACATAACTTTCCTGCGTATCTTTAGGGATTCCTAAAGATATAAAAAGATACAGCGGTTTTGCGGCGCCCATTGAGGCAATATCGCTTACATTTACCTCAACCGCTTTTTCTCCGATTTGTTCAGGAGTAGACCACTGTCTTTTAAAATGAGTGTTTTCTATTAAGATATCCGTTGTTACCAGATATTTAGAGTTTCGTTCTGATTTAAAACAAAAACAATCATCGCCTATATCAATGCAGACATTATGATATTTTTGAGGACGCGTATTGTTTTTTTTAATAAAATCAATTAGTCCGAATTCTCCAAGAGAAGATAATGTTTTATTTCTTTTCATATTCACAATTTAAAATTATACTATTTTCACAAAATAATTTGTACAATAAATTTTCAAGAAACGCTTTATAATACAAATGTTTATACCGTTTGTTTGCCACAGTTTGAAAAACGGCTGATAATTTTGTAGAATCAGCAAGTTGACTTAAAACAAATATTATTATGAACAATGTTTACGGTGTTATACTTGGGGCTGGCGAAGGCACAAGAATGAAATCTTGTCTGCCTAAAGTTTTACATAAGGTAGCGGGGAAAGAATTAATATCCCATGTTATCGGGTGTTTGAACCATGTAAAAATGCAGAAATTGTTTGTAGTTATCGGAAACGGTTCCGAATTAGTTTCAAAGCATCTGGAAGAACTTAATAAAAAAATAAATATTGCTCCCGTCCTTCAGGAAAAAAGACTTGGGTCGGGTCATGCTCTTTTACAAGTTAAAAAATATGCGGCCGGCTTAAAAGGACATTTGATTGTTATGTGCGGGGATACTCCTCTCGTTAAACAAACAACAATCAAACAACTTCTCAGGTATCATATTAAAAATAAAAATTTCGCCACTGTGCTGTCGGGTATTGCAGAGAATCCTTACGGATACGGCAGAATTGTCAGAAATTCTTCAGGCAATGTAAGCTGTATAGTTGAAGAAAAATCAGCGGATGCTGAACAAAAACTGATAAAAGAAATTAACAGCGGCATATATTGTTTTGATTTGCAGGCTCTATGGCAGGCATTGTCAAAAGTAAAAAACAATAACAGCAAAAAAGAATATTATTTGACGGACGTTATTTCAATATTGAATAAATCAGGTTATAAAACTGATGCTGTATCATTAACGACCGAAGAAGAAATTTTAGGGATTAATGACAGGAAACAGCTTGCTTATGCGGAGAAAATTTTACGAAACAGGAAATTGGAAGAACTTATGGCAGGCGGCGTTACGGTAACAGACCCTTCTTCTACTTATATAGATAATGATGTAATTATAGGACAGGATACTGTTATAAAGCCTAATACTTTGATTGAAGGAAAAGTTAAAATAGGCAAAAACTGCATCATCGGCCCAAATACTTGTATTTCCGATTCATTAATCGGAGACAATACGGCTGTTTTATATTCATATGTGGAAAAAGCCGATATAAGAAATAATATAAAAATCGGGCCTTTTTCACACATAAGACCGGGAACTGTTTTAAAAGACAACGTTAAGGTTGGAAATTTCAGCGAAGTAAAGAAATCGGTTATAGATCAGGGATCTAAAATAAACCATTTGTCATATATAGGCGATGCCGCAATAGGAAAAGGAGTTAACATAGGAGCAGGAACAATTACCTGCAACTATGACGGTACTAAAAAATACCGCACAATTATACACGATGACGTTTTTGTAGGTTCAAACGTCAATCTTGTTGCTCCGGTAAAAATAGGGAAAAAAGTTCTTATAGCAGCAGGCTCAACAATAACAGAAAATGTTTTGCCCAATAAGCTTACAATAGCAAGAGCAAGACAAATAATAAAAGTTCGTAAAAAGAAATAAGAGGACAAAATGAAGCTTAAACTTATTGCAGGTAGCGCAAATCCTATTTTGGCTCAGGAAATTTCAAAAAAATTAGGAGTTGAATTGAGCGCAGCGAAGATCGGACATTTCAGCGACGGCGAAATACAGGTAAAAATAATAGACAATGTCAGAGGCGCCGATTGCTACATTTTACAGCCTACGTGTTCCCCTGTAAACGAAAACATTATGGAACTGCTGATAGTTGCAGATGCTTTGAAAAGAGCTTCCGCAAAAAGAATTACGGCCGTTATGCCTTATTACGGCTATGCAAGACAGGACAGAAAAGCCGAACCAAGAGTACCTATAACATCAAAGCTTATAGCAAATCTTATCACGGCTTCAGGCATTAACAGAATTTTAACAATGGACCTGCACGCCGGGCAAATACAGGGTTTTTTCGATATCCCTGTAGACCACTTATACGGAACGCCGGTACTGTTAAAATATTTTGAAGAATTAAAATTAAATAACCCTATAGTCGTTTCCCCTGACGCAGGCGGCGTGGAAAGAGCAAGAGCTTTTGCAAAACATTTAAATGCGGATTTGGCTATAGTTGATAAAAGAAGGCCTAGACCTAACGAAGCGGCTATAATGAATATCATCGGAGACGTAAACGGAAGAAATGCTATCATTTTAGACGATATGGTTGATACAGCCGGCACCCTTACAAAAGTAGCAGAAGCTATAAAAAATGCCGGAGCTATTACGGTTTATGCGGCGTCTTCCCACGGAGTTTTATCAGGTGAAGCTTTGGAAAAAATTAAAAACTCATGTTTGCAGGAAGTCGTAATAACAGATTCGATTCCGCACAGCGGAGAAAATAAAAAAATAAAAGTATTGTCTATCGCGTCTCTTTTAGCGGAAGCAATTATGAGAATATCTAACGATGAGTCTATAAGTGCACTTTTCGTTTAAAATAAAAAAAGCAGAAATATAAATGGAGGAACCCCATGAAGCAAGTAGTATTAGAAGTAGAAGTCAGAGAAGTATCACAAAATTTAAACACAATAAGAAGCGCAGGCAAAATTCCTGCGGTATTCTATGGGAAAAATGAAAGTCCTATAGCTGTTACTGTCGATACAAAGAAATTTTTGACAATAGTTGACAATGAAGGCGCAAACGTTATTATTGAATTAAAATTCAAAGATTTCTCCAAAACGGCTATTATTAAAGAATTGCAGAGACACATTCTTACGCAGGCACCGAACCATGTTGATTTTCAGGCAATATCTCTTAAGGAAAAAATTGATATTCTTGTTCCTGTACACATTAACGGAGTCGCAGACGGAGTAAAAAATGCAGGCGGAACATTGGAACATATTCTGAGAGAAGTCAAAGTCAGATGTTTGCCTACAGATATCCCTTCTAAGATCAGCGTTGATGTTTCGGCATTAAAAATCGGTGAAGCTCTTACTGTTGCACAACTGCCTAAGATTGAAGGCGTAGAATACGAAAATGATCCTACAAATATTGTCGTCAATATATTGGCTCAAGTAGTTGAAGAAGAAAAGCCGGCAGAAGCTGTTGCGGCTGAACCTCAGGCACCTGAAGTTATTTCAAAAGGCAAGAAAGAAGAAGAAGGTGCGGCGGAAACGAAAAAATAATTGTCTATGTCTGATATTAAATTTATTATCGGACTCGGCAATCCAGGCGAAAAATATACCAATACTCGCCATAATTTTGGTTTTAAAGCGGTTGACAAGATTATTTCTCTTGAAGGACTTGCGTGGAAAAACTGGAACGATATGGCGGGTATTGCTTTTTATACGAGAAACCAAAAGAAAATTTTGTTTGCAAAGCCTATGACATTTATGAATAATTCCGGGTTTGCAGTAAGCGCTCTTTTGAAATATTATAAAATTACGCCGGCGGAAATGCTTGTTCTTTATGATGATTTTTCAATTCCGGCAGGAGAGTTCCGTTTCAGAACAAACGGTTCTTCCGGAGGGCACAACGGCGTTAATTCAATAATAAACCAAACCGCGACAAAAAATTTCCCGAGAATGAAGCTTGGAATAGGCCCTTTGGCAAACTGTTCCGACACGGCTGATTTTGTATTGAACAAATTCAGCGGTTCCGACGAAGAAAAAGTTGAGAAAGTTTTAAATTCAATAAAAGATATTGTCGACTTAATAATTGATTTGGGTTTTGACAAAGCAGTTTCAAAAATTGCCTTAAAAAAAGATTAACAATGATAATAACAGTTAAAAAAAATTTTACCGATTTACTTGCGCAAACTGCCGAACGAGACAAAATTTTTATTGTCGGATGTGCCGGATGCGCGACAAAATGCAGCACGGGAAACGAAGCCGCTATTTCTGAACTGACCGGGAAATTCGCGCAAAACGGAAGAACAGTAAACGGTTTTGCCGTTTTGGACACTGCCTGCGATATAAGAATTGCAAAAAAAGATTTGGGTAAAAACAAAAGTTTTCTTGATTCTACCGTCATTGTCGCTCTTACATGCGGAGCAGGAATTCAGGCTATAGAAAAAATAACGGATTTAAAAATATTAGCCGGTCTCGACGGGTTATTTGTCGGAACAACAGAAAGAATCGGAGTTTACAACCAGTACTGCAGCACCTGCGGACAATGTATAGTCGATAAAACGGCAGGAATATGCCCTGTTACAAGATGTTCGAAAGGCCTGATAAACGGACCTTGCGGAGGTTTTATAAACGGCAAATGCGAAGTCGACCCTGAAAAAGACTGTGCATGGGTTCTTATTTACGAAAAACTTAAAAAGACTGATTCTGAGTATAAAATAAAAGAGACTTATCTGCCGCCAAGAAACATAGTAAAGCCTAAAAATATAATTAAGAATAAGTGAAACCATGAAATTTAAAGATAAATTAGCGTCTAATGATTTTATTGTAACGGCTGAGCTTTTCCCTCCTAAAGGAACCGATGTATCAGTATTGCTGGGAAAAGCCGATATACTTTCAAAAGCCGTGGATGCGATAAATATTACAGACAACCAAAGAGCTTCTATGAGAGTAGGTTCTCTGGCTATATGCAAACTTTTAAAAGACAAAGGTTACGAACCGATACTGCAAATGACTTGCAGAGACAGAAACAGAATAGCTTTGCAGTCGGATTTATTAAGCGCAAGCGTTTTAGGAATAGAAAATGTTCTTATCCTCAGCGGAGACCATACATCGGCGGGCGAATATGCAGGCACAAAAGCGGTATATGATCTTGACCCTGTTCAACTGATAAAAACAGCAAGACTGCTTGAAACGGGAGTTGATCTTGCGGGTAAAAAACTTAAAGGCAGTCCTAAATTTTGTATCGGAGCCGTCGCAAACCCTACCGCAAGCCCAATAGATCTGCAAATCTTAATGCTTGAAAAAAAATTCAATTCAGGAATAGAATTCGTTCAAACACAGACCGTCTTTGACATAGTGCAATTTCAAACATTTTTTGATAAAATAAAAACCAAGAATATTAACAATATTAAAATATTACCGGGAGTCACAGTGATTAAATCTGTTGCTTTTATGGATTTTCTTAAGAAGCTTCCGGGGGTAAACATCCCTCAAAACATTCAGGACAGAATCATCGCTGCAAAAAATCCGTTTGAAGAAGGCATGCAGATTTGTGCGGAAACCATACGCAAATTAAGAGATTTTGCGGACGGTGTGCATATAATGGCTATAGGAATAGAAGAAAACATTCCTTACATATTGGAAAAATCGGGGCAATTATGAGAAAAAAGATATCATTAACCTTGATGTTTGTCGCTTTGTCGTTTCAGCCTTTGTTTGCCGGAGGATCGGGAACCACTGCTTTTCAGGTTCTGCAAATTCCTATGACCGCTTATGAAGCGGCTCTTGCAAACAATTATATTTCAGATGCGTCATCATGCGTTACAAATCCCGCTGTAGTTCCTTTTGCTCCGAGATCGGTAATATTAACTCATGCCGTTTACCTTGAAGATACAAATTACAGCGTTGCCGGATTCAATCTTCCCCTTAACGAAAAATCAGGGTTAAACATTTCATGTATTTATTTTGATTTAGGCTCTATGACAAGAACTCTTGATAACGGAGCCGGAGGATATATAGAGCAGGGAAAATTCGGCGCAGAAGACAAAGCTCTTAATATTTCTTACGGCTTTAAAATAAACAATTCTTTTTCCGCAGGCGTCACAGCAAAATACATTAAACAAACTATTGACGACGTTTCATACGAAGGATATGCCGGGCATTTAAGCGGACTTTATTTCGCGAATGATTCTTTATATTTCGGAGCAGGCATAAATAATTTCGGAACTCAGGTAGCCGGATATGATTTACCTACAAATCTATATCTTTCATGCTCCGGCAACGTAAATGAAAATACTGTTTTAATAGCTCAGCTCGACGAATATTTTAATGACGATATATATGAGCTAAAGATTGCAAGCGAGGTAAGTCTGGAAAAAATATTGTTTTTCAGAGTCGGATACACAATACCTTTAAAAAAAGAAATTGAAGATTTTACATATGAATTTGTTTCGAATTTAACCGCGGGAGTAGGTTTAAAATTCGACTTTTTGTCTGTTGATTACGCATGGCTGCCGTCGGGCGATTTAGGCAATACTCATATGTTTTCCTTATTAGTTAAATTTTAATTTGAGAGAATAATAATGGATAGAATTAAAAGAAATTTTTGCTTTTATTTTATTTGTGCATTTTTTGTATTTTCCGCAAACAATCTTTTTGCTGTCCCGGCAAATCCCGAACCGGCTGAAATTTCACAGCCTGACGGAACAACAATAAAACTTAAATTAAGAGGCGACGAATTTTATCACTGGCATGAAACCGCCGACGGGTACACAGTATTAAAAGACACTCAGACAAAATTTTGGACATATGCCCAGAAAAAATATGACGGAAGTCTTGAACCTTCGTCTTATGTCGTAGGGAAAACTTCTCCTTTGTCAGCCGGACTCAGCAAGTCTTTAAGGGATGAAGTCAAATTGGGCGCGGCCCAAATAAAGGTAAAAGAATTTAATTCCGATCTGCAAAAAACATATCAGAAAATCTCACAAGCGCAGAAGACATCTTCAATAAGCAAAACCGTATCGGCTTCCGGAACAAAAAAGAATTTAGTCATATTAGTACAGTTCAGCGATTTGGGATTCAGAGACAATAAGCCTTTTTCATCCTCTTCTTCCGATGATGACATAATAGCAGCCTATTACAATCTGTTTAACACTACAAATTATACGGAAGACGGAGCTGTAGGTTCGGTAAAAGATTTTTTTTACGAAGCCTCATACGGAACTTTAACTATGGAATCGGTCATATCTCCCATAGTAACTCTTGATTCAAGTTACGTAGCATACGGAGAAAGCTCAAGCGCCACAAAGACTTCAAGAGATATGGTTAAAGAAGCTTTGGCAAAACTTAAAGCGGCAGGATTTGATTTTAAAGCCGTATGGCCTTCATCGGACGAACCGGAAGGATTAACATTCATTCATGCAGGCGGCGGAGCAGAATACAGCGGCAATAACAGCGCTTATATATGGTCTCATAAATGGAACCTTGCAACGCCGGTAATATATGACGGAATTACTTTCAGTTTGTATCATACGGAACCTGCAAGAAGAGGATTTGACAGCATTTCTTCGACACAAGGAATAACCAGAATTGGAGTTATCTGCCACGAAGCGACTCATTTTTTCGGAATGCCTGATTTATACGATTATACATATACAAGCGCCGGTCTTGGGAACTTCTGTTTAATGTCCGGAGGAAACTGGAATGCGTCATCCTCGAACGTAAACTATTCGGGAAATGCTCCTGCTCATCCTTCGGCGTGGATAAAATATAAACTCGGCTGGATAACCCCTGCAACTGCCAGCGGAGGAACAAACACAATAGGCACATCTGCAACATCAAGTACGGCTTTTTATAAATTTACAGGAGAATCTTTCAGTTCGACCGAATATTTTTTGATGGAAAACAGACAAAGTTCCGGATTTGACAAATATTTACCAGGAAGCACAAGAGGTCTTTTAATATATCATGTGGACGAATCACAATCTAACAACGACGACAAAACGCATTATCTTGTCGATTTGGAAGAAGCCGACGGAACTGCAGTATGGACAAACGACCATCTGGCAAATTATGTAAACAGCGGGCTGGATTCTGATTACTTTAGAAGCAATACGGTTACGGTATTTAACGACAACTGCACCTCTTCTCCTAACAGCAAAAGCTATACTTCACAATCTTCCGGAATAAATATTTACGGAATTTCCGCCAGCGGTTCTACGATGTCATTTTCTATACCCGAAGCTTCAAACTATTCGACTTTTATAGATTCTCTTACAGATTCAAAAGGCTTGAAATTTTTAAATATGATAATGAAATATTCTCCTGAAAAAACGAAAGCAGAATTAAAGCTTTTAAGCGAATCGGAACAAACTAAAATAAACCAGTACTTCACGTTTACCGCATCAGGAGCCTTAGAAGCCGATAACATGTATGATATTTATTATGCTTATACAAATGATTCCGCAATATACGGCATAGCAAAAACGCAGACGGGTCTTGTTTCGGCAGCGCATGCAAACTTAATAAACAAATTAAATTATAATCTTAAAACTTCTTCTCAAAGTATTACCACGGTAGGTAACATAAGCAGCGGGAATGATTCCCCTTTAACAGAAGACACGTCAACCGCTTCGGGAACAAAACGTTTTACCGGAACCGACGCTCTTACAAACATAACGGCATATTCTAAAAATCTCGGATATCTTATGTATAAATTTATTAACATGTACTCGGGAGAAGGTTATGATATTATAGAAATCACTTCTTCTACAATAATATCAAATTATACGACTTACGCTTATATCAAAGGAGAAAAAAGCATATCTTTTGATAATTTATCAAACGTAGTTTTTTATCCTAATCCTGTAAGAAACGGACAGCTTAATATAATTAATATGCCTTCAGGCACAACCGTTCTTGATATTCAAATTTATACCATGGTTGGGAAAATAGTAAAAACCTTCAGTATTTCCGATACGCAGCTGAACGGAGACGGCTCAAGAACTCTTAAATGGGACTGTAAAAATGACGGCGGAAGCAATGTCGCGCCGGGAGTATATCTGCTTCTGATTAAAACGTCATCCGATAAAAAAGTATCGAAAATTGCAGTTATCAGGTAATCGATGCTGAAGATTTCAAAAACAAAAATCATATTTATATCGATAGCGGTTTGGTATGCAGTCGGGAATTTTATATGGTGGCACATAAATACGCCAATCATTCCTTTTGCTATTTCAGCCAGACATTTTCTGGATGTTTTTACAGAAGGTTATTTATTTTATAACGCCCCTTTTATGGCATATCTGACAAAATTTTTCTTTTTTTTATTCGGAAAGGAATATTTTGATTTAATAATAATATTCATTAACTATATTTTCTTCTTACTTCCTCTTTACTTTATTTATAAAATAGGAGCCAAGCTGAAAGATAAAGAAACAGGAAACATAGCAATGATCTTGTTTGCCCTTGTTCCTGCAATATACGGGATGAGCAGACAATACGGACATCAGGATTATCATATAATAGCTCCTCTCGTATTCAACATATATTGCCTGATAA
>JAHDQW010000006.1 GCA_018433585.1 Candidatus Praeruminimicrobium purgamenti
GAAAGCAGGAACTAGTGATCCGGCGGTTCAGTGTGGAATTGCCGTCGCTCAACGGATAAAAGCTACCCCGGGGATAACAGGCTTATTTCATCCAAGAGTCCATATCGACGATGAAGTTTGGCACCTCGATGTCGGCTCATCCCATCCTGGGGCTGGAGCAGGTCCCAAGGGTTTGGCTGTTCGCCAATTAAAGGGGTACGTGAGCTGGGTTCAGTACGTCGTGAGACAGTACGGTCTCTATCTACCGTGGGCGCAGGAAATTTGAGGGGGCTCGTTCTTAGTACGAGAGGACCGGAATGAACATACCTCTGGTGTTTCGGTTGTTCCGCCAGGAGCATTGCCGAGTAGCCAAGTATGGTTAAGATAAACACTGAAAGCATATAAGTGTGAAACTTGCCCCAAGATAAGATTTCCCTAAAGGTCACCCGTAGACTACGGGTTTGATAGGCAAGAAGTGTAAGTACAGCAATGTATTCAGCTAACTTGTACTAATCGACCGTTTGGCTTGGTCACATTCTCTAATCTAAGTGATTTTTTTTAGAAAATGTTGTATAATAAATATGTAAGATGTCTTTAGCCTATTAAGTGAATAAATGTTGTTCTTTAAATCAAAAATATTTCTGGTGACTATACCTGTGAGGACACACCCGATCCCATACCGAACTCGGAAGTTAAGCTCATATGGGCCGATGGTACTTGCACCGCAGGGTGCCGGGAGAGTAGGTCGTTGCCAGATTCATTATAATCTGCAAGTGTTATTAAGTTAGCACTTGCAGATAAAATTTTTTGTCAAAGACAGCAAGAACCTTGCAGAAGGTTTAATGTTATACGGTTTACCTGTATATTCTTGCCGAGACTGAGTTTATTATTAGCCTTTATTTTTTGCTTCTCATTCTCGTGAGAAGCTTTTTTTATTTATACATTATGAAAAAAAATTTGGAAGTTACGACGCATATAGGTTGTAAAGTTCTTTGCAAGTACTGCCCTCAAAGCAAAATTGTAGAAGCATACGGAAAATTAAAATCTAAAAACGTTATGACTTTATCTGATTTCAAAAAGATATTGTTAAACGTCGACAATAAGGATACGAAACTTATTTTCGCGGGTTTTTCAGAATGTTTCTTAAATAAAGATTCTGTCGACATGATAATACATGCTTGCAGACAGGGTTTTAAAATTGATATTTTTACGACGGCAGTCGGTCTTACAAAAGCTAAAATTTTAAAAATGAAAAAAGCTGGCGTTTCTTTTTATGCCGTTGCTTTTCATCTTTTTAAATCGGATAGATTTTTTAAAAAAGACAAATTTTATAAAACGGTTGAATTTTTTAAAAGCAATATAGAAAGCAGGGTTTGTAAAGTAGTTGAGGTCAGAAAAGTTTTTTCAAGAGCAGGTTCTTTGTTTAAGGTTGATAAAAAACCGGGAAAGTTAGTTTGTTTGAATAATTTTGTTTATCAAAATGTTGTTTTGCCTAACGGTGATTTGTTTTTATGCTGCAATGATTTTTCTTTAAAGCATAAATTAGGCAATTTGTTTGAAAATCATAATTCTTCAAAGAAAATAGAAAGCGAAAGAAAAAAAATAGTAAGTTTGATGAAAAAGGAAGATTCTGATATAGCGTGCAGGTTTTGCGAAATATCTTCCTGTTTTGACAAAAACAACAATATAAGATTCGGCACAAATAAAGATTTTTTAGAAAAAGACGATAGATTCAAAGATAAGATTGAAACCGTTAATAAATTAAAGCAGAAAATAAAAGAGAAAATAAAGAAGGAGAATATATAAAATGCCAAATAAAAAGAACCAGACAGAAGTACAGAACTTAACAGACAGGTTTAAAGCAATGAAAGGTATGATAATGACGGAATATCATGGTCTTTCAGTCGGTGAAATTTCAGCATTGAGAACGGAACTGAGAAAGTGCGGATGTGAATATTTGGTTGTTAAAAATACTTTGGGTAAAATCGCTCTTAAAGAAGTTGGTTTGGAAAAAGTTAACGAATATTTTGAAGGACCTACGGCAGTTGTTGTTGAAGCATCAGATCCTGTCGCTCCTGCAAAAGTTGTTTCTGAATTTGCAAAAAAATATGAGAAGTTTGTAGTAAAAGCAGGTTTGTTGGACGGAAAAATTTTGGGTGTAGCTGAAATACAGTCTTTGGCATCTCTTCCTTCAAAAGAAGTTCTTATTGCAAAGATGCTTGGAAGTATGAAAGCTCCTATTTCAGGATTTGTAAATGTTTTGCACGGAACAACAAGAAACTTGGTATGTGTATTAAGCGCAATTAAAGAACAAAAAGCAAACGCTTAAAAAATAAAAAAATAATATAAAAGTGGGGGATTAGTAAAATGGCAATGTCAAAAGATCAATTAATTGAAGAAATTTCGTCTATGACAGTTCTGGAAATGGCAGAATTGGTAAAGGCTCTTGAAGAAAAATTCGGCGTTTCAGCAGCGGCACCTGTAGCAGTAGCAGCAGCAGGCGGAGCAGCAGCACCTGCAGCAGCAGCTGAAGAAAAAACAGAATTTAACGTTGTTCTTGCAAATGCAGGCGCAAGCAAAATAAACGTAATTAAAGTTGTCAGAGAACTTACCGGTCTCGGATTGAAAGAAGCTAAGGACTTGGTAGACGGCGCTCCAAAAACAGTAAAAGAAAACGTTTCTAAAGCAGAAGCAGAAGAAATGAAAAAGAAACTTGCTGAAGCCGGTGCAACAGTTGAACTTAAGTAATAGCAATATTAGTAAGTTTAAAAATGGTTGTAAAATTAATATAAAATACTTGACAAAAGATAATTATTAAGTATATAATACATACTTAATTTTATCTTTTTGTCAAAATAAAAATAATGGATCTATAAGTAATGAAAAGAGTTAACTTTGGAAAAATAAGTTCACCGATTGATCCACCTTTACTGCTTGGCATGCAGAAAAATTCATTTGCAGAGTTTTTGCAGATGGACGTAGACCCTGAAAAGAGAAAATTTCAAGGTCTTGAAGGTGCTTTTAAAGATGTTTTCCCTCTGACAAATTCAGACGGGAGTTTAATTATGGAATATATCTCCTACAGCTTTGGAGAACCTAAATATTCCGTAGAAGAATCTATTGCCAGAGATGAGACCTATTCGTCATCATTGAAGATAAAGTTAAGATTACTGCATAAAAAAGAAGACGGCAAAGTCAAGGAACTTTCAGAACAGGAAGTTTATTTTGGCGATATTCCGCTTATGACAGATACGGCTACGTTTGTTATTAACGGCGCCGAAAGAGTCGTCGTAAGCCAGATTCACCGTTCTCCGGGCGTAATTTTTGAAGAAGACGAAGAAAAGAAGGTTACCGTTTTCGGTAAGCCTTTATATTTTGCAAGAATTATACCTTACAGAGGAGCATGGGTTGAATTTGAATTTGACCAGAATGGTCTTTTGTATGTAAGAATAGACAGAAAAAGAAAAATATTGGCTACAACTCTTTTGAGAGCTATCGGTTTTGAAAACGACAATGATATTTTAAATCTTTTTAAAGAAACAAAAGAAGTTTCTTTGGACACTCCGGCTTCAGCTTTGGCAAACGAATGTTTGGCTGACGATATTTACGATAAAGCCACCGGTGAGGTTCTTTTTGATGCAGGTAAAGAATTGACTGAAACCGTAATCGAAAAGATGAAAGCCAAAGGTTTGACTTCCGTAGTTGTTCTTAAAGATTCTACAATTTTGCTGACATTGAAAAAAGACACCATTAAGACTCAGAAAGAAGCCGTAAATCATATTTATAAAGTTTTAAAAACCCAGGAGTTCATTGTTCAGGAAAGAGCTCAGGGCTTTTTGGACGAATTGCTGTTTAAATCTGTAAGAAGATACGATTTTACCGCAATCGGAAGATATAAAATTTTAAAGAAGCTCGGACCTATTTATAAATTTTACAAGAATCATTTTAGTTTAACTGTTCCTGCCGAAAACAAGAGAACTGTTGCAAGAGAAGATATCGTTGCGACGATCAAGTATCTCTTGATGATTTATAACGGCGAATCGGAATTTATTGAAAATGACGAAAAAATGAAATTAGGTTTGGACGATATAGACCATTTAGGCAACAGAAGAGTAAGATCTGTAGGCGAATTGCTTGAAAATCAGGTAAGAATCGGATTGGTTCAGATGGCAAGACTCGTAAAAGAGTATATGAACAATCAGGATAAAGCCACGGTTACTCCTAGATCTCTTATAAATATTACTCCTTTTGTCGCACAGATAAGAAAATTTTTCGGAACTTCGCAGCTTTCTCAGTTTATGGACCAAATCAATCCGTTGGCTGAATTAACGCACAAGAGAAGACTTTCTGCTTTAGGCCCTGGAGGTCTTAACAGAAAAAGAGCCGGATTTGAAGTCAGAGACGTTCATTATACGCATTACGGAAGAGTATGCCCTATTGAAACTCCTGAAGGACCGAATATCGGTCTTATAACTTCATTGTCCGCTTATGCGAGAGTAAACCAGTACGGTTTGATTGAAACTCCTTATAAAAAAGTTGAAAACGGCAAAGTTACCGATAAGATAGATTATATGACTGCGGATACCGAAGATGATTTCTTCGTAGCCCAGGCAAACACTCCTATCGATGCAAGCGGTAAATTTACCATTGATACCGTACAGGGAAGACATTGGAACGATTTCTTGTTTAAATCACCTGATAAAGTTGATTATATGGATATTTCTCCGATGCAGGTTGTTTCTGTTTCGGCAGGACTTATTCCTTTCCTCGAACATGACGATGCAAACCGTGCGCTGATGGGCTGTAACATGCAGAGACAGGCAGTACCTCTTCTTGTTACCGAACAGCCTGTAGTTTGTACCGGCGTTGAAGATAAGGTTGCAAGAGATTCAGGCGTTGTAGTATTGTCAAAAATAGACGGTGAAGTTGTTTCCGTTTCTTCTGATGAAATTATTGTTTGGAGCGATAAAAACGGAATAAAAGAACATAAATTAAGCAAATATTTAAGATCCAACCAGGATACATGCATTAATCATATTCCGATAGTAAAAGTCGGAGATAAAGTTAAGAAAGGCGACATTATTGCCGACGGTCAGGCTACAAAGAACGGACAGCTGGCTTTAGGTCAAAACCTTCTTATAGCTTTCATGCCTTGGGACGGATATAATTTCGAAGATGCTATTTTGTTGTCGGAGAAATTAGTTCATGACGATAAATTTACGTCTGTTCATATAAGAGAGTTTGAAACTGAAGCAAGAGAAACGAAAGGAAGACCTGAAGAAATAACGAAGGATATTCCTAACGTAGGCGCTGAAGATCTTTTGAACCTTGATGAAGACGGCGTAATCAGAGTAGGAGCAACAGTCCAGAGAGGAGATATCCTTGTAGGTAAGACTGCTCCGAAAGGCGAACAGCAGACAACTCCTGAAGAAAGACTTTTGAGAGTGTTGTTCGGTAAAAAAGCGGAAGATGTTCAGGACGTTTCTTTGAGAGTCGACCCGGGAACTGCAGGTAAAGTTTTGGGCGTCAGAACTTTTGTAAGAAGAGAAAAACTCTCTGAAAAAGAAATCAAGAAGAAACAGGACGAAGTAGCGTCATTATATAAATCTGCAAAATCTAAGCTGGAAAAAGAGAAGAAAGAACTTTTGGAAACGGCAAATAAGTCCGAAAGAAAAAAGATTGAAGATTTATATCAGGCTAAAGAAGAAATTCTTAAACAGAATTATGAAAAAGAGAAAGACAGATTTAAAAAAGGCGACGAATTGCCTGTATCTGTCAATAAAATAGTAAAAGTTTATATAGCTGCAAAATTAAAAGTTCAGGTTGGAGATAAATTAGCCGGAAGACACGGTAACAAAGGTATTGTTTCAAGAATACTTCCTGTTGAAGATATGCCGAGACTTCCTGACGGAACGCCTGTAGACTGTGTTCTTTCTCCTCTTGCCATACCGTCCCGTATGAACGTAGGACAGCTTTTGGAATCTATGTTGGGATGGGCTGGAAAAGTCTTGAACATTCAAATGGTTACTCCTGTATTTGACGGAGCAACAGAAGACCAGGTAAAAGAACAAATCAGAAAAGCAAAAGATATGCTTGTAGAGCACAAGAAGCAGGAATTTGAAAGAAGAGGAATGAAAGGGGAAGAACTTTCAAAAGCTCTTGAAGATTACAGACTCCGCTATTTGCCTACGGATGATTGCAAAATTACATTGTATGACGGCAGAACAGGTGAAGCTTTTATGGAAAAAGTAACCATCGGCGTCATGTATATGTTAAAACTTAATCATCTTGTTGAAGATAAAATGCACGCAAGATCAACCGGTCCTTATTCTCTTATTACAAGACAGCCTCTCGGCGGAAAAGCCCAGTTCGGAGGTCAGAGATTCGGAGAAATGGAAGTTTGGGCGGTTCAAGCATACGGTGCGGCACATGTTTTACAGGAATTTTTAACTGTAAAATCCGATGATGTCGACGGCAGAGTTAAAATGTATGACTCTATCATTAAGGGCGAAGCCATATCAGAGCCTGGAATACCGGAATCATTTAAAGTGCTTGTAAACGAACTCAAAGCTTTGGGGTTGAATGTGGATCTTCTGAAAGATAATGTAAGCAGCAGTACCGAAGAACAAAAATAAGATAATATAGAAGGGCAACTATAAATGAGTATAAAAAATTTAAAAAATTCAAAGAAAAAGCAGCATAATCTAAATTTCGTAGATTTTGATGCCGTAAAATTAACGGTTGCAAGTCCGGAAGATATAAGATCCTGGTCTTACGGCGAAGTTAAAAAACCTGAGACTATCAACTACAGAACTTTTAAACCTGAGAGAGACGGGTTGTTCTGCGACGGTATTTTCGGTCCTACAAAAGACTGGGAATGTCATTGCGGAAAATATAAATACATCAAGCATAAAGGAACAATCTGCGACAGGTGCGGAGTTGAAGTTACCGAAGCAAAAGTCAGAAGAGAAAGATTCGGGCACATTGATTTGGCAGTGCCGGTTGCTCATCCTTGGTTTTTAAAGAAGCCGCCTTCAAGAATTGGTATTTTGCTTAATATGAAAATATCGGATCTTGAAAAGGTTATCTATTATACGAAATATGTAGTTACCAATACTTTAACGGATTCTTCAAAAACGGTTCCTTTTTTGCATAAAGGCGCTTTGCTTAAAGAAGAAGAGTACAATTTGTTCCATTACGGAATGAACAGCGCAGTCGTTAAAGAAGAACTGAAAAATGTTTTTGACGGTATTGTTGTCGAAGAAATTGAATTCAGCGACGATGAAAAAGAACTAAAGAAACAATTGGACAAATTGGTTAAGACCATGGCGGATTACGGCGTAGAAAAGAAATCCGACATAGTTAAACTTATTGCCGACAATATACTTGAAAAAGGCTGCAAATATTTTAAATGTTATTTTAAGCCTCATTCAATATATTTTTACGACGTTGAAGGTTCTCAAAAGTCAGAACTTAAAAAGTTGTTGACCGCTACTTTTGAAAAATCTCCGGAAGTTTCAATAACGGAGCCTGATAAAAAAGTAAGAGTTGAATTCTTTGATTTGGAAAAAGAAAAGATATTTAACGAATTGAGAAAAAATTCGGAAGGATTGAAGCCTTTTGACGGCAAGCTTAAAGTTGAAGTTTTCAGAATGGAAATGCCTATACTTAAGACTTTTTCAAAGCCTGAAGCTCCTATTTTGCTTGAAGAAAGCGACGTTAAAAAATTCCAGACAGGTTTCGGCGACAGCTTGAAAGTTGACATCGGAGCATCGGCAGTAAGAAAACTTTTGGAAGAACTTAATTTAGAAGAAGAACAGAAAAATATACAGTTGGAAATCTCAAAAATAACTTCTGACGCTGAAAGAGCCAGACTTATCAGAAGGCTCAGAGTTGTTGAAGGATTTAAAAATTCAGGGACAAGACCTGAATGGATGATTCTTACAGTGCTGCCTGTAATTCCGCCTGATTTAAGACCTTTGGTTGCTCTTGAAGGCGGCAGATTTGCAGCATCTGATTTGAATGATTTATACAGAAGAATTATTAACAGAAATAACAGATTGAGACATATAGAACAGCTTAAAGCTCCTACTGTGATGATCAACAACGAAAAGAGATTGCTCCAGGAAGCCGTAGACGCTTTAATAGACAATGATTCTATGTCAAGGCCTGTTACCGGCGCAGGAAACAGAGTTTTGAAATCTTTATCCGATACTTTAAAAGGTAAACAGGGAAGATTCAGACAGAACCTGCTCGGTAAAAGAGTTGACTATTCGGGCAGAAGCGTTATCGTTGTAGGTCCGTCTTTAAAACTCAACCAGTGCGGTATACCTAAAGAAATGGCTTTGGAATTATTCAAGCCGTTTATTATAAGAGAACTTATTAACCAGGAAGGTGCAACTTTAAAATCGGCAAGAAGAATACTTGAAAGAGGAGATGTTAAGGTTTGGAGCATACTTGAAAAAGTTACAAAAGATCATCCTGTATTATTAAACAGAGCTCCTACTCTTCACAGACTCGGTATTCAGGCTTTTGAACCTGTTTTGGTTGAAGGAAAATCAATACAGCTGCATCCGTTGACATGTACTGCTTTTAACGCAGACTTCGACGGTGACCAAATGGCTGTGCACGTTCCTATTTCCGTAGAAGCGCAGCTTGAAGCTAAAATGCTTATGATGACGACAAAAAATATTCTTTCTCCGTCTTCAGGAAAGCCTATCACGGTTCCGGGACAGGATATCGTTTTGGGAAGCTGCTTCATGACGAAAGAAAAGAACGGCGTTAAAGGCGAAGGCAGCATTTTGGCAGGAGTTGCCGAAGTTATAAGCGCTTACCAGCAGAAAGAAATAGATTTGCATGCAAGAATTAAAGTTGCAGGCATAACGACTTTAAGAGACCCTAAACTTAAAGACAACGAACAAAAAGACATAACAAAATGGAAAAACAATAAAGACGAAAAACCTAATTATACTACGGTAGGAAGAGTTATATTTAACGAACATTTGCCGAAGAATGAAGACGGTTCTTATGCTTTGGGTTATATTAACAGACCGATGAATAAGAAAGAACTCGTAAATATTGTCGATACATGCTTCAAGAAATTAGGCCAGTATAAGACGATTATTTTGCTGGATGAAATAAAAAAACTCGGTTATAAATATGCGACGCTTGCAGGTATTTCGATTTCGATAGACGCTATGAAGATTCCGCCTAAAAAGAATATTTTAGTCAAGGATGCAAAAGCGAAAATCAAGGAAATCGAAAAACAGGCAAAACTCGGTCTTATTACCGAAAGCGAAAGATACAACAAGATTATCGATATTTGGACAAAAGTCACTGATGAAGTCGCAGACATCATGTTTGACGAAATGAAAAAAGACGAGATGGAAGTTTATCAGGAAAATACAAACAGATTTAATTCAATATTTATGATGGCGGATTCAGGCGCCAGAGGTTCAAGACAGCAGGTAAGACAGCTTGCAGGTATGAGAGGTCTTATGGCGAAACCTCAGAAGAAATTGTCGGGCGGTATCGGTGAAATTATCGAAACCCCTATCATTTCAAACTTCAGAGAGGGATTGTCTGTTTTGGAATACTTCTTGTCTACTCACGGCGGAAGAAAAGGTCTTTCTGATACGGCTTTGAAAACTGCGGAAGCCGGATATTTGACAAGAAAATTAGTCGACGTATCTCATGATGTAGTCGTTACTGAATATGATTGCAAAACTCCGAACGGAGTATTTATCGGTAATTTGCAGTCAGGCGACGAAGTTATTGAAAAAATAGACGAAAGAATCATCGGAAGAGTTGCCCTTGACAACGTTGTCGGTATTATTCAGGAAGGCGACGATATTAAGGAAGAGCTCATTGTTAAAAGAGGCGAAATGATAACTGCCGAGAATGCCCAAAAGCTTCTTGACGCAGGTATCGATAAAATAGGTATAAGAAGCGTATTAACATGCGAAGCCGAACACGGCGTATGCGCAAAGTGTTACGGATTAAGCCCTGCTACCGGAAAATTAGCTGAAGTCGGCGAAGCTGTAGGTGTTGTTGCGGCGCAGTCAATCGGCGAACCTGGAACGCAGCTTACTCTTAGAACTTTCCACATCGGCGGAGCGGCAAGCAGAGTTGTCCAGAAATCTGAAATTTACGCCGAGAAAGACGGAACTGCGGATTTCTATAATTTAAAATCCATTAAGAACAGAAACGGGGAGACTTTGGTCGTCAGCAGAAATACGGAACTTGTATTTACGGAAAATTCTCCTAGAAGAAGACAGGTATATAAAATTCCTTACGGCGCGATAATAGAAGTTAAAGACGGTCAGGAAATCAAGTTAAAAGAAGATAAGAAGCATATTCTCCTTGTAAAATGGGATCCTCATTCAAAATCTATTATTTCGGAATATGACGGAAAACTTAAGTTTGTAGGCATAAAAGAAGGTATAACTCTGCAAAAAGAAAAGTCTAAGATTACCGGTCAGATAGAAAGAATTATTATTGAAGACAGAACAAGAAAAAATAAACCTAAATTTGTAGTTGAAAAAGACGGTAAAACGGTTGTTGAATATCCTTTGCCGGTAGGCACGACGCTTGTTGTAAAGAACGGCGAAGATATAAAAATAGGCGATATTTTGGCTAAGATTCCTCAGGAATTCTCAAAGTCAAAAGATATCACCGGCGGTCTTCCTAGAGTTGCAGAGTTGTTTGAAGGAAGAAAGCCTAAAAATGTTGCCGTTGTTTCCGAAATTGACGGTATCGTTAAATTCGGAGAAGCTACAAAGAAAGGCGCTTTAAAAGTTAAGATTGTCGACCCTGATACAAAGATGGAAAAAGAATATACCGTTCCGCTTGGAAGACATTTGGTTGTCTATGAAGGCGATAAAGTTGAAGCAGGAGAAGCTTTGTCGGACGGCGCGGTAAATCCTCACGATATTCTTAAAGTAAAAGGTCCGAAAGTCGTTCAGGAATATCTTGTAAACGAGATACAGCAGGTTTACAGACTGCAGGGTGTTTCCATTAACGATAAACATATAGAAGTTGTCGTAAGGCAGATGCTTTCCAACGTAAGAATTGTTGAAGCCGGCGACAGTAAATTTTTAAGCGGTGAAATTATTTCAAGATATAAATATGAAAATGAGAGAAAGGCTATAAAAGAAAAAGGCGGGAAAATTCCTGTTGCCCATCCTGTTCTTTTAGGTATCACGAAAGCAGCTCTTTCGTCAGATTCGTTTATATCTGCCGCAAGCTTCCAGGAAACTACAAGAATTTTGACGGAAGCGGCAGTTTCCGGACAAATAGATACTCTTAGGGGCTTGAAAGAAAATGTGGCGATAGGTCATTTGATACCTGCTGGTACGGGGCTGAAGCCGATAGTTGACAAAAAATAAATTAATATAGTTTGAGGAAAGAACAATGCCAACAATTAATCAGTTGATTACAGACGGAAGAAAAAAAGTTATACAAAAGACAAAATCGCCTGCTTTGAAAAGCTGTCCGCAGAGAAGAGGAGTATGTACAAGAGTTTATACGACGACTCCAAAAAAACCTAACTCGGCTTTGAGAAAAGTAGCAAGAGTAAAATTGACATCAGGTTATGAAGTTGCTTCATATATACCGGGCGTAGGACATAACTTACAGGAGCATTCAATTGTTCTTATAAGAGGCGGAAGAGTCAAAGATCTTCCTGGCGTAAGATACCATATCGTCAGAGGAAGCCTTGATTCAACCGGAGTAGACGGAAGAAAGCAGTCGAGAAGCAAATACGGCGCAAAAAAAGCAAAAGCAGCAGCGGCAAAAAAATAATATAAAAAAGTAAGAGGAAGAAAATATGCCACGTAAAGCATTAAAGCCAAGAGAAAAAAGAGGTATGCCGGAAGGAGATTCTGTTTATAATTCTGTTTTATTAGCAAGAGTTATAAATAAATTGGACCACAGCGGCAAGAAAAGCACAGCAGAAAGAATAATTTATAAAGCATTTGATATAATCAAAGAAAAAATGGGTGAAGATCCTTTAGTAGTTTTTAACAGAGCTATTGAAAACGCAAGACCATTGCTCGAAGTCAGACCAAGAAGAGTCGGAGGAGCAACATATCAGGTTCCTATGGAAGTTCCAATGGTAAGATCAACAACATTGGCAATGAACTGGATAATGGAAACAGCAAGAGCCAAGACCGGTAAGCCGATGTGTGAAAGACTCGCACAGGAACTTATGGATGCAAGCAAGAAAGAAGGCGCTGTTATGAAGAAGAGAGAAGATACTCATAAGATGGCGGAAGCTAATAAGGCGTTCGCTCATTATAAATGGTAAACCTTTTTTAACAAATTTTATAGCGGCCGAAATATTTTGATGATAATTTTATATCGCAAGAACTCATGTACTCCTCACGGGAAATGTACACTTCGTTCTTGCGATATTTCATTCTAATCAAAATCTTTCTAGTTTTTAACAATAAAAGCAAACATGCTTTTTTGAAATTTAAATAAATATACTTGACAAATTATTTTGTTTAGAATACAATATGGATACTATCTAGACGGTTATTAAAAAAAGATTTGCATTTTATGTTCTAACCCTAAGCAGTAAGCCTTTCAGTTATCCAGAAAGTGCCGAGCCTTAGGGTTTTTTCTTGAGAGGTTAATTATGAAAACGGCAGTTTTAGTAGACGGAGCATTTTTTTTAAAGAGATTGCGTTTCTTCTACGGTAAAGATCCCTCATTTAAAATCAACGATGCAAACGTAATAGTAAATTTGTTAGAAAAATTATGTTATTATCATATGAATGAATGTAATAATGATACAAAGCCACAAGAAAAAACGTATGGAAAAAAACATGAATTATATAGAATATTTTTTTATGATTGTCCTCCTTTAATGAAGAAGGCTCACTATCCAATTTCTAAAAAAACAATTGATTTTTCAAAAACACCTCAAGCTATCTTGAGATTGCAAATACATGAAGCACTAAAAAGAAAACCTAAAACTGCCATACGCCTTGGCAGATTAAGTGATGTTGGAGATTGGTGTATAAAATCAGATGTATTAAAAGAAATTTTGAATGAAAAAAGAAAAATAACCAGTCTTTCAGATTTTTCAGATGATGATTTTTATTATGATGTTAAACAAAAAAGTATAGACATGAAAATAGGAATAGATATAACTTCTTTAGCTTATAAAAAACTTGTTGAACGTATAGTTTTAATAGCTGGAGATTCCGATTTTGTTCCAGCAGCAAAGCTTGCTAGAAGAGAAGGTATTATGTTTATATTAGATCCAATGTGGAGTGCCATATCTCCTGATTTGTTTGAACACATTGATGGTTTAATTAGTACTATTAAAAGACCAAAATTAAAAACAGTAACTCAGAACTAATATTAAAGATTGATGTGTTTAAAATCCGTTGTGAAAAATCCCAAAGTTATTTAACCGTAAATCTCGTAGTGGGTGCTGCGGCCGGCGCCGATTTTTTTTAGAATTTTATTTTTCAGTAAATAGTCTATATCTCTGCCGGCTGTGTCTTGAGAACATTTGCAAATCTTTGCCCATTTTGACGACGTTAAGTTGCCTTTAAAATTATCAAACAGCATATTAATCATCAATAGTTGTCTGGCGTTTAGTTTATGTTCGGAACATTTTTGTAAAAAAGCATGTTTTTGTAATATTTTAGATAGTAAAATATCAGAATTTTTTACAGCCGATAACAAACAATTTAAAAACCATTCAAGCCAATCCGTTATATCAAGGGACCCTTTTTGCGTTTTTTCTAAGATATCATAATAACTGTTTTTTGTTTGTTGTATCTGATAAGACATGCTGTAAAATCTTTTGCTGCTGTTATCTGATTTTGCAAGCAGCATATCAGTTATCGTTCTGGCTATTCTTCCGTTGCCGTCTTCAAACGGATGTAAGGTTACAAACCATAAGTGGGCTATTGCGGATTTTATTATTATATTTTGAGAAATGTCATGGTTAAACCAATTTAAAAATCTTTTCATTTCCATTTCTAATTTTTCTGCCGAAGGCGCTTCGTAATGGATAGTTTCTCTGCCGATTGCTCCGGATACAACTTGCATAGGACCGGATTCTTCAGTTCTGAATGCGGCCGTTTTTATTTTTATAAGACCGCTGTATCCGTTTGGAAACAAAGAATTATGCCATGCAAATAAACGGTTTGTCGTTAATTCTGAATTATAATTATGTATTGCGTCAAACATCATTTCAACTATACTGTCAATATTTCTTTTAGCGGTGACAGGTTCTTCTATATTGATGCCTAATCTTTTTGCCACTGAAGAACGAACTTCTTTTAAATTTAATATTTCTCCTTCAATTTCTGATGATTTAATAATATCTTGAGTTATCGTGTCTAAATTAGCTGTTTCCTGCAGACTAAGACCGATTGTTGACATTTTGCCGAATAATAACCCTTTGGTAAATTGAACTTTTGCCAATAAAGAAAGTATTTTTTCTTTATCCCAAAAAAAGTCAGGCCATTGATTGTATTGATATATGTATTTGTATTGTTTCATGCGGATATTATAGTTTATAATCTCCGCAAAATCAATACTAAAATAATTGATATTTTATGAATTTATATATATAAATTAGTGTGCGGAGAAAAGACTTATAATCTCCGCATATAAATCTTTTGTAATAATTTTGTAAAATATAAACAATATAAATTTATTAACAGGCAGGTAATTATATGAACCCAAACTTAATATATCCAAGAGAGCCGTTTAAAGATACCGTTTATTTAAAATCAGTAATAAAAAATCCGAACATTATTGTTGGGGATTTTACTATGTATCATGACTGGGTAAATGACCCGGCGCAGTTTGAAAAAAACAACGTTTTGTATCATTATCCTATCAATAACGATAAGCTTATTATCGGAAAATATTGTTCCGTTGCCTGCGGAGCAAAGTTTATGTTTACTTCAGGCAATCATGCCATGAAATCTTTGGCGACTTATGCTTTCCCGATTTTTTTTAACGAATGGGATTTGGATTGGCAGAATATTACAAAAGCATGGGACAATAAAGGCGATATCGTTATCGGTAATGATGTATGGATAGGTTATGAATCCGTTATAATGCAGGGAGTTCATATAGGCGACGGCGCAATAATAGGCACAAGAGCGGTCGTCACAAAAGATGTTCCGCCTTACACTATTGTCGCAGGCGTTCCGGCAAAACCCGTTAAAAAACGGTTTGATGACAAGACTATCGATAAACTTATGGCTATACAATGGTGGGACTGGTCTCCCGAAAAAGTCAAAGAAAAACTTCATCTTATAATGAACGGCGACATTGGGAATATATAATAAACAATAATATTAAAAGAAAAACCCTGTGTATTTTTCAGCACAGGGTTTTTCCTTTATATCTTTATTTATAAAATCAATCAAATTTAGGCACTTTCAATTCCTCAGGATCGGCTTTTTGAAAAAGTTTTGAAACATCTCCGTGATAATCTTGATTTTTGCTTAAATCAAGTTTCATCGCTTCAGTCGCTGAATTAAATCCTGAAAAGTTCGCCCATACAAGATACGGGCTTATTGTAGATTCGTAATAGTAATACCCGTTCGTTAAATCTCCTACCGTGCGCCAGATGGTCGCAGCCGTATAAGGATTTTTAGGGTCTAATGAAACTATAAAAGGCTGTGAAGCGTTTCTTGTTACGCTGAACATATATGCAAGAGCTTCTCTAAGGTTGTTAGGTTTTGGGAGATTTTTAAGATAAAAAGAAGCGCGTACAAAACGGTCTGTTGCCTGTGATGTGCCGGGTACAGGTTTATCCCCGCCGAAACACTGATACTGTTTTAGATTTTCCTGCTGTTTATCAAAGGTAGGGGAATTAGTCATAATTGTATAGTTGCGGTCATGATAAATGACAGGTTTGCCGTTAATGTATTCTATAACGGCCGAATCGCCGGTTTTATCCGCTAAAGCAAGGTGCAGTGACGCTTTTGTTATG
The DNA here is from genome assembly GCA_018433585.1 of Candidatus Praeruminimicrobium purgamenti. Classification (GTDB taxonomy): domain Bacteria; phylum Elusimicrobiota; class Endomicrobiia; order Endomicrobiales; family Endomicrobiaceae; genus Praeruminimicrobium; species Praeruminimicrobium purgamenti. The sequence goes on from JAHDQW010000006.1 coordinate 15,956, forward strand.
GTTGTTCCTACAGTAGGTATATACATTGGGATATTGACGTCAACAATCTGGAATTGTTCCTTTTTTACGGCTTCTACGGCTTCTTCAACCGTTGCGTAATTGTCCAGAACATATTGGGCCAGCAAAGCTATTGATAAACCCGGGCGTGATTTATTTCTCTTCCCGTAATCGCTTTCATTAAGCCATAGAAGGTTTGCTTCAAGCCCTTTTTCATTTATTCCGTCTGCCGCAAAAGATTGTCCTTTTACAGAAGAGGCTACAATAAGACTGTCATATTTGGCAGACCATGCCAATGACTTGCCTTCTGAAAGACCGCTGCGTTTTATTCCTTTCGGCAAAAACCATAAAGCGCTGTCAACATTTTCAGGCCAATCCATATTTCGTCCTACTAAAACGGCTTGCCCGTTATCTGCAGATAATACTCTGCTGCAGGCTGATACAAAATCGTCGGCATAAAAGAAAAAAATTGCTGCCGTGCATAAAACAAAACAAATCTTTCGAAAACGACGATACATAACTTCCTCCTTTATTAAACCCGACAAGATGAATTTTATACAATCAATTGCAATTAATAGTCAAAACCGCTGTGTGCATTTTATATATTCCGTTAATGTAATTGTTCGAAAGCAGTTATTTAGTTTTCCAAAAATAAGTTGAATCTGTTTCTTTAAACAGAATCATTCCGTTTTTTATCATGACTTTATGAGAAGCTATATTGTCTTTTTCAGTTTCGGCGGTTACGCATTTAATTTCGTTTTTGGCTAAAGCCCATTTTAATATTTCTTTTACAGCTTCCGTCATATAACCTTTGCATCTGAATTTTTCGTCAATCCCGTATCCTATCTCAACTGTTCCTGTATTATCGGGAATACCTTTAAAACATGCGCTTCCTATCGAGATATTTTCAGATTTCAGAATTATCTGCCAGTTTGTATAAAAAAGATAATTTTCTTTATCGTTTTCGGCCTGTCCGTACAGCCACCGCATTGCGCTGAGAGTATGTTCGTTTAAACCGCTGTCAGACGGACTTAAGTTTAAAGCTTTTTCCATTTTATCAACGCCTGAAAGAAGAAGTTTAAAGTGCTGGAGTTCAAGAGGGATGATTTTTAATCTCTGCGAATTTAACTGCATAACAGTATCTCCTGTATGCAACAATTATAATATACGGTTTTCAATAAGTCAAAAAAATAAATTGACTTATTTATGGCTTTTTTTATAATATATTTCCATATTATTGGAAATATGGAAATGATAAACGAATCAACTGGAAAGATTTTATTTAAATCAGAGGCAAAATTTTATGGAAAAAAATGTTTCAGTATTAGGTTTTTTTGAACGGTATTTAAGTATATGGATAGCATTAGCTATTGTAATAGGAATTTTGTTCGGTAATTTGTTCCCTGATTTAATTTATTTTTTTAGTAAGCTTGAATATGCTCATGTTAATATTCCGATAGCAGTATTAATTTGGTTTATGATTTATCCTATGATGATCCAAATTGATTTTAACAGTATAAAAAATATAAGAAAAGAACCTAAAGGATTAATTTTAACTTTAATTGTAAACTGGGCGGTAAAACCTTTTACAATGGCATTACTGGCAATGTTATTTTTTAAATATATATTTGCCGGATTCGTTTCTGCGCAGGAAGCTAAAGAGTATATCGCCGGAATGATTTTGTTGGGTGTTGCGCCTTGTACCGCTATGGTTTTTGTATGGAGCCAGCTGACTAAAGGCAATCCTAACTATACTTTAGTTCAGGTGGCCGTAAACGATTTAGTGATGATTTTTCTTTTCGCGCCTATAACAGGGCTGCTTTTAGGCGTTTCTGATATTGTTGTTCCGTGGAATACTTTATTTATGTCAGTGTTTTTGTATGTTGTGATACCTTTGTCTGTCGGTTATTATACTCGTAAATTATTAGATAAAAAACAAAAAGATATTGATTCTTTTGTTAAAAAGATAAAACCTTTTTCAATTATAGGCTTAATTGCTACAGTCGTTTTATTATTTGCATTTCAGGCTGAAACGATTATATTGAAACCGGCTGTCATTATATTGATAGCTGTTCCGTTGCTTATACAAAGTTATGGAATTTTTGCCGTATCGTATTTTGCGGCAAAAAAAATCAGACTGCCTTTTGATATAGCTGCGCCTGCCGCTATGATTGGCACGTCTAATTTTTTTGAGCTGGCTGTTGCCGTGGCAATCAGCTTGTTCGGGCTGAATTCTGGAGCTGCATTAGCTACTGTAGTCGGCGTGTTAGTCGAAGTGCCGGTTATGTTGTCATTGGTTTCATTTGCAAATAAAACTCAAAGGTGGTTTAAATGAAAATAGAAAAAGTTTTATCCGTATTTAACGTTTTAAGCCAGGAAAGCAGATTAAAAATATTCAGAATTTTAGTCGAGCACAGCAGCAGCGGCATAACTCCTACGGAAATATCGAAAATTTTAAATGATATGCCGAGAAACACTCTGTCGTTTCATTTATCTCTGATGGCGCAGGCTGATTTATGCAAAACGCTGAAAAAAGGCAAGCAAATTATTTATAAACCGAATTGCGGGACAATAAAAACAACGGCGCAGTTTTTGTTAAAAGATTGCTGTGAAGGGAGATGCAAATGTTAGAAATTTTTACAAAATTAGCAGATTGGTCAATTTTGCAGATGGGGTTATCTCAAGATACTCATCTTGGCAGCGCAGTCCATTTTTTTATAGAAGACACTGTAAAAATATTTGCTTTGATTTACTTCATTATATTTATTATTTCATTGTTCAGAGCGCAGCTTTCTCCTGAAAAAGTAAGAATGTATTTGTCAGGCAAATCAAAATTTTACGGGTATCTGCTCGCTGTATTTCTTGGTATAGTGACTCCGTTTTGTTCCTGTTCGTCAATACCGATATTTATGGGTTTTCTGGCGGCGGGAGTGCCGTTCGGAGTAAGCATGGCTTTTATTATAAGTTCTCCTCTGGTAAGCGAAATAGCCGCAATTATGCTGCTGGGAATGCAGGGCGCAGGCGTAAAAGTTGCGGCGATATATGTTTTGTCGGGCTCAATAATTGCCGTAATCGGAGGCTGGCTCAGTGATAAATTTAATTTGGAAAAGTATTTAATTTTTAAGCCTGCCGTAACGGCCGTTAATGAAAAAGCGTCTTCGGTAAAAGAAAAAATAATTGCATTGATAAAATATGCCAATAATTTTGCTTATACTACGATAAAATCTTTGGCGTTGTATATTCTGGTAGGATTGGTTATCGGAGCGTATATGCACGGTTATATTCCGCAGGAATTGTTTGTAAAGTATTTAGGACATGATAATCCTTTTGCGGTTCCTTTTGCCGCTTTGATAGGCATTCCTATATATGCAAGTCATGCCGGCGTCGTGCCTGTTATTCAGGTGCTTCTTATGAAAGGCGTTCCTGTAGGCACGGCATTAGTAGCTTTAATGAGCATTACCGCAATTTCTTTGCCTGAAATGGTTATGCTTAAAAAAGTTTTTTCTTATAAACTTCTTATTTTATTTGTCAGTTTTTTATTGGCTGCTTTTATTGTAACAGGATATATAATAAATATGTTATAACGGAGGATGTAAAATGAAAGAGATAAAAGTTTTGGGTACGGGATGTTGTTCTAAATGTCAGAATCTTTATAATGCCGTAAAGCAAAAGGCGGACGAATTGAAACTTGAAGCGGACGTAATTAAGTCGACAGACATTAATGAAATAATGAAATACGGCATAATGTCAACTCCTGCAATAGTTATAGACGGCAAAGTTGTCGCTTACGGGAATGTTCCTTCGGCGGAAGAAATAGAAAAAATATTAAAAAAGAACAAATAACAAAAAGTTAAAAAAATAAAAAAGACGGCAGTTAAATAAATCTGCCGTCTTTTTTGTTTATATTAAAAACTATTTGTTTGACTGTTCAACCGCAACTGCAACTGCAACTGATGCTCCTACCATAGGATTGTTGCCCATTCCGATAAGCCCCATCATTTCCACGTGGGCAGGAACTGACGATGACCCTGCAAACTGCGCGTCGCCGTGCATTCTTCCCATAGTGTCTGTCATACCGTAAGAAGCAGGACCTGCAGCCATATTGTCAGGATGAAGCGTTCTTCCCGTTCCGCCGCCTGAAGCTACTGAAAAATATTTTTTACCGTTTTCAACGGCCCATTTTTTGTAAGTGCCGGCTACAGGATGCTGGAATCTTGTAGGGTTTGTTGAATTTCCCGTGATTGAAACGTCTACGCCTTCCGCAATCATTATAGCTACGCCTTCTGAAACGTCGTCTGCGCCGTAAACTTTAACTTTTGCTTTATCTCCGTCTGAAAAAGAAACCTGTTTTACAACGTTTAGTTTTCCTGTTGCATAATCATATTCGGTTTCAACATGAGTAAAACCGTTGATTCTTGATATTATATATCCTGCATCTTTTCCCAAACCGTTAAGAATAACTCTCAAAGGTTCTTTTCTTACTTTGTTTGCCGTTCTTGCAATACCGATTGCGCCTTCGGCTGCCGCAAAAGATTCATGACCTGCCAAAAAGCAGAAACATTTTGTTTCTTCTCTTAAAAGCATAGCCGCCAAATTTCCGTGTCCTAAACCTACCGCTCTCTGGTCTGCAACGGAACCGGGTATACAGAAAGCCTGCAAACCTACGCCGATTAATTCTGCAGCCTGAGAAGCTGTTTTTGCGCCTTTCTTTATGGCGATTGCTGCGCCTAAAGTATATGCCCATACGGCATTTTCAAATGCGATCTGCTGTACGCCTTTTACAATTTCTTCAACGTTAATTCCTTTGGCGGTGCAGACTGCTTTTGCGTCTTCCAAATCTTTTATGCCGTATTCTTTCATACAGGCGTTTATTTTATCTATTCTTCTTTCATATCCTTCAAATTTAACCATTTTTTAACTCCTTATTTATGTCTCGGATCTATTTTTGTTGCGGCTTCTGCAAATCTTCCGTAAGTGCCGGTATTTTTTTCGAAAGCTTCCTGAGGGTTTACGCCTTTCTTGATAGCTTCCATCATTTTTCCTACGTGAACGTATTTGTATCCGATGACTTCGGAATTCTTATCCAGTCCTATTTCAAGAACATACCCTTCAGCCATTTCCAAATATCTTACGCCTTTTTCTTTCGTTCCGTACATAGTTCCGACCTGGGATCTTAACCCTTTTCCCAAATCTTCAAGACCTGCGCCGACCGGAAGTCCGCCTTCTGAAAATGCAGTCTGTGTTCTTCCGTAAACTATTTGTAAAAATAATTCTCTCATAGCAGTGTTGATTGCGTCGCAGACTAAATCGGAGTTCAATGCTTCAAGAATAGTTTTTCCAGGCAGCACTTCCGACGCCATAGCTGCGGAATGCGTCATGCCTGAGCAGCCCAAAGTTTCAACAAGGGCTTCTTCTATAACGCCGTTCTTAACGTTAAGAGTAAGTTTGCAGGCTCCCTGCTGCGGTGCGCACCATCCTACTCCGTGCGTCAAACCGCTGATGTCGGTAATTTCTTTTGCTTTTACCCATTTACCTTCTTCAGGAATAGGAGCAGGACCGTGTTTTGCGCCCTTAGCAACAGTACACATGTGTTTTACTTCTTCTGAACAAATGCAACTCATTTTTGTCACCTCTTATACTATTATCAATAAATATGGACTTTTGTCTTAATAAAAGTCTTTTGATTTTACTAAAAAGAGACTGTGTTTGCAAATGGTTTTTGATAGTTGTATAATAAAAATGTTTGATATTAAAGAAAAATTTTTATTTAGAGATATCTATGAATGATAAATTGCAGGAATACAGAAATAAAATAGACGGCATAGATCTGAAAATTTTAAAACTTCTTAACGAAAGGGCTGAAACGGCCGTTAAAATAGGCGAGTTGAAAAATTCGGCTTCCAAAACAGTTTACGTGCCTAGCAGAGAAGTCGAAGTTATAAACAATCTTTTAAAAAGCAATTCCGGTCCTTTGGAAAAAGAAGACATACTTAATATTTATAAAGAAATTATGAGCGTATGCAGGGCTAAGGAAGAAAAAATAAAAGTTTCTTATCTCGGTCCGGAAGCAACGTTTTCGCATCAGGCAGCATTGAGACAATTCGGCTCAAAGGCTGAATTCATTTCTTTGCCGAGGTTCGAAGACGTCGTTTACGAAGTTGAAAAATCAAGAGCCGATTTTGCCGTTGTCCCGATAGAAAACTCTAACGAAGGCGCCGTAAGCACCACTCTTGACCTTTTGGTTGACACAAAACTTAACGTTATAAACGAAATAAATATGAGGGTTTCTCCTTGTCTGTTGTCAAATGCTCGTATGGAGAACATCAAAATTGTTTATTCGCACCAGCAGCCTTTGGCGCAGTGCAGCAGCTGGCTGCATAAGCATCTGCCTAACGCTAAAATTTCCTCGGTAGGTTCAACGGCCGAGGCCGCAAAACTTGCTGCAAAGAACGAAAATTCCGCCGCCGTGGCTTCTGAAATTGCCGCCAAAATTTATAATCTGAATATTTTGGCAAAATCGATAGAAGACAGCAGGGATAACTGGACAAGATTTTTCGTATTGGGCAAAAATAAAGCTTTAAGAACGGGCAATGACAAAACTACGATTATTTTTTCAATAAAGGACAAAGTCAGCGCTTTGCATGATATTTTGTCGGTTTTCAGCAAAAACAAAATAAATTTGACCAAAATAGAATCAAGACCTACAAAGAAAAAAGCATGGCAGTATTTGTTCTTCCTTGATTTTGTCGGACATGCAGATGATAAAAAAGTCCGTGAAGTTTTGGAAGAAGTCGAAAAGGATTGTGTTTTTTTAAAAGTATTAGGCTCATATCCGAAAGCCGATTAAATTGGGAGATTTAGAAAAAAATGGAAAAATTTGACGCTTGTAAAATTGTCAGAAAAAATTGTTTGTCGTTTGAACCTTATGTAGCGGGAAAACCGATAGAAACGTTAAAAAGAGAACTTGGCCTTAAACATATTATAAAAATCGCTTCTAACGAAAACCCTTTGGGCCCTTCAAAGAAAGCGGTAAAAGCAATGAAAGATATTGCGGAAAAAGTGTATTTTTATCCTGATTTTAATTCTACCGAACTTAAAATGGCGATAGCAAAAAAATTCAAACTGGATATTAAAAATATTTTGGTCGGCGCAGGGTCTGACGAGCTTATTGAAATTATAGGAAGATTGTTTTTTACGAAACAAGACGAAATTGTTATTTCAAAACATGCTTTTATCAGATATCAGATGGCTGTAAGACTTATGGACGCAAAAAGCGTTATAGTGCCTATGAAAGAAGGTTTGTACCACGATTTAAAAGCTATGGCAAAAGCCTGCACAAAGGATACAAAAGCGGTTTTTATCGCTAACCCTAATAACCCTACGGGAACATATAATACGACGAAAGAATTTGAAGACTTTATGAAATCTTTGCCGACAAACAGATACGGTTTAAAACCTGTTGTCATCTTGGACGAAGCTTATCATGAATTTGCGAGTTATAAAAAAGATTATCCCGACACGTTAAAATTTTTGAATAAATATCCTAATATGATAATACTCAGAACGTTTTCAAAAATTTACGCTCTTGCCGGAGCAAGAGTCGGATACGGCTTTTCAAGCGATTCAATAGTGGATTATATTGAAAGAATAAGACCGCCTTTCAATCTCAATATGTTTGCCCAGGTCGGAGCGGCGGCAAGTCTTCAGGATAAAGCGCAGGTTACAAAGAGTCTTGCTCATGTAAGAAAAGAAATGAAGTTTATATGCGACGGCTTTAAAAAACTCGGTATTAAGTATGTTGATTCCGTCGGTAACTTTATTTTGTTCTCGGTTGCTCCTTTTGCAGGAAAAGACGTTTTCAAAAAAATGCTCTGCGAAGGCGTTATAATAAGGGCAATGGACGAATACGAATTGCCGGGCTGGCTTAGAGTTACTATAGGAACAAGAAAAGAAAACGAGCTTTTTCTGAGAAAGATAAAAAAAGTTCTCGGCAAATAGAAAAAATAATAATAAAAAAACAGGCAATTAAAGTTTAACTTGCCTGTTTTTTTTATTTTAATATCGCTATAAACAGTCAAATTTGATAAAATAACAATAATGAGGATATGCCCGTAGCTCAATCGGATAGAGCGCTGGTTTCCGGAACCAGTGATTCCGGTTCAACTCCGGACGGGCATAGAGAGAAAAAAAGTGAATTATAATATAGATAAATTGTACAAACTTATGGAAAAATGCCGTTTATGTCCGAGAAACTGCGGCGTTAACCGTTTAAAAGGCGAGACCGGCGCTTGCAGAACAGGCAGAGAAGTCAAGGTCGCAAGCATTAATCTCCATTACGGAGAAGAGCCTCCTATATCGGCCGAAAGCGGTTCAGGCACAATATTTTTTACAAATTGTAATTTGTCATGCGTGTTTTGCCAGAATTATCCGATAAGCCAGTTATCAAACGGAAATGCCGTAACCGCTGAAAATCTTGCGGACAAAATGCTTGAATTACAGCAAAAAGGCGCAAACAATATAAATCTTGTAACCCCTACCCATGTTTATCCTTTTGTTGCGGAAACTGTTTTTATAGCGAAGCAGAAAGGCTTAACAATTCCTGTACTGTCTAACTGCGGCGGTTATGAAAGCGTTGAAGTTCTTGAACTTATGGAAGATTTTATAGACATATATATGCCCGATATGAAATATTCTTCAAATTTTTACGCAAAAAAGTTTTCAAAAATAGACAATTACGTTGAAAATAACAGAAGAGCCGTCAAAGAAATGTTCAGGCAGAAAGGACATTTAAAAATTAACGGCGGCGAAATAGCGGAGAAAGGCCTGCTTATAAGACATTTGGTGCTGCCTAATAATGTTTCAGGTTCTAAAGAAATTTTTGATTTTATCGCCGGTGAAATATCAGAGGATACTTACGTAAGCGTTATGGCCCAGTACCATACGGCTAATATTTCGGATAAGTTTGAAGAAATAAACAGAAAACTGACTCAGAAAGAATACGACGATATTGTCGAATATTTTGAAAATGTCGGACTTCACAACGGATGGGTGCAGGAACTGTAATTTTGTATAATATCTTCAGAGGTAAAAATGGACAGAAATAAAATAATTGTGCTGCTTGCGGCTATGACGACGCTTATTTTAGGTCCCGGCGCTGGGCATTTAGTCATAAAAGAGTGGAAAAGAGCCGTTTTTTTTATTGCTTTGGCGGCCGGATTGTTTATAATACTCGGAATTAATTTCATTTCAGAAGTCGATCGTAACACTTTAACCGCTGTCGCAAATTATGATCATCTCGAGCAGTTTAAAGAAATATATTACAGGTTTCAGGATAATAATCCTAAAACTATGACTTTTTTTGACGTATTTTTCGCCGCTTTGTGGGCATATTCAATAGTTGATATTTTTATGATAGCTAAAAATAAAGGTGTCTTAAAAAAATAAAAATGAAAAAGATTTTAATTTCCTCGGTTTTATTGTTTTTGATAACGTCGGTTTATGCCGATGTTTATAAAGGAGCTGAATTTATGAAGTTTTCAAACGGGCTTAACGCGGTTATAAAAAAAGATGCTTCGGTTCCCGTGGTATCTGTAAATATATGGGTAAGAGTCGGTTCTGTCAACGAAAACGAACAACAGGCCGGGCTGTCTCATTTTATAGAACATTTGCTGTTTAAAGGAAGCAAAAATTATCCCGGCGATTTAATGACGAGAAACGTTGAAAAAATGGGCGGAATAATCAACGCAGCAACTTCAAAAGAATATACGTGTTTTTACATAGACATACAGAAAGAAGGGTACGTCGAAGCGATAAAGATGCTTGCCGATACGGTCTTAAATCCGTTATTTCCTGCAGATGAAATTACGCAGGAAAGAAAAGTCGTTATTGAAGAAATACAAAGGCATCTTGATAATCCGCAGTCCCAGCTGTTTGAATATTTTATGCAGACTGTTTATAAAGAATCCGCTTATAAAAACAGCATAATAGGCAATGAAAACGTCATTGCAAACATATCAAGAGACAACATAATTTCTTATTTTAAAACTCATTATATTCCTTCAAATATGGTTGTGTCCGTCGTAGGCGATATTGACGTTGAAGAAACGAAAAAAACGATAGAAGAAACTTTGGGCAAAGCCGTAAAGGAAAAAGTTCCGGCCGAACCGGTTCTTACGGAATCATTAAAAAAAGGCGAAACTTTTACAATAAAAGACAAAACCGCGCATACATATCTTCTCGCCGGTTTCTTGGGTCCTGATATGTCGTCTGACGATATCTATACTGCCGATATCGCTTTAAATATTTTAGGTTCGGGGAAATCTTCAAGGCTTTACAGGACGTTAAAAGAAGAGAAAAAACTTGTTTTTGCGGTAAGTTCTTCATATATGACTTTGAAAGGAACAGGTTCTGCTTTTATATCGGCTGTGTTTGAACAGAATAAATACGATGAAGTTATGGCGGCTCTTACAGCCGAAATAAACAGATATGCCAATGACGGACCGACGCAGGAAGAATTGGATAAAATAAAAATGAACATAAAAGCAGACTGGCTTTTCGGACTTCAGACATTTAACGAGCAGGCCGGACAGTTCGGTTACTGGCAGCTTCAGGGGCATCTGCCTGCATTTAAAAACTATTTAAAAAATATAGATAAAGTAACGGTTCAAGACATAAAAAATTTTATGAAAAAATATTATTCCCAGGACAGATTATCCAAGGCGGTAATATTCCCGAAATGAAACATTTATATTCAGCATTATTTTTTCTTGTATTTTGTAATCAGATATTATTCGGAGGCATTGTGGAAACTTTTAATTTGAAAAACGGCATTAAAGTCATATATAAAAAAACTGATTCAGTCGAAATAGTTTCGTTAAAATTTTATTCGCCGGTTTCCGTACTTCAGGAAAACGTAAAGCTTGCCGGCGTTACTTCTTTGCTTCACGACGTTATGAACAAATCGACGAAAAACAGAAATTCCGACGTTTTATCGACAGATATTGAAAATCTCGGTTCTTCTGTTTCAAGCGACGTTGAATATGATTATTCAGGATTTACTTTAAACTGCATGAGCCGTTATTTTGACGCTTCATGCGCAATTTTAGCCGATATCATACTGAATCCTGCTTTAGACGAAGAGGAACTGGCGAAAGAAAAGATAATAATGAAAGAACTTTTAAAAAGCCGGACGGACAGCATCGGACAGACCGCCAACGATAAATTTATAGCGGATTATTACGGTCCTTCTCATCCTTATTCTTACGTTAAATACGGCAAAGCCGAAACTCTTGATCTTATAACGAAAAAAGATTTGCAGGAAGCCTATGAAAAAATATATTCTTCAAAAGGCATCGTAATTACGGTAGTCGGCAATATTAAAAAATCACAGCTCAAAAACAGCCTTGAAAAATATTTTTCTCCGTTAAAGCTTTCCGACGCAAAGAACGAAAAAACTTTTGATTTGTATGTTAATCCGGCGGAAAAAGATGTTGTTGAAGAATCAAAATTTAACCAGGCTTTTGTCCTTTATGCTTATCCTGCGGCAAGCGTATCAAACGAAGATTTCGCAACGCTTAAGCTGATTAACGCCGTTTTGGGCGGAAGAATGACGGGAAGACTTTTTGTCGAACTGAGGGAAAAACTTGGTCTTGCTTATGAAGTCAATTCAATATATCCTACAAGAAAAGATAAAAGTTACTTTGAAATTTATTTGGGGCTTGATAAGAAAAATATAGATGTTGCCAAAAAGGGAATAGAGAAAATAACCGAAGATTTATGCTCTGAAAAAATAGGCGCTGAGGAACTTCAGGATACTAAGAATTTTATAAAAGGGGTATATCTTTTAGACCATCAGGCTGTTGAAAGACAGGCTTATTATCTGGCTTTCAGGGAAATTACCGGGCTTGGATATGAATATGACGAAAAATATATTGAAGAACTGGAAAAGATAACTCCCGAAGATATAACAGCCGTTGCAAATAAATATTTCAAACAGCGGCCTTACAAACTTATATTGTCTCCGGTAAAATAGGGGGGGACTTTTTTGTCTCGTGAAAAAAGTAAAAATAGTTTTAATAAAAATTTTCTTACAATAAAATATAAAAAAAGACGGGTGATTTTTAATCCATCCTCTCTTATCTTGTTTTTTGTTACCGCATAAAAACACGATTATGAACGAAATATTTTTCAATGTAAAAACTATATAATTGCAGAAGTTTTTAATCACTGCTTGTTTGAATAAAAATCCGTTTCATTAAGATGTTAGAATTTTTAACTGATGTTGGGCAGACTGTTGACAAAGTCAATCTGTCTGGGGTTCAGTGATGGCATTGAAAAATATAAGAGAATGTGTTTAGCGGTGGGGCTTTTTGTTTACTTTTTTGTCTCGTGAAAAAAGTAAAAATAGTTTTAATAAAAATTTTCTTACAATAAAATATAATAAAAAAAGACGGGTTTTTTTGTCCCCGTCTTTTTATTTGTCAATTTTTATGATCTGAATCTTATTTAAATATCAATTCTTTTTTATCTTTATCCAAATCAACTTTTATACTGCTTCCTTCCGTAAATTCGCCGGATATTATTTTTGCTGATAAAGGGTTCAAAACATACGTCTGCAAAGCTCTTTTTAAAGGTCTTGCTCCGAAAGCCGGTTCGTACCCCTGTGTCGATATAAAGTCTTTGGCTTTATCCGTAAGAGTTAACGTTATTTTTCTTTCTGCCAGCCTTTTTGTAATTGCGTTTAACTGAATATCTATTATTTTTCTCAAATCGTCTTTTTCGAGCCTTCTGAATATTATTATTTCGTCTATTCTGTTTAAAAATTCGGGTTTAAACTGCATGTGCAGTGTTTCGTCCACTTTCTTTTTTATTTCTTCATAATCCGAACTTTCCTGAATCCACTGAGAACCTATGTTTGACGTCATAATAATTACGGTATTTTTAAAATCTACTGTTCTTCCCTGGCTGTCCGTAAGTCTTCCGTCGTCCAATAATTGAAGCATTATATTAAATACTTCAGGATGAGCTTTTTCTATTTCATCAAACAAGACTACAGAATAAGGTCTTCTTCTGACAGCTTCGGTCAACTGTCCTCCTTCTTCAAAACCGACATATCCCGGAGGCGCTCCTATCAATTTTGATACGGCATGTTTTTCCATATATTCTGACATATCTATTCTGACAATGTTCTTTTCGTCGTCAAACAAAAGTTCCGCAAGCGCTTTGGCGAGTTCTGTTTTTCCTACGCCGGTAGGTCCGAGGAATATAAAAGAACCCATAGGTTTGTTAGGATCGGATATTCCCGATCTTGACCTTCTTACGGCATTGGAAATTGCAATTACGGCGTCATTTTGTCCGATTACTCTTTCGTGCAGCCGGTCTTCCATCTTCAGCAGTTTCTGCATTTCGCCTTCAAGCATTCTTGAAACGGGAATTCCCGTCCATTTGCTTATAACAGACGCTATATCATCATCGTCGACTTCTTCTTTAAGCATCTTTTTATCCGACTGTATTTTTGCAAGTTTTTTATTTTCTTTCTCAAGTTCTTCTGTTATTTTCGGTATTTTGCCGTAACGTATTTCGGCAACCGTGTTTAACTCTCCGTTTCTTTCCGCTTTCTGTTCGTCAATTTTGAGTCTGTCTATATCCTGTTTAAGCTTTCTTATTGCAGATATCGCGTCTTTTTCTTTCTGCCAGTGCACTTTCATATTGTTTGACGACATTTTTAATTTTTCTATTTCTGATTCTATTGCCGCAAGTCTTCCTTTTGAAGCGGCGTCACTGTCTTTTTTTACGGCCTGTTTTTCAATCTCAAGCTGTCTTATTTTTCTTTCAACAGTATCGAGTTCTGTAGGCATTGAATCAATTTCTATTCTTAATTTGCTGGCGGCTTCATCTATTAAGTCTATTGCTTTATCAGGCAGAAATCTGTCTGTTATATATCTTGAACTTAACGCTGCGGCCGCTACGAGAGCCGAATCTTTAATTTTTACTCCGTGGTGGACTTCATATTTTTCTTTAAGCCCTCTCAGTATCGCAATTGTGTCTTCTATTGAAGGCTCGCCGGTATAAACGGTCTGAAATCTTCTTTCAAGCGCTTTATCTTTTTCAATATATTTTCTGTATTCGTCAAGAGTTGTTGCTCCTATAAGTTTCAGTTCTCCTCTTGCAAGCATAGGTTTTAACATATTGCCGGCATCCATTGCGCCTTCCGTCGCTCCGGCTCCGACGATAGTATGTATTTCGTCAATGAACAAAATGATTTTACCCTGCGCCGCCTGGATTTCTTTCAATACGGCTTTAAGTCTGTCTTCAAATTCGCCTCTGTATTTTGCTCCGGCTATTAAAGAACCCAAATCCAAAGCTATGACTTTTTTGTCTTTTAACGATTCAGGCACGTCATGCGACACTATTCTTTGGGCAAGCCCTTCGACTATCGCCGTTTTTCCTACGCCCGGTTCTCCTATAAGAACGGGATTATTTTTTGTTCTTCTTGACAGCACCTGGATGCTTCTTCTTATTTCTTCGTCTCTTCCGATAACAGGATCAAGTTTTCCTCTTTTTGCAAGTTCTGTCAAATCTTTTCCGTATTTTTCCAAAGCCTGATATTTGTCGTCAGGATTTTGGTCTACTACTCTGTTAGAGCCTCTTATGTCCACAAGAGCTTTTAAAACAGAATCTTTCGTTATTGCGTATTTTTTTAATATTTTATATCCGTCCGACCCGTGAAATTCCAGTATTGCCAAAAGGAGATGTTCTGTCGAAACATATTCGTCTTTCAAATCTTTTGCAATTTTTTCGGCAGTCGTAAAAAGTTTGTTTAAATCCTGAGAAATATAAGTCTGCGCGCCTGAAACTTTAGGTTTTGCTTCAATAAGTTTTAAAATATCCTGTTCTATCAGAGGTTTAAGGTTTTGTTCGGCAGCCGATAACTTTGATATAATAGCGCCGACAATACCCTGCTCCTGTTTTAATAATGCGTATAAAAGATGTTCAGGAGTAAGTTCCTGGTTGCCGTACTGCGTTGCAATGTCCTGCATATCGGCAAGGGCTTCCTGTGATTTTATTGTAAATTTAGATAAATTCATTTTAACCTCCTATATTTAGCACTCTTTATTATTGAGTGCCAGTATAGCATAAGAAAATTTATTTGTCAATATATATTTGTTTTAAAATTTTGTATTATATGAAGCGGAAAATAAATAAATGAAACAATATTTGATGTTATTATCTTTTATATTCCTGTTTGTAAACGCCTGTTCTTCCGTTCCTATAACGGGAAGAAGCCGTCTTCTTTTAAGCAGCGAAAGCGAAGAAGTTGCGGCGGGAGCTGCAAGCTATAAAACTTTTTTATCCGAAGCAAAAATTTCAAAGGATGCCGCTAACGGCGCTCTTGTAAAAAAAGTCGGAGAAAAAATTGCAAAAACTTCAGGGTTAAACTATGACTGGGAATTTACTCTGGTTGAAAATGACGAAGCAAACGCTTTTTGTCTTCCGGGCGGTAAAGTCGCCGTTTATACCGGCATTTTAAAGTATACAAAGACAGAAGCGGGTCTTGCGACTGTGATGTCTCATGAAATTGCGCATGCCGTCGCCAGACACGGAGCCGAAAGAGCTTCACAGGCTCAGATATTGCAGCTCGGGCTTTCCGTGGGAGATACTGCTCTGAGCGACAATCCTAATAAAGATTTGATTTTGCAGGGAATAAATGTTGCCGGCAATGTCGGCGTTATTCTTCCGTACAGCAGAAAGCATGAATCGGAAGCGGATTACATGGGGCTTATCTTGATGTCAAAAGCCGGATATAATCCTAATGAAGCGATTGCTTTTTGGCAGAGAATGTCTGCCGGCGGCTCGGGTAAACAGGATTCAATAACTAAATTCTTGTCAACTCATCCTACGGATGAACAAAGAATAAAAGATCTGCAGAAACATTTAAAAGAAGCATTAACCTATTATAATAAAAAGTAATCGGGACTGTATAACGCAAAAGTATAAAAATATACCTGCGTTTTTTTACATATTGACAAAATAATTTTTTATAGATATAATTTTATCTATAAAAAATTATCCATTGATATAGTATGTAGGAAAAATCATTGAAAAATCAAGTAGTTTTAGATAACAGAAGAGATGTGCCGGAAGCTACAATAAGAAGACTGCCGGTATACCGCCATTACTTAAAGCAGTTGGAAAGTGAAGGCGTTGTTTGCGTTTCCTGCACACAGATTGCAAACTGGCTTAGCTTTAGTCCTATTCAGGTAAGAAAAGATATAGAATTTACCGGGGTGGAAGGTAAACCTAAAATAGGTTATGAATTAAAAGATTTGATTGCCCATATAGAAAATTTTTTGTGTTTTCATACAAAAAACGAAGCCGTTTTAATCGGCGCCGGGCATTTGGGATATGCTCTTTTAGGATATCACGGCTTTAAGGAATTCGGACTTGAAATAGTTGCCGCTTTTGATAACAGCCAGGATAAAATTGATAAATTTATAAATTTCAAAAAAGTATTTTCAATTGACAAGCTTGAAGAAATGGTTTCCAGAATGAAAATACAAATAGGCATATTAACCGTTCCTGCCTCATGCGCGCAGGCGCTTACCGACAGAATGGTCGCAGCGGGCATAAAAGCTATTTGGAATTTTGCTCCCGTAAAAATAAATGTTCCTAAAGACGTTGTCGTGCAGCACGAGAATTTAGCGTCTTCTCTTGCGGTGCTTTCTAAAAAAATAGATGAACAAATAAAAAGAGATTTGAAGTAAGGAGAAATGAAGATGGAAAATTACGGGAAGTTTGATAGGGTTTGTCAGATCTTGGAAGAGAACGGCAAAGATAAAGCAAAACTTATCCCTATCTTACAGGCGGTGCAGGATGTTTACAGATATCTTCCGGAGGAAATGCTGGCTTTTATAGCTTCATCGCTGAACATTTCTCCTGCAAGAGTATACGGCGTGGCAACATTTTTTTCACATTTCACGCTGAAACCTAAGGGTAAACATATCATTAAAGTATGCGACGGAACGGCATGCCACGTTAAAAAGTCAACGCTTTTGATTGATGCCATAAAAACAAAATTAAAGCTCGGCGCATCGGAAATGACTACAAAAGATATGTTGTTTACTATAGAAACGGTATCATGTTTGGGCGCATGCGGGCTTGCTCCTGTTATGGTTATAGACAACGATGTTCACGGTCAGGTTACCCCTGAAAAAGTCTCAAAGCTTATTGACGATATTATGAAACAGGAGGAAAAATAATGAATACCGATTTGGATAAAATATCAGCTAAAGTAAAAGATGCGTCAAAAAAAATAAACAAAAGAATAATTCTTTGCGCCGGAACCGGATGCGTTGCAAACGGAGCTTTGAAAGTTTATGATGCTTTTTTAAAAACGGCTAAAGAATTAAACATAGAAGTATGCGTTGAATTAAAAGAAGAAAGCAAAGGAATGCTTGTTTCTCAAAGCGGCTGTCAGGGATTTTGCCAGATGGGACCTTTGGTTTCCGTGCTTCCCGAAGATATTTTGTATACAAAAGTTAAAGTTGAAGACGTTAAGGAAATATTGGAAAAAAGCATTATCGGCGGCGAAGTCGTAGAAAGATTGTGTTACAGTGAAAACGGTTCCGTTTATAAAGGGCCTAATGAAATTCATTTTTACAAAAAACAGCACAGACACGTTATAAAACAATGCGGAAGAATTGCCGCGGAAGATATTGAAGAATATATAAGCATCGGCGGATATTATGCGGCAAAAAAAGCCTGTCTTGAAATGTCAGCCGAAGATATCTGCAAAGAAATTTTAGATTCAGGTTTAAGAGGAAGAGGCGGAGGCGGATTTCCTACAGGAAGAAAGTGGGAATTAACCAGAGTCCAGCCTGGTCCTAAGAAATATGTTATTTGTAACGGAGACGAAGGAGATCCGGGAGCGTTTATGGACAGAAGCGTTCTTGAAGGAAATCCTCACAGCGTTATAGAAGGTATGATTATAGCCGCAAAAGCAATCGGCGCGGATGAAGGGTACGTTTATGTAAGAACGGAATATCATCTTGCAGTTGAGAGAATGAAGAATGCAATCAAAAAAGCAAATGAAATCGGAGTTTTAGGTAAAAATCTTTTCGGCTCAGACCACAGTTTTGATTTGCATGTTATGGAAGGCGCCGGCGCTTTTGTGTGCGGTGAAGAAACGGCGTTGATAGCTTCAGTCGAAGGCAAGAGAGGAATGCCTACGCCTAAGCCTCCTTTTCCTGCGCAAAGCGGTTTGTGGGGAAAACCTACGGTTATAAACAACGTTGAAACTCTTGCTACGGTTCCTTTAATTATAAAAGACGGAGCGGACACTTTTAAAAGTCTCGGAGTTCCGACTTCAACAGGGACAAAAACTTTTGCTTTGACAGGACACGTTAAAAATACAGGCTTGATTGAAGTTCCTTTCGGAACGACTTTAAGACAGATAATATTTGATATAGCCGGCGGAGTAACAGACGATACGGGAAACGTAGTCGAAGGCGCATTCAAAGCCGTACAAATCGGAGGCCCTTCCGGAGGCTGTTTGACTGCGGAGCATTTGGATCTGCCTTTGGATTTTGATTCTTTAAGAAAAGTAGGCGCTATGGTCGGTTCAGGCGGACTTGTAGTCATGAACCAGACGACTTGTATGGTAAACGTAGCAAAGTTTTTTATGCAGTTCACCCAGCATGAATCATGCGGCAAATGCGTTTTGTGCAGAGAAGGAACAAGACAAATGCTTCTTATGCTTGAAGATATAACGGAAGGAAGAGCAACGGAAGAAACAATTCCATTACTTGAAAAATTGGCCCATACGGTAAGAGTAGGCTCTTTGTGCGGTCTCGGTAAAACGGCTCCAAACCCTGTTTTGTCAACATTAAAATATTTCAGACACGAATATGACGCCCATGTTAAAGAAAAAAGATGTCCTTCTCAGAGTTGTACGAGTTTAATTAATATAACGATTGATCAAGATAAATGTATAGGCTGTACTGCTTGCGCCAGAAAATGCCCGGTCGGAGCAATTAAAGGCGCTTTAAAAGAAAAGCATATTATTGATCAGAAAACATGCGTAAAGTGCGGCGTTTGCGTTGCGACATGTAAATTCGGGGCGATTAAGAGAGGATAAAATAATGGAAAAAATATTAACGATAAACGGTAAAAAATTCAGTTTTGATAATGAGAAAAACCTTTTGGAAGTTATCAGAAAAGCAAATATAGAACTCCCTACTTTCTGTTATCATTCTGAGCTCAGCACTTACGGTGCCTGCAGACTTTGTATGGTAAATGTTGAAAAAAGAGGAATTCTTCCTGCCTGTTCAACGCCTCCTGAAAACGGTATGGTCGTTGTAACTAATAATGAAGAAATCAGAGAAATGAGAAAAATGATAGTCGAGCTTTTGCTTGCAAACCACGATAAAGACTGTACGAGCTGTCATAAGAGCGAAAGCTGTCAGCTTCAGACGCTTGCAAGAAGACTCGGAATACATAAAATAAGATTTAAAAACGTTATGAAAAAAGAACCTCAGGATTTTTCAACGTATTCTTTGGTCAGAGACCCTAACAAATGCGTTCTTTGCGGAGACTGCGTAAGATTCTGCGAAGAAATACAAACTGTCGGAGCGATTGACTTTGCCCACAGAGGTTCAAAATCAGCCGTTTGTCCTAGCTTCGGAAAAGATTTGGAATCTTCCGAATGCGTATATTGCGGACAGTGCGCAAGAGTTTGTCCTACCGGCGCTTTGACTCCTAAATCGGAAGTCAGCCACGTATGGAATGCTTTAAGCAATAAAAATAAAACGGTTGTAGTAGCTATAGCTCCTGCAGTAAGAGCCGCAATCGGCGAAGCTTTCGGCTTGAATAACGAAACAGGAACCGAAGCAGCCGGAAAAATGGTTACGGCTTTAAAAACTATAGGATTTGCAAAAGTTTTTGATATATCTTTTGCCGCCGATATGACAATTGTCGAAGAAGCGAAAGAATTCGTCGACAGATTTTCAAAAGGCGAAAAGCTCCCTCAGTTTACGTCCTGCTGTCCTGCATGGGTTAAATTTGTCGAACAGTATTATCCTGATATGATAGAAAATCTTTCAAGCTGCCGTTCTCCTCAGGGAATGTTCGGCTCTCTTGCAAAAAAAGTTCTGCCTGAAATGTACGGCATTAAAAAAGAAGATTTGGTCGTTATATCGGTTATGCCTTGTACCGCAAAGAAATTTGAAGCAAGAAGGCCTGAACTCTCAAAAGACGGTCTTCCTGATACGGATTTTGTTTTGACTACGCAGGAACTGGCAAGAATGATAGAAGAATCAGGTTTGTCTTTTAAGGATTTGGAACAGTCTGCATTTGATGTGCCTTTAGGTTTCAAAACAGGCGGAGGCGTTATATTCGGAAATTCCGGAGGCGTAACAGAAGCCGTTTTGAGAAACGTTTTGGCAAAAGAAGATTCTAACGAAGTTGACGAATTCAGTTTTGTCAGAGGCGAAGACGGAATCAGAGAAACAACCGTGTCGGTAAACGGCAAAGATTTGAAAGTAGCCGTTGTTTACGGACTCGGAAACGCAAGAAAAGTCGTAAGAGATATAAAGTATAATCATAAACATTATGATTTGATAGAAGTTATGGCATGCCCGGGCGGATGTATAGGCGGAGCGGGACAGCCTGTTTATAACAGTTTGGACGTAAGGTCAAAAAGAACAAAATGTCTTTATGAAAACGACAAGGTTTTGGAACTTCATAAACCTCAGGACAATCCTTATGTTCAGAAAATATATAAAGATTTCTTAAAAGAACCGGGCAGCCATGAAGCCCACGAATGTCTGCATACTTCACATACAAGCAGAAAGAGACTTGCCGAAAATCCGTTTACAATACATAAAGGCAAACACGAAAAGACTCTTAAAATAAACGTATGTTTCGGGACAAGCTGTATGTTAAGAGGTTCCCAGAAACTTTTGAAATCAATTCTTGAATTGGTTGAAAAGAAAAATATTCAGGATAAAGTTGAAGTTCAGGCTTCTTTCTGTTTCGAAAAGTGCGCCAGAGGACCTGTCGTAAGAATAGGTTCAAAAGTGATAACGAAGTGTACTATAGAGTTGGCGGAGAAGGCTATAGACACCGAAATAAAAACCATAGCTTAAGATTTTAATATTTGGATTACAATTTTATAAATTCCAGCCTTATGTACTAAACTTGTACACTGCGGCTGGAATTTATTTTATTTCATCTCAAACTTTTAAGTTTATGTAAATGCTGTAGGGTGATATACACTGCGGACGAGAATTTTTTTGTTTCAGCTGAAATCTTCAAATCTTGATATTCTTCTTATTTTATATTATAGTATTATTGCTCTCTTGGAAACCCGGGCTTTGTAATCCTGGCAACTTCCTAAGAGAGCTTTAATTCCCTTTCAATTGTAAAACAAAGCTCAATATAAGTTGTTATTTTTATAAAATAATAAGCCATAGTTAATGAATAATTATTGATGTTTTTTGTGAAAGAAAAATTATACTTATCAAATAAAATTAAACAACATCTTGTTTAGAATATTATAATTCAACCATATTTTTTATCAGTTTTAGGTATATTTGGCATTCTGTTTTTGCTGATTTTGAGAGTAGATTCTAATGTCATTACTTCATATACAATATCTATATTAATATTAATAATAGCATCTATTAAATGGAACGAAAATAAAGTTTTTGAGAAATTAAAAAATATAATAAAATTTCAATTTTATAATAATATTTCAGAGTTATTACAGCATATATATATATATATATTATATTTTTTTAAAAAATCTCAAAAATTTTTTCCGGAAATTAATTTTACATCAAATTTATATTTTAATCTTAAATTATATTATTCCGAAGATACAAATGAAGAAACTATTATTAACGATATACAAACATCAATCTGTTATTACAATGAATTAATAGAACAATATGATATTTATTTCACTTATCATACAAAATATAAATATTTTTTTATTGAAACAATACTGGAATCTTTCAAAGATGTTAAGGACTTTTTTAATAGAACAAATTATAATATTGATAAGAAACATTATCTAAAAGATACTTCTATCAATTCTATTATTTTATTTTTACAAAAAATTTATAATAAAAATAAATATTATGAAAAAAACAAACTCTACAGTTTTTTATGTAATGCAGATTCAAATACGTTAATTAAAAACTATACTCGTCAGAAATTAGATTTGGATATTTTATATTCTTCATCTGAATATTTAAATTTTAAACATTTTTTATTTTTTGAAGTTTATCAACCAAATTCTTATTGTAAATTTATAAAAAATGATAATAAATTAGTGAGGTTATAAAATGAAAAAAATCTTTTTAACATGTTGTTTGCTTTGCCTTTTCACATACGCATTTGCTGAAAAACAACCATCCTTGCTAGATACAAATGAAGTTACATTGAAATTCGGGAAAATCCTTTCGAATGATGTTCAATATGAATCTATAGCCGATAATACATTTTATATATCAGATCATGATTCAAAAGGTATAGTTGTTAAATTAGATTATATTTATTATCTTGCAAATTATACAGGAATAGGCTTAGGGTTAAGTTATACAGATAATACTGCAAACAATTATGATCCTGTTACTCCATATATAATTATTAAACAAATGTGTCCTGTAGCAACGCAAAACCACGACAACAAAATCTATTTGTATGTTGGTGGAGCTTTTGGCTATGGAATAACCTCAAAAGAACAAACTTATATATTGTCTTCTTCAGATAAATATACACTGCAAAACAATGGCGGTCCATACTGGAATGTTTTTGCAGGGATAGATATAAACTCTTTTATCGTTGATTTATCATTATCAGAAACTTATTTTAGAAGTACATGTATATGGATAAATGGAATATATGAAGGAAGCGATAAAAATTATATTACATATACAACATTATCATTGTCTGTAGGATACAAATTTAATTTTAAATTATAAAAAGTTGCCGGCGGCTTCTCGGAAGTCCTTGATATTTAAGGCTCTTAGCGAGACCAACCACCGGCAATATAAATATAAGCCAAAGATTGTGAAATGTCAACAAATTTTATGATACAATATTTTCATGATAACAATTTTAACAGGACTTCCCGCAAATAAAAATGACGATTCAAAAGTGTGCCGTGATTTTTCCGTCGCAGAAGGCATAAAGGCTATATGCGGTTCTTCAACAATGAAAATGTACTGCAGAGAACTTAACATAATTCCGAAAATAGAAATAATTAACGGCTGTAAAATGCTTCCTGAAGCGGTATATACAATTGAAGGGATAGATTTTGCCTTTGAAGGCGTAATAACGTTAAACCAATGTTACCGTATTTTAACAGGGGAAAGCAAAGCCTGCGGGCAGGCGTCTCAGCTTGCAAACCTTTTAAAAACTGCAAAAAACGTGCATTTTATAATCGGGACGGCAGATAATAAAGAAAAGGAAACATATCTTCAAAACAATCTTTTGCCGCGCAAAGAAATAACCGGCAAAATAGTTTCAATTTTAAATGCCAAAACCGAAATAACGTTTATTTAAATAATGCGTTTATTTTTTTATGTATTCGGAAAGCTGTTCATAAACGAATTTTGCAAGTTTTGAGTTGTTTGAAATAACTTGTATTTCGGAAGTTTCCTCTTCCAGCGGATGCACAAAGAAACCAACCTCTGTAGAATCAAGACAGTATTCGTAAAGAAGAGAAAATTTACTTGCCACTACATACATTCTTTTGTCATTTTTAAAGTTAGTCTGGATGCTTTTTTCAAAAAGAAAAAGATTGCATTTGTTATATGCTTTCTGAGCGGATAAATTTGTTTTTATCGAAAATTTTCCTTTTTGTTCTGTTTCAAAATTTGCCGTTGAATAACCCGCAATCCGCTTAGGATAATCCAAAACGGCGCAGGAAGACATAAATAACGTCAAAAGAAGACAGAATAAAATCCGCATTTTTATATTATACAAAATTTCCGTTTAATACCGTAAAATATGTTTGTTTTTGATTGTAAACCTTTTTGTCTAAACAGGTTGACAATCAACTTTGTTATATTATAACATTTATCAAGCAAATATTGGTTAAAAAACGGATTTTTATGATAGAAGATTTGAAATCAAAAGTTTTAAACGGATACGCAGTCGGCAGATCGGAAGCTTTATCTCTTTTTGACGAAGATTTAAATAAATTGTCTTTATATGCCGATGAAATAAGAAATAAATTTTGCGGCGCGTCTTTTGACGTATGCAGCATTATAAACGGCAAAAGCGGAAGATGTTCGGAAGACTGCAAATACTGCGCTCAGTCGGCTCATTATAAAACTAATGTCAGGGAATATCCTTTGTTAAATGCAAACAGTATTGTCGCCGAAGCTTTGCATAACCATAATAAAGGCATTGTGAGATTTTCGATAGTAACTTCCGGCAGAAAACTTACCGATGACGAGCTCTCTCATGTATGCGACAGTTATAAAAAAATAAGGCAGGCGTGCCAAATCAAATTATGCGCTTCGCACGGTCTGCTTTCTTATGAGCAGCTTGTAAAATTAAAAAATGCAGGAGTATCAAGATACCACTGCAATATTGAAACTTCGGCAAAAAATTTCAGCAATGTGTGCACAACACATACGTATGAAGATAAAATTAACACTATAAAAAATGCAAAAAAAGCCGGTCTTGAAGTATGCAGCGGCTGCATTATAGGAATGGGAGAAACGATAGAAGACAGAGTTGATATAATGCTTAATTTAAGGGAAATGGATATAAGGTCCGTTCCTGTAAACGTTTTAAATCCGATAAAAGCGACTCCTTACGAGAATAATGCAGTGTTAACGGATGATGAAGTCCGCAGAACTATAGCCGTTTTCAGATTTGTCCTTCCGAAAGCAATGATACGTCTTGCAGGCGGCAGAGAACTTCTCAGCAATAAAGGCAAAAATATGTTCAGCTGCGGGGCAAACGCGACAATCTCCGGCGATATGCTTACAACGCAGGGGATTTCAATAGACGAAGATATGAAAACAATCTCCCGATTGGGATTTAAAGTGCAAAAATCATGAGCAGAGCTGTATTTATAACAGGTACGTCAACAGATGTCGGCAAAACTTTTGTTTCCGGTCTGATATTAAAAAAACTGCGCGCCGGTAAAATAAGCGCAGGCTATTATAAAGCCGCTTTAAGCGGAGCCGAAGAAGCCGGAGGAATACTTATTCCCGGTGATGCAAAATATGTCTGCGACGTTTCAGGTATTAAAGAAAATCCTCAAACGCTGGTTTCTTTTATTTACAAAACTCCGGTTTCTCCTCATCTTGCCGCCCGAATTGAACGCCAACCTGTTGATTTAGAAAAAATAGAACGTGATTTTAACTCATTAAAATCCGTCTACGAATATATTACCGTTGAAGGCAGCGGAGGTCTTGTCTGTCCGCTCCGCGTTGACGATAAAATAATTATGCTTACCGACGTTATTAAAAGGCTTAATCTTGATATTGTTATAGTAGCTTCTTCTTTGCTGGGGACTATAAACAGCACGGTTTTGACTGTTGAGTATGCAAAAAAATTAAATATCGCCGTAAAAGGCGTTATTATGAATTATTTTGACGAAAATGATTTTATGCACATGGACAATAAAAAACAAATAGAAAAGTTTACAGGCGTTCCTGTAATAGCTTCGGTATCTAAAAATTCGCAGGATATCGGCGCAGAAGCCGAAGTTATTAAACGTCTTTACAAGGAAGTATGAAATGAATTTGGCGCAGAAAGATTTAAAGTATATCTGGCATCCGTGTTCCCAGATGAAAGATTACGAAGACCTGCCTCCGATTATAATAGAGCGCGCAAAAGGTTTGTATTTGTACGGCGCCGACGGTAAAAAATACGCGGATGTCGTAAGTTCGTGGTGGTGCAATCTTCTCGGACACTGCAACAAAAGAATTAATGATGCGGTTAAAAGGCAGCTTGATAAACTTGAACACGTTATTTTCGCAAATTTCAGCCATAAAGCTGCAATTGAATTATGCGAAAAGCTCGTTGAAAAACTGCCTTGCGGGTTAAGTAAAGTTTTTTTTACGGATAACGGTTCTTCCGCAATTGAAGCCGCTATGAAAATGAGTTTCCAGTATCATTATCAGACAGGCAATCCTCAGAAAAAAAAGTTTATGGCTCTTACAAACGCTTACCACGGCGAAACGGTAGGGGCGTTGTCCGTAGGCGGAGTCGATTTATATTCCAAAATATTTAAGCCGCTGCTTATTGACGTTATAAGAATCGACGGTCCGGATTGTTACAGATGCAGATACGGCAAATGCAGAGAAAACTGCAATGCGGAATGTTTTGAATCGGCGGAAAAATATTTGGACGAATACGGCAACGAAACAAGCGCTTTTATTTTAGAGCCTGTCATTCAGGCTGCAGCAGGAATGAAAATATATTCTCCGGTGTATCTTAAAAAATTAAGACGGTGCTGCGATAAGCATAACGTTCATCTTATTGCCGATGAAATAGCCGTCGGATACGGAAGGACGGGCAGAATGTTTGCCTGTAACCATGCAGACATAACGCCTGATATTATGTGCCTCGGCAAAGGCCTTACGGGAGGGTATCTTCCGATGGCTCTTACGGTAACAAACGATAAAATTTATAAAGCTTTTTACGCCGATTATAATAAAGGAAAAGCTTTTGTCCACAGCCACACTTACAGCGGAAATCCTCTTGCGTGCGCGGCGGCGGTTGAGGTTTTAAACATTCTTAAAGAGGAAGACATACTGAAGAAAGCAAACGATAAAGCCGAATATTTTAATTCTCTGGTAAGAGAAGCCTTGGAAAGCCATAAAAACATAGGCGACATAAGAAGTTCAGGGCTCATTAACGCATTTGAAATTGTCATGAATAAAAAAAGCAAAAAGCCTTTTGACTGCAAAAAAAGAACGGGATACAGGATTTATAAAGAAGCTCTGAAAATGGGTCTTTTGCTCAGGCCTATAGGCGACGTTATGTATTTTAATCCTCCTCTCACCATAAAAAAATCCGAAATGGAATCGGTTGTGGAAATATGCAGAAAAGCCGTAAACAATATATTAAAGTGAGGAATTATGGAATATTACAAACACAGAATTTCCGACATTGAAAAGAGTGATTGTTTAAGACAGATTTCCGATATTGAATATAAAGAAGGCAAATATATTTTTATTAACAATAAAAAATGCCTTAATTTGTCTTCCAACGATTATTTGGGATTAAGCACAAACAAAGATCTTGTAAGCGAATTTTTTAAATCAAGCAAAGACGACAAAGAGTTTTTGTTTTCTTCCGCTTCTTCAAGACTTTTGACTGGAACTTCTGCGGTTTACTCGAAACTTGAAAAAAATCTTGCCGAACTTTTTAAGAAAGAAAGATGCCTTTTGTTTAACAGCGGATTTCAGTGCAATCTTGGAGTAATATCTGCTCTCGTTGAAAAAGGAGACGTTATTTTTTCCGATAAGTTAAACCATTCAAGCATAATATCAGGCATGAGGCTGTCTCAGTCTGATTTTCACAGATATAAGCATCTTGATTACGAACATTTGGAAAGTTTACTGGAAAAACACCGTCAAAATTACAGGCAGGCGCTTATTGTTTCGGAGTCCGTTTTCAGTATGGACGGCGATATTGCCGACATAAAAAAACTTGTCGAACTTAAAAAGAAATATGACTGTATTCTTATGATAGACGAAGCGCACGCTTTCGGAATTTTCGGAGAAAATCTTTGCGGAGTATGCGAAAAAGAAAATATTTCAGGCGAAGTTGACGTTATAACCGCGACTTTGGGGAAATCTTTTGCTTCCGTAGGCGCATTCTGCGTTGCCGATAAAACCATTGTCGATTATTTGGTAAATAAAGCGTCGTCTTTTATTTTTTCAACGGCTATGGCGCCGGTTAATGTTATGTGGAGCAACTGGCTTATTGAAAATAAGTATGAAATACTGAAATCAAAAAGAGACAAACTAACTTCTCTTTTCAACGAAGTCCACGGATATCTTAACGACGGCGGCAAATCGCAGATTATTCCCGTTATTTTGGGAGACAACAAAACAGCCGTTAAAATAACGGATATGCTGCAGGAAGAAGGATATTTTGTTCTTCCAATACGGCCTCCGACTGTTCCGCAGAATACTTCAAGAGTCAGACTTTCTCTTATTGCCGATATGTCTTTTGCCGAAGTAAAAAATGTTTTAGACGTTATAAAAGCAAATATTTAAATAAAGACGAGTGATATAAGGATTTGAAATGAAATACTCCTGGCTCAACAGAAAACAAAACGATAAACTTATAATATTTTTTAACGGATGGGGAATGGACGAAAAATCGGTGAGCTGTCTGGACTGCGGAGACTTTGACGTTATTTCGTTTCACGATTACAGGAATCTTGAAGCAGAGTGGCCTGAATTGGGAACATATAAAAGTAAATTTTTGGCGGCATGGTCAATGGGAGTTTTCGTCGCGTCGCTTTTTCGCGAAAGGCTTGAAGACACATGCGTAAAAATAGCTTTAAACGGCACGCAGAAACCGGTTGACGACGAGTTCGGAATTCCGTCTGCCGTTTATGATTTAACCGTTAAAAATTTCAATGAGCTTTCCTGCAAAAAATTTGTTAAGAGAATGTTTGCCGGCGATGTTCTTCCTGTTCTTTCCGGCAGAACTCCTGAAGAACTCCGGCAGGAACTTATCTCTATAAGAGACTACTCCGGCGCCGGTTATTTACCTTTTGATAAGGTTTTTATATCCGAAAGCGATAAGATTGTTCCTCCTAAAAACCAGCTCGGTTTCTGGCAGGCGTCAGGATGCGTTTCTATTAAAAATCTTCAGGGCGGACATTATCCTTTTGTGAATTTCAAAAAGTGGGACGACATATTAAATGGCTGACAAAAATCTTATCAGGCAGAGGTTTAAAAAAAGCCTGAAAACCTACTGCAGTAATGCCGCCGTGCAAATCATTATGGCGCAAAAGCTTACGGATATGCTCGGAAGAAACAAATTCTCCTCCGTGTTTGAAGTCGGATGCGGCGCGGGAATACTGACGGAAAAAATCAAAGAAAAAATAGCATATAAAAGTTATACGGCAAACGATATCGTATGCGAATCAAAACATTATGCAGAAAAGATAATACAGAACTGCGGGTTTATTCCCGGAGACATAGAGGAAATAGAGACAGATTTAAAATTTGACCTTATAATATCAAACGCCTGTCTTCAATGGTGTTCGGATTTTGAAAAAACCGTTTCAAAATTAGCCGGTATGCTTAAACCGGAAGGTATTCTTGCTTTTTCCGTTTTTGCCGGCGGCAATATTTCGGAAGTTAAAACCGTGCTCGGCGTAGGTCTTGATTATTACAGTCTTGACGATTTTAGACAAATGTTCGGCAGGTATAAAGTAATTCTGCTGAAAGAAGAAACGGAAAAACTTTATTTTGACAGTCCTTACGACGTTTTACGTCATCTTAAAAATACGGGAGTAAATACTTTTTCTGACATTTATTTCAGTAAAAAGAAGCTTCGGATTTTTGACGAAACGTACAGGAATCTCTACGCAAAAAACGGGAAAGTCTCTTTAACTTATAATCCCGTATATGCCGTTTTGTGCGCAAAATAAATATAAAAAAATACGGTTAATATAAAAAAATCGTTGAAAACACAGTATTTTTTTTGTATATTTTAAAAGTCAAAGTTACAAAACTGAACTTAATAATCATAATATTTACGGAGGCTGTTTATGGGTAAAAACAATTGTTTGCTGCTTGCAATTGTATTGATGTTGAACGTTTTATTTCTCGGCGGATGCGGCAAAGGTACACAAACTCCTGTTTCCCAGATGCCTCCGGCACTTGTAAGCGCTGTAAAATCGGTAAAACTTGATATTCCTTGGGATGCTGAATATCCTGCTCAGGTATCAGGTTCTTTGGAAGTTGAAATAAGAGCGCAGGTAGGCGGAATATTGAAGGAAAGACTTTACAACGAAGGACAATATGTAAAAAAAGGCGATATTCTTTTCACTATAGATCCTGAACAATACAGAGTCGCTTTGGACAGGGCCGAAGCTTCTCTCGCACAGGTGAACACGGAAGTACAGAAAGCCCAGAGAGACTATTACAGAATGAAAGAACTTATAAAGGATAACGCCGTAAGCCAGAAAGACTATGACGATTCTTTGTCTGCTTTTGAAAGGGCCAAAGCCGATTATAAAGCGGCAGACGCAGTTGTCCAAGACGCAAAAATAAGTTTGGGATATTCAAAAGTAAGAGCTCCTATATCAGGTATAGCCAGAAAAGAAAACCACTCCGTCGGAAGTTTAATTTCAGTCGGCGGCGATAATTCTCTGCTTACGACAATGGTTCAGATAAATCCTCTTTACGTTAATTTTGCTCTGCCTAGCAGCCAGATAGCTGCCCTAAAAGACCAGGTTGTCACTAAAAAAAGAATGGAAGTTTCAAAGGATATAAGAGTTGATGTTTTGCTTCAGGACGGAACTTTGTATAAAGAACCGGGAAAAATTATATTTTTCGACAGCGCTGAAGACCCTAACACTGCTTCCATAGCCGTAAAAGCAGAAGTTAAAAATCCTGATTATTCAAGAGATCTTACGCCCGGACAATTTGTAAGAGTCAGAATAGTAGGAGTAACTTTTAAGGGAGCCGTCATAGTTCCTCAAAGCGCTTTGGTAACTACTCCTAACGGATATATGGTTTATACGGTAAATACAAGCAGCAATAATGTCGTTGAAGCAAAACCTGTTCAAGCCGGAATGAAAGATTCTGTTGCCGTAATTTCTTCAGGTCTTGAAGGCGGCGAAACGGTAGTCAGCGCCGGAACTCTTAAGATAAGACCGGGTATGACCGTATCTCCTGATATGAAGACTTTTACGCTTCCTGAAACTTATCAGGCCGCTTATAACAAACAGTACGGCGCCGCGGTTTCATCTTCAACCGTAGCTGCGTCTTCGGCAGCCGTTTCTAAATAACTGCTTCTTAAATGACGTTATATAAAAAATAAGTACAGGATAAAACAATGTTTTCAAAGTTTTTTATTGACAGGCCGATTTTCGCCATGGTAATTTCAATACTGATAGTTCTGGCGGGCGTAGTATCAATAGTAAATCTGCCGATAGCCCAGTATCCGGAGCTTACGCCTCCTTCAATTTCAGTTACGGCCCAGTATCCGGGCGCAAGCGCCGAAGTCGTTTCTGAAACTGTTGCCGCTCCGTTGGAACAAAAAATAAACGGCGTTGAAAATATGCTTTATATGAATTCCGTTTCAACAAGCAACGGAAATATGACCCTTACTATTTATTTTAACGTAGGTTCGGATGCGGATAAAGCTCTTATAGACGTAAACAATAAAGTTCAGGTTGCGCAGTCTGTGCTTCCTGAAGACGTACGCCGTTACGGGCTCGAAGTGGAAAAGAAATCATCGTCTATTTTAAAACTCATTTCTATAATTTCAAAAGATTCTTCGCTTGATACGACTTATATGGGCAATTATGCTTTGGTTAACGTTCTTGACGATTTGAAAAGAGTTGAAGGCGTCGGAGACGCAAGTATTCTTACATCCGAAGATTATTCCATAAGAATATGGCTTAAACCGGATGTAATGTCAAAAGCGAATATTACTCCTGCCGATGTTATGAGGGCGGTTCAGGAGCAAAATGCCCAGAGAGCCGCAGGCAGAATAGGTCAGAGTCCTGTTCCTGCCGGCGTGGAAAGATCATATTCCGTAATAGCTCCGGGAAGATTAAAAACTCCGGAAGAATTCAGAGAAATAATATTAAGGTCTGACCAAAACGGAAGCGCATTGAAGCTTAAAGACGTAGCCGATGTCGAACTCGGAGCGCAGACTTATGAGCTTATAGCCAATAATAATTCTGCGCCTGCCGTTCCTATAGGAATATATTTGTCTCCTGGCGCAAATGCCGTTTCGACTGCAAAAGCCGTTGATAAAAAGATGAAGGAATTATCGGCAAAATTTCCTCACGGAATGGATTACGTGGTTTCTTACGACACGACAAAATTTATAAACGCCTCTATTGAGGAAGTTGTGCATACTTTGTTTGAGGCAATGATTCTTGTGTTTTTGGTAGTATTCGTATTTTTAAAGAACTGGCGCGCGACAGTTATTCCTTGTCTTGCGGTGCCTGTGTCTATAGTAGGCGCTTTTGCAGGTATGCTGGCGCTTGGTTTTTCTATAAACACTCTCACGCTGTTCGGGGTCGTGCTTGCCATAGGTATAGTTGTTGACGACGCTATTATAGTTATAGAAAACGTTGAAAGAATAATGGAAGAAGAAAAGCTCGGCGTAAGAGATGCTACGATAAAGGCTATGGAACAGGTTTCAGGACCGGTAGTCGCAATTGTTCTTGTGCTGTGTTCCGTTTTTGTTCCTGTTGCTTTTATGGGCGGACTTACCGGCATTATGTACCAGCAGTTTGCCATAACGATAGCTGTTTCCGTAGTTATATCGGGGCTTGTCGCTTTGACGCTTACTCCGGCTTTATGCGTTATGCTTTTGGGTAAAAAACAAACCCACTCAAAATTAAAATTTTTCTTTGACAAATTTGATTTGCTGTTTGCGAAAATTACAAATTTTTACGTCGGAAAAGTCAGGCTTTTTATTACAAAAATGCCGGTGGCTTTTGCCGTTTTAGGCTGTATTCTCGTTTCTACGGTTATTCTGTTTAAGGTTGTTCCTACAAGTTTGCTTCCGGACGAAGACCAGGGCGTTATTATGGGCGCTTTAATGCTCGACCCTGCTGCCTCTCTCGAACAGACAAAAGCAGTCACAAAAAAAGTTGAAAATATTCTTTTGAAATACGCAGATATAAGCCAGGAACTTTCGCTTGCCGGTTTTGATATATTAAGCGGCACTACAAAAAACAGTTCAGGCGCTTTCTTTATTATGTTAAAAGATTGGAAGGAAAGACCTGGGGCTGACAATTCTGCCGTCGGAATTATAAAAAAGATTTCTTTTGAAGTTTCACAAAATGTTTCCGAAGCTTTTGTAATGATGTTTAATCCTCCCGCAATTATGGGAATGTCAACCACCGGAGGAATTGAAGGCTATATACAAAGCAGAGGCGAAGGAACAAGCAAAGATTTGGAAACAAAAGTAAGAGAGTTTGTGGCAGCGGCAGGCAAAAGACCGGAACTGGTCGGAACCGCAAGCACTTTTAACGCTTCAACCCCGCAGTATAAAATGGACGTTGACGAGCTGAAAGCAAAATCTATGGGCGTTTCTTTAAATGACCTTTATCAGACAATACAGGCTACTTTCGGAACTGCTTATGTAAACGATTTCAATAAATTCGGAAGAAGTTTTAAGGTTATGATGCAGGCGAAAGGCGAGTTCAGATCGCATGCAAGCGATATAGCCGGAATATATGTAAAATCTTCCAAAGGCGAGATGGTTTCTCTGCAGTCTTTAGTCACTATGACCCAGATTACCGGAGCCGATATCGTGGAGAGATTTAACGTGTTTCCAGCCGCAAAAATTTTAACAAATCCCGCAAAAGGATACAGCACGGGTCAGGCTATAAAAGCCGTTGAAGAAACAGCTGCCGGCGTACTCGGTGAAAATTATTCTTTTGCATGGACAGGTTCTGCATATCAGGAAAAACTCGTTTCTTCTTCTTCCTCGGTAACGCTGCTTTTGGGATTGCTTATAGTATTTTTAATTTTGTCCGCTCAATATGAAAAATGGAGTCTTCCTTTTGCAGTTATTCTTGCCGTTCCTTTTGCAGTTTTCGGAGCTTTGGCCGGAGTATATTTAAGAGGACTTTCAAATGATATATATTTTCAGATAGCTCTTATAACTCTTATAGGGCTTTCTGCAAAGAATGCTATTTTGATTGTAGAATTTGCCGTTTTGCTCAGGGAACAGGGAAAATCTTTGGCTGATTCGGCAATTGAAGCAGCAAAGATGAGATTCAGACCTGTTATTATGACTTCAATGGCGTTTATTTTCGGTTGTATTCCTCTGGCAATAAGTTCAGGAGCGGGTGCTGCGGGAAGACACTCCATAGGAACGGCGGTTGTTGTCGGTATGTTGGGAGCTACTGTTTTCGCGCCGTTGTTTATACCTTTGTTTTTCGTTTTGATTTCAAAGATAAGCGAAAAAATCGGTAAACCTAAAAATCAATTAACGGAACAAGAGGTAAAATAAATGAAAAAAATAATTCTTCCCGTTTTAGCGGTATCTTTGTCTTTTGCGGCTTGCGTCGGCGGAGGTTATAAAAAACCTTCCGTAGATTTGCCGTCCGACCCGCAGATTTCAAATCCTCAGGTAAATAAAGATATAGCTTCTTTTGAAAGTTATAAGTGGTGGAACGTTTTTCAGGATATAGTTCTTGATAAAATGGAAGAAGATTCTTTAAACTATAACCAGGATTTAAAAACCGCTATGGCAAGAGTCGCCGAAGCGAAAGCAAGGCTTACTATAGCAAGGTCAAATTTTTATCCTTCAATTGATTTGAAAGCAAATGCAGGCGATTCAAAATCAATTCAGGACTTAAAAGATTACGGGTTCTTGTCTTCAAGATTTACAATAGGCGTTGCGGCGTCTTATGAATTGGATTTGTGGGGAAAATATATCAAGCAGAGCGAATCTGCAAAATCTGATTTTCTTGCAAGCCAGGCAGACAGAGATGCCGTCAGACTTACTTTGACAGCCGAAGTCGCAAAAACTTATTTTCAGCTCAAAGCGCTTGATTCGCAGCTTGAAATAGCAAAAACCACTTTAAGTTCAAGAGAAGAAAGTTATAACGTTTATAATAACAGATATCAGAAAGGCGTTATCAGCGAACTTGATTTGAGAAGAGTTGAAGCCGAAATGGAATCTGTAAGAGCGCAGGTATACACGGTTGAAAATTATGTAAAAACTGCCGAAACGGCGCTGAGTATTTTAATAGGAAGAAATCCGAGAGCGATTATAGAACAGGAACTTGAAAGAGGCAATAAAATAGAAGACATTATTATAATTCCGGAAATTCCTACGGCAGTTCCTTCGGATTTAATACTGAGAAGACCTGACGTTAAAAAAATGGAATGGACTCTTAAATCAGCAAACGCAAAAATAGGTTCGGCAAGAGCGGCCTTCTTTCCGACAATATCTTTAACGGCTTTCGGCGGAGTGGCAAGTTATGAACTTGAAGATTTGTTCAAAGACGATAAAGATACTTGGTCATATTCCGGAGATATAGTTCTTCCTATATTTCACGGCGGCAAAGTAGTAAAAAATTATCAGGCGGCAAAAGCAGGTTATGAACAGATGCTGTCTTCTTATCAAAAAACGCTGCAGGTTGCTTTTAAAGAAATTTTAGACGCTATAAATACAAATAAATTTGCCAAAGACACTCTTACGGCAAGAGAAAAGCAAACTCAGGCTTTAAAGAAAAGTTATGAACTTGCAGTTAAAAGAGAAAAATCAGGACTGGGAGATTTGCTTGATGTTCTTGATGTCGAAAGAATGTATCTCCAGTCGCAGCTTGATTTGGTAACAGCTCAGATGAACCGTTTGAACTCCACTGTTGATATTTGCAAGGCTTTGGGCGGAGGATGGACGGAAGAGAAAGGATTTGAAAGCAAATAGTTTTGTAATAGTTCTTTAAAGATATTTTTTTGTTTTTTCTTTTTTAAGCAGTCGGATAGCCATTCGCTTGTTTTTTTTACTGTACAGCTGACAACTTGAAAAATCCTTACAAAATAATGAAACGGATTTTTCTTCAAACAAGTCAGCTTAAAATTTTATCTATTTTTAAATTTTACAGAAAAAAAGACTTCGCTCATAAGCGGCTATATACTGCTTGCAAAAAGAAAAAACTATGATTTAATTAAACTACACTGATGTAAAAATATTTCACTTATAGACGTATTCTAATGTGGTAACAGCAAGAGACAAAACTGTAAAAACGACAGAAAAAGGCAAAAAGCAGTTGTTTAAATCGTCAAAATTTGGTATTTTATTTATCCATTTAAAATATTCATATATTTTTCCAATATCAGCGGAGAGATGGCCGAGTGGTTGAAGGCGCAGTCCTGGAAAGACTGTTTATCGGTGACGGTAACAAGGGTTCGAATCCCTTTCTCTCCGTTTTTTACTTCCTAATTCATAATTTTTACTGCGTTTTCTCTCGTTCGGATACCTCGGGCTCCGCCCTTTACAGTATACCCTCACTCGTTCATACCTTGTAAAAATTTAAATTAGGTTGTAAAACAATATATGAAAAATATTCGTAAAATCCTGCATAAAATATAGTAACTTTAATTCTCGGGTTTTTCTTGCTTCCAGTTATAATATACACTCAAAACTTTTTGCCTCGTCTAAATTCAAAATCTTCTCAAAAAAGATAGTACATATATTAAAAGGAGTTTTTATGTCAATAAAAGTAATATACAAAATCACGTATCCTAATGGTAAAATTTATATAGGCAAAGATATTACGGATAGTATAAATTATTTTGGTAGTGCTAATAGTAATTTAATTGCAAAAGATTTTACTAGGGAACAAAGAAAAGATTTTACAATTAGAAAGGAAATATTATTTGAATCAGAAGATACAAATGAAATTAATCAAAAAGAATCTGAATATATTCAAAAATATAAATCAAATAATCCAGACATTGGTTATAATCAATGGCCTAAAAATAATCAGAAATCATCTTAAAATCTTCGTAAAATATAACAACTTTGATTTTCGTATCCCTCTGATTTTAGCATTTATACTATACTTTCACTTGTTCATACCTTGTAAAAATTTAAATTAGTTCGCAAATATTACATTTCATTAAAAAAATAAAAAATATTCGTAAAATACTGCATAAAATCTAACCGCTTAATTTTTGCAATCGTAATTTGTATTTTTTATATTATACAATATAAAACTTCTTGATTTTATAAAGTTTTTATAGTATAATGTTTTTGCGATTTAGGAGGAGTTTATGATACAAAGACAAGAATATCTCAACAAATTGCTTAGTTTTAAAGATAAACAGCTTATAAAAATCGTAACAGGCGTGCGCCGTTGCGGCAAATCTACTTTATTCGAACTATATCAAGCACAATTGCTTAAAAGTGGAGTGAATAAAAATCAAATTCAAAGTATAAACTTGGAGGATCCGGCTTACTCGGAACTTCTTGATTGGAAAAAACTTTATGATTATATAAATAAACGTCTTATTCCAAATAAGCAAAATTATATATTTATTGATGAAATACAAAACGTTGCTGATTTTGAAAAAGCAGCCGATGGACTTTTTATCAAAAAAAATGTTGATTTATATTTAACAGGTTCTAATTCGAAAATGCAGTCTGGAGAGTGGGCTACATTGCTTTCTGGACGATACATTGAAATACATATTCTGCCATTGTCTTTTAAGGAATATCATTCTACCGCTTTTACTGGAAATATAGAAGAAACTTTTAGTAATTATCTTGAAAACAGTTCTTTCCCGTATGCTTTGCAATTAAACGGTGACAGAAAGCAAATAAGGGATTATCTTGGCGGAATATATAATACGATAGTTCTTAAAGATGTTGTTGAAAATAAAAAGATACGCGACGTCAGCCGGCTTGAAAGCGTTATAAAATTTATTTCTGACAACATAGGTAATTTAACTTCCATCAAGAAAATCAGCGATACAATGACATCAGACGGTATAAAAATGCTGCCTCTTACAATAGAAAACTATCTTGACGCATTTCGTGAAAGCTATATTTTATATAAAGCAAGCAGATATGATGTTAAAGGCAAAAAACTTTTACAAACGCTTGATAAGTATTATCTTGTGGATATAGGCTTGCGCTATTATCTGTTAGGTGATAAAAAAGCCGATAGAGGCCATATTCTTGAAAATATAGTATATCTTGAACTATTAAGACGCGGATACAAAGTTTATATAGGCAAAGTGGCAGATAAAGAAGTAGATTTTGCGGCCGAGGGTATTGACGGCATAGAATATTATCAGGTGGCAGATACGGTGGCAGATACAAAAACACTTGAACGTGAACTTACGCCGCTTAATGCAATAAAAGACCATAACCCAAAAATTATTCTGACCAGAGATTTTGATCCAAAGACATCGCACAACGGCATAAAACAAATCAATATTTTTGATTGGTTGTTACAATAAATTTAATAATAGAAAACTAATACATAAAAAATTTATTGCAATTTTACTTAACAAGAAAAGATAATAACGTTCAAGAAAAATTTTTATTTTAGTCATATGCGCTGTATACTATTATGAGTTTAGGCGCTGCTGATTTTAAAGATTTAGATGGAAGAAGTTCTGTTTTTATTAATGAAAAATTTAACCTTGTTATTAGGGGAAATTTTACTATAACGAGTAGTGGAGCAGAGAGAGAGCCGAGTGGTTGAAGGTGCAGTTCTGGAAAGACTGTTTATCGGTGACGGTAACAAGGGTTCGAATCCCTTTCTCTCGTTAGGATACCTCGGGGCTCCGCCCTTTACAGTATACCCTCACTCGTTCATACCTTGTAAAAAATTAAATTAGTTCGTAAATATTATATTGTGTCAAAAAAATAAAAATATCTGTAAAATACTAAAACAATTTTATTAAATATAGTTGTAGTGAATCTAGAGGATATAATAGCTAATACTAGTTAATCAGTTCCTTGCTTTTCTCTAAATATTTCTTAAAATGATTTTTAATTGTCAGAAATTTTTCATTTAGTAAATCAAAAACACCAAAAAAGATATCGTAATCGCTATTTTTATAACTTTCCATCCTCTAGTATCGATAAAATGTGTTTTCTTACAATGATTCAGTATTTCTAATAATATTAGGATATATTTAATGCAGGTTTTGTTTAATAAATATTTAGAAAACATGTAATATAATGGTAATAGCAATGTGCTATATTGAAAAATAGTATAATATAAATCAAATGGAGTTTAGTAAATATATGCAAGTTTTATTTTTTTATTTACATCAAACTTCAATAAAAGAGATATTGTGTTATAAAATTAATTTTTGTGAAAATAAAAGCTCTTTGATATTTTTAACAATAAATAGTTTAAATTGTTTTTTCTTATGTAATTATGTTATTTTACTCAAAAGAGGTTATTTTTATGGCAAAAACAGTTAATGAAGCTTTCAATGAATTTATGAAAAATGTAGTGAATCTTTCTGCATATGATACTAATAATGCAAAAAATAGTAGAAAATGGCTTGTTGATAATATAATAGAATTGCCAAATAGCGATTATGATTTTCCATTATTATATATAGAACAGAATATATTTTTTGGCTCATTTGAAAGAAAGACAAAAGCAGAAATATTAGATGATATTGATTTAATGATTTGTCTTAGTGCAGAAGGTTC
Organism: Candidatus Praeruminimicrobium purgamenti; assembly: GCA_018433585.1. Lineage (GTDB taxonomy): Bacteria > Elusimicrobiota > Endomicrobiia > Endomicrobiales > Endomicrobiaceae > Praeruminimicrobium > Praeruminimicrobium purgamenti. The sequence continues at coordinate 55,340 of JAHDQW010000006.1, forward strand.
ATGGTATGAAGGGTTTGGGGAAGACATAAAAATTCATGTGCCTGATTCAGCAACTAGATTAAAAAATTTTTGTAATGAGGATGGCAAGACTTTAAACTCAATAAAAGTAATCAATTGTTTTGTTAAAAAATTAGAAAAAATACCTCAGTATAAAAAAGCAGAAATTCATAGGGATCAAGAAGCTGTAACATTGGATTTGCAATCTTATGATTGGAAATTTGACATTGTCCCTTGTTTTTTTACTAAGCCAACAGAAAGCAATAAAACTTTTTATATTATACCAGATGGCAAAGGCACTTGGAAAATGACAGACCCAAGGTTAGATAGAGAAAGAACATATGAAGTTAATAATATGCATGGCAACAATATAGTTTTAAATATCATTAGAATAATTAAATATTGGAATAATAGACATACTATGCCTTCAATAGGCTCTTATCTATTAGAAAATATGATTTTAGATTACTATTACAGTAACTATCAATATAATGTCTCAAAATTCATTGATTTAGAGTTGCTTAAAATATTTTCTGATTTAGCTAGTAGAATATATAGTCAAGTTCATGATCCTAAAGGAATACAGGGTAATCTAAATTCATTAGATTATGAGACCAGAAAAAAAGTAGAAGCCAAAGCTAGAGAGGATTATTATAAAGTAGGAGAAGCAATAAAATTTGAACAAGAACAAAATTACAAAGCAGCACTAAATAAATGGAGTGAAATTTTTGGCGATAAATTCCCTAAATATGAGGATTAATATGAATGCTATAATTAAAAGAGAAAATGAAGAAGATAGCTTAAAGAAATTAGTAGCTCAGAAAGAATGCTATTCTATGGCGAAAAAAGTTTATTTTATACAATTTCTACTTGCAATAGTTGGAGTTGTAATTTTTTCATTTTTACAGATAATGTTTAATAAGTATAAAATAAACATATCATTAATTGTCGCAACATATAGTATAACAATTCTTTTTGTTGATGTTTTTTTGGATTCTTATGTTGGGGAACTTAAAGAAAAAGCAAGTTTAATTCAAGAACTTTTTGATTGTTATGTTTTAAATATCCCATGGAACAATATTTTATGTGGAAGTGAAACAGAAAGCAGGGATATCTATTGCAATTGTTTTGAGAAGAAAAAAAGAAATTTTCTAAATTTAAAAAATTGGTACGATGAAAGTATTTCTCTTGTTCCAGAGGAAGTAGGTAAAATAATTTGTCAGAAAATTAACTGTACGTATGATGTCGAAATAAGGAAAAAATATATGTTGCTGATAAAATGGACAACTGCAATTTCTGTATTGTTAATTGTGTCAATTGCAATTTTTTCTTATACAATATTTGCGAATTTTATATTGGCTGGTGTTTTACCGCTTTTGCCAATTATTAAATGGATATATAAAAATATCAAAAGTAATACTAGCTCTATAAATGCCCATGAAAAATTAAAAATAAATATAAATCACATATTGAAAGATGCTGCAAACAATAGTTCTCATAATGCTATTTCTATAAGGCAGATACAAGATAAAATTTTCCTTAATAGAAAGGAAGTTTTTCTTATACCTGATTATCTTTATAATAAGTGGAGAAATAAACAAGAAGATGCTATTAGAAATTTAGTAGAAGAGAGTATAAAATAATATGAACAAATAATATGTGTTCGTAAATAAATAAAAATAAGGAAGATTTTATCAATGGACATTCCAAGAATATTCAATATTACAGAAAGCGCTCACAGGATTCATAATCCGTTTACGCCTGAAAAGTTTGCTGTTTTGGGCGCAGCATTGCGTTTGAAAACCGGTACGAAAATACTTGACCTCGGCTGCGGTTCGGGAGAGATGTTGTGTACTTGGGCGCGAGATTACGGAATTACAGGTACAGGCGTAGATATGAGTAGTGTATTTAGCAAGCAGGCGGAACTCCGCGCTGAAGAGCTCGGTGTTGCCGGTAAAGTTAAGTTTATTCATGGCGATGCCGCAGGATATGTTTCTGACGAAAAGGTTGGCGTGGCAGCCTGCGTAGGCGCTACTTGGATTGCAGGCGGAGTTGCAGGAACTGCCAAACTTCTTGAGCGCAGCTTACGTAAAGGAGGGATTATCCTTATCGGCGAACCTTACTGGAGGCAAATACCGCCTACTGAAGAAGTTGCCAAAGGATGTCTCGCCCACTCAATTTCTGATTTTCTAATTCTTCCAAAACTTGTTGCATCTTTCGCAAATCTTGGTTATGATGTTGTTGAAATGGTTTTAGCTGACCAAGACGGTTGGGACAGATATGAGGCGGCTAAATGGCTTACAATGCGCAGGTGGCTTGAAGAAAATCCAAATGATGAGTTAGCAAAAGATGTTCGGGCTCAACTGACATCCGAACCGGAACGTTACGCCTCTTATACGCGTGAATATCTCGGCTGGGGCGTATTTGCGATTATGCCAAGATAATTTATTTTGTGTCTGTATGAATTATCAAGGTTAACCAATTTTTTAGTAAAAATAGAATTTATGAATACAAAGACTATCAATATAGTAACGGTTATAGCTTATGTTATTATGATAGCAGTCAATTATATGGCTGTCTTTTTTCCGCTTGGAGGCAGAACCACCGGAGAAATATCTTACAATTATCCTAATCTTTTTGCGCCTGCCGGATATGCATTTTCTGTATGGGGTATCATTTATTTACTTCTTGGAATGTATGTCATTTATCAATTGAGGCTCAATAAAAATGAATTGACAGAGAAAGTAAACCGCATCTTTATTGTTAATGCGCTCTTAAATGCTTCTTGGTTATTTGCCTGGCATTACGATTTAATATGGCTTTCCGTCATTATAATGGCAGGGCTTTTGTTTACGCTTATTAAAATTGCCGATATTTTACGCACTAATGTTATTGCTCCAAAAGAGCGTTGGTTTGTGCGGTTGCCGTTTAGCGTTTATTTCGGCTGGATTACGGTAGCTGCAATTGCAAATGTTATAGTTTTTCTAGTTTACATCGGATGGAACGGTACCGGCATTTCAGAAGTTTTTTTGACAGTCACGGCTCTTTTGACAGGAACTTGTATCGGTTTATGGCGTATGTTGAAAGACCGTTTTTTACCGTACGGGCTTGTGCTTATTTGGGGATACGGCGCTGTTCTTGCAAAACATCTTTCTGCGGTTGGGTTTGACGGACAATATCCAATCATAATTGGAACAGTTGCTGTTTGTTTATTAGTTTTTACAGGCACAATATTGTTTATAACCGTCAAAACAAAAGATAATTAAATACGTTTACAAAATTTTCTTCGTTTATGGGGTGAATATGAAAAAAATTATAGTTAACGATAAAATGCAGAAAAATTATGTATATATTCTTTTAGAAAAACCCGGCAAAAATTTTGATAAAAACTTCAAACCGGAATTAACTCCTAAAGAAATGTTGGAACTCGGCGTATTCGGCGGTAAATATATGACTGATTGTTTATCGGAATTTCCTGATGAATGGTTCAGCAAAGCAAAACTATGTTCTGAGAAACATGATCCGGAACTTAATTTTTTTGGAGTAAACGCAAGTCAGCCTTTATCGGTATGGCGCCAAAAAGGGTGGATACATCCGGATGACCCTAGAGGCTGGTTTCAATGGTACTGCAGGTATTTCATGGGCAGAAGACATGAAGATGACGAAAGGCAGATTAAAAGATGGATAGCAATTAAACGCCATATTGTGCAGATAAATAATAATTGTTTACCGGGCGATTGGGCTTGTCATATAAAACAGCGTCAGGCTGTACTGCATTGGGCATACGACAGCAGGAAAATATAACTATTGTTAAAAAATTATTCTTTTTTTATCGTTTTAAAAATATCCATAAAATACTTTGAAAATTATGAGACAAGATATCGAATTTCAAGATATCAAAATTTTATAACTTATAACCTAGAGATATTGTGATTCAGTAATTTACAAAAAAGAATTGAATTGATAGTATTGTTTTAAATGAAGACCAAACTAATTGACAGATTTAAACAAGAAATCAAATTTTATCAAGCTATAAAGTAATTAATCTAAATAATTTACAAAAACAGCATTGCTGATAAAATAAGTCCTCAACTTTGGTTGAATTTTGTAAAATATGACCAAGGAGCTAATAAAATAAAAAATTATATTTGTAAAACTAAACAGCCTGTCATACTAATAACAGGAGCAACTTCCGGTATAGGATATGCTGCCGCAAAATTGTTATATGATGATAATTGTCGTGTTATTATTCATGGGCGAAAAAAAATAACTTCATGTGGAGCTTGTACAAAAATTGGTATTTCTCAGCAAGTAGTCCCTGTATGGGGTGATTTGTCAAGTTTAAAACAAATTCGTCAGCTTGCAGCGCAAATAAAAGAAATTGCGCCTGTGATTGATGTTGTTATTTTAAATGCTGGTATATTTCAAAAAGATGGATTGCTTTCAGAAGACGGTTTTGAATTGGATTTTGCTGTTAATTATCTTTCACATATGCTGTTAGTACATTTGCTTCTTTCGTGTTTAATACGCGGTACTCGCATTGTTTTTGTTTCATCATCGGCTTACATAAATGGAAAAGTTGATGTTAACAATTTGGGTAATCAGTATATTCATGATCCGATGAATGCTTATGCTACATCTAAACAATTATGTCTTATAGCTTCTTTGGAATTATCACGTCGGTTGCAAAATCAGCAAATATGCGTTAATGCGTGCAATCCGGGTCCGACAAGCACAAAACTTCTTGCCGCCGGAAAAGAGTATGGTTGGAGTAATTTAGGCAGCTCGTCAGTTAAAGCGGCTCACCGTCTTGAATGGCTTGCGCTAAGTCCTGAATTAGAAACGGCAAGCGGACATTATTTTAACGATAAAAAAATGCCTAATGTTCCTAAGCGCTTGCGCGATGAAAAGTTTAGTTCTTCGGTATATGAAAAGACTATGTTCTTGTGTAAGACGATGTCGTTGCCTTTAAATAAAAAATGAAATATTTTTTGGTAAAATTAGTATAAAAATTGTATTCTGCGGCGAATGATTTTATTGTGCGGGAATTTGGTAATTAAATGTCGGTTTATGGAGATATGAAATATGGACAGAAAGATTGTGTATGTTTATTTGCTGGACGGATTGTCGGATTGGGAGTTGGGGTATGTTCTGCCGGAACTTAAGAGCGGGCAGTGTTTTAAAAAAGGAGTTTCGCCTTATACAATCAAGACTGTTTCTTTAAATAAAAATACTGTAATAACAATGGGCGGTTTAAGCATCATACCGGATATGACTCTTGATGAAATTGATTACACGCAGGCTGCTTTATTGCTTTTGCCGGGAAGTTATGACTGGCTTAAATCAGACCATAGCATTATACTGTCAAAAGTAAAAGAATTTCTTAACAAAAATATTCCTGTCGGGGCTATCTGCGCGGCAACGATTGCTTTGGCAAAAGCAGGAATTTTAAATAATTTTGTGCATACAAGCAATGATCTTGATTTCTTAAAACAAGTATGCCCTGAATATACCGGAGAAAAAAATTACCGTAAAGAACCGTCTGTTTCCGATCGTAATTTAATTACGGCAGGAGGAACGGCTCCTGTAGAATTTGCCCGTGAAATACTAAAAAAGCTTGATGTTATAAATGAGGAAGTTTTGGATACTTGGTACAAACTTTATAAAACGCAGGATGCCCAGTATTATTTCAAGCTTATGCAAATGCTGTCGGCTTAAATTTAATTAATTGGAGTAATAATATGAATAACTTTGAATTTTGTAATCCTACGCGTATAATTTTCGGCAAAGACAGCCAGAAAAAAGTCGGTGAATATGTAAAGAAATATTCGTCAAATATATTGTTTCATTACGGGAAAGAAAGCATTAAAAAGAGCGGGCTTTATGATGAAGTTATATCGTCTCTTAAAGAAGCGGGAGTCGCTTATACAGAGCTTGGCGGAGTTCAGCCTAATCCGAGAATTTCGCTTGTCCGCAAGGGCGTAAAAATTTGCAAAGAGAAAAAAATTGATTTTATTTTGGCGGCAGGCGGCGGAAGCGTTATAGACAGCGCCAAAGCGATAGCGCTCGGCATTAAGTATGACGGAGACGTATGGGACTTTTTTACAATGAAAGCATTGCCGAAACAAACTGCTTCAACAGCTGTCATTTTAACAATACCGGCTGCAGGAAGCGAGAGCAGTCCGAATACTGTGATTTCAAATGAAGAAGAATCAATGAAACTTGCGGTAAAATATCCTCCGTTAAGACCGGTGTTTAGCATATTAAATCCTGCTTTTTGTTTTTCTCTTCCAAAAGAACAGCTGGGATACGGCGTGTGCGATATGATGGCTCATATTTTCGAAAGATATTTCACGCAAACTAAATATACGGAGCTTTCAGATAAGCTTTGTGAAGGAACGCTTAAAACAATTATTGATAATGCTTATAAATTGTTAAATAATTTTAACGATTATAACGCATGGGCTGAAATTATGCTTGCCGGCAACGTTGCCCATAACGGTTTTTTGGGAATGGGAAGACAAGAAGACTGGGCTTCTCACGGAATAGAACATGCGATAAGCGCAGTTTACGACATACCGCACGGAGCCGGGCTGAGTATTGTTTTTCCTGCATGGATGAAATATGTTTATAAATATAATATTCCTTTGTTTACCCAATTTGCCGTAAATGTCTGGGGAGTAAGCGGCGGCATAAGCAATTCTGACGAAATTGCTTTGAAAGGAATAGAAGAAACCGAAAAGTTTTTTAAAAGATTGAATCTGCCTGTAAGGCTCGGAGATTTAAACATAAAAGAAAAAGATATAGAAATTATGGCAAAAAAGGCTACGGCATTCGGAACTTTAGGTTCGTTTAAAGAATTAAATACCGAAGATGTTAAGGCAATTTACAAACTGGCATTATAAATTAAAAATGTTAAAAAATATCGACAAAACATCTTTTAATAATATAAAATAGGCGTATTAGAAAATAAAATTTTTTGTAACGGAGAATTGGATGATTGCGTATGTTGCAGCAAGAAGTATCGGCGTAGAGAGAGTTAACGGAAAATATTTTTATTTAGAAAAACATAAGTTGAAAACTTAAAGGGAAAATAATGAATATAGAGCAGCAAAATAGTAATGTTGATTTTGGGTGGAATTCTTTTTTTGAAACAAATTTTGAACAGTATAAAAATCAAAATTATGCCGCATTAAGAATAATAAGAGAAAACAGAGGTAAATATATTGCCTGCAATGCTTCAGGTGAATTTTTATGCGAAATAACGGGCAAATTCAGATTTGACAATGAAACAAGGGACAAGTTTCCCATTGTAGGAGACTGGGTAGCCGCTTCTGTCGTTTCTAACGAAAGAAAAGCAATGATTCATGCTGTTCTTCCTAGAAAAAGTGTATTCAGCCGCAAAGCTTCAGGCGAGATTACCGAGGAACAGCCTATAGCGGCAAACATAGATACGGTATTTATCATAACCGGTTTGGATTTAAATTACAATTTAAGAAGAATAGAAAGATTTTTATCCATAGTCGCCGACAGCGGCGCTCTGCCAGTGATATTTTTAAATAAGTCCGATTTATGTCCTGAATATGAACAGCGTAAATCCGAAGTTGAAGCTGTTGCAAACGGAGTTGACGTTCATACAATCAGCGCATATAATCAGGAAGACCTTATAAAATTAAAACAATACATCAAATCAGGCGAAACAGTCGCTTTTTTGGGTTCTTCAGGTGTCGGGAAATCAACTATTATCAACGCGCTGCTTAATAAAGAACAACTGAAAACAAACGAAGTAAGCGAATTCGGGAGCCGCGGCCGCCATACAACAACTTTTCGTGAACTTATAGTTTTACCGGAAGGCGGAATGGTTATAGATACTCCCGGAATGAGAGAAATACAGGTTTGGGGAGATGAGAAAGGTCTTGAGAAAGTTTTTGACGATATAGAAGACCTTGCCGCAGGATGCCGTTTCAGAGACTGCAGCCATAAAAATGAGCCGGGATGCGCAGTTTTGGAAGCTGTGCAGAAAGGAACTCTGGATAAAAAGCGTTATGAGAGTTATTTAAAATTACAGAAAGAATATGAATATTTGGAAGCGCGGCAGACTATGAAAGCAAGCGCTGTTGAAAAAGCGCGCTGGAAAGTCATAACAAAATCGGCAAAGCAGTTGAAGAAACATAAAATTTATTAAAAATAAAAGCTGAAGATTTACACCCTGTCTGATAATTGTTTTTTAAGCGGGGTGTAAATTTAATTTTTTAAGAGGTAAAATATCGGTATATGAGATATCGATTAAAAAAGGAGAAAGAGCATGCCGGTTTATATGATTATAGAAGCTAAAGAAGTTATGGATAAAAATAAATATATGGAATATATTAAGCAGGTTCCTCCTATTGTTGAAAAATTCGGAGGAAAGTATCTTGCCAGAGGCGGAAAAGTTACGGTAGTTTCCGGCGACTGGAATCCGGCAAGAGTAATAATTATTGAATTTGCTTCAACGGATAAATTTAACGCATGGTGGAATTCTCCGGAATACCGCTTGGTTGCTCCGCTGCGTGAGCAGTCGGCAAAAGTAAACGCCGTAATAATTGAAGGCGCGGAAAGTATATAATTTTTAATTTTAACATAGTAAAGAGGTATTCATGAACAAAAAAATCAAAGCAATAGTATTTTCATTGTGTTTGCTTATTACGGTTTCTGCCGTATGTTCGGCAAAAGAAGGTGTTGCAGTATCTAAAGACGGTACGCGTATTTCTTTCTCTATTTACGGTAAAGGCGAGCCTGTTTTAATATTTGTGCACGGCTGGTGCTGTGACCGCTCTTTTTGGAAAAAACAGATTCCTTATTTTAAGAAAAAATATCATGTTATAGCCGTCGACCTTGCCGGACACGGAAGGTCAGGGCACGAAAGAACTGTTTATTCGATGAAAGATTTCGGAGAAGATATTGCGGCTGTCGTAAGAAGAATAGGTGCGGATAAAGTTATTCTTATAGGTCATTCCATGGGCGGACCTGTTATAGTTGAAGCTTCGCAGATTATTCCTGATAACGTTATCGGTTTGGTAGGCATAGACACGTTGCGTAATTTTGAAACGGTATATACACAGGAACAGATAGACGCCTACACTAATCCTCTGAAAGAAGATTTTAAGAAAAATGCCGGAGCTTTTATAAGAACTATGTTTGTAAAAGGTACTAATCCTAAATTTGCAGATAAAATCGTCAAAAAAATGACGAGAGAATCTCCTGAAATAGCTTTAAGCGCTATGGAGGAAATGTTAAAACTTTCTTATGTAAATAATCCTTTGAATATTAAAGTGCCTGTCAGATGTTTGAATTCTGATTTATGGCCTACGAATTCTGAAGTAAACAGAAAGTACGCTCCTGATTTTGACGTACGCATAATGTCGGGAACAGGGCATTTTCTTATGCTTGAAAAACCTGCCGAATTTAATAAACAGTTAGATGATATAATTCAGGAAATATTAAAAAATAGTTAAATATTTTTATCTTTTTTATAAGATATTTATTTTGTTTTTTATAAAACTGTACATTGTTAAACGATGCACTCCAAATATTCTTGATATTTTATTTTTTGATAATCCCATGTTTAAAAATTCTATAATTTTATTTTCTTTACCAGTTAATTTTGTTCTCTCAGAATTAGCACCTATTGGCCGTCCTAATTTTTTGCCTTCAGCACGTACTCTGGCTAATGCTTCTTTTGTTCTTTGAGAAATTAAGTTTCTTTCTATTTCTGCAGAAAGTCCAAAAGCAAATGCTAATACTTTTGAATTTATATTATCACCAAGTTCATAATGTTCTTTTGTTGTAATTACTTTCACGCCATTGTTCATACAAAAATTTAAAATACTCATAACTTGCATTAAATTTCTTCCAAATCTAGATAATTCAGTAGCAATTATTATATCTCCGTATTTTAATCTTTTAATTAAATTGCCAAACTTTCTTTTTTCTAAAGCTTTTGTTGCACTTATAGTTTCTTCTATCCATTCATCAATATTAATGCTTTTTTCTAAAGCATACTTGCCGATTTCAAATTCCTGATTTTTTGTAGTTTGTTTGTCAGAACTAACTCTAATGTAACCATAAATCATTCTCAAATCCCCTTTTTTACACAAAAGATATTACTTAATATATAAAAATCTAAAGATAGTTGAAAATATAAGACCTATTTTGCGCGGGAAAGATATAAAACGCTATGGATATGATTTTGCTGATTTATGGTTAATTGCAATTCCATCTGGATATACAAATAAAAACAGAGGGAAAGAATATCCTGAACAATGGTTTAAAACAAATTATAAATTTATTTATAAACATTTTTTAAAAATTTCCAATCAACCAACTAAGGGTAATGGGTTATTTAATAGAGATGACCAAGGCGATTATTGGTGGGAACTTAGGTCATGTTGACCCTACCCCCAAAAACTGATCCACTTTTAAGTTAGTGAAATGCTACTTTTCAACACTTCAATATTTATCTGTTTTTTCATAAATTCATTAGGCGTTAACCAATTTAAAGAACTATGCGGTCTGTTCTCATTATAATCTATACGCCATTGTTCTATCTTTTCTCTAGCTTCTCTTATATTCATAAACCTATTCTCATTCAAACATTCATCTCTTAATTTGCCATTAAAACTTTCTATATAGCCATTTTCTGTAGGCTTTCCGGGCTTAATAAAATCTAGCCTTATATTATTCCTATATGACCACTCATCTAATACTTTGCCACTAAATTCAGGTCCATTATCTACCGTAATTAGCTGCGGTAATCCATGCATTTCTTTTATCTGTTCCAACACTGCTACCACCCTTGTTCCATTTATCGAGCTATCTACTTCCAAATATGGACATTGTCTTGTGTACTTATCTATGATTGTCAATATCTTTATCCTTCTTCCGTTCCATAATCTTTCACTTACAAAATCCATACTCCACTGTTCATTCTCTTTGTTTGCTCTATCCAACGCAACTCTTATAATAGATATACGTTTCTTTCTCTTTTGTAATCTCAATGATAATCCGGCTTTGTATAAACGTTCTGTCTTTTTATGATTTATCCTATAACCTTCCCGCCTTAACAGTATATGCAATCTTGGACTTCCATATCTCCTTTTGCTATAGGCTAGTTCCTTTAATCTTTTTACGACCTCTTCTTCTTTCTTTATCCTCTGATATCTCTTACTGCTTCTACTTATTTCCACTACTTTACAGGATCTTCTTTCGCTCAGCCCTAAGCTCTCTTTCAAATATTGGCTTGCTTTACGTTTCGCTTAGGGCTTTAAAAGTTTTTTCCATTTATTTCCTTTAATGCCCTTATGTCCAATGCTTGTTCGGCTACTATATTCTTTAACCGCCTGTTTTCTTCTTCCAACGCCTTTAATCTTCTTAATTCACTTATGCTTAATCCACTGTACTTGCTCTTCCAATTATAATACGTTACATCACTTATCCCATGATTCCTACATACTTCTGCCACCTTTAATCCACTTTCTACTTCTTTCAATACCCTGATTATTTGCTCCTCACTATACTTTTTCTTCCACATTTTCTACCCCCATTTATCTATATTTTAGTTTTTATTCACTAATTTGCAAATGGTATAGTTTTTGGGGGAGGGTCACGGATACCTCCGGTTCCGCCTCTTCACAGTATACGCTCACATTTTGTCGCCTCATTTAAAACAAAATTTACAATATTTTCTAAAAATATTTACGATTTTTTAGTTGTATTTTTAAATTAATACCAGATTGAATTTGTCCAAAGTTTGTCTAGTAACCACGAGAAACAGAGAGTGCTAAACAATGATACTCAACAATTGAATTTTATCACTTGTTGTTACAAAAAAACGAAGTTCTTTTAATAATTTTTTAAATTATTTAAACAAAGGATGGTTTGGAATATTCCATAAGATATCTTTCGGATTTATCTTCTATTTTGAAAAATTTATAAATTATATTGCCTGATATCAGTAAACTAGCGATTATAACACCTGGTATATGAAAAAAAGTGACTGTCATATAAATAAATGTAGGGAATATCAAACTTTTACCGGTATTGAATAGTGCTGTTTGAATATTGGCACCGTTAAGAATATTTTGAGAAAACCTAAAAATTCCTCTGGCAATAAATAATCCCGATATATAATCTATGCAGTCAAAAAAATTGTCTATCAATAATGCCCCACCCATTACAGTTGTGCCTTGTACTACGGTTTTAAGATTATTTATTCCCATATTTCTTAAATCGTTATAAGAAAGATTGTTCTTATATGCTCTTACAAGTAATTCTATTGTAAACGGAACAGCACCAATCGCCAAAGAATATAAGGCTATATCAAACATAGCAAGCCCATCGCTGTGGATATTACCAAGATTGTCAATTTTATCTATAATTTCACCATTTGTAGAATTATTAAAATTGCCATCGTGCACCAATAAATGTTCTTCTTCTGTAATAAAAGTTATATTATTGGGGTCTGCCTGCATTTCAGGGTAAGTTGAAACATCATTTATGTGATGTCCATCATAGCCACTAACCCTGCCGGTTTCTATAAGTTCTTTTTTTTCATAGTCAGTCCAACTATTAGTTATGCCATCTCCACCGAGTTCTACATTTTTCTGTTCATATTTCCATGCCTCACGAACAGCATTATCCCTTAAAGAATAATCAGAGGAGTATATATCTAAATTATTTTCATTTATAGTATTTAACCATTCTCTTTTTTGTGCAAAATTAAGGACCCAATCTTCAGGAACTTCTGTTTTTATAAAAGCATTATTTATAATATCGTTTTGGATATTGGCAGTTCCAAAGACAATGGTGGTTGATAAAAGCGAATAGTTTGATAAATTTTGTTTTTTTAACATAAAATTTATTTTTTTTCTATTAAAGATTTAATAAAATATTTTTTTGTTTCTTCTGCATTTAAGCCCTGCAGTATTTTTACAAAAATCATATTATAATATGTTATTGTTTCTGGCAATAAAAAATCTTTTTTATGTTTTGACAATAATTCTATAATATCATCAAGTTTAGTTTTTACAGATTTATCTTTATCTCCCAAAAACCTTAGGGCATCTATTTTACTTTTACTCTCATTGAATAAATTGTATGCTTGCTCAAAATCGTCAACTGCAAGTTGATTTTGTCTTTTATCAAATTCAGATTTTATTTGTTGCAGGTTGGATACAACAGTTTTATATTTTTCTTTTTGTTTATCAAACAATAATTGTTTGTTTATTTTTGAATCTTGAATAGCTAGAGTTTCAAGTTGCTTATCAAACTTGCCACGAATATCGATAGCTTTCAAATTGTTAACGGAACATTCTAAATCGTTGAGTAAATTGTCATTAATAATTTGCTTTTCTTTATTTTTGTTTTGAATCGCCATGGTTAAGGATTCTTTGATTGTTGCTAATTTTTTATCAATTTCAGCAATATATTCAAAAAATTCATTCGTAATATCGGCGTTTTCTTTAAATATATTAAAGGCAGTGGTAGCCTGATTGTAATATTCAATGTCGTTCTTGCCATCTTGTGAAGGGATAGAATCACATAGAAAATTAAAATACAATGAAAATGCATTTTTATTATTTTGGTTTTTATTAAAGATATTTCTTGTTATTAAATAGGCATTATTTTTATTTGTTTTTAATTCTTTATGGAAAATTTCTTTTGTGCGAGAAATTTCTAAATCTTGATCATATTTTTGAATTTTTTTATCAGCCAATTCTAAACTTTTAAGTATTTTTACAGCTATTCTATTAAAGAAGCATTCAAACATATTTGCCTCCAAATTGGTATTTATTAATTAAAAATATTTTATGACATGATTATATCAAAATATAAGATAATATATACAAGTTTTTTTCTATGCAAATCTCAAGTTGGAAAACTTGTACTATTTTATAAAAGAATTTACGATATCATCAGCAATTGTAATATATAAATTTCATACAATATTTTTATTTAGAAAAATAGAAATTAGTCTGATGAGCTTGAGCCATATTTTTATAAAAAAACAAAAAATCAAGTGTTAATAACAATTTTATTCCTCAGTTAGAATAGCAACTCTAAATTTTTCTCACTTCAAGTGTTTTTGGCAGTTTTAAACATTTATTCATTCTGTGAATGCTATATATTAATAGTTAATATAACGCTAAAAATATTCAAAATTTAGAAAATTTATATGGTAAATAAATTTTTAATTTTGTTAATTAAAAGAAAGACCATTGCCATGTATTTGCACTATATTTTTAGGATTAACTTCTTTTATAAAACGCAGTAATTCAAAATATGATGCATGTGCAGAGAGCGAAATATCAATTACTTTATTTTTTTCAATATCCCATTGTTTTAGCAAAATGAGTCCGGTCGAATTATCCGATATATATCCGGTTTTTATTATTCTGGCATCCAATACATTATCATCCTTAAGTGCTATAGATATATATCTATAGGACATAGAGTCTTCTACTATCATGCCAGAACTGGCAACAATGGCAGAATGAAGCAATAGGTCGGATATTTTGTCACTTCTATTTGAAACTGCGTCAACATTTCTTGACATAATTCTGTGTTCGAACAGATTTTGATTGTCAATGTATTCACACACACTTGTACTTATCCCGGCAACTCCTATTTTCTTTATATTCGCAACTTCTTTTAATATTTCTATAATTTCCTGAGTACGACCTATTGCAAAAGCAGGCAATATTAGTGGTTTTTGATTAAATGCCATAATATCGGCTATTTTTTTAAATATCTCAGAATTTGCTTCAAAACTTAAGGCATCTATTCTGTCTCCATATGTAGTTTCTAATATAAGAATATCTACTGGTCTATCATCTAATTCTTTTTGTATATTGCAAATGTCAAACCCTTTTACAAGTTTCTGGTTATGATAACAAAAATCACCACTATAAACTAATTTATAGCTATCTTTGATGTCTATTATAAAACCGTAAGAACCTAAAATATGACCGTTTTCAAATGGTATTATTTTTATATTATTATTTTGAAAATCTGAATAATCGTATGATTTGTCAATGTCAGATATTGGAGCATCTAAATCTTTTATAATTTTTATGAGTGAACGTGTTATATGATTTGAGAAAATTTTTGTCCATGGAATTCCCCACTCAACTAAATTAAAAATGCTACCATAGTGATCATAGTGGGCATGTGAAATAAAAACAGCCTTTATATCTTCTCGTTTAATTTTATTCTGTGCGAAAAAATCATCAAATTCTTTTACTGTAATTTTAGTGTCGCCTGTCTGTTCAGCACCACAGTCTATGATTATGACTCCGTAAATTGTATTAATAACCGTCATATTGCGTCCTATTTTATCGCTAAAAGAGATAATTTTCAGTAATGAAGTATCCATGTTATGCCTAAACAATTTAACCTTCGAAGAAACCGTATCATTTTCACATTTTTCTAGCAGTTTATATATTATCAAAAATAAATGATTCCTTATTTCTGGCGGAAATGAAACACAAGATATAAGAGATTGAAAAGTATCTTCACGAGCAAAAATAAGTTTTTTACGCAAAAGCTGATGTTGTGAAAGTTCATACAAAGAAATAAAATAATAGGCTTCCATTAATTTGTCAGAACCACCTTCTCTGTTTTGATTCGATATATAATTCAACAAATGGTATTCTTTTGTATTATAATAATAAAATGCTAAATCATGCGCACAGTCTCGATTTTCTTCTATAAAATAAATGTGTTCCATTTTTTGTTTATAAGTTATATCCATTTAGACTCCACTATATAGGTCTTTCTATAGGCAATTTTTTTAAAATATCTTTTGCCTCGTTTTTGATTTTAACTGACAATTGCGTAGTACAGTTGTTAATTATATCTCCGAGCAACTCTTTTACCTTATCTGGCATTTTATTATTTTTGCGTAACCTAGATATTATTTGTAGGCACCACATAAGTGTTCTTTCATCTTCATATCCATCTTTAAATAAAACCGATATTGTATCTATAAAATTATCGTAGATAGGCTGATTAATATTAAAAAATTTTGGAGCTTGTTCAAAAAACTGATATAGGTTACGTAAAGCATCTAAAGGATGTTTATTTCTTTTTTTTAATGCATCAATTATTTTACTTAAATAAATAGCAAAAAATTGTGACTGATAGTTTATAAAATAATGGAATGTATCACTCTCGTCATATTCAAATTGTCTATCAAAAGCAGCATCTAAAATTTTGTTGCCATATTGTACATCTTTTGTTATTATGTACAAGTTAGCATAAATTTCAAGTTGCATTTCTCCTTTTACCAGTTCTATATTAAAAAAATCTATGCCTTTATTTCTGTCAATATGCTGGGCAAGAGCGCGGTAAACCTTTTTCTTGGAATAGTTTGTGCTTTCGCATATGTTTATTATATCGTTAAAATTATCTCCAAAGTATAAATTCTTTTTTTCTCTTATATTTTGATTTATATAACTGATGCTCTGAAATGCCTTATCTTTCTCATAATTACGATAATTGCCTTTTTGAAACTCTTTAATAAAGCTATCAACTGATTCTTTCTTATCTTTATCATTTGCATATTTTTTTATGTTGGTAGCCAAAGTATTCAGAAGAGTTGTATGGTAATTTTTTAAAACCGAAGCATTTAGCATTTTTGTTGCTACCTTCTTAAACTGGTGTGTCCCCTTTGCCATATAGTCCTTAAGAAGCGTAATATTAAAACCATTCTTGCAATAGTATTTTGAAAAATCGTGCAAAATAATTTTATCACCTTCCTCTACATTACATACTAATTCCAACAGTTTTTCGGAATATTTATCCTCTTTAGTAGCGAGTAACATTTTTACAATAAATAATTTAATCCTAACTTCTTTAAACATGTCTTTTCTTTCATTTTGAAAAGATTCAGTTATACGTTTAATTAATATTGTATTTCCAGTTAGTCCACAGTATAATAATGTTATCATTATCTGTCCTGCCCAGTCCCATTTAAAGATTATGTTTTCCAGAGCCATATCTATATCTTTCATGCTAAGCATAGAAATATTCATATTGATTAGCACATCAGCAATGATTTTAATAAGACTATCATTGTCATCAACAGACCTGGCAATCTGTCTAGAAGCATATAATAAACACTCAACGGGAAAAATATTTTTTTGTAACATTTCATTGTTTTTTTCATTTAATCTTACGACAAATAATGTTTTATATTTTTCGTTGTTAGTGTCAATGGAATATTTTCTAAAAATCTCAATATAATCTTTTAAATCGTTCGGAGAAAAAGAATAAAAAAACATAGATTTATCTTTGAATTGTTCTTTTCTTTCATATTGATAGTGTGAATCGCTAGCCTGAGGCATCATGCGAGCTATTTTTTCAAGCTGTTCCTTCCAGTATTCTCCTTGCATTGAACACCTCCAAAAGTTACTGTTTGTATTCGGATGCTTCTCCATTTTTGTCTATTTTATAAACATCTCCATCTTCAAATTTAAGTTTAAACTCATAACTTTTATTTTTATCTATAGCACATTCTATGATAAAAGGCATGCCAATTTGCTTAGGCTGGCTAAATTTAATATTTACATAATTATTAAGTTTTTTTAGTTTGCAATCGTACTCATTATCACCTTCAAAAAGTGCAATTTTAATCCCATTAGGAGAAGAAATTTTTAACAGAGTGTCTTGAGAAGTGCGATGAAAGCCGTTTTTAATTTGCTGACCTTTCGGGACTAAAACAATAGGCAACCCTTCTCTCATATCAAGCATTATTGCTTCAGTGGTAATGTGATCCCTGTCAAAAGAAAAACCTATTGTATTTTTCATAACACTGTAATTGTTATAAAGTGCCGCTCCTTTTGCCACGGCAAGCATTGGCGTACTTGGGGATATAATTGGACATTTTATTAATTCATAAAGTTTTTTTCTGATTGTTAATAACTTTGACATTCCTCCTGTAAAAAGAACATAATCTATTTTATCATTCCCCAAATTCACTACTTTTCTTATACAATCTTCAATATTAGTGTTGGCTTTAGTGTCATTTTGTGTTAAGCTAATTTTTCCATTTGAAACTATCAGTTTATTTATGGCATCATCAATTTCTTTTTTTGTAATTTTAACAGTTACTGGATTTCCTGAGATCATAATACGATCTTCATATTGTAAATCGTCAAATTCGTCACTATCCCATTGCCCTTGCTCATAGTCTTCAAGATTTCTTCTGTTTTCTATAATTATATTTTCTATTTCTTTTGAGATTTGTTCTTTTGCTTTTTCAGCAAATGTAATTAATTCATTCGCATCGTTTTGGCTACATTTATTCATTCTGAGTTTTTTCAACATTACAACTTCCGATATGGCTTTATCAAAATTAAACCCACCCAAATCAATCCTTTGTATTTCTTTCAAATCTTTAATTGAGAAAGTTTTATCATATCGTTTGGCGGACATATAACAAATATCGCAGGTTCCACCACCCAAATCAATAGTAAGAATATTTTTTGTACTGGATAAATCTATAGTTCTTACATCTTCTGTTGCTTGTGAATTTTCATAAACATAAGATAAAAGAGCTGCTGTTGGTTCATCAAATATTACTACTTCCTTAAACCCGGCCTGTAATGCAGCTTTTTGAGTATCTTCTCTTTCTTCTTTGCCGAAAGATGCAGGTACGGTTATAACTATTTTTCCGTCATATTTATTTCTCATTTCATAACATATCTGCTTATAACATTTTTCCAAAATTAAAGCTGCCACATCTATAGGTGTATATTTTTTGTCACCAATTTTATAGAATGTTTTTTGTCCCATTCTAAGCTTAGTATTAAATACAAATCTTTCACTATTTCCATGCTCCTCTTTATATCCTTTTGCCTCTTTCCCAACTTTTATATTATTATCGGCATCCAGATAAATAATAGATGGGAGTAAATCTTCATTTGTAATTATGCGTTTATTTGTAAAATCATTCTGATTAATATTTAAAATTTCTAGCCTAGGATTACCTTCATTTTGTTCCGTAGAAACTGCTAGAACAGTATTTGTAGTTCCTAAATCTATTCCATAGTATCTTGGCATATTTTATTCTTTCTCCTGTCTTACTTTTACTGGAAGTATTATGTCGTCATTGTACTGGTACCCTGGCGAGACATATACAATGTTACTGCTTCTGTCTCCGTGTATGTCTTTTCTAAATTTACCTTCTTCCAAATCCATAATTTTAGCTTTCTGTCCCAAAATTTCTTCTTTTACAAGCTTTATGCCAAAACTTTTCATTGCATTAATAAAACTTAACGCTACTCCTTTCAATTCAGATTCATTATATTTTCCTTTGCTTATGTTATAAATGCTATCAATAGGATATAAAAACTTAGGTGCATTTAAAGTTCTTACTAATGCAATTACCGTATTTATTTCTATATTTACTAATTCTTCTTTCAATTGATCTATTTTATTTTCCAATATCTCAATTTCCTCCAAGAGTTCTGATTCTCTTTCTTCCATGGAACCTGTTTTGGTATAGGTGTCATTTGAAACATTAAATTTTGTCTGTTCATTATCAGTTTTATCATCCAA
The DNA here is from genome assembly GCA_018433585.1 of Candidatus Praeruminimicrobium purgamenti. Classification (GTDB taxonomy): domain Bacteria; phylum Elusimicrobiota; class Endomicrobiia; order Endomicrobiales; family Endomicrobiaceae; genus Praeruminimicrobium; species Praeruminimicrobium purgamenti. Next base: position 74,936 of record JAHDQW010000006.1, read on the forward strand.
AGCATAGATTTCCGTAAGTTCTTTAAAAGCAAAACCCTGTGCAGCAAAATAATCAATTAGTTTTTTATACGCTCCATACAATTCATCATAAAAAAACTTATTTATATAAACAGATAAATCCTTAAGATTTTTATCGTCTAAACTAAACGGAATTATTTTAAAAAACAGATGAATCTCATTATTATTAATTTCAGCTTCACTTAAATAATCAGCTTCTTTTTCTTGATTGAATTTCTCACTTAATACTTTTTTGATCTTAACAATTGTTATATCTGTGTTATCAGCAAGATATAAATAGAACCATGCCTTACGCAACAAATCTATTATCATTCTACGATTTTTTATATTTTGATATGCATGCACATTATTTTCCCAGTAAACTTTAGCTATTTTATCCATGCTTATCTTGTTCCTAATACTTTCTTCTGTGTTTTCAAAATTAATACCAATTTTTGATATAACTTTCACACAACTTTCATAAAGGCTATTACTATCCTGAGTTGCAGCTATAAGCACGATTATATCTAAACCAATATTTTCCGGAATACCATCTTTTTTTGTAGGTTTCGAAAGAACTGGGCTTATTTTTTGTAATTCATCATTAATTTTATATATTGTTTTAATTGCTTTGTATTGAGGATGCACATTAAAAAATTGTGATAGTTCAGTATTGGCTCTATGAAGAAAATCAATATAAGGCAACATTCCAACAGCATTTTCAAGCATTTGTTTTTCTCTTGAAAAAAACATTTTAAAAATTGTCACAGTTTTAAAGGTATCGCGTATCAACATAGCCTTTTTTTCATCTTCAATTTTTTGTTCAATTATATTTTTTATTAAATTAGGGGAATCATATTGATTTACGGCTATATTGTAATACAGCCACAATACAGAAAAAAGATTTGCTATCATATATTTATTTTTTATAGAATCCGGATTAGTTTTACCATATTTATAATATACAAAGGCAGCAGTATTACCTACGATATCAATATCAATTTGTTTTTTCAGTTCAGCGGAAAGTTTTTTCTTAAATAATGCCATGAAAATTTCTGCTACAGAATCCGCTAAATTATTGTTTTCTTTGCTTAGCACAGCGGTTAACTCAACCAACAATCTGCTTTCTAGCTTGATATCCATTACACAAACTCCATAATATAATTTTTCACAAATTTACTTTTACTCTCTTAAATTTTCAATAAAAGAGAGTGTGTAGTTTAATCTAGAATTATATAATGTATACAAAATTATAATTTATTTGTATCAACTGTGTCATTATAGCAAATTTAATTTTACCATATTGTAATCGTTCATAACAGATTATACTGCGGCTGTATGAAATGTGTTGATATCGGGCAGTATGACAGCTGTATTCATCATTGTTTATACTGCTATGCAAACATAAATAAAAAGAAAGCTCTTGAAAATTATAAAAAACATAATCCAAACTCTCCTATACTTTTTGGTGATTGCAACTCTGAAAATGTAAAAGAAAGAATCAAAGATATAAAGAGCTTTAAAATCAGCCAAAAAGAATTGAGTTTCTGATATAAATCTTGTGTTTATGTTGCTTTAAATACGCAATTTTTCACCGCTATTACTATTTATAATCATATAAATAAAACAAAATGATATAATAATATTTATAATTTATTACAAAAAACAAAATTAAAAACTGTAATCCTAGAATAGCATTAAATTTTTAAAAGGAATATTGTGGAAGATATTGAAGTATTTAACTTGATTGAAAGTTTTGCCGATAAATATAAAAAAGAAAAAGATAAATTACCTTTTTCATTTAATCTTTTGGATGAGATAAGAACAGATGAAAACGGGCATACCAGAATTTTTATGCAATTATTGAACTATGGATTGTCAGATAAAAATACATTAGTTAAAAAATTTTTAGAAAAACTTGATTATTTTGATATTTCCATTGTGCAAAAACCAAATTTAAAAATAAACAAACAATATATTGATGGTCTTATAAGCGAAAAAGGAAAATATTCCATAATAATTGAAAATAAAATTAACGGTGCTGTAGATCAAGATAAGCAAATTGAAAGATATATAGAACAAGAATTAAAAATATCAAAAGTAACGACGAACAACATATATGTAATATATATTACATCTGACGGCAATAAAGAAATCAAGGATCAGAGTTTAACGGATAAAGCAAAGAAATATCTTGATTATAAATCCGACAATGATACCGGACGTTTTATTAAAATGAACTATAAGGATAATATTTTACCTTGGCTGAAAGAAGAAGTCCTTCCTAACTGCAAACTTAAAGATGATTTGTTTATATCCGCAATTAAACAATATATTGATTATTTGGAAGGTATTTTTAAATTGCGTCAAAGAGAAGCTTCCATGGAGGTTAAAATGACAATGGAAATTGAAAAATTACTAAAAATAAATGATAAATCCGCTAAAGACAAATGTGAAAAAATAATTAAATCCCTAAAAAATTTAAAGGATTTAAGTGATAAATTGCTATCTGTAAAAAAAGATATTATTGACGTGAAAAATTTTGCAGCTGTAAGTGAGAATCATTTAAATAAAAATATTCAAGATAATAATTTATTTAAGCACGATTATCCCAATGATACTTATTTGCAGTTTTTTAAAGAATCATGGCATAATAAAAAAGTATTTATACATTTTGAATGGTGTCCATTCGGAGAAAAGAACATCTTAAATGATAACGTATGGATACTTGGTCTTCATATAGAAAGGAACAATGATCTTAAGAAACAATTTAAAGATTTACATAAAAACTTACAAAAAGCAACCGATGATGACAATTCTAATTCTGTTTGGTCTGTAAAAATACTTAAACCTCAAGATAAACTTTTTTCGGGAATGTCTCAAAGTGAAATTGAAACATTTGTCGTACAAGCTTATAAAGAAGCTGAAAAGCTCATACCAATAGTAGATGAATTTTTAAAAAATAAATAAGATTAAAGAAATTAAAAAGATGGCATCTCTTTTTGTATAATAAAATTAAAATCATTAATTTTATGTAAGGCGATAACCATATCAATGCTGCCGGTAAAATATATTTATATTGTCCGTATATAATGTGTTTATTAGTTTTCTTAACCTAATAGCACATAGATTTTGCAAGTTTTTAAGTTTATCTTGAAATGTGAAAAAACATAGTCGTGAACATACTGTTTTTTTATTGTAAAAAGTCAATAAAAAAGTATAATTTAAAAGTATGAATATAAAAAAACATTTATTAAGAAATTGGACAGGATATGCTTTTCTTATTCCGGGCGTAAGTTTTTGGGGAATTTATTCTTATATAGGTTCTTATGTAGCTTCGGACGGAACACTGGTAGAACCGTTTTTTTTAATTCCTTTGGGGTTGATATTTATATCAATAGGCTGTATTATTCTGATTTTGAAATTTCGCATACCGTTAATTATAAAAATTTTATTTCTGCTTCTCCCTGCGGCTGTTATTCTTTTACTTTTTTGGAGACTTCCTCAAAGTATTATAGAACTGTTCTTTTCTTAAAAGTTATAAAAAAAATAATTCGCAAATAAGTATTCCAAAGTTGTATTTTAGTTTGCATTTGTCAATAAAGGAACGGTTTTCTGCATAAGTTCTTTTCCGATTTTTTTAAACGCCTCATCATAATCTTTAAATTTTTTCAAACTTGTTTTTAAATCTATAAATACCTGCCAGTATCCTGTTTTTATAACCGGAGGCCTTATTGCAGAACAGAAAGCGCGCACTTCAACTGCTGGAATCCCCAAAAAAACGCCTACTTCATCGGGACATCCTCCTTTAAAGCGTTCTTCCAAAAGGCAAAGACTTCCTTCTAAAGAACATCCGTGATAACCGTATTCTGCCAATAAGATTTTATTTTCTTTTTGATTTATCCATCCGCATAAAATATCTTCTTTGTAGAACAGTACGCATGTCGCGTTTTGGCAATGATGCAAATGGCGAAAGTTTATTTTTAAATCGTTACAGCATTCTTTACCGTAGATGCTCCATAAATTTTTAAGTCCGTAAATTTTGCTTAAAGAAAGAAGCGTCGCAGGTTTTGAGGAAACCATTGTCGCGCTTAAAAAATACTTCAGCCAGGCTGTAAGAAAAGGCTTCTCTTCAAAATGAGATATATGCGCCAGTACTTCCAGACAAGTTATTTCTTCGTAAGTTCTTTTCCAAGTTGTATGCATAAATTTTTTCCTTCCTCATCAGGAGTATCTTTGATTATAAGTCCGTCTTGTAATAAAGAAAAACCCGCTTTTTTCATTCTTATGTTCCAGTTCTGCATCCATTCTCCCTCTCCCCAGCCGTAAGAGCCGAACAGGACAAGCCTTTTTCCTTTCATTCCGTCAATTTTTTCAAGCTCGCTTACGAACGGTTCCATTTCGTTTTCTTCTAAAATTTCGGCTCCCATAGAAGGACAGCCTAAAGCTACGGCATCATATCCAAGTAACTGTGACGGAGTAATTTCACTTACTCTTTTTATATCAACTTCCGCTCCTGATTCCTCTGCGCCTTTTGCTACGCTTAAAGCCATAGCTTCCGTATTGCCCGTTCCGCTCCAATAAATTACCGCTGTTTTCATTTCTTTCTCCTTATATTTTATTATCTTGAAAATGTTCTAAAAAAACAGGAAATATCCGCAAAGCAGCGAATAAACAGCATCAATATTCTTTGTTTTTTGTCCGCCCTTGGCATAATGTCTATATAATTTGTTTTTTCTGTGTTTTTGCATATTTTCTCCTTACTTATTTTAAAATTTTCAGTTTGTAAAATTAGGTTATTTTTTTATAAAACTATTTATAAATTAGATTAAACAAACAAAATTAGTTATGACTAAAATTATATATTTAAAAAAATAATTTTGCAAGTACGGAATCATTCGGACGGAATTAAACTTCTGATATTTTTAAAAAATAATTATATAATGCTTATATGAAAAATAATTCAAAAGCAATTAAAGAACTGACGGTTATACCGGGAATAGGCAAGTCAATAGCCGAAGATTTAACGGACATAGGAATATATTCAGTTGAAGACTTAAAAGGAAAAGATCCCGAAAAACTTTACGAACAGTCAAATAAATTTGCAGGAGTAGTTCAGGACAGGTGTCTGCTTTATGTTTTTCGCTGCGCTGTATATTTTGCCGAGGGAGGTCGTGACGGCGAAAAATTGAAATGGTGGAACTGGAAAGAAAAGAAATAAATATTTAAAAGATAGTACTTATATGATTTAATATATAAGGCGGTTTTAAATATCTTAAACCGGAGAGCTAAATGAGCAAACCGAAAATTCTTATTACAAAAAACGGTCCGTATCTTGTTACAGGAAATTTGCTTTTGAATAAGGAAGTTGCCGAAACAGGCAAAAGCGGCGAACCTGAAAAATGGGTTGAAACAAAAAAATATCCTCGGAAAGAAACTTATGCTCTGTGCCGCTGCGGGCATTCAAAAAATATGCCTTTCTGTGACGGCGCGCATAATGAAGCTCATTTTGACGGTACAGAAACGGCGTCAAACTCTTTATATGAAGATGAAGCTGAAATAATAGAAGGCGGCGGAATTATTCTTAAAGACGTCCCGTCATTATGTTCTGGAGCGCGTTTTTGCCATCCTAAAGGCGGTACTTGGAAACTTGCCGTAAAATCAAAGAAAACCGAAGCGAAAAAAGAAGCCGTCAGACAGGCATGCGAATGCCCTGCAGGAAGACTTGTCGCATACGATAAAGAAACTGGTCAGGCTTTAGAAAATAAATATGAGCCTTCAGTTACAATCATAGAAGACCCGCAGATAAACTGCAGCGGTCCATTATGGGTCAAGGGCGGCGTTGAAATAGAATCAGAATCAGGCGTAAAGTATGAAACAAGAAACCGCGTAACGTTATGCCGCTGCGGACATTCCTTAAATAAGCCGTTTTGCGACGGCGAACATGCCGGTTATGAATTTGATGACGGCGATGAATCATTGAAAAGATATTAAATTGTAAAATTAAACGGAGAGACAAAGTGCCTGTTATAACCGTAAAAATAGCGAAAGGAAGAGATCTTAAAACAAAACGCGAGTTTGTGAAAGCCGTAACTGATTCGGCGGTCAAAATTTTAAAAGTGAAAAGTGAATGGGTAACTGTTCTTATTGAAGAGTTTGACAGAAAGAACTGGGCAAGCGGCGGAGAACTTCATTCCGATAAATTCGGAAAAGGTTTCGGAAAGAAAACTAATAAAAAGTAGCCGAATTAAAGACATGACAATATAAACTTGCTATATATATTTTTTAACATTTAAAATTAAATAAATTTAAGAACGCAGGAGTTTATAATGTTAAAAGAAATTGTGTTTGCCGCAGGATGTTTTTGGGGAGTGCAGGCAGCGTTTGACAATATTCCTGGAGTTATATCGACAGAAGCCGGATATACCGGCGGCGCTTTAACAAATCCTTCTTATGAAGAGGTGTGTACCGGCAAAACAGGTCATGCCGAAGCCGTTAAAATAATTTATGACGATCAAAAAATATCAGCGGAAGAATTATTGGATGTCTTTTTTCAGTCGCATGACAGTACTTCAAAAAACAGACAGGGGTTCGATATAGGAACGCAATACCGTTCTGCAATTTTTTATACTGATAATGAACAGGAGCAGGCTGCAAGAGTAAAAATAAAAGAATACGGTATATTTTTTGACAAACCGATTGTTACCGATGTCGAAAAATTAATAAAGTTTTATCCTGCGGAAGAATATCATCAAAAATATTTTGCAAAAAAAGGGCAAAAATCGTGCCATATTAATTTCTTCGATAAAGACAAATTCTGGAAACAGAAATTAAACAAAGAAAGATATTTTGTAATGAGACAGAAAGGGACAGAGAAACCTTTTACAGGAAAATATGTAAAATTTGACGATAAAGGCGTTTACAGATGCGGAGCCTGCGGGCAGCCTCTTTTCGGTTCTGATGCAAAATTTCAAACGGAATGCGGATGGCCGGGTTTTGATAATGCGTTGCCTCAGGCGGTAAAAATAAGAAAAGATTACAGCCATTCTATGGAAAGAGACGAAGTGATATGTTCAAAATGCGGAAGCCATTTAGGACATTTATTTGATGACGGTCCTACAAAGACGGGAAAACGTTTTTGTATTAACTCAGTTGCTGTCGATTTTGAAGAGCAGAAATAGAATTGTATTAAACGGTACGGCATTACAGTTATTAATTGACAATATTCTTGTTTGTGCGTAAAAATAAATGTAAAATCATTATCTTAAGAGTTCTTAATATATAGAGATGATTTTGTTTTATAATATGACCAAAAGGGAAAAACGTGATTAGAAAAGCTTTGATAAAAGATGCCAAATCAATTCAGAAAATAATAAATGAATATGCGGCGGAAGGGAAAATGCTTGCCCGTTCGCTTAATGATATTTATGAATCAATACGCAGTTTTTTTGTATATGAAGATGAAAACGGAATTGTGCGAGGATGCTGCGCTTCGGAGATTTTTTGGGAAGATGTTGCCGAGATAAGGTCTCTTGCCGTTTCTAAGGAAGCGCTTGGCAAAGGAGCAGGAAAAGATTTGGTTTTTGCATGTATGGCGGATGCGAAATCTTTAGGTATAAAAAAAGTATTTGCGCTGACTTATATTGACGGCTTTTTCACAAAATTCGGTTTCAAAATAATAAGCAGAGACAGCCTTCCTCATAAAGTATGGAAAGTATGCATCAACTGTCCTAAATTCCCTGACTGCGACGAAACTGCCGTAGAAAAAGAACTGTAATATTACGGAGTAAATATAATGAATTCGAATGATGAATATTTCGGAAGAATGAATGATCCGTCGGCTTTTTCTTTTTTGAAAGGTCCTTGCGGTGATGAAATGGAATTTTATCTTGTGATAGACGATAATAAAATTTCAGATATTAAGTATTATACGGAAGGCTGCGGATATACTAAATTATGCGGCGCTGAAACCGCCCGGCTTGTAAAAGGAAAAAGTATCGGGGAGGTATTGTCAATTTCTTCCGCAGAAGTAATGAATAATATTAAAAATTTGCCTGAAGACCATATGCATTGTTCAATACTTGCCGTAAGCGCGTTTTACGGAGCTGTCGCAGATTATCTTTTAAAAAGTTAAAGAAGAGAGACAAATGCCGATAATTTGGAATATTAATCCTGTTATGATAAAAATAGGCTTTTTTGAATTGAGATATTACTCCGTGCTGTTTGCATTTGGAGTTTTTTCTGCATATTTAATTTTCAGACGAATAAATCTATCCGGAAGGGCAGAAATAAAGTATTCGCAGCAACAGATAGATAATCTTGCTTTCTTTATTTTGGCCGGAACTTTAATCGGAGCAAGACTCGGGCATTGTTTGTTTTATGATTTCGCATACTATTCAAAACATATAGCCGAAATATTTTTGCCTTTTACGTTTGATAAAAATACCGGATTGGTTTTTACAGGTTATCAGGGACTTGCAAGCCACGGCGGAGCAGCCGGTATTTTTCTTGCAATTGCGCTTTTCTGTAAGAAATACAAGCAGAATATATTAGCTGTTTTGGACAGAATATGCATTGTCGTTCCCGTTGCCGCAGGTTTTATAAGACTCGGAAATTTGATGAATTCCGAAATAGTAGGCAAGGCGACAAATTCAAAACTCGGTTTTGTTTTTACAAGCGTTGACGGCATTGCCAGACATCCTGCGCAGCTGTACGAATCAATTTATTACTTTATTGTTTTTTTTGTTATGTTTGCGGTTTACAGAAAGACTGATTATGTCCGCATAAAAGGAAAAATGTTCGGATTATTTTTAGTGTTGGTTTTTATATTCCGATTTTCAATAGAGTTTTTAAAAGAAAACCAGTCGGCGTTTGAAAACTCTATGCTTTTAAATATGGGGCAGATTTTAAGCCTGCCGTTTATAGTTATCGGCATTTTTTTGTTTTGCCGTAAAGATAAAAAATAAACGTGTAAGAGTGTTAGTAAAAGGATTTTATTATGGAAATTAAACTGATTGCGGAAGGATCAACAAAGTGGGAAAGATTTATAAGACACTGGGGTTTATCGTTTCTTATAGGAGAAGACGTTTTATTTGACGCTTTCGGCAAACCTAAAACGTTAATGGAAAATATAAAGAATTTAAATATAGATATTTCAAAATTGAAACATATTATAATTTCGCATGAGCATTGGGACCATACTTCCGGTTTGTGGAATGTACTTAAAATAAATAACAATGTAAAAGTTTATGTGTGCAAAAATACGGATAAAAAAATAAAAGCGAAAATTAAGTCTTACGGCGCGGAACTTGTTGAAATAGACGGTAAAGATTATGAAATAAAACCGGGACTGTTTTCTTTGGGAGAAATGACGAAAAACGGCATAATGTACGAACAGTCTGTCTGTATGAAAACAGAAAAAGGACTGATAGTCATAACAGGATGCGCTCATCAGGGCACGTTGGAAATAGTGAATAGAACAAAACAATTGTTTAATGAAAATATATATGCTTTTGTCGGCGGGTTTCATCTTAAAGATTCCTGTTTGCGGGATATAACCGATATTGTTGAAAAATTAAAACTTGAAAATATTAAATATTTTGCGCCTCTTCACTGCACAGGCAAAAAAGCCGTTGAAATGTTCAAATCAAAATTAAACTGCATTTCTGTAAACGAAATTTAACATATTTTATACGCCAATGCTTATATAAATAAGATTTGACTAAAAAATATTTTAATGATATAAATAGAAATAATTTCTATTTACGTTTTTTTAAATGCTGCTTTTTACGGCATAATTTTTTGATTTTGGACTATTATGATTTCTTACATACAAAATATTTTTTCCAACGGCTCTTTGCCTGCCGTTATGTTTGCTGTTGCTGTTGCGGGAGCTGCGGCGTCTTTAAGTTCCTGCACAATAGCAAGGCTTCCTGTCGTCTTCGGTTATGTAGCAGCGGCATCAGAATCAAAGAAAAAAGGAATATTGCTTTCTTTTGCTTTTGCCTGCGGACTTATTTTAAGTTATACGGCTGCCGGTTTTTTGCTTGGTTTTGTTACTGATTTTGCATTTAAACTTATACACATAAGCCGTTTATTATATTCTTTGCTGGGCGTTCTTTTGATTGCCGCAGGTTTGTTTTTTGCCGGCTTAATTCCATGGACGAAAAAATTATCCCTTAATCATTGTAAAACGCAAAACAAACAGGCAAAAACATTTTCTTCGGCTTTATTGTTCGGTATTATGTTCGCTTTTCTTGAAATGCCTGCATGTCCATGCTGCGGGGCTGTTCTTATGGTTATAGCAAGCTTTGTGGTAATAAAAGCTTCTTTGGTTTATTCAGGTCTTGTTTTTTTCAGCTTTGCGGTCGGGCAGAGTCTTCCGATACTTGTTATAGGCTTATCGGCGGGTATTCTTAAAAATTTAGCGCGCAAAACAGAAAAGCTTGAAAATATAATAGCTTTTGCGGCCGGTAATATTTTAATAGTTACCGGAATATTTTTGATAGTTACAGCTTAAGGAAACTTTATGGATCATCCTTCTCATTCTGAACATTGTTCATGCGGACACCATCATCATAATACCAGTCATGAAAATATTTTTAAAAAATGGATTATTACACTCATTATTGTCGCCGGAATTATTTTTTTGCTTAAACCTTTTATAGTACGGCAGATGCTTGCCAGAAGTTCTTCGTATTACAGTTATTTTCTATACGGTGAAACGGCGCGTATTTGCAAAAACATTATTTTTATTGACAAAAGCAACCTTAGAGCATGGAAAATGCTCGGATACGCTTACAGAGAAACTGGCGATATTCAAAAATCTGCGGAAGCTTTTGAAAAGGCTTTTAAGCTCAATCCGAAAGACAAAGGAGCAATTTTTGATTTGGCGACGGCATATTACAATAAAAAGCAATACATTGAAGCGGCAAAGTATTTTGAAATGATTATAGAAAACGGACCGGATAAAACAGGCTCGTTAAATATTAATGTTTTGGATTATTACAAAAGTTCGCTGGCAATGCTCGAAAAATGCCGTACGGAATCAGGACAAAATTTTCCTTCGGAGAAAACGTCGGATGAAAAGCATTAATTTATTAATTTTAGCAGTATTAGTTTTTATTATTACTGTAAGCGTTGTCGTTTTTGCATATTCGGATAATATCAGCGGAAGCCAAAAAACAATAGAAATAGATTTTAATTTATTGGAAACATTACACAACTATGTAACGGCAGACGAAAGCGATTTAAAAGAAATTCCCGGCAATATACAATCTCTAAACGGAAAAACAGTAAAAGTAACAGGCTATTTTATGGCGCCGGCAGACGCTTTGGCAGGAGAAAAACCTATAAACAGTTTTGCGGTAAGCAAAAACGCTTACGGCTGCTCGTGCTGCACATGGGGACCTGCTCCGACAATATTTAACACTATTCTTGTTTCCATGAAAGACGGAACGGATATTGCAAAACCTTTTCCTCCTTTGGTTGAAGTTAAAGGTGTTTTTATTATAAGAAAAAGACAAATAAAAGATTCTGACGGTTCAAAAAGGCTTGACGTGCTTTTTTATATAAATAATGCCGAAGTTGTGAAAAAGAAAAAATCTTTATTTTAAATATGGAGGAGTATAATGTTTTTTAAAAAATTGGCAGCAGTACAATTGGTTTTAATGGCTCTGGCTTGCGTCATTTATGCAAAAGACATTCAAAGTAAACCGGAAATAATTACGACGCTGTTTCCTACATATGATTTTGCAAAACAAATAGGCGGAGATAAAGTTAATGTTTCTTTATTGCTTCCGCCGGGAGTAGAACCGCACAGTTTTGAACCTAAGCCTCAGGATATTGTCAAAATTAACAGAGCCGATATATTTATTTATACCGATAAATATATGGAGCCGTGGGCTGAAGATTTACTGAAAGGAATACCTAACAAAAATCTTAAAATAGTTGATGCAAGCCGGGGAATAAATCTTATCTCCGAAGCAGACCATGATGAAGATGAACACGAAGAACATGCAGGACATGATGAACACCATGATAAAGAAGAACACCACCACCACCATGGCGGAAAGGATCCCCATATATGGCTTGATTTAGAAAATGACGGGATTATGGTTGATACAATAGCGCAAGCGCTTGCCGAAAAAGATCCTGCAAATAAAGTTTTTTATCTGAAAAATGCCGCAGAATATAAAAATAAACTTGCGGATTTGGACAAACGTTTTAAAGAAACTCTTGCCACGGCGAAACATAAAACGATTATTTACGGCGGGCATTTTGCTTTCGGATATTTTGCAAAACGTTACGGTCTTGAACATGATTCTCCTTATGAAGGTTTTTCTCCTAATGCGGAGCCGAGCCCGAAAGTACTTGGTGAATTGATAAAAAAACTTAAAGCGTCAGGAATAAAATATATTTATTATGAAGAACTTATTGATCCTAAGGTTGCGCGCACGATTTCGCAGGCTACAGGAGCCAAACTTGAACTTTTGCACGGAGCTCACAACGTAAGCAAATCTGAACTTGAAAACGGAACAACTTTTATTTATATTATGGAAAGCAATCTTAAAAAATTAAAGGAAGGGTTAGAGTGCCGTTAAAAATTATACAGATAAAAGATTTAAGCGTAAAATACGGAGACATAGAAGCTCTTTCAAAAGTTTCTTTTGAAATTGAAGCAGGAGATTATGTCGGCATTGTCGGGCCTAACGGCTCGGGAAAATCTACGCTTATAAAATCAGTTCTGGGGCTTATTCCTTTTGAAGGAGAAATACTTTTTCAGGGAGAAAGTTTGTCGGATTTTATGCTTCAGAAAAAAGTAGGTTATTTGCCTCAGAAAATGTCTTTTATCGATCAGAGATTCCCGGCGACTGCAAAGGAAATAGTCGTATCGGGTTTATACTGCCGCAAGAAATTTCCAAAAAGAGTTACGCGTGATGATTATCAAACTGCGTGGAAAATAATGGAAACTCTCGGAATAAGCGGTCTTGCAGACCGTTCTGTCGGCAAACTTTCGGGCGGCCAACAGCAGCGCGTTTTGCTTGCTAGAGCTTTAATAAATGCTCCGCAGCTTTTAATTTTGGACGAGCCTACCGTGGCTTTAGACCCGCAGTCAAGAGAAACTTTTTCTTTAACAATACAGAAACTTAACCGTGAAAACGGTGTAACGATACTTCTTGTTTCTCATGACGCCGGTTCTATAGGAAAGTATGCGTCTAAATTTCTTTATCTTGACAGAAAAGTTGTTTTTTACGGTACTTTTGATAAATTCTGCAAATCTTCAGAAATGACTGATTATTTCGGAGCCGAGCAGCATATTATATGCCACAGACATTGATTTATTTAAGGAGTTAGATTATATATGGAAGTATTTTCACAAATCCGGGAAGCTCTTAGTTTTGCTTTTGTACAGCGCGCGCTTATAGCCGGATGTTTTATGGCTCTTGGGTGTTCTTTTCTTGGTGTTTTTCTTGTTTTGCGAAGATTTTCTTTAATAGGCGACGGGTTGGCTCATGTCAGTTTTGCAACTGTGGCAATAGCTCTTCTTTTGCATGCGCAGCCTATGATAGTTTCAATACCTCTTGTTGCGATAGCCTCTCTTATTATTTTAAGTTTAAATGAAAAAGCAAAAGTTTACGGAGATGCAGCGATAGGACTTGTTTCCTCTTTCGGCATAGCTTTGGGCGTCATTATTGCATCAACTGCCGGGGGGTTTAATGTCGACCTTTTCAGTTATCTTTTCGGCAATATTCTTTCCGTAAGCGGCATTGAAGTCTGGATAACCGTTGGCATATCATTAATTGTAGTTTTGATAACGGTGCTTTTTTATCATGATCTTTTTGCGATAACTTTTGACGAAGATTATGCGTATGTTTCAGGAATTAAAGTTAAGACGGTAAATAAAATCTTGATAATTCTTACTTCTCTTATTGTTGTACTGGGAATAAAAATCGTCGGGACAATGCTTGTTTCGAGTCTTATAATTTTGCCTGCCGTGTCTGCTCTTCAGATAGTCAAAAGTTTTAAAGCGGCTATAGTTCTTGCCGGCGTATTTGCGGTTTTGTCTGTTATCGCCGGAATTTTTGTATCTTATGTCCTTAACTATCCTTCAGGAGCAACGATAGTGATGGTAAATTTTGTATTTTTTGCGTTTTCTTTTGCTTTAGGAATTATAAAAAAATAATAAATCAGGTATTGTATGGAACATTATATCGAAAAATTAAAAAGTAAAGGATTTAAGCTGACTCCGCGCAGGCATGCCATTATAAAACTTTTTTTTGAATGCTGCGGGCACATGACTCCTGAAGACGTTTTTGAAAAACTTAAAAAGAACTTTACAAAATGCGGAGTTCCGGGAGTATACAGAAATCTTGAAAGTCTTGCTGAGTGCGGAATTTTGGCAAGAATACAACAGTTTGACCGTAAAAGACATTACGGGCTGTGCCATTGCGGACATGACGAACATCATCATCATATTACATGCATAAAATGCGGCAAAGTCGACGAAATAAAGGACTGCGTTTTTGACGGCGTTAAAAAAATGAACGGATATAAGGTAGTAAACCATTTTATACAGATTAACGGCATTTGTTCTTCATGTCTAAAAAATAAAATACATACGGTAAAATAAAATTATGATTAAAAATATTGCGGTTTTCTTACTCTGTTTGCTTTTGTTGTTAACGCCTTTACAGGCTGCGGTAAATATTTTCAGCGTCGATTTAGCCGGATATAAAATGACTTCTATGGTGATTGCCGAAATGAAACATGAAAAAAAATATTTCCGTTACCATGATGCTAAGCTGCTTCAAAAATATCTTGATATGCCGGACTCAAACGCTTCCGCGATAAATGTTTTTTTTGCAGAATACGGCAAAAATAAGATTTTATTTGATACCGGAACAAATGCTAAGAGCATAACAGCCGCTCTCAAAGAAATTAACGTTAAGCCTGAAGACGTAAATATGATCTGCATAACGCACATGCACTATGACCATACAGGCGGTCTTTTGGATAATAACAAAAGAACGTTCCCCAACGCCGCAGTCTATATACCGAAAGAAGAAGCCGATATCGACGAGAATAAAAATTCGGATATTTTTTCAATATACGGGAAAGATGTCAAACTTTTTCCGCGTAATGCGGAGATAATTCCCGGGATACGCTCTGTTCCTGCATTCGGGCATACTAAAGGGCATACTTCATATCTCTTAACAGGCAAAGGCCAGTCGGTTTTGATATGGGGCGATATACTGCATGCTCCTGTCGAGTTTGCTCATCCGGACGTTTATCTCGTTTATGACGCATATTCTCTTCAGACAATAGAAACAAGAAAAGAAATATTGAAAAAATATGCCGGCACAGGAACATACATTGCGGGAGCGCATCTGGTGTCATACGGCATAGGCAAAATAAAAAGAGAACAAAACGGATATATTTTTGCGCCTCTTAAAAAATAAAAAAATTTCATTTTAAAACGCTATTATAAGTTATAATAAACATATCTCCGCATTTTATGCGGTTTAATAAAATACGCAGCAAGGAGGTCTGATGAAATTAAAAACTATTTTATTAGCGGCATTATTATTTTTTGCTTTGGCGCTGCCTGCAGAAAATTCGTATGCGCTCCAGCAGGGCTGGCAGCTGGAACTTAAACGCCTGTCGCTGAATCTTACAAGCACAGAGGTTCAAAATGCGCAGGTATATAAAGAAAACGGCGTTTCAAACGCAAGGCTTACTTCCGATTCTCAGACTCTGATTCAGGGAACGTTTGATTTTGCCGCCGATTTGTTTACAAAAAAGTCTTTTTGGTCAAATACTGTTTTTGCCGAATACGGCAAAACGTACATACGCGCGCCTGAAAAAGAAGAAGTCATAAATGAAAATGCAGATAAAATTTTAATTACAACAGATTACACATACAGATTGTGGAATATTCAAAATTTTTTGGGAGGTTTTGAAGCAGGACCGTTTATAAATGCAGGTTATGAAACCGAATTTAACGCACAGGATAATTCTCCCGTTAAAAGAATAATAAGAGGAATGACCGGAGCAAAACTTTTCGAAGGAAAATATTTAAAAAGTTTATATTTAGCAGCTGTAGGCGAAGCCGACTACACTTACAGCCCCGAAAGCACGAAGTTTGCAATGGAAACGGGTATTAAAGCGGAACAGCCGTTAAGGGAAGGGCTTACAATTCTTTATTCCGGACATTACAGAAATTACATAAGCGAATCAGAAAACAGAATAAGCGATTTGAAATATGAACTTGAACTTGACGTAAGGCTTGACGTTATGCTGTATAAAAATCTTTCGCTCGCTCCTTTCATAAATTATTATGCGGCTGAAGCCAAACATTTTTCGGCAAGGGGAGAAAATCTTTATACGGGGATTTCTCTTTCTTACAGCACTTTCTTTAAAAAAGCAAAAGATGCCGAGTAGTTTTAAAAATAAAAAACGCTTTGAATATAAAAAGATCCAAAGCGTTTTTTTATTGAGTTATATTGCAGCCGGTTTAACATCCTTTTTTGCTTTTAGCGCATAAAAACTTCCGCCTATAAAAGGAAGTATGACCAATAAATAAACGGCATAATTTAAGCCTGTATGTTCGGCCAGAAGACCTATTAAACTTACGCCAAGACCGCCGATTCCTATTCCGAATCCCAGCATCAAACCTGACGCCATCGCCTGACTTTTAGTTAAAATTTCCTGGGCGCTGACAACTGTAACCGAAAAGGAAGCCAAAAGAGCCATTCCCGCCAAAGCCAAAAATAAAGTGCTCAATATCCCGCCCGTTAATAAAAACCCGCAGAAAAACGGCGTAGCCAGCATTAAAGAATAAGCAATAACAGGCTTGCGTCCGATTTTATCCGATAAATGTCCGCCTATCAATCCTCCTATTGCCCCGCTGAACAACATTATAAAAAGAAGATGGCTGCTGACGGTAATAGAAATATCTTTGCCTTTTAAATATAACGGCAGAAAAGAAATCAGACCGAAAAATGCCAAAGAGCGCATTGATACCGTTATGACTATTTTTGCAAGGCTTTTCCAGTTTTCTTTTAAAGATTTCATCGTAGAATGGTCAACGGGCGTTTTTTTAACTTCCATTTTAGGAGAAGTAATCCATAAAAGAAGTCCCACCAAAAGCGCCGGAATTATAAATAACGGCGTTGTTTTTAATCCGAATTTTTTTACAAAAGGAACTATGATTAACGGCGTAAAGGCAAGGCCTATATTTCCGGCTGTCACGAATATTGACTGATACAGCCCTTTTTTATTCCCGCTGATTGCCGTAACCATTGCCGACGCCTGAGGATGAAAGGCCGCAGTTCCGAAACCTGCAAGGGTGACAGTAAGAAACATTAAAGCGTAATTTTCTATCAAGCCTATTAAACTGAGCAAAGTTCCCATCCATATCGTTCCCGCATATACCATCCAGCGTTTATTTTTTTTATCCACCAAATAAGCAAAAAACGGCTGAAGAATTGAAGAACTTATCGTAAAAGCGGAAATCAATACCGCGCTTTTGCTTATGCTGAATCCTGCGGCGACTAAAAACGGAAGCAAAGTCTGCATATAATTTGAATACCAGTCGTTTAGTCCGTGGGCAAGAGATAAGGAAAACAGTTTTAATCTTTTTGGCCCTTTGTTTGTCTGTGAATTTACGTTAATTGAAGCGGCTTCTGTCATACTCATGATAAAATCCTTTACTTTTCTGATGTTAATTTATCGTACAGCTTTAAAAAATATTCAAAATTTTTCTTTCTTTTTTCTATGTCTGTTTTATATTCTGCCAGTTTTTCCAGTCCTTTTTTTGTTATTTCGTACCATTTTCTTGGTGTTCCTGTTTTTTCAGTTTCCCAGAAAGATTTAACCAGCCCGTTATCTTCAAGCTCCTGAAAATTTCTGTACACTACGGCGCTGTCGGTTTTAAAACAAGGAAGTTCCGTATTCAGCGTGTTAAGCATAGACTGTCCGTAATGTTTTTCTCTTGCGAGAAACAGCAGGGTAAACGCGGGCGCATGACGGTACTGTTTAGCTCTGGTTTTTTTCATATATATCTCCATATACTGTTGTTAACATATATAAACTTTTAGCAGTATACTGTATTTAACAGTACGTGTCAATATCTCGGCGTCCGGCATTTTACGTTTTGATGTTTGATGACAGCGGTTAAATATGCTTTTCAAGTTCCGAGAAAAACTCGGTTGCTTTTACCTGAAAATAATAATCGGTTATTTGTTTTGTATATGAGGATTCAGTCGTATTTACTTCTATTATTTTTGCTCCGTTTTTTTTTGCGGTAAAAGGAAGGTAACATGCCGGCATTACCTGTCCGGCGGTGCCTGTTATTATTACAAGGTCGGCTTTTGCCGCCATCTCTTCGGATTTTTCAAAGTTGTCTATATTTATTCCTTCACCGTAAAAAACAAAATCCGGCTTCAATATTCCGCCGCAGGCGCATCTGGGTATTTTTGCCGTTATGTCTGTTTTTGAAGTTTCATATTTCATTCCGCAGTCCGTGCACAAAAGAGTATTGATTGTTCCGTGGAATTCGACAACGTTTTTTGAGCCGCCTGCATGATGGAGACCGTCAATATTTTGGGTAATAATGCCTTTAAGCAAACCCTGCTTTTCAAGACTGCCTAAAACTATATGAGCTTTGTTTGGTTTTGCGGTTCCCATTGAGTTAAAAAATATTTTCCGCATTTCCTGCCATGACTTTTCAGGATCGGAATAGAAAAAATCAAGTTCTATAAATTTAGGATCATATTTATTCCATAACCCTCCGGCTCCGGTAAACGGAGGAATTCCGCTTTCAACGGATATGCCTGCGCCCGTAAAACCTACCGCATATTTTGATTTTTTGATTAAATCAGCAGCTGTTTGAATATTGTTCATATAAATATTATAACTCTTTTAAAATAAAATTATAAATCAGCCGTAAGGCTTTTTATTTTATATAATAATTACAAGGCGCTTGCAGAGGTTGAATAAATGAAAAAACTTTCTTTAAAGAAAGCGTTTACTTTGATTGAACCAGGACCTGTGATTATGTTAACTACTTATGACGGATTTAAGAGAAACATAATGACATTGTCATGGAGTATGGTTATGGATTTTACTCCGCAGTTTGCAATTCTTACGGGCCCGTGGAATTATTCTTATAAAGCTCTTGTGCAAACAAAAGAGTGCGTCATTGCAGTTCCGGCCGTTGATTTATCAAAAAAAACAGTCCAAATAGGAAGCTGTTCAGGCAAAGATACCGATAAATTTAAAAAATTCAAATTAACGCCTTTAGAAGCCGAAAATGTAAAAGCTCCTCTCATAAAAGAATGTTTTGCGAATATAGAATGCCGCATAACAGACCATATAAAGAAACATAATATTTTTGTTTTAAACGGAATTGCGGCATGGATTGACGATAAACGAAGAGAAAAACGCATGTTTCACGCTGTCGGGGACGGAACTTTTACGGCAGACGGACGAAAAATAAACCACAGAAAAATAATGATAAAGAAAATACCGTACGGAGTTTAGGCAGAATTAAAAATAAATTGATAGCGTTTTAAAATAAAAAAGGAGCAGTGTGCTGCGGCGTTGTTTTTGCAGCGGAGAAAAAAATGGACAAAACAAAAGTAAACCAGGCAGTCTCTTATTTTAATGAAGGTATGAGTTGTTCTCAGGCAATACTTACAGCGTACGGCCAGGAATTTGGAATAGACAGAGGACTTTCTTTGAAAATTTCAGCGCCGTTCGGCGGAGGAATGGCCCGTATGGGGGAAACCTGCGGAGCCGTAACTGGAGCGTTAATGGTCTTGGGATTGAAGTATGCCACAGGCAAAGACGCAAAAGACAAGCTTTTTGCTTTGGAAAACGAATTTGCAGAAAAGTTTAAAGAGCATAATAATTCTATAAACTGCAGGAAGCTTCTTAACTGCGATTTGGCTAATCCTGAAGAGAGAAAAGTTTTTGTCGAAAAAGGTCTTGCGGAAAAGCTGTGCCGTAAATTTGTAAAAGACGCCGCTGAAATTTTGGAAGAGCTTTTGCAGAAATAAAACAAGGTTTTTTCAGCTTTATGACAGAATACGAAAAAATGATATCAGGCAATTTATATAATGCCGCAGATAAAGAATTGACTAAAATGCGCAGGCATGTGCGCATTCTGTTAACCGAACTTAATAACTCCCTGTGCGATGTGAAATCCGGCGAAAGACTGAAATTATGCGGAAAAATATTCGGCAAGACGGGTAAAAACCTTATATTACAGCCTCCTTTTTACTGTGATTACGGTATAAATATAGAACTCGGAGATAATGTAAGTTTTAATTTCGGCTGCGTTATTTTGGATGTCGCAAAGGTTAGGATAGGCTCGTTTACCATGTTCGGCCCGAATGTACAGCTTTACACGGCGGGACATCCTCTCAACAGAGAAGAAAGAAAAAACGGCCTTGAGTTCGGTAAACCTGTTGAAATAGGCTCAAATGTCTGGATAGGCGGCAGCGCGGTAATATGTCCCGGAGTGTCTGTCGGCAGCGGGAGCATCGTAGGAGCAGGTTCTGTAGTAACAAAAGATGTTCCTGACGATGTCGTTGTTGCCGGAAATCCCGCAAGAATAATAAAAAAACTATAAACTTTTTAACGCTGTCCGTATTTGTTTATTTTCAGCCAGATAAATATCGGTAATACCGAGGTTTTTGATAAAATCAGGTTCATGAGAAACTACAAGTATGCTTCCCGGATATTCCGAAAGAACCTGTATTATATGCTCTTTAGTCAGTAAATCGATATTATTTGTTATTTCGTCAAGAATAAGCAGATGCGGAACTTTGCACGCTATTGCCGCGAGAGAAAGCCTTGCTTTTTCGCCTCCCGAAAGTACTGATACCAAAGCGTTTACTTCTTCGTTTTTTCTGAAAAGAAAATCATTCAAATGTTTCCTTATTTCCGCATGCGTCCACTGAGGAACAAAAGACGATATATAATCAATTACGGTTTTGTTGTTGTCGAGATTGGCGTAATGCTGGTCAAGATACCCGATATTTTCTCTTTTTGGAACCTGCCAGCTTCCTGTTGTCAAAACATTAGGACCGCTCATTACGGCGCGCAGGAAAGTCGTTTTGCCGGATGCGTTTGCTCCTGTTAAAGCCGCTTTGGCGTTGCGTCCTATGGAAATATTTATGCTTGTAAGCACTTCACGGTTTGTTTCATATCCTGCCGTTCCGTCTGCAACAGACAAAGGAAAAGCCGAAATATTTGAAGCGTTTAAATGAAAAGAAGGTTTTATGATTTCAGGAATCATTAATTGGGATATTTTTTCGTTTATGTATTCTTTTTGCGTCGATATATCGCTGAATTTTTTGCCTGAAGTGGTCTGCGCTCCGCTTTCTTTTAAACCGGCCGCTACCGGCGCCCATTTTCCTTCGGCTCTTTTTTTCTCTCCGCCTTTTCGGCTTTTGCTTGCGCGTTCCTGTTCCTGCATAAGTTTTTTATGCATTAATTTTTTGTCTCTTTCGAGAGTTCTTTTTTCTTCTTCCAGTGAATTTCTCGTTATGGCTGCGCTTGTTTTATAATTGCAGTATCTGCCGTTAAAAATTTTTATAATTCCGTTGTTTATATGCCATAGCGTATCGGCGTTTTTATTTAACAGCTCTTCGTCATGCGAGACTGTAATCAAAGTGCCCTGAAAACGCATCAGCATTGCCATAAGCGATCTGCGGTTATAAATATCAAGATGGTTTGTCGGTTCGTCAAGCAGCAGCAAATCCGGTTTTAAAGACAATGCGCGGCTTAATTCTTTATTAAAACGCTGGCCTCCGCTTAAGTCAGGATAGTCAAGAATTGTCTGGGGAACGTAACCGACTGTAATTTCCGGAGGAATATAAATATTTCCCAGTAAAGGAGTTTTACAGCCGGCAATAGCTTTAATCAAAACGGTTTTTCCGCTGCCGTTGTTTCCTATAATTGCAATTTTGCTGCCGTAATGTATAAGAGTACTGAAATTTTCAAAACAGATTTTATGCGGAAAAGATAATGAAAGATTTTCTAATTTTATTGGTTTAGACATAAATAACCCCGTAAATAATAAATTTTAATTTTGGTATTAAAAGTGATAAGGTTATTTATTTTCCATAATATGCGGACTGATTGCCAGCCTGCAGACATAATATATAATAAATTACGCAAAGCTTCAAGTTTTATTTTTAAAAAATATAAACTATTGACAAATATTTTCAATAAGTCTATAATTCTTACGCAAACGTGTAAGAATTACGGGGGGATTATGGCCAGGACCGGCTCTCATGCCGAAAAAAGAATGCTCAAAGCTGCAGTAGAGCTTGCCCATAAAAAAGGGCTGTCGGGTTTTTCCGTAAGGGAACTCTGCGCCAAAGCCAAAGTTAATTCGGGGATGTTTAATTATTGTTTTAAAAGAAAAGAAAATTTAACTGAAAGCGTACTGAAGGCGATTTACTCCGAAATGATAAAACGCATTGAATTAAACATTTCGTCTTCAAAAACCCCTAAAGAAAATATAACTGAAATTTTAACGGCGTTAAGCGCTTTTCTCAGAGATAACAGAAAAATAATTTCTGCTTTTGCCGGAGACGTCTTGAGCTTAAAGATGTCTGATAAAAAAATATTCGGTAACTTTACCACGCATATAAAACTTCTGTCCGGAGAACTGTCAAAAGCTAAAAAAGAGAAAATGCTTGTGACGGATTCAATAACCAGCGCTTTGCTGATTTTAGTCGCTCCTTTCGTTATTCCTCAGGTAATGCAGGGATATATGGAAAGAACAAATAATAATCAATCAATACATATATATGATTTTAATTCGGAAGAATTTGATTCTACTGTCGGAGAAAGAATAAAAATTACCGTAAACGCAGTGTTTAAAGAGGGAATAAAATGAAAAAATCTTTTTTGCTGTTGCTTTGTTTGTTTTGTTCATCGCGGCTTTTTGCTTCAAATATTATAAATCTGCCGCTGGAAACCGTTGAGAAACAGGCGGTTGAATATTCGCCTAAAATAAAACAGGCGCAGTCCGCAGCCGAAGCGCAGCAGTCCGTTTATGAAAGCTTTGATTCTTATCTTTATCCGTCGGTTACTTTTGACGCAAAAGGCGGCTGGGTGTCAAAAGTGCCTGAAATGAAACTTGGATACAACGCTTTAAAATTCGGAGACAACTGGTCGTATTCGTTAGGGCCTACGCTTTCATATACAGTTTTTGACAACGGAAAAAGGAATGACAAGGTAAAAAGCGAAACGTCTTCTTATCTTGCAAAGAAACATGAAATTGAAGCCGTTAAAAAACAGGTTTTGCTTGAAACGCGCAAGGCGTATTTTAAAATACAAAGAGACCTCGAAAGAATATATTTTCTTTTTGAATATATGAAACTTACGCAAAAACAGTTTAAAGATATAAATTCTTCTTTTAAAGTGGGCAGTAAAAGCAGGCTTGACGTTATCATGGCTGAAAAACAATTTTTGAAATCTAAAATTGAAATCAGCTCGGCAAGAGCGGCGCTTTCGCAGGATCTGTCCGACCTTTTTAAAATAACCGGCACGGATTTTTCAATAAACGCCGATTATCCTTCAGATTACAGAATTTCGTCTGAAGAACTTGACGGCGCCGTCAGTTCCGTTATAGCAGTTGATTCGCCTGATGCAAGTTTGTCAAAATTCAGCCTTTTTGAAAGTTTTAATTTTGACAGTATGCAGGAGAAGCTGCTCTCTTATGACGAAGCGGTAAAAGCTTACGAATATATGAGCGATTCTTTAAGATCGGAACTTTATCCGAAAATAAATCTGTCGGCGGGAACATATTTCGAATATCCCGACGGGCCTATTGTTGAAAGCATTTCGCAGACAAGAGCAAACGCCGCGGTGAGTGTGCCGCTGTTTGAAAAATCAAGAACAAAAAAACAGGCGGAGTCTCAAAAAAGTCTTTCAAAATCTGTAATGTTTCAAAAACAGGATGTGCTTGAAAACCTTAAAAGCATTTTTGATTTTTCAAAAAGAAGACTCTATTCTTTAAAAATAGAAAACGGGCTTGTTGAAAAAATGATAGAAGATGCAAAAACTGCGGTAAAACTTACTTATGACGCGTACAAAGCCGGAACCGTGACATTTTTGGAAGTCCAGAATGCAAACATAGATTTACTTTCCGCTCAAACGGAACTTGCAAATTTAAAAATAGAAAAACTTAATTGTCTTGCCGTAATGGACAATTTGGGAAAATGAGGCTTATATGAAAAAACAAAAAATTATTTTTGCCGTACTGCTGTCAGTAACGATACTTATGGCCGTTCTTGTTTTTTTAAGAAGAGAAAATTTTGCTTACAGCGGAGTTATTGAAGCCGTTGAAGTCGATGTCTCTTCAAGGCTGGGCGACGTTATTTCAAAATTAAACGCCGATGAGGGAAGCGTCGTTAAAAAAGACCAGCTTTTGGCGGTTCTTGAAAACAAAGAGACAAACCTTGCCTACGAAATAAGTTTAAAAGAATACAAGCGCGCGGAACAGCTGCTCAAAACTTCCGCAGGTTCTCAGGAAAATTACGATTTAAAGAAAAACCGTTACCAGCAGGCTTTGATAAAAAAACAATGGGGCGAAATAACAAGTCCGATAGACGGTAAAGTTTTATATAAATATTATGAAGAAGGCGAGTTTGTTCCGGCAGGAAGAAAAATATTTACCGTCGCAGATTTAAGAAAAGTAAACGCATGGGTATATGTGGAGCACGATAAACTTGCTGAAATATCAGTCGGACAGGAAGTAATCGGTTATTTGCCGGAAGACGGAAAAACTTTCAAAGGGAAAGTAACCGTGATAAACGACGAAGCGGAATTTACTCCTAAAAACGTTCAGACGAAACAGGAAAGAACAAGGCTTGTATACGGGGTAAAAGTTTCTTTTGACAATGATGAAAATTTTACTCTTAAACCCGGTATGACCGTGGAAGCCGGTTTCGGCAAAAAATAATTCAGTAAAACGGAGCAAGAATGTCTGCTTTGGAAGTATTATTTAATAACGTAAGTAAAAAGATGGCTGACGCTCAGGCTTTAAAAAACATATCTGCCGTAATAAAAAGCGGACAGATAAACGGAATAATCGGTCCTAACGGCGCCGGCAAAACGACTTTTATAAGGCTTGCGGCAATGCTTCTTTCATGCGTCGGCGGAAGTATTTCTTACTTTGAAAACGGGATTAAAAAAGAACAAAAACAAGTTAAAGCCGATACCGGTTATTTCCCTCAGGAACCGAGTTTGTATGCGGATTTAAGCTGTCTTGAAAATATGGAGTTTTTCCGCGATTTATACGGGCTTACGCATAAAGAATTTAAAAACAGAAGCAGCGAACTTTTTGACGCCACAGATATGGCGGCGTTTAAAGACAGGCCGGCCGGAAAACTTTCCGGCGGAATGTATAAAAAGCTCGGTCTTATGTGCGTGCTTTTAAACCGTCCGAAGCTGCTTCTTTTGGATGAACCTACGGTAGGAGTAGACCCTTTAAGCAGGCAGGAATTGTGGACTTTGATAAACAGGTTTGCGGGCATTGATATGACTGTCGTTATTACTACCTCATATATGGAAGAGGCTTTAAGATGCTCGCATGTTATAGCTCTTGATGAAGGTAATTTAATAATACAGGATAATCCTCAGGAAATAGTAAAGAAATTTAGTTTGAAAAATTTCTCTGATATTTTTTTATTAAAAAAACAATGAATAACATAATAGACGTAAAAAATTTAAGCGTTTTATTCGGCGGTTTTAAAGCCGTCGACAATATTTCTTTTGACGTCAAAAAAGGGGAAATATTCGGGTTTTTAGGCGCAAACGGAGCCGGGAAAACAACTACCATAAGAGTTTTATGCGGGATAATCAAACCTTCCGGAGGAAAAGTTTTTCTTGAGGGAGAGGATGTTTCAAAATCAACAGGAATACTGAAAAACACAATAGGATATATGTCTCAAAAATCGACTTTATATAAAGATCTTACAATCGCCGAGAACATAACTTTTTCGGGCAGGCTTTACAATATGCCGGATGACAGAATAGAAAAAAGGCAGAAAGAACTTTTTGATTTTATAGGTTTAAAAGAAAATCTTTCAAAAATAACTGGATCTCTTCCTCTCGGGATAAAACAGATGGTCGCTCTTTGCGCAACGGTGCTTCATGACCCTGAAATTATATTTCTTGACGAGCCTACCGCAGGCGTTGATCCTGAAACAAGAGAAAAATTCTGGGAACTGATAAAAAATATGGCAAAGCTCGGAAAAACAATCTTTGTTACTACTCATTATATGGATGAAGCGTCATACTGCCAAAGAATCGTTCTTATGGATAAGGGGCATATTGTTGATTTTGATTCTCCGGATAATCTGAAAAACAGTTATTTTCCGCAAAAACCGGTTGAAATCAAATTTAAAGATAAAACACTTCAAAATGAAATAACGGCTGAATTTGAAAAACAAAACGCAGGATACGGATATGTTTTCGGAGATACTTTAAGATTTTTTATAAATGATAAAGCAGTTTTTGAAAAAGTTATTTTTAAATACAGCAATAATATAAAACAAAAAGAAACTGAACCTACTTTGGAAGACGTTTTTCTAAAAGCTCTGAAAACGGAGAATAGAAAGTGAAACTGTTTATAAGACGCATTTTATCAATATCAATGAAAGAATATAAACATATATTAAGAGACCCTTTTACTTTTGCGGCCGCAGTAGGCATTCCTGTTCTTTTTGTAATATTCTTCGGGTTTATAATAGATTTAGATTATAAAGGAGTAAGCGTAAACGTAAGAGACAACGACCAGACGGAATCTTCAAGGCGCTTTCTTCAGATGACGGCTTCAAGCGGTTATTTTAATTTAATTCCGGTTCATCAGCAGTCGCAGGCCGATAAAAAACTGAACGAAAACGATATGTCGAGCATAATGATTATACCGAAAGGTTTCGGCAAAGAGATAAAAAACGGCTCGGGGAAAGCTCAGATTCAGCTTATAATAGACGGAACTGACAATGCAAAAGCCGGCATAATAAACAGTTATATAAGTCTTATAGCCGATAAAGCTTCGAATGTTTTTTCAAAAAATGAAGATAATTCCCAAAAACCGTATTTGAACGTAAAAACGCGGTTTCTTTTTAATCCGGAACTTAACAGCCGCTGGTTTATAGTGCCGGGGCTTGGAACCGTTATAATAGGGCTTATAGCCATACTTCTTACGGCTCTTACCGTGGCAAAAGAATGGGAAAACGGTTCAATGGAACTGCTTCTTGCCACTCCTGTGTCTGCCGCTGAAATAGTTTTAGGAAAATTAATTCCTTATTTTGTACTGGCATTTTTTGACATACTTCTTATTTTTATATTCTCATTATTGGTTTTTGACATTCCTTTCAGAGGAAGTTTTTCGTTTTATATTTTATCGTGCATAATTTATATTGCAGGCGCTCTTGCTCTCGGACTTTTGGTTTCGGTAATTACAAGAAAACAGGAACAGGCTACGCAGATAGCTTTTGCCGTAGGGGTTCTTCCTTCTTTTATACTTTCGGGATTTATTTTCCCCATAGAAAATATGCCGTTGTTTTTCAGGATATTAACGGCGGTTTTTCCGCAGAGATGGTTTATGCAGATAAGCAGAAGCGTTTTTCTAAGCGATTCGGGTTTTACCGAACTGATGATACCGTTTTTTTTCATAACTTGTTTTGCGGCGTTAATGATATTTGTTTCGATTAAAAAATTTAAAAAAGATTTGGAAGTGACACAATGAGATTTACGATTTTAAAAGGTTATTTTATTAAGGAATTTATACAAATTCTGCGCGATAGAAAAATGATCGCCATGATATTCTTTATACCTATTATGCAGATGACAATGTTCGGCTTGGCTCTTACAAGCGAAGTAAAAAACATAGAGCTTGTAATAATGGCTAAACCGGGTAAAATAACAAGAGAACTTACCTCCAGAAGCATTGCCGGAGGCTGGTTTAAAAAAATAACCAATATTGACGTTTACAAAGAGTCAGACCCTGTATTGCTGATACAAAAACATAAAGCCGAGGCTGTTTTAGTCGCTCCGAAAGAAGGGTTTGAGTACGCCCTTGAAAGAGGCAATAAAGAAATACAGCTTCTTGTAGACGCCACAAACGCCCAGCGCGCCCAGCAGATATCCGTTTATGTAAAACAACTCCTTTTGCAGACCGCAAGAGATAAATACGGAAAAGAAAATTTTAATAACATTATAAATATTAAAACTCGTCTTTTATTTAATCATTATATGAACACAGCCGATTTTATGATACCGGCTTTGATGATAATGGCAAGTTTTATAGTTTTGATGCTTGTAAGTTCCATGAGCATGACAAAAGAAATAGAAACAGGCACTCTTGAAAAACTTGTGGTTTCGCCTTCGTATACTTATGAAATACTTTTAGGCAAAATAATTCCTTATTTTGTAATAGGACTTTTGCTTATGGCGTTTATGCTTATTACCGGCATCGGAGGTTTCGGACTTTCTTTCAGGGGAACAATCTGGCAGCTTTTTGTAACGGCTGTTCTTTTTATAGCTTCGGCTCTGTCGTGCGCAACTTTAATTTCAACTTTTGCAAAAACGCAGCAGCAGGCGATGATGGGAAGCATACTGTTAATTCTGCCGTCAATATTGCTTTCGGGAATATTATTCCCCGTCGAAAATATCCCTTCTTCAATAAGGTGGGTATGTTATTTTAATCCCGTTATATATTCCGTTACTAATTTCAGAAACATCATATTAAAAGGCGGGGATTATCTTTTGTTCTGGCAAAACTGCGCCGCTCTTCTTTTAATGTGCGTAATATTATCTGCTGCCGCATACAAACACTTCAAATCCAAGTTTAGTTAAACATTAAATATACATCATTTATCAATTGTTTTTTCTTGAATAACAATATTTTTTTTGGTAACATTAAGCCGCTATAAGTCAAATTATTGTTAATGATTATTGTTATCAAATCAAGCAAAAAATATGTTAATTTTATTAAAATCTTTTTACATTAATAGACCTTTTATATTTTTGCTGATTTTAATATTAACACTCTTTCTTGCTTATATTTTAATTAAATTATTTAGGAGGAATATTATGTCTCAAGACACTTTAGATAAAAAAGAAGCTATCAGATCAATAGTACATGCCTCTGTTGAATCTTTTGCAGTTGGGTTTCAAGGAAGACATGAAGGTGAACTTGAAGATCCTGAAGGCACTTTGAATATGAAAATTCACAATATTTTTATATCTGTTCTTGGACCCGAAATACAATATTACACTGCGTTAGTACGTTCTCTTGATAGTTCTTTGGGGAATATGCTTGAAAAAATGGCTATAAATATTGCTAAGTTATCTTATGATGTTAGACAAAATGTTGAAGGACCATTAACATTGAAACAAACTCAAGATATAGCAGAATTATTAGAAAAATATAAACGAAGAGAAATAACAACACTTTCAGCAAAAGATTACCAATTTTTGCGTGTAAAACCAACTGAACAATCAATTTTAACGAAAAGACATGATAGCGATTATTACTTGATAGATAAAAATACAAATGATAATTATTTGATTGAGTTAAAAATTGGTGGTGATTTGGACAATAAAAAGGCTCGGTCAGAAAAAGAAGCACTGCTTGAACAATTTGCTATCTTATCAAATACATTACCAAAAAAAACAAATATTAAGGTTTTTTTTGCAACTGCATACAATCGTTTTGGAGAAGGGAAACCTTGGAAACAAGAAAGAGTTAGACAATATTTTTCTGATGATGAGCTTTTGATTGGGAAAGATTTTTGGGATTTTGTCTGCAAATCATCCGACGGATATGATATTGTTCTTAAAGCTTATAAAGAAAAGGCTGACCTTATTAAAAATTCATTAGATTCAATTAAAAAAACTTATTTAGGATAATTATGCAACCACTTATTAAATGGCCTGGTGGAAAATCTAAAGAGTATGAACAGATAAAAAATCTCATACCCAAGCACTCTCGTTATATTGAGCCATTTTTTGGTGGTGGTGCAATATTTTTTAAACTTCAGCCGAAAAAAGCAATAGTCAATGATATTTGTGAAGAATTAATTGAGTTTTATCGTTTCATTCAAGGTAAAAAAAATAAAATTGAGTTTAAAAATTGCTTATATGATTATGTTGATAATTGGGAAAAAATCCCAAAGTATATAAATATATTTGAAAATGAAATTATCAAACTCTATAATGACTATAAATGCGATAAAAAAAATGAAAAAGAAGTAAAAAAAATAATAACTGAAAAATTAAAATCTAAAGAAAATCAGTTTAATGGTTTATTTTTTGAAAAATTCGCTCTTGATCCTAATAATTTACTTCAAGAAATAATAAAAAATTTAATTTCTAAAATAACTAAAATAAAAAAGATTGAATTAGAACGTGGATTACTGCCTGACGGCGATTTGCACAAAAATATTGAAACTGCTTTTAGAAGTGGATTTTATATGCACTTTCGAAATATAATGAACAAAAATACATCAAAATATAAAATTTCTTTAGCCAAAAAAATTTCTAATTACTACTTTATCAGAGAGTTTTGTTATGCCTCAATGTTCAGATTTAATGCCAAAGGTGATTTTAACATTCCTTATGGAGGAATTGCATATAACAATAAAGATTTTAGAAGCAAAGTAGATTATATATTTAGCGATGAAGTTGAAAAAATACTGAAAAAAACAGAAATTTTGAACACTGATTTTGAAACAATTCTAAATCGAAAAGATTTGACCAAAAAAGACTTTATATTCTTAGATCCTCCATACGATACTGATTTTAGCAATTATGAAAAAAAGAGTTTTGATAAAAAAGATCAAGAGAGATTGGCAAAATGTCTTTATAAAATAAAAATTCCTTTTATACTAATAATCAAGAAAACTCCTTTTATTTATAACTTATATAAAAACAAAAAAGGCATTAATCTAACTAGTTTTGAAAAAACATATCTTTATAATGTTAAGGGGAGAAACAATAGAAATGTCGAACATCTTGTTGTTTACAATTTCTAATTTAATATGAAAGAACTAATCAACACAATCATACATGGTGACTGTATACAGGAAATGAAGAAAATTTCTGATAATTCTATTGATCTGATTTTTGCAGATCCTCCATACTATTTGCAGTTGCCAAAAGGTAAAAGATTAAAAAGGGCTGACGGATCAGAGATTATCCCAGTTGATGACAACTGGGATAAATTTAAAAGTTATGAAGATTATGACAATTTTACCAAAAATTGGATTGTTGAATGTCAAAGAATACTAAAACCAAATGGAACTTTTTGGGTTATTGGGATGTATCATAATATTTTTCGAGTCGGAAAAATTATGCAAGATCTTGGTTTTTGGTTTCTAAATGATATTATTTGGATAAAAATTGATGCATTACCAAACCTTAATGGACGAAGATTTACAAATAATCACGAAACTTTAATTTGGTCTGTAAAAGACAAAAATTCTAAAGGATATACTTTCAATTATGATTTTTTAAAACAGATGAATGGCGGAAAACAAATGAAAGATACAGATTGGATTTTTGGTTTATGTAAAGGACATGAAAGATTAAAAGATCAAAATGGAATAAAAGCACATCCAACGCAAAAACCGTTGAAACTTATTCAGCAAGTTTTGCTTTCAGCAAGCAACAAAGGTGATTTAATTTTTGATCCATTTATAGGAACAGGAACAACCGCAGTTGCTGCAAAAATTTTGGGCAGAAACTGGATTGGCATTGAAAAAGAAAAAAAATACGTTGATCTAGCATATAAAAGACTATCAACTTTTTTAATTAAGTAATATTTCATCCATTTCATCATTTATAGCTGTATCAAATTTGTGAACAAAAATAAATATTTAAAAAACACTCATATACAAATTTATCAAAAAGTAACGCAGCCCGAAGGGTTAGTGCCCAAACAGCGCTCTGCTTCGTTAGACTTACTCATAATAGACTCGCTATTACTTCATCACTCTGCCTCGCATATCATCTGTTTTGTCAGCTAACACAATTACTTTATATTTGTTAGCTTGCCCTGAACTTTTTAGACTCGTGATAAAAAGTAACTTGCCGTGGGTCAAACACCCACAGTTGTTGCCTTAAAAGGCGGGTATACTTTTTTTAATAGTAAACTCTGTGAGAAGCTTCCGCACAAAATTTCCTCGTGATGAAAATAAACATCTCAAAATAAATTTAGTAAAATAATCAAAATAGAGTTATGCAATATTTGTTGAAGGAGAAAAAATGAGAGTTCATCATTTACAGCACGTTCCGTTTGAAAATCTCGGAAGCATCAAAACAGTATTGAAAAAAAACGGACATACAATGAGTTCTTCCCATTTATATAAAGGCGATAATCTGCCGTCTGTTAATGATTTGGATTTGCTTATTGTAATGGGCGGGCCTATGAGCGTAAGCGATGAAAATATATATCCGTGGCTTAAAGCGGAAAAACAATTTATAAAAGAAGCGATAAAGTACGGAAAGAAAGTTTTAGGAATTTGTTTGGGAGCGCAGCTTATTGCCGAAGTTTTAGGCGCAGAAGTCCATAAAAATAAATACAGAGAAATAGGCTGGTTTAATGTAAAAAAAACAGAAGAAGCTGCCCAGACTGTTTTATCGAATATTCTTCCTGACGGTTTTGAAGCTTTTCACTGGCATGGAGACACTTTTGAAATACCTGCCGGAGCAATACATATAGCGCAAAGCGAAGCCTGCAAAAACCAGGGTTTTATTTTTGACAACCGCGTTTTGGCTTTACAGTTTCATTTGGAAACTACGACTGAATCTGCCGAAGCTCTTCTTAAAAACTGCCGTGACGAACTTGACGGTTCAAAATATGTACAGAATGAAAAAGAAATATATTCTGATAGAGAAAAGTTTTTAAAAATAAATTCCGTAATGACTTCGGTTTTGAAAATATTTGAATAAATAAAAAATATACCGGTAATTAATTTAAGAGGCAAAAGAAAATGGCAGAATGGAAAGTATTTGCTTTAGCTTCGGCATTTTTTGCAGGACTGACGGCTGTATTGGCAAAGACAGGCTTGCAGAATATTCCTTCGGGTTTTGCGACCTTTATAAGAACAATCGTTATTTTAATATTTCTATTTCTTATAGTTACCGCAAAAAATGAATGGCAGAGTTTTTCTTCTTTAAATAAACACAGCCTTTTATTTTTAATTCTTTCAGGAATAGCGACAGGGTTATCATGGCTTTGTTATTTTAAAGCTTTGCAGGCAGGACCTGCTTCTCTTGTGGCTCCGATAGATAAATTAAGCATAGTCTTTGCTGTTTTTTTATCGATAATTTTTCTCGGCGAAAGTCTTTGTTTGGCGCAATGGATAGGAATAGCTCTTATAACAAGCGGAGCAATAATTATTATCTGTAAATAAAGTCTGTTAATAATTTCTTTTAATATTGCCAAATCTTTTGTAAAATAATCAATATAATTTATAAGTAAAGGTGTTTGCAGTATGTTAAAATTTTTGGTAATCGGGCTTGGCGGAGGTTTCGGCGCAATATGCCGTTATGCCGTAAGCAATCTTGATTACCGCTTTTCAAACGGAGTATTGCCTGTAGGAACGCTTGTTGTCAATGTGACAGGCTCTTTTATTATAGGTTTTTTATGGGTGTTTTTTGACCGCTTTATATTTCCGCCTAATTTGAGATTATTTTTGTTTATAGGAGTGTTGGGCGGATATACGACGTTTTCTTCATTCAGCCTTGAAACTTTTAACCTTATGCGCGACGGAGAATATCATATAGCTCTGCTGAATGTAATACTTTCTTTTGTTTTAAGCATTGCGGCGGTATTTGCGGGATATTTTTTGTCGAGAATGTTATTGAATCTCTATAAGTAACGGGAGTATGAAATGAATTTACCTGAAGCCGGAATGTTATTGAGAATATTTGTAGGAGAGTCAGATATATATAAAGGTAAAGCTTTGTACGAACAAATCGTATTGAAAGCAAGAGAACTTAATCTTGCAGGAGCAACCGTTACCAGAGGCATTATGGGATTCGGCGCAAACAGCATGGTTCATACCGCAAAACTTTTGCAATTATCAGAAGATTTGCCTGTCATTGTAGAAATAGTCGATATAGAAGATCGGCTTAATACAATTATTCCTTTTCTTGACGAAGTGGTCAAAGAGGGCTTAATCACTCTTGAACGAGTGCGAGTGATAAAGTACCGCCACAGCGACGAAATAAAAAAATAATCAATTAATTTAAGATAACAATGTTTTTAAAGTCCTTTATTTCACAAAGGGTGAGGTTTGTTTGTAAAAACATTTAAATAAAGTCATAAAAAAGTTACGAGACCTAAGACCAAAAACAAATTAAAATTATTAAACGGAGAAAATTATGCAGATAACAAAAAATATTCACGCCTTAAAAATACCTTTTAAAGTAAACATATCGCCTGACAAAATCGCCGAGCGTTTCGTTTATGTTTATATCGTATGCGGTAAAAAAATATGGCTTATAGACACAGGCGTTGCAGGTTCAAAAAAACTTATTTTCGATTATATTGAAAGCATCGGGAAAAGTATCTGCGACATTGAAAGCATATTTTTAACGCATTCCCATCCCGACCATGTAGGTTCGGCAAAATCGATAAAGCAGGAATGCGGTTCTAAAGTTTATGTTCATAATCTCGAAAGAAACTGGGTTGAAGACGTAGATTTGCAGTGTGCGCAGCGTCCTGTTCCGGGATTTAAAAACCTTGTTGAAGGCTCTGTAAAAGTTGACGGCGTTTTGAAAGACGGAGATATAATCAATCTTGATGAAAATTTATCTTTGAGAGTAATTCATACGCCGGGTCATTCAAACGGGTCTGTTGCTTATTTAATCAGAGAGGAAGGCTCGCTTTTGTGCGGAGACGCCGTATTGTCTTCAAACCAGATGCCTGTTTTCGACGATTTGGCTGAAAGCATTAATTCCGTTAAAAAGCTTGATAAAATAAATGATGTTGAAATACTTCTTTCTTCATGGGATGACCCGCGCAAAGGCGGACAAATTCATGATGTCTTTGAAGACAGCGTAAACTATTTCACTAAAATACAGCAGGCTGTTAATAAAATTGCGGCAAAAGAGAATATTTCAGACCCTGCCGAATTTTGCAAAGATATAATATCGGAATTAAAACTGCCGCCGGTTATGGCAAATCCGGTAACGGCAAGAACGTTTCAGTCTGTTTTAAAAAAGATACAGTCCTGTAAAAATTGCTGCTGCAGGAATTAGAAAATTTCGGCAAGCTTCCGGGCTTTATCAATTGCAGAGCCGACGATTTTTTGAACGTCCGCTCCCATAATGTCAACGCCGTCGGCGCATATTGCCGTATATTTTTCTACGCCAAGGAAAGTTAATATTGTTTTTACGTATCTTTCGCCGAATTCAAAATTTGACATAGGCGGAGCATCGTATATGCCTCCGCGAGCTGATATATATACGGCGTTTTTATTTTTCAAAAGTCCGACAGGACCTTCGGCGGTGTATTTGAAAGAAATATCTTTAACGGTTACGTAATCAAAATACGCTTTCAATATTGAAGGAACGCCGAGGTTCCATAAAGGCGCCGCTATAACATATTTGTCGGCTTGCGCAAAACCGTAAGCATAAGAAAGTATTCTGTTTTTTTTGCTTTCTTCATTTTTCGGACCGAAAACTTCCTGAATGTTTTTTTCGGTTAAAAAATTAATGTTTTCTTTATATAAGTCTAAAGTTATTATTTTGTCTTCGGGATTTTTTTTATTGTAGCTTTCGATGAACTTTTCAGCAATTTGAAATGTTTTTGAATTTTCGTTTGATTTAGGATTTGCTTTTACATATAAAACGGTTTTCATATTAAAGGCCTCCTCAGATTATCTGTTTTTATATGCTACTAAAATTTTAAAGTAAATAAAATAATCAATGTTAAGAATTAAAAAAAATGTTAAAATAAATAAAAAATATT
The DNA here is from genome assembly GCA_018433585.1 of Candidatus Praeruminimicrobium purgamenti. Classification (GTDB taxonomy): domain Bacteria; phylum Elusimicrobiota; class Endomicrobiia; order Endomicrobiales; family Endomicrobiaceae; genus Praeruminimicrobium; species Praeruminimicrobium purgamenti. The sequence continues at coordinate 110,949 of JAHDQW010000006.1, forward strand.
AAAAGGACGATTAATGGGCTTTGAAACTCTTTTATTCTGGGTATCGGCGTTAATATTTATAAGCATTATTTCAAGCAAGGTGCTGGACAGATTTGCCGTTCCCGTCCTTCTTGTGTTTTTGGGTATAGGAATACTCGCCGGTTCTGAAGGCGTGGGGAAAATTTATTTTGACAATGCCGTTTTCGCAAAATCTCTGGGGACGGTTGCCCTTATCTTTATTATTTTTTCAGGCGGGCTTGATACCGACTGGAAAGAAACTAAACCGATTGTCGTTCCCGGCATAATACTTTCCACTTTCGGCGTTTTGATTACCGCAGTCGTGACCGGTTTTTTTGCCGTTTATATTTTAAAATTTTCTATTCTTGAGGGAATGCTTTTAGGCTCAATAGTTTCTTCAACAGACGCCGCCGCCGTGTTTACGACATTAAGGTCAAAAAATATAAGTCTTAAAAAGCCTCTTAAACCTCTTCTTGAATTTGAATCGGGCAGCAACGATCCGATGGCTGTTTTTTTAACCGTAAGCGTTATAAGCCTTATAACCGTTCAGGGAACAAAATTTATTTCGCTTGTTCCAAATTTTATTATAGATATGGGAATGGGGCTGGCTGTCGGTTATGTAATGTCAAAGGTCAGTTTGTTTTTGATTAAGAGGCTTAACCTTGAATACGAAGGTCTTTATCCTGTTATAATGATATCGCTTGTGCTGCTTACTTATACCATAGCCGGCTTTTTGAAAGGAAACGGATTTCTTGCCGTTTATGTCGCCGGACTTATGCTTGGCAGAGTTGAGTTTCAAAATAAGAGAGTGATTAAAAAATTTCATGACGGCATAGCCTGGTTGATGCAGATAGTAATGTTTGTTACGCTCGGACTTTTGGTTTTTCCGTCCCAGGTTTTTCCTTATATATGGAAAGGGCTTCTCATAACGGTTTTGCTTATGTTTGTGGCAAGACCGGCCGGTGTCCTGATAAGCCTGCTTCCTTTTAAAATGAATTTTTCAAAAAAAATTATGATTTCGTGGGTCGGACTGAGAGGGTCTGTTCCTATTATTCTTGCGACGTTTCCTCTTACGGCCGGCATAGAGCAGGCGAATATTATTTTTAACATAGTTTTTTTTGTAGTTGCGATTTCAGTATTTGTGCAGGGGACTTCAATACCTGTATTTTCAAAACTTCTCGGACTTGACGCTCCTATGAAGAAAAAAATAAATTATCCGATACAATTTGAAAAAGCAGAAGGCATGGATGCAGAACTTACGGATGTTCCTGTACCGTACGAGTCGCCTGCGGTTGGAAAAACAATAGCCGAACTTAGCGTACCTAAAAAACTGCTTATAGTTTTAATCTCTAGGCATGGACAGTTTATAGTGCCGTCGGGTTCAACGGAAATTGAAGCGGCTGATATTTTGCTTGTTCTTGCAAACGACAAAGACATACTGGCGCTTCAAAAAATTATATCAGTGATTAAAGCTTAAGTTATCTGAATTTTCTGTCATAAAGCAAAGCTGCATTTGATACTACAAGAACAGATCCTATATTATGAACCAGAGCTCCCGTTATAGGATTAAGCAGCGCCATAATTGAAAGAATTACGGCTATTACATTTATTAACATTGAAAGAGTTATGTTAAATTTTATCGTATTTACGGTGGAAACAGATAATCTTTTTAAGTAGGTAACGGCTGCAATATCGTCGCTTATAAGCGTTATGTCTGCGGCTTCCACCGCTATATCGCTTCCTATCGTTCCCATTGAAATGCCGACGTCGGCGGTTTTCAACGCAGGGGCATCGTTTATGCCGTCTCCTGTCATTGCCACAATACGCCCTTCTTTCTGAAGTTTTTTAATTATAGAAACTTTGTTTTCAGGAAGAAGATGGGAATAAACTTTTTCTATTCCGGCCTTAGCGGCGATATAATCCGCAGTTTCTTTGTTGTCGCCGGTAAGCATTATCGTTTCGGCATTTGCAGATTTTAATTCTTTTACGGTTTCCGCTATGTTCGGACGAAGCGTGTCTGATAAAGCTATTATGCCGGCGGTAAATTTGTCCGCGGCGACAAGAATTACGGCTTTGCCCTGTTTTGTAAGAATATCCGCTTTATCTTCTGTTTCTTTATTTATAATAACGCCGTTTTCTTCAAGGAATTTTTTATTGCCGCAGATTATAAGGCTGTCTTTTATCTGCGCGCTTATTCCTTTTCCCGGAATCATTTTAAAATTTTTAGGTTCATCCGTTAATTTTACGTTTAGTTCTTTTGCATAATTTACGACAGCTTTTCCTATAGGATGTTCTGATAAGGATTCGGCAGCCGCCGCATAATTCAAAAGTTTTTCTTTTGATATTTCAACAACAGGGGCGACGTCGCTTACGGTAAGAGTACCTTTTGTTATCGTGCCGGTTTTGTCGAACACGATACAGTTTACTTTTCCCATTTTTTCGAGAGCTTCGCCGGACTTTATTATAACGCCGAATTTTGTCGCCTGTCCTATTGCGGCCACTATGCTTGTAGGGGTTGCAAGCGCCAGGGCGCACGGACAAAATACGACCAAAACAGTTACCGCCCGTATGATATCGCCTGTCGCAAAATGCGTTATTACTGCGGTTAATAAAGCCGCAGGCACAAGCCATCCTGCCCATTTGTCGACAATACGCTGCATAGGCGCCTTATTTTTTTCGGCTTCGTTGACAAGTTTTATAAGTTTTTGCAAAGACGTATTACTGCCTGTTTTGACGGCTTTTATATCTACCGAACCGAACAGGTTGAGCGTTCCGCAGAATACGCTGTCTCCCTGCATTTTGTCGGCAGGAAGAGATTCTCCGGTTATGACAGACTGGTTCACAGACGTGTTTCCCGATATTATTTGCCCGTCAACTGGAATTGTTTCTCCCGGAAGAATACGCAAAATATCATTTTCTTTAATTTCTTCTACGGCTACCGTTTCAACGGTTATGCCGTTATTGCCGTATGATATTCTTCTTGCCTGTTCAGGAATAAGATTTATGAGCTTTTTTATGCCTTTTTTTGCGCGTTCTACGGTTTTGTCTTCAAGAATTCCGCCTATTGCCATAATAAACGCTATTTCGCCGGCGGCAAAAACTTCGCCTATTGCTATAGAAGCCGTCATTGCAATAGATATTAAGAGCGCTGAAGAAATCTTCTTTTGTATAAAGAGTTTTTTAAGGGCATTATAAAATAACGGAAATCCTGAAACGGCGGTTGTTATCCATACAGGATCAAGCGGTAAAGTCTTTTCCGTAAGTATCAATATAAAACTTATAAGCAGGAACAATCCGCTTATAACCGTCATTTTTAAAGATGAGAGAAATTCTATCGTTTTATGTATCATTTTGAAAAAATCCTTTTTAAACCATGCGCGAAAACTGTTCAAGCGCGGATGATAATTTTTTTATTGTTTCGTCCTGATCGCCGTGTAATATTCCTTCGGTTACGCAGTGATGCAGATGTCCTTCAAGAATAAGCTGCCCTGTTTTGTGAAGCGCGGATTTTGCCGAGCCTATTTGTATAAGAATCTCTTCGCACGGTTTATCGCTTTCAACCATTTTTATTATGCCTCTTATCTGTCCTTCAATTTTTTTTAGACGTTTTGTTACGGATTCTACATCCATACACTTTTTCATAAAACACCCCTCAAGATAATATATGCCCCCTGCCCCTATATAGTATATTTTATTTCAAAGGAAGTCAACGGCTTATGTGAAAAAGATGTAAAAATGTATAAAAGGCAAAGTTATTTTGATAAAATAATAAAAACAAATTGATTTTTGTTAAGTAAAGCCGGAAAAAATGAAAAATGAAAGTTTAAGAATTACGGATTCGCCGTCTTGTCCTGATATGCACAAGCTTGAGGACACGATGGGAACAAAATCTTTGGGCTTTTGGAAATCCGTAACGGATTTTATAGACAAAAAATATCCGGAAGTATTTTTGCCTGAATGGATATACGGCGGAAAAAAACACGGCTGGGTTTTAAGATATAAGAAGAATAAATCGTTTTGTACTCTTGTTCCGGAAAAAAACAGCTGTAAAATAGTAATTGTTTTCGGAGCCGAAGAGAGAGAAAAAACAGAAAAGATAAAAAATAGTTTGTCCCGCTTTACGGCGGACAGGTATGATTCCACAGAAACGTTCCGCGACGGGAAATGGCTTCTTTTAACAGTCGATTCAAACGAAATTCTCAAAGATATAGAAATACTGCTTAATATAAAACGCAAAATTAAAATATAGGGTCGGAGGAATTATGAACGAAGCAATAAAAAATATTAAAATGCGCCGTTCCGTAAGATTTTTTGAACAAAAGAAAATTGAAAAAGAAATTTTACAGGAAATAATAGAGGCGGGAAATTTGGCTCCTACAGGCATGAATGCCCAGCCGTGGAGATTTGTCGTTGTCGAGAGCAGTGAATTTAAAGAAAAACTTGCAAAGCTCGCGCTTCCTAAATATAAGCAGTGGCTGGAAAAAATGTCCGCCGAATTTAAAGAAATGAGAAAAGAAATAGATTTAAAAGTTAAAGATCCCGCACATTATGACGCTCCTGCGGTTATTTTTGTAATAGGCAAAGGTATGACAAGGGATTTAGATTGTCCTATGGTATGCCAGAATATTATGCTGGCTGCCCGTTCAATGGGTATAGGCAGCTGCTGGGTCTTTATAGGACAGCTTGTTCTTGACAATCCTGAAATAAGAAAAGAGTTTGATTTGCAGGAAGATGAAAAAGTTTTCGGTCCGATAGTGTTGGGTTATCCGAAAGAAGGTTTCCCTGAAATGCCTTTGAAAAAAGAGCCTTCAGTAAAATGGCTGTAGTTTTAATAAATAATAAGTTGTAAAATATATTGCCGTGAAGTATGAAAAAACGGTTTGAGGAATAAAATGAGTAAAATAAAAGTGCTTTTTGTATGCATACATAATTCTGCCAGAAGTCAGATGGCCGAGGCATTTACAAAAAAATATGCAGACGGTAAAATTGACGCCGAAAGCGCGGGAATAGAACCGGGAGTTCTTAATAAAACGGTTGTAAATGTTATGAAAGAAATAGGAATCGACATTTCCTCAAATAAAACACAAAGCGTTTTTGAGCTTTACGGTAAAAATAAAGAATACGATTATGTTATTACGGTATGCGACCAGACAAAAGCCGAAATGTGTCCCGTTTTCCCTGGCGCCGGCAAAAGACTGCATTGGAATTTTGAAGACCCTTCGGGATTCAGCGGAACAGACGAAGAAAAATGCGTCAAAACAAGAGAGGTAAGAAATCAAATAGAAAGTAAAATACAAAACTGGATTGCGGATTTAAATGTCTGATAGCTTCATAAAATGAAAGGAGAGCATTTATGGCTAAAGCATTGGCAGTTATTGATGTGCAGAATGATTATTTTGAAAACGGAAGTTTTCCTCTTTGGAATATGGGGGATGTCGTTTCAAATATAGAAAAAGTTATTTGGAAAGCGAATGAAAAAAGAGTCCCTGTGATATTGGTTCAGCATATAGTTGAAAATAAAGGCATTGCTTCGTTTTTAACTGCAGGAACTCCCGGGGCGAATATACACCAGAGAATATTGTGCGCGGCTCAGAGAGCGCCTGTAATCGTAAAGCATTACGCCGACAGTTTTTTTCAGACAAATTTTGAAAAAACTTTGGACGATTTAAAAGTAACGGAGTTAATTCTCTGCGGTATGATGACTCAGAACTGCGTAACGCATACGGCGATTTCAAAATCTGCCGAAAAATATAAAGTGACGGTTTTAACAGACTGCTGTACAACGGTTGACGAAAGAATACATAAGATAGCTTTAAAGGCGTTATCTACCAGAGTGGAAATGGCATTATCTACGGATGAGATTTTTTAGGGGGAAATAATGAATATTTTAGTTTTAAACGGCAGTCCGAGGATGAAAGGGAATACAAAAACGGCTTTATTGGAAATAAAAAAAGGAATAGAAGAAAATATAAAAGACTGCAGCATTGAATTTATAGACGTTACGACGAAAAAGTTAAGCGGCTGCATAAACTGCGATGCCTGTAAAAGAAACGGCGGAACGTGTATCACGCCTGACGACAGCGCCCAGCTTATAGAAAAAGTTTATCAGGCTGATATTTTGATTTTCGGAACGCCTGTTTACTGGTGGGGAATTTCCGCACAGTTAAAAATGCTTATAGACAAATTTTATTCAAAATCCAAACAGTTTGCCAAACAAAATAAAAAAATAGGCGTTGTTTCAATAGGCGGAGCAGTTCTTCAAGACAGAGAATACGGATTGATAAAAGAACAGTTTTCGTGTATATGCGATTATCTGAAATGGAAAATGGTTTTTTATAAACCTATTTCGGCTTATGAGGCCGGTTTTGTATCGTATAACGAAGAAACCATGAAAGAATTGTCAAAATTATGGGAAAACCTGTAATTATCTGATTATCATATTAAGCGTTTTGTCGCTGTCCAAAAGTTTCAGCCCGCGCTGCAGGGAATCTTTTTCCGATAAAACAGTGTAGTAATTGCTTTTTATTTCGGGAGCGAGTTTTAACGCTTCGGCAAATTCTTTTTTATTTATAGGGTTTTTTGAAACTAAATCTATAAAACCTATATTTGTTAAGAAATCTCTGACAAAATCAGGTTTATTATCCTGGAGAAGAGAACAGAAATACGTTGCCGTTCCTACCTGAAGACCGTGCATATGCGGTTTTGCCGAGATATCGTCAAGCGCATGCGATATCAAATGTTCGCTTCCGCTTGCAGGACGTGAAGAGCCTGCTATTTCCATAGCTATTCCGCTGAGTATAAGAGAATTTACCATTTTAAATTGAAAATCGTATGTTTTTACGTCTTCTCTGCTGCTGTTACAGTACAGAATTTCAAGAGAATTATGCGAGATTAAAGCCGCAAAATCGCTGTGGCTTTCATTTTTTTTCAGGAAAGCCTGTTTCCAGTCCCATAAAGACGTGACTTTTGAAATAGTGTCTCCGATTCCGGAATATAAAGACACTTCAGGAGCGTTGCTTATTACGTCAAGATCGGCGACGACTCCGTAAGGTATTGTCGATTTTACGCTTTTGCGTTTTCCCGATACCAAAAGAGACGTGTTCGGACTGCAGAATCCGTCGTTTGAAACTGAAGTCGGAACGCTTATAAAAGGAAGCTTAAGAACATGCGCGCAGTATTTGCTGTAATCAAGGGCTTTTCCGCCGCCTATTCCTAGAAGAACGTTAGTTTCAGAAGGTATTTTAAAAGCCGTATGCACCACGTTTTCTATATTTATATCCGAAATATCATCTTTATGCACTATTTCTATTCCAAACTCTTTGAAACCTGCGTAAAGCTGTCCGGCTACGACAGGCTCAATGCCTTCGCTGAAAAAAAGAGCCACTTTCATAAACTTTCTGTCAAAGAGATATTTGCCTATTTTAAATAGCTTGCCGTTCCCTATTTTGAGAAGCGCGGGGATATTAATTGCTTTATTTATCATACAGTCTCCCTATATAATCCGAAATGTCTTTAAAATTGTCGAATTTTTCGGTTTTTATGCCCTCTTTTCTGCATAGTTCAAGAAGAACGTCTTTTGCAAAAACGGCATCGGCTGTTTTTGCGGAAGAAAAATCGGGAATTCCGTCGCCTGCATAAATTGTGAAATAGCCTTCAGATTTTAATTTTTTTACAAGCAGTTCTTTAGAAATGCCGGTGTTATGATTGTAAAAAGGATTTGTTTTGTCGGGAGCTATAAGACGCAGTCCGTCTTTTTGGCTGTAAACGCCGTCATTAGAAATAAGAGAAATATTATAATCTTTCAATGTCTGTCCTATTCTCTTTTCTATGTAATATTTTGTGCCTGCGCTGCATAAATATACGGGAACGCCGAGTTTTTTGCATATTTCAAGCGTATCATAAAAATATTCGTCTACTTCGATTGTCGCTATAAATTTGTCCAGTTCTTCCTGCGGTATGTGTATCTGCGAGAAGATGCCTGTCAGCGCTTCTATATGCGTGATTTTCTTTTGAAGATAATCATGCCACGGTTTAAGAGCGCTCTCTGATAAAAAAGTCTCAATTACCATGTGAAAAAAATCTTTCTTTGAAATTGTTCCGTCAAAATCGCTTATTAATGCCGTTTTTTTACAGTTCATATATATATTATACAATAATTTAAGTTTTATTCAGCCGGTTTGTATTTATCCTGAAATTCGGCTCTTGCAAGAGCCGTGTATTTAAGGATGAAGTCTGTTTTTGCTTTTGTGTATGCGTCTCTGTTGTGTTCAAACAGTCTTTTAAGTTTAAGTTTGAGTTCTCCGTATTGTTTTGCGGTTTGCGGATATTTTTTAAGATAATCGCGGAAATAAAATTCGTTCCAGTCTCCGGAATATCTTATGTGAAGATGAAAAACTTTTTCGGCAAATCCGTTTTCCGTATATCCTTTCATAAACATCATGCAAGGCGGCGGGTTTTTAGGCTGGGATTCAAAAATGTAGCCGATGCTTTTCAGAGAAGCGGTCAAAATTTCCGTATCTGTATTTTTTGGTATTTCAATTAAAATATCTATCGTCGGTTTTGAGATAAGACCTTCAACGGAAGTGCTTCCTATATGGCTTATGCGCAAAATACTGCTTTGTCCTGCGGTTTTTATAATAAGTTTTTCTTCCTGCAGGTACCAGTCTTTCCATGAAAAATTATACGGGCTTAATTTTACGGGGAACAGCTGCCATAATTCTTCCAGAGACATTTCGGATAAAGTTTTTTTCATTATGTTTATATTATAAAAAATTTGTAAAATAAATAATATGTTAAAAAGTTTTGCTCCTGTAATAAATGAAAATACGGTTCAGATTATCGTAGGCACGATGCCGGGCGAAGCGTCTTTAAAAGCCGGGCAGTATTACGCTTATAAACATAATAAGTTCTGGCAGATAATTTTTGACGTTTTTGCCGACGGGAACATACCTGGCGGTTACGGAGATAAAATAAACGTTCTCCTTAGCAATGCGACAGGATTGTGGGACGCTTTGGCATATTGCAAAAGAAAAGGAAGTCTTGACAAAAACATAATCTGCGAAAAGCCGAATGACTTTAAAAGTCTTTTAAAAAAATATCCGAAAGTTAAAAAATTGATATTTAACGGGCAGAAAGCAAATAAATACTTCGTTAAATATTTCGGATATGTTAAAGGTATCGAATATGTCGTTATGCCGTCGACAAGCCCTGCCAATGCTTCAAAAAACTACAGAGATAAGCTTGCTCTTTGGGAACAGACTTTAAAAGCAGAAAAATAAAAACACGATATTAAAATACCGTGTTTTTATTTTTAATTATTGCTGATATTATTTTAGAAAGTCAGTCTTGCTCCTATTTTAGGAACAAAACTGTTCATAAGAGGTTCGTTTACATAGAAATAATCCACTCCGAAATCTATGCTGAATCCGATAGGCGTATTTATGCTTGCTCCTAAATATACGCCGCCTATAAATGATGTTCCGCTGTCTGTATATTTGTCTCCGAAAGATTTGAATTCGCTGTTCCACATATTTACGCCCGCTCCGCCGCCGATATAAAGTGCAAAATATTCGGACGAAACGAAATCATAAAATGCGTTTGCCATAACGGCGTTATTTTCAACCCATGCGCTTGTGGCTATCAGAAAAAATAAAAAATCTGACATTGTTCCTCTTTGCTGGTAGGCAAGTTCAAATCTTCCTTTTTTATACTTGATACCCGCAGCGCAGTTATACATTGCCTGCAAACCGGCAAGTTCTTTTGTCACGTCCTCATACTTTATGTCAAAAGCCGAATAAGTGAAACCGGCGTCAGCCCTTATGTAAGGGTGTATTCTTTCGCATTTTTTTGTTTTTTCTTCTTTTTTTTCTGTTGATGTTGCAGGCTCTTCTTTGACGGCAGGCTGAGGTTCCTGCTGAAGCTGAGGCTGCGTTTCCGCGGTTTGTTCCGCAGAGGCAGGCGCCGTTAACTGTTGTTCCTGTGTTTGAACGTTTGCGTTTTCCTGAGACTGCAGAGTTACTGCCGCCTGTACCGTTTGTTCAGGCTGAGCCGCAGTTGCGTTCTCATCCGCCGTTGCCGCCGTTTGCAGCCCTGAAATAAAACAACACATAAATAAAAAAACAGCCGCTGCTTTTTTCATAATATAATCTCTCCTGTATTATAATTTGCAAAATTAGCGCTGCCACATATATATATGGTATTGAAAAAAAATACGGTTGTCAATTTAAAAAAACTTATAGTTTTTGAATGTTTATTTAATTATATAAAACCATTGACATTAAAAATAAATTTAGATATAATTCAATGACTTGTATGATGTAAACGGCAAGTCGGTCAGTATTTTGTCGTCGACAATACCGGAAAAAATTTCGGTAATTGTTGTTTTTTGTTTTTAAAAAAGCAAGTAGATAATAAAAAAAGGAAATAAAAATGGCTAGAGAGTATCCGTTAGAGAAGGTAAGAAATTTTGGAATAGCTGCTCATATTGATGCAGGAAAAACGACAACGACAGAAAGAATTCTATATTATACAGGAAGACTGCATAAAATCGGAGAAGTTCACGAAGGCGTAGCGACAATGGACTGGATGGATCAGGAAAGAGAAAGAGGAATAACTATATGTTCCGCCGCAACTTATTGCAGATGGCAGGATATGCAGTTTAACATTATCGATACCCCGGGCCACGTTGACTTTACTGCAGAAGTTGAAAGATCTTTAAGAGTTCTCGACGGAGCAGTCGTTGTTTTCGATTCAGGAAACGGCGTTGAACCTCAAAGCGAAACAGTTTGGAGACAGGCTGATAAATATCATGTTCCTAGAATTATTTTCTCAAATAAAATGGATAAAATCGGCGCAGATTTTTATATGGTTGTTGACCAGGTAAAAGAAAAACTCGGCGCAACTCCTTTGCCTATTCAAATTCCGGTAGGTCAGGAATCAGAATTTAAAGGTATAGTAGATTTAGTTAAAATGAAAGCATATATTTGGTCAGGCGAAGAGCTCGGTGCAAAGTTTGACATTACCGACATTCCTGCAGACCTCGTGGAAAAAGCAAAAGAATACAGAGCTCATTTAATAGAATTGGCAGCAGATTTCAGCGAAGACGTTATGACTTGTTACCTTGAAGGAAAAGAACCTACCGAAGCACAACTCAAAAAAGCAATCAGAACAGCAACATTACAAATAAAACTTATCCCTATATTATGCGGAACATCTTTTAAAAATAAAGGCGTTCAGCCTATGTTGGATGCAGTTTGCGATTATTTGCCTTCACCTTTGGACAGAAAAGATTTGAAGGGCGTAAATCCTGAAACTAATGAAGAAGAAGCAAGACCGGCTGACGATAATGCTCCTTTCGCAGCTCTTGCTTTTAAAATACAGGCAGATCCTTTTATAGGCAGACTTACTTATATAAGGGTTTACTCTGGATCTTTGCAAAGCGGTTCTTACGTTTTTAATCCTGGTAAAAATACCAAGGAAAGAATATCTCGTATCGTAAGAATGCATTCAAATAGCAGAGAGGAAATCAAAGAAGTAAGAGCCGGAGACATTGCGGCTGTAGTAGGTTTGAAAAACACCGGAACAGGCGACACTTTGTGTGACGAAAACAATTTGGTAGTCTTGGAATCTATGGACTTTCCGGATCCTGTTATTTCCGTTGCAATCGAACCAAAATCAAAAGCAGATGAAGAAAAACTTTCAAACGCTTTGAGCAAGCTTGCTGAAGAAGATCCGACGTTTACCGTAAGAACAGACGAAGAAATTGCGCAGACCATTATATCCGGTATGGGTGAACTTCATCTTGAAGTGCTCGTAGAAAGAATGAGAAGAGAATTTAACGTTCAGGCAAATGTAGGAAGACCTCAGGTAGCATACAGAGAAACAATCAGAAAACCGGCCGAAGCAGAATCAAAATACATCAGACAGACAGGTGGTAGAGGGCAGTACGGTCACGTTATTTTAACCGTAGAACCTCTTGAAGCTGCCAAAGGTTTTGAATTCGTAAACAAAATTGTCGGCGGTGTTATCCCTAGAGAATATATTCCTGCAGTTGAAAAAGGTATCAGAGAAGCTTTATCAACCGGAACATTGGCGGGATATCCTGTCGTTGACGTCAGAGTGACGTTAACTGACGGATCTTTCCACGAAGTTGACTCTTCTGAAATGGCATTTAAAATTGCCGGTTCCATGGCATTTAAAGACGCCTGCAAGAAAGCAAATCCTGTAATACTTGAACCTGTTATGAAAACCGAAGTTATCGTTCCTGAAGATTATATGGGAGACGTTATCGGTGATTTGAACTCAAGAAGAGGAAAAATCATGAACATGGATTCAAGAAATAAAGTACAGCATATTAAAGCAACCGTTCCTCTATCTGAAATGTTTGGATATTCGACTACTCTGCGTTCTTTAACTCAGGGAAGAGGAAATTACAGTATGGAACCTTCACATTATGAAGAAGTTCCAAAACAAATAGCAGACAAGATATTGGAAAAGAAAATATAAAATAAGATAGGAGAATAAAAGAAAATGGCAAAAGAAAAATTTGACAGATCGAAACCGCATGTAAACGTAGGAACAATAGGACACGTGGACCACGGGAAAACGACATTGACGGCAGCAATAACGAAAGTATTGGGAGACAAAGGATTAGCAACATATATA
>JAHDQW010000012.1 GCA_018433585.1 Candidatus Praeruminimicrobium purgamenti
GGCTAAAAAAGAAGAAGCAATAAGATTAAAAGCCGAAAAGGCAGAACAAGACAGGCTTGCCAAAGAAGCAGAACAGAAACAAGCAGAAGAGGCAGCAAAGATAAAAGCGGAACAAGAAGCGCAGGCGAAACAGGAAGCCGAGAAATTGAAAGCCGAGCAGGCAGAAAAGGACAGGCTTGCCAAAGAAGCAGAACAGAAACAAGCAGAAGAAGCAGCAAAGATAAAAGCGGAACAAGAAGCGCAGGCGAAACAGGAAGCCGAGAAATTGAAAGCCGAGCAGGCAGAAAAAGACAGGCTTGCCAAAGAAGCAGAACAGAAACAAGCAGAAGAAGCAGCAAAGATAAAAGCGGAACAAGAAGCGCAGGCGAAACAGGAAGCCGAGAAATTGAAAGCCGAGCAGGCAGAAAAAGACAGGCTTGCTAAAGAAGCAGAACAGAAACAAGCAGAAGAGGCAGCAAAGATAAAAGCGGAACAAGACGCAAAGGCGAAACAGGAAGCCGAGAAATTGAAAGCCGAGCAGGCAGAAAAGGACAGGCTTGCCAAAGAAGCAGAGCAGAAACAAGCAGCAGAAGCAGCAAAGATAAAAGCAGAAAAAGATGCTCAGGTCAAACAGGAAGCCGAGAAATTGAAAGCTGAACAGGCAGAAAAGGACAGGCTTGCCAAAGAAGCGGAGCAGCAAAAAATAGACAGTAATACAAAGAAATTTTCTATTTCCGGCAGAGTATTGAAAGGGAAGATGGGTGTGCAGGGGGTTCAGGTAAGGCTCTTGATAGATGATGAAGAAAGAATATATCTAACAGATAATAACGGTTTTTATAAGATACCGGATTTAATTAGCGGGAATAACTATACTATTACCGTTATATCAGGCAAAGAAGTTCTTAATTTGTCCCCTAAAACAAGAACATATAAGAAAGTAACTAAAAATATTGACAATCAAAACTTTTATGTAATAGAAAAAATTAATAAAAGCAAAGAAGAGATAAAACAGCAAGTCAAGCCGCCTGAAGTTAAACAGCAGCAGCCGGAACAGAAAAAAGAAAAAGAAGTAAAAAAAGAGACTAAACCTAAAGAAGATGAAGTTGATGAATACGGATTAAAAAATAAAAACGGGTTGATTCAGGCTGAAATACATTGGTAATATAATGAAATCGATAAAGCTAAATTTGAAATCAAATTCATATACTGTAATTTTTTCCGATAATAACGAGGATTTGGTATCATGCTGCAAAAGATATCTCCCAAACAGAAAGATATTTTTTATTTCCGACACAAATGTTGCAAAAGTTTATCTGAAAGAAATTGAAAAAATATTTCGTAATGAAGGTTTTGAGATTTTTTCTTATGTTTTTAAGGCCGGAGAAGAACAAAAAAACATAAAGACATTGACCGATCTTTATAACTATGCATTGAGCATCGGTATTGACAGAAAATTTACGGTTCTGGCATTAGGCGGAGGAGTAGTAGGAGATACCGCAGGTTTTTTTGCATCAACTTATATGAGGGGAATAAAAATTATTCAAGTGCCGACCTCTTTGCTTGCGATGGTTGATTCTTCTGTGGGCGGGAAGACCGGCGTAAATGTAGAAAAAGGAAAGAATATAGCCGGAACATTTTACCAGCCTAAGTTTGTTTTTATCAATATTCAATTTCTGAAGTCTTTATCGCCTGAACATATAAAAAACGGTATGGCTGAAATTATAAAATATGCCGTAAGTTTTGATGAAAAATTTTTTGGCCGATTGGATTTAATATTAAAAAAATCAATAATAACAGAACAGGATTTTAAAGAAATAATATATAAGTGCTGTAAATTTAAAGCCGATATTGTCCAAAAAGACGAAAAAGAAGTAAGCGGCGTAAGAGAATTGTTAAATTTCGGGCATACTTTTGCACATGCTTTGGAAACAATTACAAAATATAAATATTTTTTACACGGAGAAGCGGTAGCGGTCGGAATATTATTCGCGGCAATGCTGGCTGAAAAAATAAAATTTTGTGATTCCGCAACAAAACAAAAAATAGAAGAAATTTTATCAAACGCAGGTTTTGAAAACAAAATAAGCGGGAAGTTAAACCGTAACATGCTTTTGAACTTGATGAAAAAAGATAAAAAATCAGTTTCACGGATAATAAGATTTGTTCTTCCTAAAAAAATAGGACAAATATGTTCAGGTATTGAAGTTGACGATAAAATTATTTTAAAGACAATCGGAGAAATTTCAAAATGAAAAAAATATTAATAATAAACGGTCCGAATTTAAATCTGTTAGGGACAAGAGAGCCTGAAGTTTACGGTAAATTAACTTTAAATGAAATAGAAACGGAATTAAAAAATCTCGCAAAAGAGCTGAAGGTTGAAATAGAGTGCTTTCAGTCTAATCATGAAGGCGAAATAGTTGATAAAATATGTAATGCCCAAAATATTTTTGACGGTATTGTAATAAATCCTGCGGCATATACGCATACTTCGGTTGCTATAAGAGACGCTCTCGCAGCCGTTAGAATTCCGACAATAGAAGTTCACATATCAAATGTTTATTCAAGAGATGAATTCAGACATAATTCTTTTATTGCTCCCGTTTCTGTAGGACAGATTTCAGGGCTTGGCATAAAAGGCTATCTGTTTGCGCTGCAGTATTTGAGTAAGTAAATACAACAAAATTCCCGCATAAAGAAGTTGATATTCAACTGATAATTGGTTTAGAAAAGTTGATTGTTTTCTAAAATACAAGGTACAGGTGTGATTGTAAGAAAAATTGAGCTGAAAATAGAGTTTTATAAGCTTTTTAATTTTGTTAAAAAATATTCTTACCCTTTTTTGCTTGACAGCGGAGATATTTATAAACAATCCGGTAAATTTTCATTTATCGGTTTTAATCCGATGCTGTTGTTTAAAGCAAAAAATAATAAAATAGAAATTACGGGAAAAAAGAAATCAAGTATTTATAAAAGTTTGAATTCTATTGATGCCTTTCAGAAAATTTTTGACAAATATGAGAGAAAATATAACGACAGATTCCCTTTTTCCGGAGGATTTGTCGGTTTCTTGTCATATGATTTATGCCGTAAAATAGAAAAAATTCCATGCATTGCGGCAGATGACAAAAAAATTCCTGATATTTGTTTCGGGTTATATGACGGTATTTTTGTCTATGACCATAAAAAACGTGAAACATATATAGCGGCTCACGGAATTACTATGCCTGCAGATAATATAATAAATGAATTAATGCGTATTGCTAAAAAAGCGTCTGAGAGCGGATTGGAAGACAATTTGTCTAAAAATACAAAAAATAATAAAAAATTCAAATCAGGTTTATCTAAAAAAGAATATTTGCAAAAAATTGACAAATTAAAAAAACATATAAAGAACGGAGATGTTTTCGAAGTTAATTTAACTCAGAGGTTTGAAACAAAATTCTCTGCTGATCCGTGGATGTTATATCAAAAACTCAGGTATATTAATCCTGCTCCTTTTTCTTCGTATCTTGATTACGGAGATTTCCAGATAATTTCAAGTTCTCCTGAAAGATTTATAAAAGTTCAGAAAAATAAAATAGAAACAAAACCTGTTAAAGGAACGATTTCCCGCGGTAGCGGAATTAAGACTGATAGAGATAACAGAAAAAAACTTTTAAAAAGCGAAAAGGATAGAGCTGAGCTGATAATGGCGGTTGATGTGGCAAGGAATGACTTGGGAAGAATATCTGAAATAGGCACGGTTAAAGTAAAAAAATTAGCCGCATTGGAAAAATACCCGACTCTCTATCATTTAGTTTCAACTGTTACCGGCCGATTACGGAATGGTATCCGTTTTTCCGATATTATAAAAGCGACGTTTCCCGGAGCATCGATTACGGGAGCTCCGAAAATTCGCGCTATGGAAATTATTGATGAAACAGAACCTGTGCGCAGAAATATTTATACCGGTTCAATCGGATATATAGGGTTAAACGGTAATATCGATTTAAACATAGCCATAAGAACTATAATTGTGAAAAAAAATAAGTCTTTTTTTCAGGTTGGAGGAGCTGTCGTTTGGGATTCAGACAGTTTATCCGAGTATAAAGAAATAATGCTTAAAGGCAAAGCTATGTTTGAGGCTTTAAGAGGATAATATAAATGAAGATGATTCTGGATCGCAAAGTAGCTGAGAATAAAAATAACGGCGTTCTTGACTATTTGCTGCGCAGCGGATACGGTATATTTGAAACTGTAAAAATTCTTAACGGAGAAACAATCTTTTTAAAAGAACATTATGAAAGAATGGCAAAGAGCGCTTTATATTTCAATATTAATGTCGGTACGAATTTATGTGAAATTGTTGAAATGGCAAAGAGTATCATTAAAATAAATGAAACGCGCGAAGGAGCATTAAAAATTTTGATGTTTCGGTCTTCAGACAAGGATCATTTGTCGGTAATTACGGATAACAGAAAATATGAAAATGAGAAATATCTGCGCGGCGTATCTTTAAAATTTTCAAATATAATAAAAGATGAGACTTCTTTATTTATAAAGCATAAAACAATAAATTGTTTAGAAAATATTTTAGAAAGAGAAAATGCTTTAAAAGAAGGTTATGAAGATGCTGTTTTTATCAATGCCAAAGGGCATATAACGGAAACCTCTGTTGCAAACATATTTTTTATAAATAAAAATATAATTTATACTCCGTCTTGCGCTTCCGGGATTTTGCCTGGAATTGTCAGAGGCAAAATAATAGATATAGCAAAAGAAAAGGGGATGTTCTTGAAAGAAGGTTTTTTCAAAAAAGAACACCTTATGGATTCAGAGTCTGTTTTTATTACAAATTCTTTAATGGGAATAATGCCTGTCAGAAACGTTTGCGGTAAATTTTTTTGTACTGATAATTCTATTGTAAAAGATATTTGCGAATTATATAAACTGATGATAAGATAAAAATTTGCACAAATAAAAAACCACCCTATCTGTTGATAGGGTGGTTTTTAAATGCTAGCTAAAATTATATTTTCTTTATGTTAGCTGCTTTAGGGCCTTTGTCTGAATCTACAACATCAAATTCAACATTGTCGCCTTCAGCGAGAGATTTGAATCCTTCAGATTGAACTGCAGAATAATGTGCAAATACATCACCTGATCCATCATTGTTGGAAATAAATCCATAGCCTTTCTGGTCATTAAACCATTTAACTTTACCTTGTGCCATTTACTTCTACTCCTTGTTTATAGTCCAAAATTAGGACTTTTTAATGAACTCTTTAAAAGTTCTATTTAATATTAAAGTATTTATGAAATGATTTGTCAATACCTTGCGGAACTGATACATACCTATTTATTTAAATACAATAATATAATCTATTATATTGTTAAGTATTATATGTTTTTTTATTGCAGACATCAATGTTAAAAACAGAGTTCACAAATATTTCACAAATATTTTAAAGAAAAAACCGGCAATTAATATATAATATTAATGGGTTTATAATGCAAAAAATAAAGAAAAATAAAAAGTATTGATAATTAACAAAGAATCTGTTATAGTATATAAGAAGATAAAGGGCGGAAAAGGACAAAAAGATGAAAAGATTGTTGGAAAGACAATCAATAGTTGATTTGTTATTCACAAGCGGAATCAGGAAAACGCTTGTAATATTAATCTTTTCATGCATGGTCATCAACGGTTTCATCCCAAAATCAATAGAAAATAAAAACAGTCTTTTTATGGTAATGACAGCTGTCGTAAGCAATGCTGTAACCGGTGTATTTGAAGAATGCCGCGATACCCTGACGTCAATATCAAACAAAATAACAAAAGATTTATATGGAATGTTAAGCCTCGGAGAAATTGCATCGGCTGTTCCGCAACAAAACGATAATGCTAAGAATAAAAAGGCAGATCCCGTCAACACATCAAGCGATAACGGGATAATGACAGAGAAGAGAGTAAGCGGGCAATGGAACAGCGGAGAGTCGAGGATAGAAAAGGATTGGTACGGAGAGCCGATAATAATAAGCAAACTGTACCGTTTGTACGAGAAC
>JAHDQW010000010.1 GCA_018433585.1 Candidatus Praeruminimicrobium purgamenti
GAACCGATTGCATCATTTTTCTTTCCTTCTTCAGCCTGCGATGCATTGTATGCGTCCAAAGCGGACTGAGCCTGCGCTATCAAAGCTTTGTCTGCATCTGTTAATAACGAACTGTATTTATTTGCTTCTAATATCCAGTAGGCGATATGTCCGTAATCTTCAGCCGTTTTATTTGTCTTGTTCAAGAATGCGCTCAATGAGCCGATTGCGTCGTTCTTCTTTCCCTCTTCATTCTGCGCGGCGTTGTATGCGTCCAAAGCGGACTGAGCCTGCGCTATCAAAGCTTTGTCTGCATCTGTTAATAACGAGCTGTATTTGTTTGCTTCTGATATCCAATAAGCCATATCTCCGTAATCTGACGCCGTTTTATTTTCTTTACTGAAGAAATACTGCAATGAGCCGATTGCATCGTTCTTCTTTCCTTCTTCAGTCTGAGATGCATTATATGCGTCCAAAGCGGACTGGGCTTGCGCTATCAAAGCTTTGTCTGCATCTGTCAATAACGAGCTGTATTTATTTGCTTCTGATATCCAATAAGCTATATCTCCATAATCCGCTGCCGTTTTATTCGTTTTATCTACAAAATACTGCAACGAACCAATAGCATCGTTCTTCTTTACTTCATCAGAACTGTTATATGCGTCCAAAGCAGACTGGGCTTGCGCTATCAAGGCTTTGTCTGCATCTGTCAATATCGAACTGTATTTGTTTGCTTCTGATATCCAATAGGCTATATGACCGTAATCTTCAGCCGTCTTATTTGTCTTGCTCAAAAATGCGCTCAATGAGCCGATTGCATCGTTCTTCTTTCCTTCTTCAGTCTGAGATGCATTATATGCGTCCAAAGCGGACTGGGCTTGCGCTATCAAAGTCCTGTCTGCATCTGTTAATAACGAGCTGTATTTGTTAACTTCCGATATCCAATAAGCTATATTTCCGTAATCTTCGGCTGTCTTATTTGTTTTATTGAAGAAATACTGCAATGAACCAACAGCATCGTTCTTCTTTACTTCATCAGAACTGTTATATGCGTCCAAAGCAGACTGGGCTTGGGCTATAAGCGCCCTGTCTGATGCGGTAAACAGAGAACTGTATTTATTTGCTTCTGATATCCAGTAGGCGATATGTCCATAATCTTCAGCCGTTTTATTTGTCTTGCTCAAGAATGCGCTCAATGAGCCGATTGCATCGTTCTTCTTTCCTTCTTCATTCTGTGCAGCGTTGTATGCGTCCAAAGCGGACTGGGCTTGGGCTATCAAAGCTTTGTCTGCATCTGTCAATATTGAGCTGTATTTGCTTGTTTCTGATATCCAATAAGCTATATTTCCGTAATCTTCGGCTGTCTTATTTGTTTTATTGAAGAAATACTGCAATGAACCAACAGCATCGTTCTTCTTTACTTCATCAGAACTGTTATATGTATCCAAAGCAGACTGGGCTTGCGCTATCAAAGCTTTGTCTGCATCTGTCAATAACGAGCTGTATTTGTTTGCTTCTGATATCCAGTAAGCGATATGTCCGTAATCTTCGGCTGTTTTATCTGCCTTATTCAGGAATGCGCTTAACGATCCGATTGCATCGTTCTTCTTTCCTTCTTCAGTCTGAGATGCATTATATGCGTCCAAAGCAGACTGAGCTTGCGCTATCAAAGCTTTATCTGCATCTGTTAATAATGAACTGTATTTGTTTGCTTCTGATATCCAATAGGCTATATTTCCGTAATCTTCGGCTGTCTTATCTGTCTTGCTTAAGAATGAGCTCAATGAGCCGATTGCATCGTTCTTCTTTCCTTGTTCTATCTGCGATTCATCATACGCTTTCAACTCCGATTGGGCTTGCGCTATCAGAGCTTTGTCTGCATCTGTTAATAACGAGCTGTATTTATTTGACTCCGATATCCAATATGAAATATGTCCGTAATCTTCGGCTGTCTTATCTGTCTTGCTCAAGTATGCACTTAGTGAACCGATTGCATCGTTCTTCTTTCCTTCTTCAGTTTGTGATGCATTGTATGCATCTATTTCTGCCTGAACATCTGAAGAGACAAGTCCTGCAACTCTTGCAGCCCATGTAGATAAATCTTCTCCCTCCAAAACTTGCTGAGCTAAAATAGTGTCTGTTAAAGTCTGCGATAAAGAAAACCCACCAGGCAAAGATAAACCCAAGGCTGAAACGACAGCATCTACGCTGCGTTCAAATTCCGTTTTACTTGCATTATATGCATTCAATACTTCCTGTGCCTGTGCTATCAAAGCTTTGTCAGCATCTGTTAATAACGAGCTGTATTTATTTGACTCTGATATCCAGTATGAAATATCTCCATAGTCAGAAGATGATTTATTTTCTTTACTCAAAAATGCACTCAATGAACCGATTGCATCGTTCTTCTTTCCTTCCTGTTCCTGTGCAGTATTATAAGACGATAAAGAATCCTGTGCTTGGGCTATCAAAGCTTTGTCTGCATCTGTTAATAACGAGCCGTACTTATTCGCTTCCGATATCCAATATGAAATATGTCCGTAATCTTCAGCAGTCTTATCTGCTTTACTCAAAAACACATTCAATGAACCTATTGCATCATTTTTTGCAGCTTCTTCAACAGTAGCTTTTTCAGCTGCAACTTCCTCTCTTGTTTTGCCTTCTGCATTCTTGCCGTTTATATCATATCCTTCGGTATCATATAATGTGCCTGTATCTTTATTCAATCCGGTAGCAGGATCAAAACCGTTTGCGTCATATGTAATCTCTTCTGTTTTTGCAGATTCGGCTGCAACTTCTTCTCTTGTCTTTCCGTCTGCATTCTTGCCGTTTATATCATATCCTTCGTTGTCATATAAAGTACCTGTATCTTTATTTAAACCGGTAGCAGGATCAAAACCGTTT
The DNA here is from genome assembly GCA_018433585.1 of Candidatus Praeruminimicrobium purgamenti. Lineage (GTDB taxonomy): Bacteria > Elusimicrobiota > Endomicrobiia > Endomicrobiales > Endomicrobiaceae > Praeruminimicrobium > Praeruminimicrobium purgamenti. The sequence continues at coordinate 2,884 of JAHDQW010000010.1, forward strand.
GCATCATATGTAATCTCTTCAGTAGTTGTTGTAACTCCTGCAGCGACATCTGTAAGCTCTTCAACCGGTGCAGTCGTAACAGGAACAACTGTTGATATAACATCAACTGCCGCTTCAGCAGGCGTTGTTGAAGGTTCAACAGGATTTTCAGTTTCAGAAACGACAGGTTCTTGAGTCGTTGTTTCAGCAGTTGTCTGACCTTCTGCTTTTGTTTCTCTGGCAACAGGCTCTTCCTCATCTTCCGTTTTTGTAACATTTTGTTCTTCTGCTTTTGTCTCTGTTACAGCAGGTTCCTCTGCTTTTGTTTCCGTTACAGCAGGTTCCTCTGCTTTTGTTTCCGTTACAGCAGGTTCTTCTGCTTTTGTTTCCGTTACAGCAGGTTCTTCTGCTTTTGTCTCTGTTACAGCAGGTTCCTCTGCTTTTGTCTCTGTTGCAGCAGGTTCTTCTGATTTTGTCTCTGTTGCTATTACATCTTCGGTGGCAGCATAAGCTACTTGTCCTACAAACATCTCTTTTACTGCATCCTGAACTTTTGATACGGTTGCAGTATCGGGATTTACATTCGCTCTTGACGTCATCATTATACCTGCAAACATTGAAAGAGCCGTAGCCAACGTTTCAGATATGTTTCTTATATTTTTATTTCCGCTTCTTCCTGCAAAAATTAAAGCCGCAACACCGGCTGCAAGAATCCCTCCGACAACTATATTGCCGCATATAAAGCCTATTGCGCTAAAAGCAAACATCAATATCGTAGGTGCTATAAAAGCCGTACTGAATGCTGTTCTTGCAACTTTTTTTGCTGTTCCTGTTTTTTCTATACCGTCATAAAAACTTGCCGCTTTTGTTTTTGCAGAAATATATTTTATTCCAAAAAACAAAGCTAACATTCCTATTCCGGCAAATAAGACAGCTGCCGGAGCCAATAAACCTATTGATATTCCCAATACTGCCGGTAAAGCACCGATTAAAGAGAATACTCCAAATATTGCATATGCCAACCCTCCGGCAACAATCAAACCTGTCAGAGGCGCTATCATTTCTTTTATTTTTAAATTTGAGAATATATTTTTTGTATTTACTTTATATGTCAATTCAACATCAACATTTTTCTTTGCAGGCATCAAATACTGCGTATAAAAATATATGCCAGCTACTACCGGAAGAGCTACTGCAGGTATAATCAAGCTTCCTGCAAAAGAACCGATTAACAAAGTAATCGCACCAACAGCCAATCCGCCGAAAAATCTTTCAACTCTCACAACGGCAGGAGTTTTATTTGATGATACTGAAATATTTTTATCGTTTATTTTGCTGATTATATTTTTATTTTTACTCTTCAATATCATTGAAGATATTACGCTTCCCGCGGCGAATACTACACCGGTCAAGACGACAAATGCTCCTGCAGGAACTGCAGCTATAGCCATAACAGAGCCTATTAAAAGAGCACCTATAGATGCATATAAGCCAAAATTATTGAGACTCCCTGCTATTTGATATAACAAACCGGTCACTGCTTTCTTACCGTATTTTGCATAATCTCCGGTAGCCAATAAATCCTGTTCTGCTACAGAGTACCTGCCTTGATCATTAACAGATGCTAAAATAGCATCTGAATATGTTATTTTCTGATAACCTGCATATATTAACAAACCAACTAAAGCAACTCCGCCGACCGCAAACAAAATGCCGGTTGAAACGCCTAAAAATGTTAATAATGTCGCTGCTACGCTTCCTATTCCTATTAAAGCCAAAGGAACATAAACAGGTGCCAATTTCGAAAATACATGTTGAATTTTTGCTAATACTTTTCTTGTCTTTACTGATTTTGATTCAGAAATTTTAGCGCCTAAAATTTCTTTATCGGAAGAAATTTTAGATTCAGCTACAGTATGTTTGAAAAACTTGTTTATTTCATTTCTTACAGATTCTTCAACACCTGAGAAAACTCTGTAGAATTCTTTTCTCATATCAGCCTGAGAATCTATAGGTTTATAGTTATTGCCTACAACGTTATCATCTTCAATCTGCAAATAATTTGTTGCATTCTCAAAAGCAGTTGTTCTGACAGCCAAGTCATCCGTAATAATTTTTGAAACTTCTGATTGTATAAATTTTTTCGCATATTCTATATCAGAAATTTTGGCAATATTTTCTTTATAACCGTTTAAGGTTTTTATTTCCTTGCTCAAAGAATCATTTTTCTCGGCATCTTTACTTTCTGTTAAAACTTTTTGTATTTCTGCAATTTTAGTGTCTATTCTCTTTATTATTGATTCTTTCTGAATTTTGCCTATTTCAGCAAATTCAGCATCAGTAATTTTTCTGCCTAAAAGCGTTTCAAAAGCAGAAACAGCATCGCTGTATTCTTTTAATAAAGGTTCATACTGATTTACAGGGTTTGCTTCAAGATTATTTTTATCCAAAGACAACTGGGCTGACATTTCCTGATCGGCTATTTTTGTTCTTATTAAATCATAAAGTCTTAAGTATGCATTTTCAGCTCTGTTGAGTCTTAACATACCTAAACCTTTTTCATTTACGGAAATATTCTGGTTTAATAAATTATTTCCTTTTCTCAAGTCCTCTTTCATCGATAATATTATTTGTTCAGGAACAGTACCTTTAAAATGACTTGTTCTTTGTTTTACAATCTGATCTATTTCTTCTTCAGACAATATTGTTTTTTTATCTGAGGATTTAAGAGCCTTAGCCAATTGTTCTTTATACAAATCAATATTATCATCGGTCATATCGCTTAAAATATCTTCATTGGAACAATATAATCTTACCGTACCGATTTTATCTCCCGAAGACATAATATGTCTTGCGCTTCTTGAAGCTTTTTGATGTTCATGAGCATATGCTTTTGAATAACTGGCAATAAAAACATCAACCCATCCAACGGTTGAACCGTTAGGCTTTATTTCAGTTCCTGTTCCGGCAATATCAGTACATACAACTATCGAAGGTGTTTCTCCTGCCTGACTTAAAATTTCTCCGATCTTTAAGCTGTCTGCAAGGTCTCCATCAGACAACGAAAGCGTAGGTAAGTATGTTTTTACCGTTTTTACTGTTTTTGACATTGAAGGATTAGTCGCTCTTACAAAATCAAACAAATCTTGTGCTTTAGACATCATCTCTTCAGGTTTTGCCTGTTTTAAAGCTTTTACTTTTTCTCTGAAATCTTTATTTGAAACGTAAATTTGTTTATTATTAATCATCTCAACAATTATCAATGATGTTAAAAGCTTAATATCATTGATGTTTGAAACGAAAATTTCTGACGATGCTGCAGGAGTATTTTTATTTGTAAAAAATACTCTGACAACGTCTTTGGCAACTTCGCTATACTTTTCAATATTATTTTCAAAAGCAAAAGCGCTCGTGAATAAAGGATCTGCTCCCTTTGTAGCATCTGACAGCTGATAGTTATATCCTCTTTTGTCAAACCAGCTTAATGCCGCAAGCAAAGTACCTGTTCCGCCGGCAATATCCGCAAAATTTTTATTTAAAAACTCAGTCAAAACATTAGTGCTTAAAGACATAGTCGCCGGAGAATATTTTCCGTTAAAATCATACTGTTTTGTATTTTCAAGATACATTTCAACAGCAGCAGACAAATACCCTGACCATTGTTTACCTTTTTGTATCTTATTTTCAGAATCTCTGCCGCTTATTGACTTTTCTTTATTTTCTTCAAGTATAATTACCTGCCCGTCTTCTATTATGAAGTCTTTTCCAATTTCCAAATATTTGGCTCTAAGAGCATCTTTGAGCATCATATTCCACTGAGGTTTTGTCAATTGGCTGTACTGGCTCTGGGCATTTTTATAAGCCTGGTTATATTCTTTTGAAATCTCTAAGTTTAACAAATGCAGTATTATATTTTTACCGTCTTTGCTATAGTGGCTTCCTGCTTTTAATACATCAGCCAATGCTAATGCTTCTTTTTGAGCTTGATGTATTTCTCTCCAATTATGTACAGGCTCTCCGGAAATTGCAAAACGGTTATTTTGAATTATCTGGTCTATTTCATCGCCCATAAAATGTCTGTTTGCAACAGATTTCTGCGATATAGTATTTGAAAGGCCCAAAGCATCTCTCATTGAATCCCATGCAAAAGCTTCTATTTTTCCGCCTATAATTGATGCCTGTCTGTATATTTCGGCTTTATCCTGCAATTGTCCTTTTACAGCTTTGTCTGATTTTGAGTCCTTACCCTTTTCGAATGTATACAAATAACCGTTATTGTTAGAATCTACATATCCTATTTTTACAGGATTTGTGCTGTCTCTGCCCAAAAGTTTAAGTATATCATCATAATTAAAAAATTTAACAGTCTCTGATAATCCCTCATCTACCAGTTTTTCTGTTAGAGTAGTAAACATGATTGAATGATTATCTATTGAATCAAAACTTGACATTTTAAGTAAATATGAAAAAGCATATCCAAGAGTTTTTCCCAACCCTGCGTTTGCTTCCTGCATCTTAGAAGCAGGAACATTTGCCAACGGAGATGCTTTAGGATTTGCGATGCTTGACGCAAACTGCAAAGTTTCTATAAGTCTTCCTTCGTCAAGACTTTCTCCGAATCTATACTTCATAAAGTGATATATTGCTACTATCATTTTATCCGTAAACTGCAAATTATAGCCTTCAGCCTTTTCACTCAAAGCAGCTTGAGCTTTATTTAAAAATGATTTTTCTGCCGTTGTAAGATTATTTCTTTCAGCTTCTGTAAAACTAGGCAAAACTCTTCTTGAAGCATTTATATCTCTGGCTTTCGCTTCCTGTCCGGTAATTGCTTTGGAACCGATTGAAAGATAATCCGTATAATCGCCGCTTGAAACTATAATTTCTTCAAGCCAAGGAAATAGTTTATGTATAAACTGATGTTTCTGAGCAAAATCAGAATGTCTTAGCTCATGTCTTATTAAAGTTTCTAAAAATTGTGCTTTACCGTCTTTTATGCCGTTTTGGTCAAATAATTTTGAAAGTATATCAAGATTTAAATGAATGCCTAAAGAATCAAAACCGGCTATAGTGTCTTTACCCTTTATTTCTTTATTTGAATAAGAATCTAAAAATTTCTTTGAAATATCATCAGGCAAAACAGCAGCTATTCTAAGAACTACGCTGTTAACGTCTGCATTTTCATCCGATTCTAAAATTAAATTTTCAATTAAACTTGCCGAGAACTCTTGTTCTTTCTTGGTCTGTGCAATTTTTGACTTGATCGCAGACTGAATCTTTTTATTTACCATGATTCCTGTTGTTATCATAATAACCATAGGAATCATCCCTGCCATTCCCGTAGCAAGCAAAACAGTCGCTCCTGAAGCGATAAGTACTACAGGTGTAATAAATTTGCTTATCTGTAAAGAAATTTTAAGAACATTCATCGCTCTTATAAATAAATTTGTGCTTTTTACCGATTTTTCAGCTGTTTTATCCGTAGTTGATGCCGAAGAAACTATGCCTTTGGAATCAACATCAAATTTAAATGTTTTATTTATGCTCTTTACGGAAAATAAAATTTCCGAGTTTGCCTCATTATACTGAAGAGTTGCTTCATCTGAAATACCTTCAAATATAGCGTTTATATCGGAAACTTTCTTATTTTCACTTAACAGCGCTGTCACTATATCCTGCAAAACAGGCTGTAACGTGTTAACATCTCCCTGTCCTATAGCCAATGAAGGAATTAAAGTCGCCAAAGCCTGAAAAGCTATTTTGCTTTGTTCCTGAGCTATCTTATAATATGTTTCTTCGGCTAATTTTGTATCACCCGTAACGTTAGGAGTTATTACTATATTTGTTATGCCGTGTTCGCTCAAAAGGTTTGATATTCCCTGTGTATGGAAACCTCCGGTTACCGTTATATAAACTTCTTTTGCATCTGCAAAAGAATTCATAGTCTTTTCTAATTCAGAGTTTCCCTTGACTTCTGCAGTTATCTTCTGAGAATTTAAAACATCACTCATATTCTGCAGAAAATAGTTGTTTCTGGCAAAGTTGATTTCATAAAACTTGTCTGAAACGGTTTCATAACCCGCCATCGCAGATATTTGTTTATTATCTATGTACTTAACCCACAGATATTTAAATTTATCTATGTTATCTTTATAATACGTACAGTCATCAGCTGTTATTTTGCCGGTAAGATAATCTTTATAATATCTCACAAAACTGCTTAAAAAAACAACTTCTTCTTCGGCTTTATTTACCGCAAATTTATCGTTAATTTCATCTTTAAAATTCTGTTCTTCTTTAATCAATTCCAAAGGATTAATTTTCTGGCTTAATTCTATATAAGCAAAGAATTTTTCCAAAGCAGGAAAATTTGCGGAAAGATTTAAATTGTATTGTCTGGACAATTTTATGATATATCCGTACAATTTATCCATTTGAGAGAAATTCTTTGTACCGTCCAACAACATTTTATAAGCATTGTAAGGTAAAACTTCTTTAAGTTTTACTACAAACATCTGTAATTCCTGCGTTGTTCTTCTGTAATCAATGTCTTTTTGAGCATCCATTAATGCCATATAAGCCGCTAAATTAGGGTATGTGTTTATTTCTACGCCTAATTTTTCAGCATGTTTTTTCATTAAAGAAAAATACTTATTAGCTTCTGTAGAACCTGAAACATATCCTGCAGACAATTCTTCTATCTTTTTCTGTTGTCTGTTATAATAGTTTGCCTGTAAAGACTTTATAGTCTGATTAATTGCATTAAAAGAAGCATCTATTTCAGACTGAGAATCTATCAATGTTCCGAATCTTTTTAAATTGTCAAAATATTGTTCTTTATTTTCAAGTCCTTTGATTATATCGGTTTTGCCTTTTGATGCCGAGAAATATTCCGCACCGGTCAATCTTCCGGACTGCAGCAATTTATTCATTACCGAGTTTTTAACAACTTCATCTTTTGAAGAAGCAAGCCATTTTGTACTTACCTGTCCGTATGCACCTTCAAGATAAACCGCTTTAACTCCATACTTGCTGTCAAATAAATCTATAATATTATTAATATTTTTCTGAACTTCAGGATGACTGTGTAAATCTTGAATATTAATAACTATTTTATCGCTGCCTTCATAGTTGGCTGATGTTATTTTCCCGTAACTGTAAGGAAGATTGAAATCTTCAAAAACTTGTTTAAATTGGGCAGTAGCTCTGGTATTATCTATAACCATAGCAACAGCCTGTCCGTATACGGCTGTTAACAGGAAACAGTTAACAACGATAATCGCTGTCGCTTTCAGAAATGTCATGGACATTACCCATTGCTCAACATGCCCGGCCGCAATAGTGAGTTTTTTCCTTGTTATCAAGCCTTTTAAGTTTTTAAATATGTTCATTTCTTCCCCCTGTTTTTGCGTTAATAACGCAAAAACAGCTCGGCTTTATAAAAGCCGAGCTATTATTTTTTTATTATCTATTATATTTGTAATAATGTTGTCATCGGATATTTTTCTCCTGCTTAATAAAATAGCCAATAACAACAACATTATTATATTCATTTCTATGATTAGACCTAGACTTTGTAAGTTTAAAGATCGCAAAATACCGTAATCAAATAAAACAAATCTGTCATTATACCCGATATATTTATTTGCTTTTGTTACTTTTGCTTTACTAATCTGTAAGTTATTGATACTGCCTGGTAAAATAGAATATCCGAAAGATGCTTTTGCACTGCTTCCTTCATCATTATTATTATTTTTATTTTTTTCAGAAGCTTTTGAGTTAACCTGTGAATTTTCAACAAACATTTTGGATATAATATCAACAGGTAATGATGAAATATAGAAAAAATGCGATATTAAAGTATCCGCAGAAACCTTTGCAGATTCTAGAATTGAAATATTATTATTAATTTTTACTATCCCTAAGGAACTAAGAATGATACAGAACAATATCCCGCAAGCTAAAAACTTGCGGAATACAATCGATTCCATTCTGATTAGAGATTTTATCATATCCATAAAATATTCCTGATAAAAGTATAAATCATATTATTTATTATGTCAACAACTTTACAATACGCCTTGTTCAGCTATCATGTCCGACAATAATTTATTAACGTCAACATCGCTTAAATCTGAATTTTTTTCCGCTATTTTTTGCTCAACAAAAGAAGCAAGCGAAATTATCTTAGTTATCTTATTAGCCGTAGGTTCTTCATCTGCAGTTATAGTTATCCACTGTCTTTCATTTATTAAAATAGTAACCGTCTTATCCTGAGCATTCCATGTAGCGACCAATTGCCCGTTATTGTAAATATTTTTTGTTATTATTCTCTCGTTAAAAGTTTCATAAACAACTTCTTTATCGGCATTATACCACTGAGTTGTCTGAGTTGTTCTGTCAAAAACATAAATTAAGGTATTGCCGTTCCAATTATAATCTTTTATTATACTTCCGTCTTTATCTTTTGTTACGGTTTGCCTGCCCTCGTTATCGTAATATGTTTTAGAACTGTCTTGTAAATTCTCAACATAATCAATGATTTTCTTGCCTTCGGAATCTTCTTTGTAATAATACTGTTCCCAAACTTCATTATCATTGCCCATAACTTTATCTATTGTGCCGTCACTGTTGTATGTAACATTCTTAAATGTAGTATAAAGTTCAGTCCCGTCTATATCATATACAGTAGTTGAAGAAGTACTTCCGTCTGCCGCTAAGTTTGTCGTATATAACAGTTTTGAACCCTGCCAATAATATTTTTTTATCACTTCATCTTGATCATTTTTTGTAACAGTCTCTTTACCGTTTTCATAATATGTTTTTTCTTTTGTCAAAACATTCAATACAGAAGTTAAAACTTTATTTCCCTGATTATCTTGGTCATAATTGTACTTCACAATAGTTGTACCTTCGCTGTTATTAATATGAGTAGCCAAGCCCTGCTTGTCAAAGAATGTTGTAGTATTTATAATTTCGCCTTTTGTATTTAACTGATAATCTTTCTTGGTTACAAGCAACCCCTGCCCTGAAGTTGAGCTTGTATTTTTAACCACGGCAAGATTTTTGCCGTCTCCATACTCATAACTTACATCTTCATACTGATATGTCGCCAATATATATCCGTCAGCATCGTATGTGGCCATTTCTCTGCCGTATTGGTCATATGTTGTTTTTTCCTTTGTCATTTCATTAACAACATAACTTATTGTTTTACCAAACAAACCATAGTTATATGTCTTTGTTTTGTTCATATCCTTGTCATATTCTATCGCGGTATTCCCTTCGCCGTCCAAAGCTTTGTATCCGATTACTTCATTAAACTCATTTTTTATTTCATACAAATTACCGCTGCCTTTTATAGCAGTTGTCGTTTTGGTTAAGTTGCCAAGAGAATCTTTTTGTTTTGTAACGCCTCCCAATGAAAAAGTCATTGTTCCGTCTTTTGCAACGCTCAGAGTCATTTTCCCGTCAGGCGTATAATAGACTCTCGTTCCGTTAGAATCAGTTGCAGCAACCGGTCTGTTAGGTAATATGCTTGCCATTTGTTTAGGCTTTGCAAAGTCTCTCAGATCGGCAATAGTTCTGCCTTCAGGCCCGAAAGAATACGGCTGAGGAGATTCAAAAAAGGATGCCTGTGAATTAGTTGCAACAAATAAAATTGATATTATCAAGACTTGTATTTTTTTCATAAACACCTCCAATCCCTCTACTGTAATTATACATACTATATATAAAATTTAGTAGAAAAAATTGTGAAAAAATTGTAAATTTTTACATTAACTTATTATATTTTGAGTCATACATTTCATAAATTTCAAAAGTTACTTCGTCAACAACCAAAGGCATATTTGCGGCAGGAAGAACTTCTCTTCCAAGGCAAACGACATTGACTCCGTCTATATTTTTCAGCCTCATTTTTTTATCAAACAATACATATCTGTCACCAAATTCATCCGTCAAAACAAATACGCTTACTTCTTTACCGTCTAAAGTTTTTCTGTTTTCTGCAGAAACCTTGCCTTTTGCAACATCAAACAATATAGGCTTATTCAGTATTGCGTTAACTTCAACTCTTATTTTATTTTTCTTCAGAGATTTTTCTTTTATTTTTTCGCTCATATCTTTCGAGATACCCTGGTTTTCAATCATTGAATCAGGAGAACCGATTTTATCCACTCCTATAAACAATCTTACAGGATTACCGTCGATAGTTTCGCCTTCTTTAGGTATTCTCATTTTGCCGAAAACGCTGCAATTTTTGTTAGTATTGTTTTTTATATCTTCAGGTTTTAAATTTTCTAAAACATAGAAAAGACCGTTTTTGCCCGCCAAATAAGGAACATTATCTTTAGATATTTGCAATTTACCGTCTATCTTCATCATTAAGTTTGTAATTTTATATTTAGGAGTATTTTGCCATTTTGTTCTCATATATTTTGTTATCAAAACTGGACCAACAGCTATAAGCACCGCAAGAACAAGCACAATACTTCCAAAAATGATCCACTTTTTATTTTTTTTTGGTGTTGAATCCATAATGATAATCTCCTTTTTTATAAATCAAAAATATCTAAAAATAACTATATGAATATTATAACATTATCATTATATTTTTTCAATAAAAAAAGGCGGGCAATTTCTTGCCCACCTTTTTATTTGAACTATAAATCTAAAACAATGCTACTACATTGCCTGATGCATCTACTCTTTCTTTTAAAACAGTCTGACTACCATTCAACATCTTCCAACCAGACTGCCATTGAACTGCTACACCATCATTACCAAATATAGCTGTGTTAGTTGCTGTGTTATCTTTAACCCAACCTAACTCTTCATTTTCTATCGCTTTTTTCAAATCAGCAATTTCAGCACCGCTAGCAAAACCTCCACTGTAGTTTGTGTTCATGGCCATTGTTAAATTTCCGTTTACATCTGATTTAACATCTCCCATAAACATAACATCAGTTTTACCTTCTGCAAGCATTCCTTTTAATGTATCACCCATATCACTTGTTACTTCAACTAAAACAGTTTCACCATCTGCTGTTTGGAAACCTGTTCCATCCATTATATTTACATTAGCTGCAGAAACTTGAGCATAAGTTACACCGTCTATTTCTACTACACCTACTAATGTTCCTTCAACTACTGGATCAACATATGTTGTAACTTGTATAACAGCATCTACTGCTGCTCTCAAGGTATGTGTTGCACCGTTAAATTGATAACTTGCACCACCTCTATCCATAACTGTAATCTTACAAGATAATTGTTCACCGGCAACACCATCTGAAATCTTTGTTGACTCAACACTTGCTTTAGCAGCATGTTTAGTGCCACCATCTACAGTTGTGGTTCCCGGAGCAATCGTATCTATTGTAAATGCTACATTAGCAACAGCTGAATAACCGTTACTCATTGCTAACATTTTATTTTTTGTAGCAGTATCTATTCCCAAGAAATTCATCAACGCACTTGCATTTGCTCCGGTTAAATCGCTTTCATAAATGCTGATGCTTGTAATATTTGAATATTTACTTGAATTAGTTCCTCCGCTTGATGCGCCTGATTTCAAGCTGGCAAGCGCAGCATTAGGGTTTGCCTTTATTTCTGCGACAGCTGTTCTAAGTTCATCATAATTCTGAACTCCCGTTCCAGAAGACAAATCGGCAGTACCTACAGATCTGCCCCATTTATATGCTTCTATAGTTGTTTTTGTCAATGCGGAAGTATCAGCATCATAATTGAACGATGTAATACCGTTTAAGCTTCCGTTTGCATGATAATCATATTTTGTCGTTATAGCACCTTGATCATTCATTACGTAAGAAGCTTTCCCGCCTGAATAATAAGTTGTCGATTTATTTTCTGTGCTGTAAGAACTTACCAAAGAACCGTTTGAAGAATAAGTGTATGTTGCGACCTTATCTCCTGAGGCATTAACGGCATAGCTTTGTCTTCCGTAAGCATCCAAATAAACGGTATTTGTTGTTTTCTCAAATTCAACTCCGTCTGTAAGAGATCCTTCTTTTACTTTATAAGTATTCTGTGTTATTGACTCTAAGAAACCGGCTGCGTTATAATTGTATGTTTCCAATACCTGTCCGTCATAGCCGATTGTTTCCTGAGCTTTTCCGTTAACAGACCATGTCATGCTTGCTCCGTAGCTGGCTGTCAAATTGATAGCTACTGAGTAATTTATACCTTTCTTCAATGCTGTTATAGCATCATCAAGCCATTCTACAAATTCCTGAACGAAAGAAGTTGTATTTGCTCCGTTTTCAACATTTCCGTTTGCGTCAGTTCCTGTCTTTTTCAAAGCAGATTCATCGACTCCGAGAGCCAATAAAAAGTTTTTCAACTTTTCAGTATCAGTGCTTCCGGACATTTTTTCTATCGTGCTCCAATCGGAACCTGACAAATAAAACTGCGTAACCGTGAAAGTCCCGTCATCATTGTAACCTAGAGTAGCTCTTGGTTTTCCCGCATCATAAATCGTTACGTTTCTGTCCTGATCCATAACGCTTAACAAGACGCCTGATTTGTAATTAAAAACTGCGCATATTTTATTTTCAGTATCGCCTATAACGGCGCTTTCTTCAGGCGTCGGTGTTACAGTGTAAGAAGATCCTGAAGTCGAAGATAACTGATTGTTATTAACCCCGCCTGTTTTTGCATAAGGATCCGCTCCGTAAGATAAACTTCCTGAACCAAGACTGATACTCAAAATTGTCGCCAAGACAAAAGACCAAATTTTTTTGTTCATGGCCTCCACCTCCATAATAAATTTAACTCCTTTTCTGCAACTATATTATAGCTTTTTATTTCAAAAAATATCAAAACATTTTGTGAAATTTTTGTAAAATCAAAAACATGTTTTTTTGTATAAAAAACAATCAAAAAACTTCTCAAATATATATTAGCCGATACATATGCCGGTTGTCAATAATTTTGCAACATTTTGAAAAAAATATTAAAATTAATAAAAATAATCGGCAAAACGGAGCAAAAGATGAACAAACTTGACATAAGAATCTCTTACAGAGACACCGATCAAATGGGTATGGTATATTATGCCAATTATCTGGTTTTTTTTGAAAGAGGCAGAACAGAATTATTAAGGGATTTAGGATTCACATATAGAGAAATGGAAGAAAAAGGGCTGTATTTCCCTGTTATTAACGCACAATGCAATTATCATATGCCGGCAAAATATGATGATTTAATAACAGTTGAAACCAGAATATCAGAACTCAGAAATGCAAGCATAGTATTCTATTACGAAATAAAAGCTCAAAACAAACTTTTAGCTTCAGGCACTACAAAGCATCCCCTTGTCAACAAATCTTTTAAACCGACAAGAATTCCACAGGATTTAAAAGAACTTTTGGAAAAGCACGTAGAACATTTATGATACATAACGATACGTTTTTTATGCAGCAAGCGTTAAAATGCGCAAAAAAAGCTTATGACTCGGAAGAAGTTCCTGTCGGCGCCGTAATAGTAAAAAACAACAAAATCATATCAAGAGGCTATAACAAAAGCATTTCGCTTAAAGATTCAACGGCTCATGCAGAAATTATAGCAATACGCAAAGCCTGTAAAAAATTAAATAACTACAGACTCAACGATTGTTCAATATACGTTACCATAGAACCATGTTCAATGTGCGCCGGAGCTCTAATACTGGCCAGGGTTAAAAAAATATATTTCGGAGCCAAAGACATAAAGGCCGGCGCCTGCGGCAGCGTTTTTAATATAGTCTCAGATAACAAACTAAACCATAAAATAGAAATATCAAGTGGACTTATGGAAGAAGAATGTGCTACAATAATCAAACAGTTCTTTCAAAGCAGAAGATAATTTAACCGTTAATTCGGTTTATTTATTTGCGGGGGTGAGTTGGGTTCGACGGGAATGAAAGAGGTACAGATAGCAAGCCCGAGTTGGCCGATGGCTCGGTAAAAATCGGCTAAACAATAAACGATAAACAAATCGTTCCTAACAGCATGTTCAAACCTTTTATGGGTTTTGGAGCAATGCCAATAGCTGCTTAGTCAGCTACATTTTACCTTTGACACCTACTATTAGGATAAAATGACAAGAGTAGGTTAGTATTAATTTGCTTGTTCCGTCAAATTAATATGAAATTAAAACGGTGCTGGTTTATAAGATAGTCCCGTCCGGTGATAGTCTTATAAACGAGAACAAAATTCCGGACTAAGCTTGTAGCGATCTTACTGAAACATTTTCGGACGCGGGTTCAATTCCCGCCACCTCCACCAAAACATTATCTTTCACTTTATAAGGTTAATATGGAAATAAAACTCTATTCTAAAAGCGATGAAACAAATCTGTTTAATATGCTTCGCAGCGAAGGCTCCGAATGGGAATGTTATTTTCGGAAAAAAATCAGAAGATTCATACAAACATACTTTAAAAAATTCTATTACTTTTGTAGCTTACGAAAATAACGTTCTGTGCGGATATATACGCTGCAGAAATGATGAAGGTTTCGGCATATATATTTATGATTTGCTCGTAAAAAAAGAATTCCGCGGGAACAATATCGGTAAAAAGTTAATTGAAAAAATTTGCACGGAATATGAAGGAAGCACCGTATACGTAATGAGCGATGCGGACGGATATTATAAAAAACAAGGATATTTGAATATAGGTTCGGTTTTTCAAATTAATTAATTGAAGATTATTATGAAACATACTTTTTTCTTATCAGGGATGAAATGGGAAGCCGAAGGAATATATTATGACGAAAAAGAAAATACTTTTAATCTGCGCGGCGAATCAAATGCCGTCCGTACGGACAAAGAATGGTCTTTAGACGGATTTATTGAAGTTCTTTCAGATAAACCGGTACGTTTTTATAATAAATACAAAATTTTTGAAACAAATAAAAAAAATACTCTTAAATGGGAATCATTAAACCCCGCCATAGGAATTCTTAAAGGATCTTTTGAAATAATAGGTTCTAAAATCATATCTGTTTATGCCTCAGAACAAGGAGACTACACCGGTACTGAAACATTAATTCAGAAAGATGAAAAAACATACGACAATGCAGGCGTATTCTTTTATAAAGGCCAAAAAATTTCTTCTTGGACGACTATCCTCAAAGCAAAAAACAGCATACTATAAAATAAATTAATACAGAAATAATATTGACTGTTTTATTTTTTTATATTACAATTCACATTCAATAAACAATTACATTTCGGGGAGAATTTCATGTTAAAAGACGCAGTTAAAACAATCGGCAATCTTATAGATAAACAAGGCGTTTCTTTTATAAGTTCTGTAGGGAACGACGGATTTCCTTATACAAAAGCAATGCTGCCTCCGAGAAAGCGCGAAGGGATTAAAACTTTTTATTTTACGACAAACACGTCATCTATGCGCGTTTCTCATTACCTCAAAAACAATAAAGCCTGCATCTACTTTTGCGATAAACGTTTTTTCCGAGGAGTTATGCTTAAAGGGATTATGGAACCGCTTGAAGATGCAAAAAGTAAAAAAATGATTTGGCAGGAAGGCGATACTTTGTATTATCCTAAAGGGGTTACGGACCCTGATTATTGTGTTTTAAAATTCACTGCAGAGTCCGGAAGATATTATGCAAATTTCCATTCAGAAGATTTTATTATAGAATAGCTTTACTAAAACAATCTGTCATCAAGCATTCTATCGGTAATATGATTTTTAAGAAATAAGTTCAAAAAGTAAAATTGTTACTTTTTCGCCTTTTTCCAAAATTGCTTTATGTTTATCTTTTTCACCTGCGGAAATAAATATAACGTCGCCGGGATTATAACGTTCTTTTTTTCCTGAATAGTCTATGGAAAAAGTACCGTTAATAACATATCCTGCATGCCCTTTCAAACACCAATCAGGCTCGACTAACCCGTATGAAAATTCTGTAAGTCTTATTCTCTGGTTATCTTTTATTATAGATTTAAAACGTACTCCGTCAGCAGGTTCAATCCAAGGCAAAGAAGCAAAATCAACTAAATGATTCATAAATTTATCTCCATTAAAACGATATCATTAACTTCTGTAAGAACCGTTAACTTTGACATAATCATATGAAAAATCACATGTGTAATATCTTGCCCATTGTTTCCCTGATTTTAAATCAATTGTTATTTTACATTCTTTTTTATCAAGCAAAGCTTTTGCTTTTTTTTCGTTAAATTCTACGGCCATGCCGTCTTTGGCGGTAATTATATTGCCTATGTAAATATCAACTTTATCAGGATTTATGTTAATTCCAGATCTGCCTATTGCCGCCAATATCCTGCCCCAGTTCGCATCGGAGCCGAAAAAAGCAGTCTTTACCAAAGGCGAAGTAGCTATTGTGGCGGCTATTTTTTCGGCATCTTCATGCTTCTTAGCGTTCACAACGGATATTTCTATCATCTTAGTAGCGCCTTCACCGTCTTTGGCAATCATTTTTGCAAGTTTCAAAGTAACTTCATTTATCGCTTCTTGAAATTTTTCGGTATCTTTTTTATCCAATTTTCCTGTTTTGCTTTCTCCGTTAGCCATAACCAAAACAGTATCATTTGTTGACGTATCGCCGTCAACAGATATGCAGTTGAAAGACTGCTGTATAGCAGTGTCTGTTATTTTTTGCAGCTGCTTTTGTTCTATCTGCGCATCTGTAAGTATGAAAGACAACATTGTCGCATGCAAACCTTTTAAATCAGGATGAATCATTCCTGCTCCTTTTGCGCAGCCCCAGACAACTATTTCACCTTTTGTAACTTTTATCTTTTTATATGCAATCTTTGCAAAAGAATCCGTAGTCATTATGGAAGACACGGCTGATTTTTCATCTTTCTTAGAAATAAGTTTTACAAGAGAAGGCAAAGCTTTAACAATTTTATCTACAGGCAAAAAATTACCGATTACGCCGGTAGACGCAACCAAAACGGCATTTGATGAGATATTAAGATTATTTGCCGTTTCTCTGCTTATGTATTCGGCATCTTTTTTACCTCTCTGCCCTGTACAAGCATTGGCGCATCCTGAATTGGCGATTACAGCCTGAAAACTTTTATACTTTTTTAATCTTGCAATATCCGTTAAAACAGGCGCCGCTTTCACAAGGCTTCCGGTAAACATACCGGCGACGACTGCCGGAACTGATGAAAAAAACAACGCTAAATCTTTCTTATTTTTATCCTTTGCTATTCCGCTGTGCATTCCGTTACAGCTAAACCCTTTAGGTAACATTATTTTATCTCCTTTAAGCCTTCCGTTTCTTCAAAACCGAACATCAAATTCATATTTTGAACAGCTTGTCCGGATGCTCCCTTAACCAAATTGTCAATTGCCGAAACAACTATCAGTTTGTTTGTTCTGGCGTCAACCGACAACCCGATTTCGCAGAAATTTGTATCTGTAACATTTCTAATTGAAGGCAATATTCCTTCGTCAAGAACTCTGACAAATTTTTTACCTTTATAAAAATTTTTATAAACATCTATAACCTGCGATGTCGTAACGGCATTTTTTAAATTTAGATAAATCGTAGACAACATTCCCCTTTCAAGAGGGATAATCTGAGGAGTGAAAGTTACCGTAATTTTTTTATTAAACAAAACTGAGAGTTCCTGTTCTATTTCAGGTATATGTCTGTGCTTTCCGGCAATATTATAAGCCCTCAAAGTCGGATGTTCAGTTTCATAATACTTTACTACATTTTTTCTTCCGGAACCGGAAACTCCGCTTTTTGAATCAACAATAATATCTTCAGACTTAACAAGACCGTTCTTAACGGCAGGAGCCGTTCCCAAAAGAACTGTAGTAGGATAACATCCCGGATTTGCAATAAGTTTCGCTTCTTTTATCTTATCTTCATTCAATTCAACAAGCCCGTAAACGGCATCTTTTATAAAATCTTTGCCTGTATGGTTAACTTTATACCATTTTTCATAAGTAGGGGCATCTTTTAATCTGAAATCAGCTGATAAATCAATGACTTTTTTACCTGCCTTTAATAATAAAGGAACTATTTCAAAAGCCACTGCATGCGGAAGCGCCAGAAAAACGACATCCGTTTCATTTTTAATTCTGTCAATATTTAAAGGTTCACATTTCAAATTTAAATATTCATATTTTGGATAAATATCTTTCAAATCCCTGAGTTCTGAAGTTGCTCTTCCCGCAAGAACGGTTAATTTTACGCCCGGATGTTTAGATAAAATTCTTATTAATTCTTCTCCGGTATATCCTGTAATTCCGACAATTCCAACTTTAATCATCTTTCCCTCTTTTTATGACTTATTTCAATTATTTTTTAAATTTATTGCAATTCATTCTCATCATATGTTCCAGAAAAGCCGTCACTTTCTTTATTCACGGGAGATATAATTATAACAAATTCGCCTTTAATTTCTCTAATTTTTAACCCGGACAGGACATTCTCTATAGACCCTCTGATGAATTCTTCAAATTTTTTTGTAAGTTCCCTTGCAAGAACAATATTTGTTCCGGCGCCGAAAACTTCTTTACAAACTTCAACTGTTTTTACGACTCTGTGCGGAGATTCATAAAACACTATTGTTTTTCCGGTGCCTGCCGCTGACAACAATTCTTTTTTCATTTTTCCTGTCTTTTTCCTTAAAAAACCAAGAAAAATAAAAGAATCGGTAGGAAGCCCAGAACCGACCAATCCCGTAATCAATGCGCAAGAACCGGGCAAAGGAATAACATTTATCCCGCAGTTCAACGCTTCTTTTACTAAATAATATCCGGGATCAGAGATTGCCGGCGTCCCGCAGTCAGAAACTAAAGAGACATTTTTACCCGTTTCAAGTAAAGATATTACCTGAGGAATCCTTTTCAGCTGATTCTGCGTATAAAAGCTTATAAGTTGTTTTGATATTTTCAGATGTGATAATAATTTTAAAGTTTGTCTTGTATCTTCGCATACAATGACATCGGATTCCTGTAAAATCCTCACGGCACGCAAAGTTATGTCTTCAAGATTTCCTATGGGAGTTGGAACTACAAATAAAGTGCCTTTATCCATTCTAATCGTTTGTTTCTTGACTTAAAATATTTATAAAGATATCTACTATTTTAGGGTCAAACTGTTTTCCGGAACCTTTTTTCAATTCGTTTATTGCCGCTTCCTGCGTCAGTGCTTTTCTGTAAGGTCTGTTGGAAGTAATAGCGTCATAAGCATCTATAACGGCGACTATTCTTGCTCCTAAAGGAATTTCTTCTCCTGAGAGTCCTTCCGGATAACCGCTTCCGTCAAACCATTCCTGATGATATAGAACCATCGGAGCAACAGGCATTAAAAATTGTACTGGAGCAATAATTCTGTGTCCTATGGAAGGATGCTTTCTTATTACTTCCTGTTCTTCATCACTTAGTTTGCCCGGCTTTGACAAAATATTATCGGCTATACCTATTTTGCCTATATCATGCATCAGCGCGGCATACTCTACATGTCTGACTATTGTATACGGAAGATTCATTTTTTTTGCAATTGCTTTTGCATATTTTCCGGCTCTGTCGGCATGGTCGTAAGTATATGAATCTTTTGCATCTATCGCCCTTGCAAGAGTCTGGACCATTTCAAAATAAAATGACTGCAGATTATTAAACAGCTCCATATTGTCCAGAGTCATTGCGGCTTGATCGGCTAAAATTGTAAGCAGTTTTACGTCCCTGTCGTCAAACTGTTTCTTCGTTTTAGGAGAATTAATATTCAATACGCCTATAACTTTATTTTTCACTCTCAAAGGAACGGATATAAATGATTTTGAAATATATCTTTCGGCGTCATTAGGTCTTAAAAATCTTATGTCAGTTTCTATATTTTCTACAAAAATATGTTTGCCTGTGCTTATTACTCTTCCGGCTATTCCTTCTCCTATTTTAATTTTAGTGGATTCCACTACTTTCGGAGACAAGCCTCTTGAAGAAATAATATTAAGTTCATTATTCGCATTCAACAGCATTAACGAAGCTAAATCAGAATGAATCAAACTGCATGCGGTATCGACAACAGCCTGAGTAAGTTCTTCTTTTGAAACAAGCCCGGTTGCCGTCAAGCCGAATTCATGAATGCTTGCCAGCATCATTATTAAGTTATCAATATCCATAGTATGAAACTGCAGTTTGCCCTCAACAACTTTTATTTGCTGATGCAGTTTGCCGGTAGTTTGCCTGTATTTCTTATTCTGTAAAAACATGATTATTAAAAGAATAAAAACTATTACAATTAACACCGCACAAAATATACTGACCATTGACATTGTCATTTTAATCCTCGGTTATCTGATAAAAACAGTGTAATCTACGTCAGGGAAAATATTATTAACATATTCAAGATTAGCAAGAAAACTCTCGTTAATATTATTGTTTTTTATTTGCTCGTACAACGTGGTAAAATTATATATATGTTCTTTTGTTCTTTTTTCCGCATATTCAACCATAGTACCCGTAGTCATTATAAAAGCCCAGTCCGAAGACTGTGCCAAAAGCAATTCTCTGGTCGCCTGTTTCAAAGCTCTCAGCGTTAAACCGGAAGCATTTTTATTTTCAGTTGCAACTTCAGACATTCTGTTTGCGGCTGTATGCAAATGCTTGTATATCCAGTCATTTTTAGGATTCAGCCACACTTCATAATAGCCTTTATCTCCCCATGAAGAAGGACTCGGCGTTAAAACCTGATTTGTAGGAAATTTTTCAAGATATTGTATAGGAGTAATCGGTTTAAAAACATCCTGTCCGCTATGAATATGTCTGAATAAATAATTAATAAAATCAGGACCTTCAAACCACCAGTGTCCGAAAAGTTCGGCATCATACATTGATACTACTATAGGTTCTTTGCCTAAAATTCCTGATAAATGATTTATTTGATTACATCTGTTAAAGACAAAATTTTCAGCATGCATTTTTGCTTTATTTGCAGCCCATTGAGGATTATACGGCTGCTTTTCATTTAAACCTACTTTCCCGGTTATTCTGTGATATTTAATACCGATGTTTCTTCTTATACCGTCCGAATGCAAATACGGCTTTATATAATCATAGTCCAGATCGTAAGCCAAATCTCTGTAAAATTCTCTGTAATCAGGGTCGCCAGGATAACCGCTTTCAGCGCTCCAAACCTGGTGAGCGGTCTCCATATCTCTGCTGAATGCCGCTACTCCGCTTGGGCAATACACAGGCGCAAAAACGCCGTATTTAGGCCTAGGCGTACCGTATAAAATACCGTGCGCTTCAAGGAAAAAGAATCTTATTCCTTCTTCTTTTAATATTTTATCAACGCCGTAAGCATACGCACATTCTGCAAGCCATATTCCTCTTGGTTCTCTTCCGAAATGTCTTTTATAATCCTGACATGCAATACGTATCTGCGCTCTCATCGCAGTCTCATCATTTAAAAGAGGCAGAAAACCGTGCGTAGCGCAGCAGGTTATTATTTCTATTTTCCCCAAATCCTGCAAATTTTTAAAACCGGTCAAAATATTACCGTGATACTTTTCCCAAATATGTTTACAAGTTTTAAGTTTCTGTTCATACATTAGCGCCGCAGGGTGAAATTCAGGCAGATTTTTTGTACGGACAACTTCTTTTTCGGAAAGTTCTATAAGTTTGTTTAACTTAGCATAATATCTTGACTGCAGCAAAGAGTCTGCCAGCATATTGGCAAGTGAGGGGGTAATTGTCATTGTTAAAGCAAAATCAATATTATCTTTAACAAAGTTTTCAAATATATTTAAAAGAGGTATATACGTTTCCGTTATAGCTTCGTACAACCAATCTTCTTCTAAAAAATCCGGATAATCTGGATGTCTGACAAACGGCAAATGTGCATGCAATTGCAGGCACCAATAACCTTTATGATTCATTTAAATTCCTGATTTTATTTAGTACTCTTTTTTATTTCAAAAGTTATTGATTTCTTCATTGTTCCGTCATGAGAAACAGCTTCTATGGAATAATCTTTATCTCCGTTCGGAAGATAAAATCTTAATGAAAAAGAACCGTCTGCCGACAATTTTACGGACTGTCCGTCCAATGTCAATTTCGCATCAGGTTCTGTTGCTCCGTAAATTATTATTTCCGTATCTGCTTTTAACCAAAAACTTTTTAAAGAGTCTTTACCGTGCGAAGACATCTGTTCTTGATTTTTAGGATGAGTTTTAAATGAACTTGTTACAGAATGAGAACTAGGCAACGAAATAGAAACTATTTCTTCCCATCTTTCTCTCATAAGTTTTGCTATGTCGAAAGAACTCATTCCTATCTGGTTGACGCCCGAAATTCTTAAAAGTTTTTCAAATTCAACCTGCAGCATCGCCCATTGTTCGTCAGTAATATTAGAAACGCCGTACCTAGGCATATCCACCTTGTTTGATCTGGCAACAGGGATAAACTTTCCATCCTTTGTCAAATAACCTATATCTACGCACCAACAACGATTAAATTCACCTACATTAATATACCAACTGTCAGAATCAGGCGTAACAAATATATCAAAATATCTGTTTGCGTTAGTACCGTCAAAACTGACATCTGTCGTATCATAAACTCTTATTATTAATTTAGAACCTTCAAAAATTTCTTTGCCGAATTGATTTTCTATTTTTTTTGATATCTGTTTAGAAATTGACCAATATGCGAAAAGACATATAGGGTCTCTCGGCAGAACGGTAATTTTTGTGTCGCCGTAATCTAAAGGTAACCCTGTTTTATTTACGACCTTTTCCTGTTTGTTTTCTAATTTAGAACTTAAATTTTCTGCCATAAAGATACCTTTAATCTAAATTTTCACGGAATTGGTTAACACAAATATACTCAGATACATATGATTATATAATTAAGTAAAAAAATAGTCAACTTTAAATTATTTGAAAAAATAATAATAATTTTGTATATTTAGCGGACAGATACAACGGAGGTATTTTAAAATGTCTTACAAATGTTACGTATGCGGCAAAGGATCTTCTTCTGGAAATACAGTCAGTCATTCAAATAGGGCAACCAAAAGATTGTTCAGACCAAATCTTCAGCAACTAAGAATTATTGTCGACGGTAAAAAAACGAAAGAATATGTCTGTACATCATGTATTCGCGCCGGAAAAATACAGAAAGCAATATAACAATTTATCAAAATAAGAGGCGGATGCAGTAAACCCGCCTCTTATTTTTTTGTATGTTCTCTTAGATATTTTCTTATTCTGCTTCTTGCCTGTGCGGTTATTACGATTGAAAGCCAGTGTTCCGTAGGTCTTATATTGTTCCTTACCAAAACTTCGCAGATTTGTCCGCTCTTAAGTTTATAATCAAGCTGAACCATTTTGCCGTTAACTTTAACGCCCATACATCTGTCGCCTATATCGCTGTGGACTGCATAAGCAAAATCCAAAGCGGTAGCTCCCTCGGGAAGTTTTATTGCATCGCCCTTTGGAGTCGATATATATATTTGGTCAAAATTACATTCAGTTTTAATAGCCGTTAAAAACTCATCCGAATCATTGACGTCTTTTTGTGATTCGAGAATATGTTTGATAAATTCCAAATGATTTTCCATATTTGTCTGTTTTGTATTTTTTTGGCAGTTTTTTTCAAAACTTTCCTTATATCTCCAATGAGCGGCAATACCGTATTCGGCCCTTCTGTGCATATCTTCGGTTCTTATTTGAATTTCGACAATAACTCCTTTGTCTGAAACCAAAGTCGTATGCAGGGACTGATACATATTAGCTTTTGGAACAACAATATAATCAGTGAAAGAATTTTCAAGCATTTTAAATTCAGATTGTATAATACTTAAAATAGCATAGCAGTGTTCTTCTGTATCTGTAATAATTCTCATACCGAACAGATCCTGAATGGCGGAAAAAGGTTTTTCCTGCCTCTGCATTTTTTTATATATCCCGTATAGATTTTTTGGCCTTGATGAAACTCTGAAAGCAATATTAAGCGGAGCAAGTTTTTCTTCTATTTGTTTTTTTACGGCTTCAAGGTTTTTTAAATTATTTTCCGTTCTTGCTTCCCACTTTGATTTTATCTCATAATACTTCGCTGGCTGCAATACCTCAAAAATTAAATCCTCAAGTTCACTTTTCCATTTATATATTCCCAGTCTGTGAGCAAAAGGCGTGTACAGCGTCAAAGTTTCCATCGATATCTCTTTTTGCTTGTCAGGAGGGAGAAATTTTATTGTTCTCATATTATGAAGTCTGTCGGCAAGTTTTATAATTATAACTCTGGTATCTTTTACTACGGCAAGAAGCATTTTCCGCCAATTTTCAGCCTGCGCGGTAATATGGTCTCTGAATCTGTATGAATTAATTTTTGTGACGCCTTCGACAAGAGCTGTGATTTCCGGCCCGAATTCTTCTCTTAATTCTTCCGAAACTACAAGAGTGTCTTCAAGAACGTCATGAAGTAAAGCTCCGCATAATGTAGGAACGTCCAATTTAAGTTCCGTAAGTATCTTTGCGGTGTTATAACAATGAGTGATATAAGGTTCGCCGCTTGCCCTCACCTGGCAATAATGCGCGCTTGAAGCAAAATTATACGCTTTTTCAAGCAATGCAAAATCAGCGTCAGGAGAATATTCTTTAACTAGTGATTTCAATTCTTCAATCATTTTTAAATTAAAACCTTCAGCGATACTAAATATTTTGAAATATTTTCATCGTCAAGTTTATATTTTTCGCCTGAAACAGACAACATAAAAGTCGATATGTTTAATCCTATTCCGTACGTATATTTCAGTTTGTCATTATCAGACAAAGAACTGCCCTGAGCGCCAAGTCTGACGCAAAGATAACTGGTAATATATTGTTCCAATCCCACACCGACAAGATTTTCGTTCACGTCTCCGAACCTGTAAAATTTTTTATCAAAATCAAGCAGTAAGCTGAAACTTTGCGTATTATATCCGAAACCTGTTCTTATGCCGAAAGGCAGCTGGTCAAAATCATAATTTTCCCACCACATAAAGCCTATTACGTTTTCTAAATTTAATCCGAAGTTTATTCCGGGAGCAACAGGAGCCATAAAACCTACGTCTACAGAAACTCCGTTGCCTGAAGAAGTCTGCGCAAACGGAATCCCTGAAATATATGAACTTTCCGCCAGAGTTCCGTACAAATACGATATGTTTAAACCGACAGCCGATCCGTTATCGCTTTTATTACCGGCGGAAATTGTAACAGCTTTTATGCTTTCCTGTTTATTATACCAATCGCTGCCGTCTGAAAAATTAATCTTGTTGGACGACAAAGTTCTCCATGACAAAGCCCCTTGCCTCTGCGCCGCCGCGAAAGAATCAAATCCTATATCTATAGGATCCGTCATATTTATACTGTCTTTTAAATCTCCGGAATCTCTTGAAACCGTAAACAGCATTTCTGCCTGAATTTTTTCTTCCTGAATATATGCGATTGCCGCCGGATTATAGAAAATACCTTCCAAATTACCGGGAACGGCAACGCCAGCCTGTCCCATGGCAAAGCTTCTTGCGCTTACTGACACGGCATTATAACTGTTAGGTAAAGTCGGAGGCTTTTTTGCAAAAACAAGAGATGTAAAAAGCATAAGACACCAAACTGACAACAAGCTCTTTTTTAGCATTTTTCACCCTCATTGCATATTATATAATTTTGCGTATATGCTGTTTTGTGCCAATAATTCCTGATGCGTTCCTATTTCGGCTACGTTGCCTTTATCTATAACAACTATTTTATCCGCTTTTTTTACAGTAGCAAGTCTGTGGGCGATCAAAATAACGGTTCTGTTTTTCATCAAATTTTCAATAGCTTCCTGTACTAATTTTTCGGATTCGCTGTCAAGGGCAGAAGTGGCTTCATCGAGAATCAATATAGGAGGATTTTTTAACATTGCTCTGGCAATGGCAATTCTCTGTTTTTCTCCGCCTGAAACTTTCATTCCTCTTTCGCCTACGACAGTGTTGTATTTGTCATGCATTTTAGATATAAAATCGTGAGCATTCGCCGCTTTTGCCACAGACTCTATTTCCTCATCGGTCGCATCAAGCTTCGCATACGATATATTGTATTTTACCGTATCGTTAAACAATAAAACATCCTGAGACACAACGCCTATTTGAGATCTCAGTGAATTAATTTTAAAATCCTGTATATTTTTACCGTCAATAAGTATTTCTCCTGATTTAACGTCGTAAAATCTTAACAACAAATTGGCAATTGTAGTTTTCCCTGAACCTGAAGAACCTACAAACGCCACTGTCTGACCGAAAGGAATCGTTATGTTTACTTTATTTAAAATTTGTTTCCCGGAACCGTAATCAAAAGAAACGTCTTTATAAACTATACTTTGAGAGAACCTCGGCATTTCAACTGCGGATGCAGAATCGACAATAGTAGGTTCCTGATCCAAAATTTCAAATATTCTCTCTGAAGCTGTAACAGCCTGCTGTATGCTTGAGTTCACCTGCGAAAAATTTTTCAACGGCTGATACATGGAAAAAACAGCGCCTAAAAACGCAACAAAAGAACCTGAAGACCAGACGCCGTTAACAACATCTTTTCCTCCGAACCACAAAACTATTGCTACTCCGAAAGCGCCGAGAGTTTCCATAATAGGGCTTGATCTTGCGTCAACCCTGACAAGTCTTTGCTGTATACCGTAATATTTTTCATTGTCTTTCTGAAATCTAGACTTTTCATGATCTTCCTGGCAAAATGCTTTTATAACGGAAAAACCGCTCAACATTTCCTGTAAAGAAGAATATATTTCCGCCATCTGAACCTGGCCTTCTTTTGAAGCTTTCCTCATTTTTCTTGCAAATTGTATCAGCGGCAGGCTGACTAAAGGCATTACTACAACGGTAATAAACGCAAATTTCCAGTGCAGATAAAACAAAACCCCTATCATAACTATTACGGTGAGCCCGTCTCTTATTATGCTTGGAGGAACTTTTAAAAGCGCAGTCTGAAGAGCATTTATGTCGTTTGTAACTCTGGACATAATTTTCGAAGAAGAGTTTTTCACATAGAAATCGTGCGATAAAGAAATAAGTTTAGTATATAATTCGTTTCTTATAGTTTTAACTACGTTTTGCGCAATATAATTTAAAAGATAGCTTCTGCCGTAATCAACAATCCCTTTTAAAGCAAAAAAGACCGGTATCAAAATAGCTACCAAATTCAACATATGCATATCTTTTGCTATAAATATTTTATCGAATAAATTTTTCACAAGCCACATAGTTCCGCCGGTTAAAGCGGAAAATATACCCATACAAACCATTGAAAGAATAAATCTTGATTTATAAGGTTTTATATAATGTATAAGTCTTTTATAATCCATTTATTTCTCCGTGTGCCAAAATTTTTTGAGCAACCCTGCCGCTGACGCCTTTTTCTCCCAATTGATGTCTGAATTTCAGCAGTTCTTCCCTTGTTCTGTTATAATTTTCGGATTTAAGCAGTTCCATTAAAGCATTCGATATTTTTTCAGGCGTTGCGTTATGCTGTATATATTCGGGAACTATTTCTTTGCCGCTTAAAATATTGGCAAGAGTAATGTATTTTATTTTTACTATAAGCCTGGCCAACAAATAGTTTGCCCATGACAATTTGTACATTACTATCATAGGGATCCCCATTAACGCATTTTCGAGGCTTACTGTCCCCGACGGACATATTGCGGCATCAATATTTTTTCTTCTGTTAAAATCACTGCCGTATTCTACAGATATAAAGTTCGGTATGCATGCATCTATTTTTTCCAAAGAAAACAAAATAAATTCGGCATCTATTTTTTCTTTTAAAATTTTTACGGTATCGATTATTACAGGCAAATGCCTTTTTATCGTATTTTTTCTGCTACCGGCAAATAATCCTATGACTACTTTTCCGCCGATTTTCTTATCAGAAACCGTTTCCGGAACTATGTCAATCAAAGGATTTCCTTCAAAAGAAGCTTTGATCCCCTCTTTTGAATATATTTCCTGTTCAAAAGGAAGTATAGGAAATACCATTGAAACATATTTTGCAATTTTTTTTATTCTTGATTTTCTCGACGCCCATATCTGCGGCGTTACATAATAATACACAGGAATTTTTAAACTGTGCGCAAGTGCGGCGATGTAAATATTAAATCCGTAATAATCGACTAAAACGACTTTACAAATTTTATTATCAACCAAACATTTCTTTATTTCTTGAAAAACTTTTTTCAAGAAAAAATACTGTTTTACAGGAAAAAAGCCGAAAGCGTTTACGTTAACAATATCTTCCAAAAAAATATCGGAAACTTTTTTGAGTTCACTGCCCCCGACTGAAAAGATTTTCGTTTTATCGGAAATGCTTTTAATTGAACGGGCAAGATTTCCGGCATGAATATCGCCTGAAATATCGCCTGCTGATATGAAAACTGATTCATTGTTATTCATCAATATATTTCCCGTTATCGTATATCAGAGAATTATATTGAAAAATGAAAGAAATATCAACAAAAAAAAGTCGTATTCTCTTATTGCGGCATGCTTACGGAAATAA
Source organism: Candidatus Praeruminimicrobium purgamenti (assembly GCA_018433585.1). Classification (GTDB taxonomy): domain Bacteria; phylum Elusimicrobiota; class Endomicrobiia; order Endomicrobiales; family Endomicrobiaceae; genus Praeruminimicrobium; species Praeruminimicrobium purgamenti. The sequence continues at coordinate 31,413 of JAHDQW010000010.1, forward strand.
GATTTTCTATCTTTTTCAATTCAAATTCCAGTTGTTTTGATTGTCCCATTTTTTTGAATAATTCATCTCTTAAATAACAGTAAGTGCCTTTTTTTTCAAGTTCAACGGCTTTTATATAATCACTTAAAGCCCCGTCATTATCTCCGATTAATTCTCTCGCCTGCCCTCTCAAAGCATATACAAACGCATGTTCCTGAATATCAAGCGATTTTGAATAGTCTTCTATAGCGCCTTTGTAATTTTCCAATATAAATCTTATATTGCCTCTGTCGGCTTCTGCCAAATCGTTTCTCATTGTCTTTTCGTATAAATTTGATCTTACAAAGTAATATGCTCTTTTTTTATCAAGATTGACGGCTTCCGTATAATCAGACAAAGCTCCGTCGTCATCATTCATTATCTCTTTGGTTTGACCGCGCAAGACATAAACTGCCGGATTTCTTGACAATTCCAAAGATCTTGTCAGGTTATTTAAAGATTCGTAATAATTCCCTGTGAAAAAGTATGCCTGTCCAAGACCGGCATAAGCATCTGCGGATTCTTTAATCGTCAAAGCTTTTTTAAAATCATCTGCAGCTCCGTCATAAGCCTGAATTTTAAGTTTTGAATTGCCTCTGCTGACATAAATGTCTGCATTTTCCTTTATATTTAAAGACCTTGTAAAATCAGCAATGGCGCTTTCGTTCAAGTATTCTCCGGTAACAATTTTTAAATATCCTTTATCGGCTTCGGCAAGATCGTTTATTCCTGTTTTCGAATATAAATTTCCTCTTTTTTCATAAAGAATTTTTAAGTTAGTTTTAGCCCTAAAATCATTTACTTTTTTTTCCAATTCTATGGATTTCGTATAATCATCAAGCGCCTGTTCATTATTGTTAAGAATCTCGTTTAAGATACCCCTTTTCAAAAAAGCAGATGCTTTTTCCTGCATAAGCAATGACTTCGAATAACTGTTCAGAGCATCTTTATAATTTTTCAATTCCTGTTCTGCTTCTCCGGCTAATTCGTACAACTCCGCTGTTTCTTTATTTTTTATAAGTTCCAATATAAACTTTCTGGCTTCCTCATACTGCTTAATTTTAAACATTACATTAATTTTTTTAACCGCAACGGCATCGTCTCTTTTAATCTCTAAAGCCTCTGTATAATCTTCTATTGCGCCGTAATAATCTTTCAGTTTATATTTTACATCGCCTCTTTTAACATAAACTTCCGCACTTTTCTTAACTTTCAGAGCCATTGAAAAATCTTCTAAAGCTCCTTTTGTATTTTGCATTTGCATTTTGGCTTCCGCCGATTTAACATAAACATCCGAATTTTTTTTAATCGACAACGATTTTGCATAGTCTTCCGCCGCTTCTTTAAAATCTTTCATTATAAATTTTGCATTGCCTCTCAGCTCGTAGAGTTTGCCGTCTTCCTTGCCTGATAAAGCTTTTGTAAAATTTATAACAGCTTCATTATATTCGGAATTAAACAAATTGATATATCCGTTGTCTGCCGCCGCCAAATTCGGCTCTTCCATGAGAGTATAAAGTTTGGAGCGCAGCTGGCGGTAAAAATCATTATCTTCAATTTCTATTGCTTTTGTATAATCTGCAATAGCATCTTTATATTTTTCAAGTATTTGATATGTCTGTCCTCTGAGAGCGTAAATATAAGCCGTATCCGTAATTTTCAGAGCTTTTGAAAAATCATTTACCGCAGAATTATAATCTTCAATTTCAAAAAAGACTTCCCCTCTTAGAGCATAAGCGTAAGACGTCTTTTCAATTTTCAAAGCAGAAGCAAAATCGTTTAAGGCATTTTCATATTTTTTCAGCAACAGCCAGGCTTTTCCTCTTTCTATATATGCGTCTGCCGTTTCTTTTACATCAAGAGAACCGGTAAAATCATCCGCTGCGCCTTTGTAATTGCCGAGTTCAAATTTGGCTTTTCCTCTTCCTGTATAATTATCGGATGTCTTTTCAATTTTCAGAGCTTTGGTATATTCCATAAGAGATTTATAATAATCTGCCGTTGCAAAATACTTATTTGCATTTTGCGAATATTGCATTTCTTCGCTTGCAAGTTCTTCCGCTGAAGATACAGAAACAAAAGAAAAAACAGCGGTTGTCGTCAGACAAAGCAGAAAAATAAATTTAACGAATATTTTCATTTTATTTAATCCTTTATTTTTAATATAAAAGGTTATATAAAAATTATATTGAATATTATATTATTTTTCAATATAAAATTGGAAAATTTTTGTAAAATTTCAGCACTTGCGGGTTTATATAAAAAAAAACGGCAAACCGTATATTGTTTTTTACGGTTTGCCGTTTTAAATTATTTTGCCGGCGCTAAAACTTGATTTCTATACCGCTGTAGCCTGTAATTCCCGACATCGGATATCCGTAACTCAACTGGTATTTTTCATTTGTTAAATTATCGCATTTCGCCCAGACAGAGATATTTTCAGTTATTCTGTAATCAGCTTTTACGTCAACTAAGCAATAATCGTTCATATAATTTCTATATTCATTCATAATTGTCGTAACATAAGAAACACCGGCTGTCACTTTCAATGCTTTTACAGGAACAACCGTAAGCGTATAATTGATATTATGCATCGGTCTGTAAGTCAAATCTCTTTTCAGTTTCGTGTCTTCCGCTCTTAAATACGTATAGTTCAATTTGTGCTTAATTTCTTTTGACATATCATAAGCGCACTCAATTTCATAACCGTATTGTCTTGACTCATCAACATTTTGAGCCTGATATATCCATCCGCCTGTATCTATATTCTGGATTAAATCCTCTGTCGTAATATAAAATCCGGTTAACGCGGCGGAAAATTTATCTTTTGAATATTCTACCCCGATATCGCTTGATACTCCTTTTTCAGGTTTAAGATCAGGATTTGCGACGTAATAAGTATTATCTCCGTAAATCTGCCCGAAGGACGGAGCATTCCATACTTTGCTGGTATTTGCAGAAATTTTTATTTCATCAGTCGCCTTGAAAATAGCCGATAATGCCGAAGTGGAAACGTCTTCATAATCTGTATTTTGATCTGCTCTTACTACAGGAATAAGAGTCAGTTTCCCGATATTAAAAACAGCCTGAAGATAACATGCCGTATTTTCTCTGTTTCTGTTAATTTGTTCCGTTCCTGAAATAATATTTTCCTGTTTATAAGTTGTTTTGTCCCATTCAACCCCGGCTGAAACTAAATGTTTATATGTGAATACGGATTTTATTCCGGTATTTAAAGTATTGTATTTTGTTCCGTAATCATTCCAAGAGTTGCCGGTAATATCATAAGCCTTTCTGCTGTTATCGGCGCTATAACCTGATATCTGAATATCAAAATCTTCGGCTTTGGTAAAATAATCTATTTTCAGATAGTTATTATTTTCAAACTGCTTCGCTGTAAGAGATGAGAACGAAACCGAACCCGGATTTCCAAAATCGGCATTGTATGCCTGACCGGAAAGAACAATTTCTGATTTTTCGTCAGGATTTACCGAAAACTTCGCAAAAATATTTTTCGAATCATAAAAAGAATTTTTTCTGTATCCGTCCGATGAAAGAAGTGAAGGGGCCGCCAATAAAGAAAAGACATCGTTTGCATAGGCGCCGGTAATGCCTGCGTTTACAGTGTTAAACGTCCCGAAAGAAAAATACGGATTAATCTTAGGAGTTGACGGTGAAGCTTTTTTCGTAATTACGTTTATGACTCCTCCGAAAGCGCCCGTTCCGTACATTGCGGAACCCGAACCCCTGATAATTTCAACTTTCTCTATTATATTTGCCGGTATTGCCGTAAAATCTGCTCCGCCGCCGGTACCGATATCATTTATGCGTCTGCCGTCAACCAGAACCAAGACCTGCCCCGCCGTTGAACCTCTCATAAAAACAGACTGCGTCTGTCCCAAAGGTCCGTAACTCTTATACGATATACCTGCTTCGCCGTCTACAACGTCTCCGAGAGTTTTAGCATTTTTTTCGCGTATTTCCTGCTCTGTTATAACGGTTAAATTAGTTCCCAAATCTTTTAAAGGCTCGGCTGTTTTTGTTAAAGAAAGAAAAACGATTTCGTCATCTTCGTTCTGATTATCGCTGAAGATATCCGCTGCGGCAATATTTGTAAATAAAAACATTATTAATAAAAAACTTATCTTTTTCATTTTTTTATTTTCTCCGGTTAAATTAAATTTACATAAAAAATACTTTTATTTTCGGCATGTCTCTGCTGATTTGATATAAAAATCATAATGGTATTTCAAATCAAATCATAAAAATTATCAGATTCTTTTAAGTTTTACGAATCAAAACCATAATATTCCTCCGTGGGGATTTAGACTTAACGATCGGTCTCCTGACTTAGAGCTGAATCTTAAATATTTCCTTCCCAGTTATGCAACCAGTGAAAATATTTTTCTTTGTCTGCTCATCACAGTAGCCGGACTGTATCTGATTTTCACAGATTTCCCGTACATCGTTATAAATATTTCAATCTACTTCTCTTTACTGTCAGTATATATCGGTATTACAACAGGTTTTTGCGATACCGGATTTGTTTTAACTACAACTTTAGCGTCATAAACTTTCTCTATATCCCTGTAATTTAATACTTCGTCACATGTACCGTTGTTAAATACTTTCCCGCCGTCAATTAAAACCAGATGAGAACAAAATTCTCCGGCAAGATTTAAATCGTGAATAGTAGTAATAATAGTTTTATTATATTTTTGATTCAGCATTCTTAAAATTTTAAATATTGAAGACTGGCTGCCGATATCAAGATGAGCCGTAGGCTCATCAAGAGCTATTATGTCGGTTCCTTGAGAAAGTGTCTGAGCCATAAGTACTTTCTGCTTTTCGCCTCCGGAAAGCTCGCTTATGTTTCTTTCGGCAAATTCCGTAACGCCTGTAAAATCCATTGCTTCCCTGACTATATTAAAATCTTTTCCTGAAGCGTGCTTAAAAATATTCATATACGGATACCTGCCGAACATAATAAAATCTTTAACGGTAAAAGGAAAATCAAACTGCATTGTTTGAGGCATAAAAGCAATTTTTTTTGCCAAAACAGATTTTTTTATTTTATAAATATCAATATCGTCTATAAAAATATTTCCTGAAAACGGTTTAATAAGTCCGGACAAAGACTTAAGAAACGTTGTTTTTCCAACGCCGTTTTTGCCTATTATTCCGACAAAATCTCCGTTTTTTATGCTTAAAGAAATGCCCTTTATAACTTCATGTCCGGCATATCCGCAAGATAAATTATGCGCTTTTATCATAATGTTATCTTCCCGGAAGGCTTTAAAAGCAAAAACATAAAAAATATACCGCCTACTATACTGGTTATTACTCCTATAGGAATTTCTACAGGAGCAAATAAAATTCTGCTTAACGCGTCGCATAAAGGTAAAAATATGGCGCCTGCCAGAACAGACATAGGTATCAGAACTCTGTGATCATTGCCTACAAATTTTCTTGTAATATGAGGAATCATAAGGCCTACAAAACCTATAACTCCGCAGCAGCTGACTATCAACGCGGTCATCAATGAACTGAGAAGAAAAATATATTTGACTGTTTTTGTAGTATTTACTCCCAAAGACGAAGCCTTTTCATGACCGAGAGTTATTATATTTATAACATTACCAAACAAACACAGTATAATAATCCCTGCGACGATAACAGCCGTTATTACAGGAAGCAGCCTTTCGTCAAAAGAAGACAAGTTCCCCATAAGCCACATAAAAGCCGAATAAAGCTGATCGGATGACAATATCGCAAAAATCAGCAATACTGCCGAAGAAAAAATATAACTTGCGACAACGCCTGAAAGAATCATTCCGTTTGAATCAAACTCTTTCTTAACATTCAAAGAATATACAAGACAAATAGACATCATTGCGCCTGTAAACGCAAATAACGGCAAAAATATCCAGCTTACGGAAGCCATCCCCAAAACAAAGCCGACTGAAGCTCCGAAAGCAGCGCCTCCGGAAATACCCAAAGTAAACGGATCCGCCAAAGGATTTCTTAAAATTCCCTGAAAGACGCATCCGCTTGCCGAAAGACCGGCTCCGGCAATAACAGCCAGGAAAACTCTCGGGAACCTTATCTTGTTTATAATTGTATATGTATTATCATCGACCTTCGAAAACAACGATTTCAAAGTCATAACAACGGAAATATCGCTTATGCCGGACGTCATTGAATAAATAAAAGTTATGATAAGCAGCAGCACAGCCAACGAAAATTTAAAACAGTTTTTACTCATTATGCCGTCCTTGTGATAAAACTTTTTTTGTTACTTTAACGGCATTTAAAAAAGTCATCGGAGTTAAAGCAAAAATATCATTTGCGTCCAAGATATATAGTTTATTGTTTTTTACGGCATTTATTGAAACGTATTTTTTCCATTTTCTTACTTCTTCATTACCGATATTTCCCATGCTTACAACCAAAATAACGTCCGGGTTTTTTTCTATCACTTTCTCAAGGGTAATATTAGGATATCTCATATCAATATATTGGAATATATTCTTTCCTCCGGCATATTTATTGTAATCGTTTACAAAACTTTTTTTACCGACGGTAACTAAAGGATTTGCCCCTATTTCCCAAAAAACGCGTTCTCTCTTTTCTTTTTCTGTTTCTTCGTATATTGCTTTTATTTCTCTTGTTGTTTCAGAGATTATTTTTTCTGCTGCAGTGCCTTTTTGGAGAAAATCCGCCAGATTACGGAAATTTTCGCATATATCAGAGAAAGAAGAAGACGTCCCCATAACATAAACTTTTAATCCGAGCCTTTTCATTTTTTCTACGGCAGCCTTATTATTCCCTTCTTTTGTTGAAATGATTAAATCCGGCTTTAAATTAATAATTTTTTCTATATTAGGCTCGGTCAATGTACCTATAATTTCTTTTTTTAAAGTCCCTTTCGGGCAATATGTCGTATTTGCGATTACTTCTTTTTCCATTCCGAGTTCGTAAAGACTCTGCGTAACAGACGGCGCCAAAGAAATAATCCTGTTATAGTCAGCATACAAATTAAAACTGATAAGCAAAACTGCAAGCGCTGAAAAAATTTTGTTCATTTTTTTAAAATTCTATTCCTTCTTTAGCCGAGACGCCTTCATTATACGGATGTTTTATTTCTTTTACTTCGCTTACCAAATCAGCGGCGGCTATTAAATCCTCATGCGCCTGTCTGCCTGTTATAAAAACAGTTGACTTTTCAGACAATTTTTTCGCGGCTTCAAGCAAAGATGATATATTTATGTACCCGTCTCTGACAGCAATATTAAATTCTTCCAAAACTATTAAATCGTATTTATTGTCCGCAATAATTTTTTTTATTTTATCTAAAGCCCGTTCGCATTCCGATGATATCTGCTCTTTTGTTACATCTTTGCAGCAAAAAGGATGTTTTTTTGCATAAGAGAAAAAGTCGAGGTTGTCAAGCGATGATAAAATTTTTTGTTCACCGTAAAAGTTTTCGCCTTTGAAAAGCTGTATCAGGCATACTTTTTGATTATGTCCGAGAGCTCTGACAATCTGTCCGATTGATGATGTCGTTTTACCTTTTCCGTTTCCGGTTAAAACTATTATCATAAAAACTCCTGTTTTACGATACTGTATGATTTGCAAAATAAAAAAGCCCACTTCCTAAAAAAAAGAAAATGGACTCGATAAAAACAAAATCTCTTCCCTAGAAAAGCGAACAAAAGTTCATAATAAAAATAAATAATAGACCGGACTAACAGTTTTTACTGATTACCGTTGCTGGGCAGTGTCCGAATCGCGTTTAAGCTTACGGAACTTCCTTTACTTATTTTTTTGAAAAGAACAAATTTAATTGGGCCTGGTAGGACTTGAACCTACGACCATTCGATTATGAGTCGAGTGCTCTAACCAACTGAGCTACAGGCCCGTTTAATTAATAAAGTTTGAATATTATACTTAAAAGTTTGTTTCAAGTCAAATATTATGCAATTTTTATAAAAAACTTGAAATTTTGCTCAATAATATGGTATATATTCTGCTAGTTGTTTTTAATTTTAAATAGTTTTTACGCATTTTGATGCGCCATTAGCTCAATTGGTAGAGCAAACGGCTCTTAACCGTTAGGTTATAGGTTCGATTCCTATATGGCGCATTTTTTATTTGCCGGTTTATACTTTAAATATTAAGCCGATTAATTTTAAATTATGTCGGAAGTATATTTAACGAATTTTTCTTGACATTTATAAATAAATTGATTAAAATATTCGCAGTTGTAATAGAAAATTATAAACTTTTATAAAAAGGAGACGTAGAATGAGAAAGACAAAAGGTTTTACACTTGTTGAGTTGGTTATCGTAATCGTTATCGTCGGTATCTTGTCAATCGTAGCAGTTCCTATTTACAGAGGATATACAAGAAAAGCAATGGCAACCGAAGGAAAAGCTCTTTTAGGCGCAATTCAGACAGCACAGAAAATTTATTATGCAGAAAATGCATTCTTCTTCCAACAATCAACCGCAACATCTTTTTCAAGCGTTTTGGACGTAGATGCAAGATCAAACAAATACTTTACATCTTTTTCAGTTCCAAATGCTACTACCGCAGGTTTTACAGCTTCAACAACAGGAACTCCAACAAGCGGAGCTTCGGGAATTTCTCTTACAATGTCTGCAACAAAGACAGGCGCTCCTGTAATGACAGATTCAGGATTGCAGGACTAACAATAAGTCACTTCCTAAGATTTATCTCAAAAAGACAGCGGTTAACAGCCGCTGTCTTTTTTTATTTATAAACACTCCAAAAAACAAACTGCTTTTATGCTTTTTAACTGACAAAACAGCTGTTGCCGGATTATTTGCGTTTTTATTTTGATTTTTCATATAAAAAAATGTTATTATCTTTAGATAAATTCAAATATAAAGGATGATTTAAAAATGCAAGAAAACGAACAGCAAAAAAATGAAGTTTCAACCGCAACAATAGATACAATAATATCCCAAAGAAAAGATAAAGCAGATAAAATGAGAGCGGAGGGAATAGACCCTTATCCTGCAAGAATCAAAATTGAACATAAAATAGAACAGGTAAGGACAAATTTTGACGCTCTTCAGAAAGAAGAATTTGCAAAAGAAACAGTTACCGTCGCAGGAAGAATGATGTCAAGAAGAGATATGGGCAAAGCTTCTTTTATCGACATTGCCGACGGGACAGGAAGAATACAAGTCTATGTAAGAACAGATCAAGTCGGAGCTGATACTTTTAAAATTTTCAAAGAAATGTCTGATTTATCTGATTTTGTTTTAATATCCGGAATTCCGTTCAGAACAAGAACCGGAGAGCTGAGTTTAAAAGCTGAAAAATTTCAAATTATCTGTAAAGCGTTCAGACCTCTTCCTGAAAAATGGCACGGATTAAAAGATACGGAAACAAGATACAGACAAAGATATTTGGATTTAATCGCAAATTCGGAAGTAAAAGAAGTTTTCATAAAAAGAAGCCTTATTATATCTGCAATCAGAAAGAAACTTGAAGAACTCGGCTTTATTGAAGTTGAAACTCCTATTTTGCAATCTCTTGCCGGAGGAGCAAACGCAAGACCGTTTACGACACATCATAACGCTCTTGATATAGACTTGTTTATGAGGATAGCACCGGAATTATTTTTAAAAAGAATTGTAGTCGGCGGAATTGAAAGAGTTTTTGAAATAGGACGAAATTTCAGAAATGAAGGCATTGACAGAAATCATAACCCTGAATTTACAATGATGGAATTATATCAGGCTTACGCTGATTACAATGACATGATGGACTTAACGGAATTGCTTATAAAAACGGCGGCTGAAAAAATAGGATCCAAAGTTAATTTGAATTTCAGAAGAGCCAAGCTGTTTGATTTGATAAAAGAATATACCGGTCTTGAACTTCTGCAGTATGTTGAAACAGGGAAAATGTATGACCAGGTAAAACATTTGAATCTTGATCTTCCGAAAGACGCAAGTGATCAGAAAATATTAGACCAGGTTTTCGACGAAAAAGTTGTTCCGCATCTTCAGGAACCGACTTTTGTAATGGATTATCCCGCTATATATTCTCCTCTTACAAAAATTAAATTTGACCAGCCTGAAATAGCGGAAAGATTTGAACTTTATATAAACGGAATGGAAATATGCAACGCTTATTCAGAGTTAAATGATCCTTATTTACAAAAGATAAGATTTAAACAGCAGGTTGAAGCGAAGAAAAAAGGCGATGATGAAGCACAGCCTTATGATGAAGATTTTATAAATGCTCTTGAACAGGGATTGCCTCCTACCGGAGGTCTCGGAATAGGAATAGACAGGCTCGTTATGATTCTGACTGAAGTAGAATCCATAAGAGAAGTCATTTTATTTCCTGCCATGAGGCCTGAATGTTAAAAACTCCTGAGTTATTTATTGCCTGCAGATATCTGAAAGCAAGGAAAAAAGGTTTTTTTGCTTTCCTTACTACGCTCATAGCCATAGGCGGAACAACTTTGGGAGTCTGCGCTCTTGTTATAACTCTTGCCGTCATGAGCGGTTTCCAGCGAGATATAAGATCAAAAATTCTCGGCATACAGCCGCATATTTATCTTTCAAGGGTTGACGGAGCAGTTTTTGACAATTATAAAGAAATTATAAACGAATTGCGTGGAGTCCAATATATAAAATCAATGTCTCCTTACATATTCGGACAGTCTATAATAAAAAAACAGGGCTATACAACAGGAACCGGAGCCCTTATAAAAGGAATTGATTATAAAGCAGAAGATTCAATGATAGATATTAAAGACAAACTTCTGCCTGATTCTTTGATTGAGAAAAATACTATAAGCAAAAACGGAATTATACTCGGAAGCGAAATTGCAAAATCTATAAACGTTAATGTAGGCGAATACGTAATCACTATGTTTCCGAGCCAGTTATCTTCCATACCAAAAATGAAAAAATTTCAGGTTGAAGCAATTTTTCATTCAGGGATGTACGAATATGACACCTCTTTGGCATATGTAGATATAAAAACTGCCGACGATATGTTTTCATTTGAAGGAGGAGTGAGCGGAATAGCGGTAATGACTTCCGATTTTGAAAAAGCCGTTGATTACGCAAGAGATTTACAGATAAAGCTGTCTTATCCTTATAAAACAAAGTCTTGGATTGAAATGAACAACAATTTGTTTTCGGCGTTAAAATTAGAAAAAATTATGATGTTCATTATTCTGGCATTAATTATAATAGTGGCTTCTTTTAACATAATATCAAACACGCTTTTGCTGAGCGTTGAAAAATCAAAGGAAGTCGGAATACTTTCTGCAATGGGCTTTTCTAAGTTTTCAATATCGAAAATATTCTTTTACGAAGGAGTTATTGTCAGCAGCGTAGGAACTGTATTCGGGCTTATTACAGGCTTGTTAATAAGCTACGGTTTAAAAAACTTTGAAATATTCAAACTGCCGAAAGGCGTATATTATGTTGATAAATTGCCTGTTATGATTATTCCGTCGGATATTATTTATGTGTGTTTGTGCGCTTTTGTAATAACAATACTTTCAGGTCTCTACCCTGCATATCAGGTTGCTAAACTGGAGCCTTTGGAAGCTATAAAATTCGGATAAAAAATGAAAATAGAAACTAAAAATTTGATTAAAAACTATTCCAAGCCAAAAAGTCCGGAAGTCTGTGTATTAAAAGGTATTGATTTAAACATAAAATCCGGAGAAAAGGTTGCTTTAATGGGTCCGTCAGGCGCAGGAAAAAGCACCCTGATTCACATATTAGGACTGATGGATGCTCCTACTTCAGGCGAAGTTTTTATTGATGATAAAAAGATTGATTATCGAGATAACAACAAATTATCGGTTATGAGGAAAGATAATATCGGTTTTGTTTTCCAGTTTCATTATCTGCTTGCAGATTTTAATGTTATTGAGAATATTCTGATACCTGTATGGAAAGACAAAAATAAAATAATTACAAGAGCCGAAGAACTCCTTGGAATCATGGGATTAACATCCAGACAAAAGCATATGCCTCATGAATTGTCGGGAGGAGAGCAGCAGCGAGTGGCCCTAGCAAGGGCATTAATTAATAATCCGAAAATACTTTTTGCCGATGAACCGACAGGCAATTTGGACAGAAAAACGGGCGAAAAAATTGAAAAATTGATGTTTGATATATGTACACAGCTGAAAACGACTTTGGTTGTTGTCACCCACAGCGAAGAACTTGCTAAATCTGCCGACAGACAACTGAAGATGATTGACGGTAAATTAATTTAATATATCATTTTAAGGAGAAAAAAAGATGAAAATTTATCTTAACGGAAAATTTGTTAACAAAGAAGATGCGATGGTATCTGTTTTCGACCATGGTCTGTTATACGGAGACGGAATTTTTGAAGGAATAAGAGCCTACAACGGCAGAGTTTTCAGATTAAGAGAACATATTGACCGACTTTGGGACTCGGGAAAAGCCATTGCGTTAAATATACCGATGACAAAAGCGGAAATGGAAAAAGCTCTTTTGCAAACTCTGGCAATAAATAAATTGTCAGACGCTTATATAAGGCTTGTAGTCACAAGAGGAGCCGGCGATTTGGGTTTGGATCCTGCAAATTGTTCAGAACCTACAATTTTCATAATTGCGGACAAAATAACTCTTTACCCTGAAAAACTTTATACCGAAGGTCTTGAAGTTATAACTGTTGCTACAAGAAGAAATATGCCTGATGCATTAAGCCCTAATATAAAATCTTTAAATTATCTTAACAACATCATGGCAAAGCTTGAAGCAAAAAGAGCAGGAGTACCTGAAGCTATAATGTTAAACGCCCAGGGATATGTTGTAGAATGCAGCGGAGACAATATTTTTGTAATTAAAAACGGTATTGTTTCAACGCCGCCTGCTTCAGCGGGAGCACTGAAAGGGGTTACCAGAAATGCGGCAATAGAACTTATTAAAAATAAGCTGAAATTGGAACTTAAAGAAGAACTTATTACGACTTACGACCTTTATTGCGCCGACGAATGTTTCCTTACGGGAACGGCCGCAGAAACAATCCCTGTTGTAAAAATAGACGGAAGAGTAATAGGCGAAGGCAAACCTGGAAAAGTAACGCTGAAACTTTTTAAAGAATTCAGAAGTCTAACAAGATCAACAGGAGTCCCTATAAATAAGAAGTAATTTTGTTGATATAATTTAATGTGGAAAAAGATAAGATATGTTTTATATTTTACGGTTTTAATAACGGTATTTGCTGTCACTTACAGTGTCAGAGAATATTATTATGTTCCAGTTATACAAAAATATCTTAACAAAGCAACAGGCTCAAAAGTAAAATTCAGAAATTTTTCAATTTCTCTGCCTTTTGAGTTATCCGTACGGGACATAGAGTTTGATAAAAAACTTTCAATAGATACGGCAACTTTGAGATTTGACCCTTTAATGTTTTTTAAAAACATTAATAAACCGGTCAAATCTCTTGTTGCGGTTACCGTAAACAAAGCGGTATATATTGATTCTGCCGAGAATGAAATTCAACAAAAGGCCAATCCTTTTTCTCTGCAGGATGTTAAATTTTTAAAAAATATTCTTAAAAATTTAAAACTAAAAATCTTTATAAAAAATACCGATATTTTATACAACGGAAATTTAATAAAAGCAACTAACACTGATATTAAAATCAATAAAAACATCAATCTTGCTACATTCTTAAAGTATAAAGAACACTCTGTTAATTTAACAGGTAATTTTGATTTGACAGACAAGTCATTAATATCTGCTTTTCATATTGATTTATTCGGAAATATAAAAGCGTTATCTTCCATCAACGGTCAATATAATTTTAACGACAATTCTTTCGAATACAGGCTTCAGACAAAAAACTTGTCCGTAAGCAAATTGCTGTTCGGCAAATCAAGCACTTTAATAAAAAAAGATTACACCGGGCTTACAATAAATTCGGCCGGAGATTTCGGCAGCATTTTTTATAAGTCCGATGCATCAAATTTCGATATATGGAATTCAAGCGGGAGTATTATATTAAGAGACTCTAACGATCTGCTGCATACTGCCGTAGACTATACAGCGGCTATGAATAATAAAACTCTTGATCTTTCAATAAAAGCAAACGATACGAGGTTATTCGGGAATGATTTCGGCACATTTGATATAAAAGCAAACAACAGTTCAGACACCATAAATTTAAACTGCTACCATAATTCGAAAAACGCTTTTAACGCAGTAATAGACAAAGACGGCAAATACGCTGTTGATATATTCATGAAAAACAGCAAAACAGGCAACATTACGGGAAATTATAAGACCGGAGAAATATCGGTCGATATAAGAAAAATACCTGTATCAAGACTGCCTTTTCTTTCATCTCTAAAAAAAGCCAAAGGATATGTTTCTATATACGGCAACATAGAAAAAACAAGCGGAAGTCTCTCCCTCGAAGCAAACAACATATCCTCCAGCAAACTGAAACAATTTGATACTGCCGGAAAGATATCAAAAGAAAATTCTAAATGGATTTTCGACATTGAAACAAAAGATAAAAAATTAATAATGAAAGGCTTTTACGAAACAAAAAAAAGCCATAATATCGAATTTTATTATTCCGGCGTTGATATTAACAATTTGCTTCAAATACTTGGTTTCAAACCAAGTCTTTCAGGTTTAGCGACAGGGTATATAAAATATGATTCGAATAAATTCACCCAGATAGACGCCAATTTAAAAAACGGAGCCTTGTTTGGAAACAATTTCGACGACTGGACTGTCGCAGGCAGCATTTCGCCTGCAACAATCAACATATCCACATTTACTTTTAAAGGCAAAAAAACGTCTGTTGATTTAAAAGTTCTGCTTGATTTTACAAAGAACGCCGCAGATTCACATCTTAACTGCAATATCAGCAATTTTGAATTTAACGGAATAAAAATAAACTCCGATATATTGTTTAAAGGTAAAATTTCCGAAGATCAAGATAAAATAACAGGAAAACTTAATATTCCTAAACTGCAATTAAACGACTATTACTTCAATGATTTCTCCTCCGATGTCAATTTATCCACAACATCTGTCTATATAAAAAATATGGAAAATAAAAACGGTCTGTCAGGAGAAGCGGCATATAATTTTAAAACCAAAGACATTTCATCCGACATACAAATATCGAAAGCAGACTTATCCGGTCATTTTAAGAATATTGAAGGCTTCTTGGATTCTTCAATTACGGCAAGCGGCACACTGCCAAATCCAAATTTTGAAATAACAGCAAGCATAAAAAGAGGCGTTATCTCTTTTTTAAAATATACTTTGAACGCTAAAATATCAGGGAAAGAAGGCAAAACTGTTTTACAAGATTTAAATATATCTTCCGATAAAGCAGTCTTAAACGGTTCAGGCTTAATCGGCAGAAACAAAAACAACATAAAAATCAATTTTAAAAATATAACAGAAGAAATACTTAACAAATATCTTAATACAACAACGCCTGTTTCAGGAACATTCTACGGTAACGGAACAATATACGGAAAAATATCAGATTTAAAAAGTTATATTAACTTATTCAGCGACACCGTATATGTGAAATCTGCAAAATTTAATTCTCTTAATTCCCAAATATTAATTTACAAAAAATCAGTCGTAGTAAAACAGGCAGCTGTAAAAACATCAGATACTGAAGTAAAAGTATTATCCGGAACTTTCGATATACAAAGCGGAGCATTTTCTTCAACACTTAACATTGTAAACTTACATTTAGGGCCTTTTGATATTTTCGGGAATATAAAAATAGACGGAATCAAAAACAACTATTCCTACAAAGGGAACATAGAACTTGATAACGTCTGGCTTAACAGAGCAAAAATTAATACGTTACAATTGAATTACTTATTTTCCAACAAAAAAATACGCATTGATACGCCGGTTCAGCAGGATATGAAAATTTCCGGCATAATGAATTTTCTTAATTATCCTAAAATACAGTTTGAAAAATTTGCAGTATGTTACGGAAGCCAGATTTGTAATTTTACCGGAAATTCAACTTCCAGCAATCTTAACGTAGATTTAGAAGGCAAAGCTCTTGATTCCTCAGTTCTGACCGATATCTTTGACTTGCCTTTTGACATGTCCGGCAATATAGACATCAAACTGAAAGCTTCAGGAGAGATATCAAAACCTTATATAACTTGCAGCCTTAATTCAAAAAACGGAGAGATTCACGGCATCCCTTATGACAATTTTAATGTCAATCTGAACGCAAAAAACAACACATTAAATATAAATGAATTTAAAATACAGAAAAAAGACGAATATACGGCCAAGATAACGGGATTCTTTCCTTTTTGGATAGACCCTGAACTCAAAAACCAAATGATGAATAAAAAAGTCGACGTCCGTTATGAATTGATTGATACAAAATTAACAACATTAAAAAGTCTTACAAAAGATATAATTGAGACAAAAAAAGGCAATCTTAAACTTGAAGGCATTCTTTCAGGAACCAGAAAAAATATTTCAAATACAGGCAATTTAACCGTTACAGCGGCAAATCTTGTTACAGATTCATACATACATAAAATTAAAAATTTAAATGTAGACATCGCATGGAAAAAAAGCATTTTTGAAATTAAAAAGTTTTCGTTAAAATCAGGGTCCGGAGTACTGGACGTTGAAGGCAAAGTTAAATTCAACGGCTTTACTCCTTCTTTCTATGACTTATCCGTTTTTACGTCCAAAAAAGGCATCCCTCTTATATTTCACGAACTTCCTATTCCGACATCAGGACTTTTAAAAATAGAAAAAACACAGGTTCTCACAAATTTTTCAAAAGGAAATCCCAGATTTAATTTTAAGCTTCACGGCAATCCGAATGATTTGACTTTGACAGGATGGGCTGAGTTAAAGAATACGAGATTTTGTTATCCGTCTCCAATAGACAATCCAAAAACATCTTCCGTCGACATGGAAGACTTATTCAAAAACTTAAAAATAGATATAGATCTTATAGCCGATACGGATACAAGATATGAAAATACTTTTGCAAATGTCTTTTTGAAAGGAAAAATAAATCTAAAGGGAAAAATAGACGACATCAATGCAAACGGCATTATCGAATCAAACAACGGGATACTTTCTTATATGGGTAATGAATTTGACATTATAAATACAAAAATTGAAATCATAAACAATGAGATGTTTATTTCCGGAGAAGCAGATACCCAAGTCTTCTCATCAGGCGCAAGCGAAGCCGAAGTTATTAAAGTCCAAGTTGACAGATCAAGCATGAAAGATATAAAAACAAGATTTATATCCAAGGATGATCCTACAATGGAATCAAATAAAGTTCTTGCGCGTTTAACAAAAACAGACCCGAGCAAAGCAAATTTAATGGACACAAGCACTGATTTCTTAGTAAAACAGCAAATTGTAAGGCTGTTTGGTTCTAATATAGCTACTCCTTTGGCAAATACCGTACTAAAAAAGACAGGCATTGTGGATAACGTAAGATTAGGATATATCAATCAGGATAATCTTCAGATAAGTTCAAAAGAAGAACCTACTATCGCAGAACTGCTCTATGGGATGAAATATTCCGTTGAAAAAAATATTAACAGACTGCTGCTTGTAGGATATTCGGTAACGTTTGACCAGATAGAAAGAGAAATCGATTTAAAACATGCCGTTGAAATGTCATTCAGACTGAACAAAGATTTATTTTTAAAGGGCACCTATGGATTACAGTCAAACAATCCTTTATATGAACCTGAAAAAAAATTAATGATAGAACAAAGAATAAAATTCGGCGGTTCTTCAAAAAAATAAAAAAATGACAGGCTTATACATTCATATTCCATTCTGTAAAAGAAAATGCTTTTATTGCGATTTCGTATCCGTACAATATGATGCCGCCTTGGCTGACAAATATATTTCAGCGCTCATAAAAGAAGCTCTCTCATACAAAAAAATTGCGATTTCAACAGTATATATAGGCGGAGGAACTCCTTCCGTATTGTCCTGCGAACAACTGAAAAAACTTATTGAGAATATTAAAAATATTTTTGATGTTTCTAAATTGCAGGAATTTACAGTAGAATTAAATCCGGAGTCAGCCGAAAACAACAAACTGCATCTGTTGTACAACGAAAATGTCTCAAGACTCAGTTTCGGATTACAAACCGCAAATGACAAACTTTTGGAAAATATTGGAAGACTTCATAATTTTGACAAATTTAAACAAGCATACGGGAGCGCGCTCAAAAAAGGATTTACCGATATTAACATAGATCTTATGTACGGAATACAAGACCAAACATTAACAGACTGGGAAAAAACTCTTGATACTGTGTTGAATTTTAATTCAAGCCATATTTCACTATATCCTTTAACAATAGAAAAAGGAACAAAATTTTATCTGCAAAAAACAGAAACAAATCCTGAACTGCAAAGAGCAATGTATGAAACTGCCTGCATTAAATTTAAAAACAATAACTTATCCCATTATGAAATTTCAAATTGGGCAAGAGATCAAAAATACTCAAAACATAATAAAACATACTGGCAGAACAATGAATATGTGGGTCTTGGAGCCGCCGCAGCGTCATATTACAAAAGATATCGTTTTAAAAACAATATAAATATTAACGAATATATCAATAGCATTCTTGGCGGGAAAGATGCTTGCATTGAGAAAGAATATATCAATGATGCGGTTTATAATACCGAAACTATAATGCTCGGATTAAGATTATCGGAAGGCGTACATATTAAATATTTTAACGACAAAAAGCATATTATTGATAAATATTTAAAAGAAGGTTTTCTCCACATAAAGAATGACAGAGTTTCTTTGACCGAAGAAGCTTTTTTTCTTTCTAACTCAATAATATCAGATTTGATATAATATAGCCGGTTAATTATTTATTCTCGGGATTTTTTATGCGTTTAAAAAACAAAATTATTGAAATTCTTGAAAAAAACAGAGACTGTTCAATATCAGGGCAGGAACTGGCGGACAAACTATCCGTTTCGAGAACAGCTGTTTGGAAAACAATCCAATCCCTCGAAAAAGACGGATATATCATTGATGCGTCAACTAATAAAGGATATAAATTAAACGAAAACAGCGATATAATATCATATGAAGGAATTAAAATTTTTTTATCCGAAAAGTATAAAAAATTCACTGTACAAATTTATAAAATTCTCGATTCGACAAACACATATGCAAAAAAAATCATTATTGACGGAGCAAAACACGGAACTATTATCATAGCAAACGAACAAAAAGCAGGAAGAGGAAGATTCGGAAGAACATTCTTTTCTCCCGCTGACACCGGCATATATTTAAGCATTATCTTAAAACCTCAAAAAAAAATATCCGATACATCTCTTATCACAATAGCCGCAGCCGTAGCCGTTTGCGATACGATCAAAAAAACAACATGCAGCGAACCAAAAATCAAATGGGTTAACGATATCTTTTTAAACGGGAAAAAAATATGCGGCATACTTACCGAAGCCGTAAGCGATTTTGAAAGCGGTATTGTTGAAAGCGCAGTCACAGGCATAGGTATAAATATTAAAACTGCCGAAGAGCGGTTCCCGGAAGATTTAAAAAGAACCGCAAGTTCTTTATTCCCTGAGAATATCTCCAGAAACCAAATTATAGCGGAACTGATAAATAATTTTTTTGAATTATATGAAAATCTTTCAGATAAAAACCTTATTGAAAGATATAAAGAATATTCTCTTGTTTTAGGTAAAGAAATAACTTATTTTAAAGACGATAAAACACAGACAGGAACAGCCGTAGACATAAACGAAAACGGCAATCTAATCATAAAAGACAAGAACAAAAAAACAAGCGTACTGGAATCAGGCGAAGTAACTCTAAACAGTAAAAAAGATTAATTATTATTAAATGTTTAAACGAAGAAGGCGACCGGATTTATCCGGCCGCCTTCTTCTCTTTTTCTATTTGCTTTTACTTTTCTTTTCTCTAGTCAAACCTGAACGATAATCCCACAAAATGCGAACCCATCGTCTCTTCTACTTCCATCGGCAGTTCCAACGCATAATCTATTATCAGCTTCGTATTGTTCGCAAACGTAAATTCATAACCAAATCCTAAATCAAACGCCTCTTCCCTTCCTCCTGCCCTTATC